>MPML01000110.1 GCA_002238445.1 Caldilineaceae bacterium bin5
CCCGGTATACCTGTCCCAGGCTGAAGGCGTCGTAGAGGAAGAGCTTGGCGACTGGCACTGCCAGCAACCCCAATCCGGCCAGCCGCGGCCAGCGACTGCGGCGCACCATACCCAGGACAATCAGCACCGCCGCGTACAGGGCCCACAACGCGCTCAGAGACAGGCTGGTCACATTGCCGGCGATTTCCGGATCAGTGGCGAAAAAGCCCCGGTCCACCGCGTCTGTCAGCTCGGCGCTGAGCGCGAACAGCGTCAGACCGTTGGCCGCAATCAGCAGAATCGAAGTGAGAATGCCGTCCCCGGGACGAGTGGACCGGCCTCCCCAGCGCAGCGTGAAGAAGGCCGACAGAAAGATTGCGGCGATCGCGGCGGCAGGCGCCATGAAGCGCCTGTTCACCAACGGCCAGTAGGTGCGGTCCTCGCCGAAATAGTCTGTCTGCCAGTCGGGCGTGGTGAAGTAGCTTATGAGTTGATGGAAGAAAATCGGCGCGAAGTAGTATACGATCAGTTGGAAGGCAACCAGGGCGAGGATGACGAGAGCGGCCCAGCGCAGTTGTGGCATTCCCAGCAAGAAGGACAGCCAGATCAGGACCACCATCTGTGCCGCCCAGGCTATCGTGATCCAGGGGCCGTCAAGCTGCACAGGAATGGCTATGGTCAGGAAGACCAGGGCCATTCCCAGGTTAAAGAGACTGAGCCGCATCTGTTCCGGGTACCGGGCCAGAATCCCGTAACCTGATATGCCGTAGAACAGGGCCAGCAGCAGGGTGAACCCGCCCATCCAGGCTCGGTATTCTTCAGACAGAATAGCGTAGCTGATTCCGAAGTAGGCCATCCCGTTCAACACGATCAGGCACTGGTCGAGGAAATCCGGAGTGCGGCGCCGGAACAGGTGAAACAGTGTCGTCGCGCCCACGAAAATGAGGAATATGAGAGTAAGGCCCACCTGGGCCGGCAGCAGGTCCGGGTTCAGCTCTTCAAACCAGAACCCGAAGAGCGCCAGGGAACCAAACAGAGCCAGCAGGGTGAACCAGCGCCAGTTGCGGGCGACGGCGAGGGCCAGGACGCCCAGATCCAGCATCAACACGTAGGCGAGGACCTCCCACTGACCCGGCAGCCTGTCGGCCAGGAACAGTGGCGTGGCGAACCCGCCCAGAATCCCAAGGACGGCAACGGCCCGCGCATCATGGCGCAGCGCCAGAGCGGCGGCGGCCAGGGTCACAAGGCTGGAAAGCAACAGGGCGGTCGTTGCCGGGACCAGGTAATAGAGAACGTGGGCGGCGTATATGGACAGGTACAAGATGGATATGCCGCCTCCTGTGACCGCCTGGGCCCACGCCGGATACCTGCGAGCCCAGAGTTCGCCGCCGGCGAGCAGGGCCGCGCCAACTGCGAGTCCCATAACGACCCGGCCGGTCTCCCCTATCCAGTCATTGTCGAAGGCGAGCTTGAGAAAAAAGCCAATCCCGATGATCAGCGCCAGGGTGCCGACGCGGGCCAGCCAGTTGCCCCCTACCAGCCATTCCCAGTCGCGGGAGGACCGGGCACTTTTTTCGTCAGCGGAGGGCGCCGCGGTCGGAGGTTCCTGCCGGGCAGCGGGCGCCTGTGCGCTTTCCACAACTGCCCTTTCCGGAGCAGCAGCGGCTTGGCCCGGTGTTTCCAATGGCGGCGTTGCCAGGGCAGGGTCTGGGCTGGCAGTTTCGAGTGCGTCAATGCGCTGCGCCTGCTGGATAATCTGCGCTTGCAACCGGCCGACCTGCGCCTGCAGCCCGGCAACGACGGTCTGCAAATCGTCGGCTTCACCCGCTTCAAAATCAGGCCGACCGCCAGCGTTTCCCAAGGCGGCACCGCAGTAGGAGCAGAACTTGTCGCCTGGCGTAATTTCGCGCCCACAGTTGGAACAACTCATCTTCACCCTCCCCAAGAGCCGGTCTGGACAGTGAGAGGATCATGCGCAGTGGACTTCAATATCGAGAACAAGCTAAGGTATGCAGTAGCGCAGTTCGCCAAGCACACGGCGAACCAGCTCAGTGGCCAAGAGACAGCGACGAGACACGTCATCCTTCAAGTCTCGCCTCGCGTTGAAAGCGCTACTGTCCGATGCGAACGGCTGGGGCGAAGAATTATAGGTAAGACTATCTTCCTCAGGCAACGAAACTCGGTACATCAGTTGCAGGAAGGTGAGGGCGGTCTCTCAGCCTTCTACGACTCTGAAGGATCTGAGCATAGTCTGAACAATCGTAAACCAGCTGAAGAGCGCATTGTGCCCTGACCAGGGTTTACAGTGTCCGTCCGGGACGCCTTTCGTTCTACACGTTGCGTATGCCAAAGATCGAAATCAACCAGTGCACAACACTTTACCTGTACGGCTGCAGCGGGTACCAGTGAGCCGCAATCTGGTCATGCGCGGCCGGTTCGACATCGGCCAGGCGTCTGCCCTTTTATGCGAATGGAGAATGAAAAAGCGCTGGTCACCGGCGCAGGGAGCCTCCTTCGTGTACTTCGTAGTTCATCCGTCCTCGCAAATGTCAATTTTCATCTGTGTTTCCATCAAGGCCCAACAAGATGCGCATAATCTCTGTCGCGCCTTCTTCAGCCGCAAGACTGAGGGGCGTACGGTCAAAATAGCCCTTTGCCTCGACATCCGCGCCCGCTTCAACCAGAATCTTCACGATCTCCGCGTCGCCCTGCTCCACAGCTTCGTGAAGTGGTGTATTGCCGCCGAAGCCTTCGGCTGCGTTGACATCCGCACCCGCTTCAACCAGAAGCCGCACCATCGCCACATCACCCTTCTCTATCGCCGTATAGAGCGCCTCACTTCCAATGGACGGCGTCGATGCAGCCTCCTTGTCCTCGCCGCTCGCTGGCGTGTCAGCGTCCGGACCCGACCCCAGCAGGATCTGAATAATCTCTGTCGCGCCTTCTTCAGCCGCAAGACTGAGGGGCGTACGGTCAAAATAGCCCTTTGCCTCGACATCCGCGCCCGCTTCAACCAGGATCTTCACGATCTCCGCGTCGCCCTGCTCCACAGCTTCGTGAAGTGGTGTATTGCCGCCGAAGCCTTCGGCTGCGTTGACATCGGCACCCGCTTCAACCAGAAGCCGCACCATCGCCACATCACCCTTCTCTATCGCCGTATAGAGCGCCTCACTTCCAATGGACGGCGTCGATGCAGCCTCCTTATCCTCGCCGCTCGCTGGCGTGTCAGCGTCCGGGCCCGACCCCAGCAGAATCTGCATGATCTCTGTCGCGCCTTCCTCAGCCGCTAGACTAAGAGGCGTACGATCAAAATAGCCTTCCGCATTGACGTCCGCGCCGGCGGCGACCAGGATCTTCACGATCTCCGCGTCGCCCTGCTCCACAGCTTCGTGGAGGGGCGTGTTGCCGCCGAAGCCCTCGGCTGCGTTGACATCGGCACCCGCTTCAACCAGAAGCCGCACCATCTCATGGTCACCCTTCTCTATCGCCGTATAGAGTGCCTCGCTTCCAATGGACGGCATTGATGCAGCTTCCTTGTCCTCGCCGCCCTCTGACGTGTCAGCGTCCGGGCCCGACCCCAGCAGAATCTGAATAATCTCTGTCGCGCCTTCCTCAGCCGCTAGACTAAGAGGCGTACGATCAAAATAGCCTTCCGCGTTGACGTCCGCGCCGGCGGCGACCAGGGTCTTCACGATCTCCGCATCGCCCTGCTCCACAGCTTCGTGAAGGGGTGTATTGCCGCCGAAGCCTTCAGTTGCGTTGACATCCGCACCCGCTTCAACCAGAAGCCGCACCATCTCCACATCACCCTTCTCTATCGCCGTATAGAGCGCCTCGCTTCCAATGGACGGCATTGATGCAGCTACCTTGTCCTCGCCATCCTCTGACGTGTCAGCGACCGGGCCCGGCCTCAGCAGGATCCGCATAATCTCTGTCGCGCCTTTTTCAGCTGCAAGACTCAGGGGCGTACGACTCATAGAGCCTTCCGCGTTGACGTCCGCACCGGCAGCGACAAGGATCTTCACGATCTCTCCATTGCCCTGCTCCACGGCTTCGTGGAGGGGCGTATTGCCGCCGAAGCCTTCGGCTGCGTTGACATCCGCACCCGTTTCAATCAGAAGCCAAACTATCTCGGGGTCACTCCAATATATCGCGTCGAAAAGAGCGACATCCCCCCAAATGCGAATGTCCATGTTCGATTCGCCATCTTGGAGCGGAGTCCCAAATTGGAGGAGGGCTTTGTCATCTTCGAACCCACTGGAGGCGATGAGAGTCTGAACGACCTGATTGGGAAGGAACACCCGTAAGGTCTCAGAGGTTAAGTACTCTACCGCGGCTTGCAGGGGCGTCTCCCCGAGGACAACTGGGTCAACTTCCGAGCCGGCGGAAACAAGAATGCCCGCAAAATCCGCGACGAGTCGCTGCGAGAAGGATTTGATAGGGTCTTCAACTGCAACGCCTGTGCTGGCGGCGACGAGGATTCGCGCCAGTCCCGTCGGAAAGTCGTGGACAAATGCTGAGATCGCGTCTGCTGTTTTGTCGTCGAGAAGTAAGATGCCCGATAGCTCCGCGATGCCAGCCTCTATGTCAGCGTCGCTGGACATGCCGACCAGAAGGAACTCGGTGACCTCATCTTCAGAACCGGTATCGACACCTTCGGCGGCCAGAGCCAGTAAGATGTATTTGACGGTGATCTGCATAAGCTCTTCAATAACGATGTTCAGGGATGTGTCGCCAAGAGTCTGCAACTCGATTTCCGAACCTCCCTCGCTGAGAACCTCTGCCAGGGACGAGACGAATTCCTGGGACATTTCGGTGATCGCGGCGTCAAGTTCTCCGGATTCTTCGAGCATTACGTACATTAGCAGAAGGCCAAGCAATATCTCGGTCTCTTCATCCGCCTCCATGGCCCCTTCTGCTTGCAGACAAGGCGAACCCTCGCCTTTGGCACCGGCGTCAATGAGTATCTGCATAACATCCGCAGTTTCGTTTCTCATTGCAATGTCGAGAGGTGATTCACCGAAGCCATCCAGCACGTTTACATCGGCGCCAGCGGCAACAAGAATTTGAACTAACTCGTTGGCCCCTTTCTCCACAGCAATATTCAGAGGTGTAGTATATTCGGCGTCACATGCGTTCAGTTCCACATCGGTCGAAGCGAGACAGGAGACCCAATCCGCTCTGCCCAGCCGCACTGCGTCGTGTATTTCCAGTAGCTCTCCGCAACTGGCCGGCTCAGCGGCCAGTTCGTCGATGATCCAGCTACTGTCGCCGACTTTGCTGGCGGATAGGACTGCGGACGAATCGATCTGCGTGAAGTGACAAACCAACAGGAGCGCGGGTTCAAAAAAGGCGAGGCATGCTGACGTGTTTCCAACAACGACACGAGTGGCACTTCCGCTAACATGGCATCCTTCACCCGCACTCAACGCCATGCCCACCTCACAGGCCTGCAAAGCCACATAGGGAGCGGGCGTGTGCGTCGGCTCACTCTTTGTACCCTCTCCCTGCGCTGCCGCGGTTCCCGCATCGCCGAAGGGAAGCGATGCCGGTGTCAAAAGCAGAAACGCAGCAATCAAGAGCGTCGCGCCGAACTTGACTCCCCGCCGTTTAACACCATTCTTCATCTCGAATGTCCTCCTGCAATGTTGAAAACAAAAGGAATCTACTATAGGCCCAGGGCCGGAATGAATCTTGGGCTTGAGTCGCGTTGTCAGCTGTCATGACCATCTCTTCATCCCCGTTTTGCAGGCCCCAAGTTTCTCCAGCACTTCTTCCCGAAAATGGCCCGCAGTGCAACTCGAATCCAGAGGATCCATCTGACTCTGCTCTCCGACCGTGTCGTTGCACTCTCCTGCGATGGTGCCGAGGGCTCTTGTGCCAGCCCCGTCTTCGCAAACATGACTATGCCCGATGCACCGCGCTGCCTCCCCGCCAAACGTGAAGCCCCGTCTACAAACTGCCGTCTCTCTGCACAGAGGAAACAGTTCACATCCATTATAATGTGTACTATAGACCAGAAAGTGTCGTAAGCATGTCATTCCAGTTCGTTTCCGTGCCAATACAGTGTCAGTATTCGGATTCCCCCCTAATCGTGTCCCATAAGAGGCGAAAACACAGAGTGTACACTTTGCTGTCCACCCCCAGGCGGAATCCTCGCCTGCCCCGGCCCGTTGTCGCTGACCCCGTGCAGAACGCCGGAATCGCCGCATGGAGTCGGCCATTTTCGTACCCTAAACCCCACAATGAGACAGCTCGCTAGGGACTGCCCATGAGGCCGGTCAAGAGCAAGTCTGTAAGCTATCACCACCCGAAACCGTACTACACTGAGTTTTCAACCAGGAGCGGCATGAACGCCTCAACGGTAAGATCCGACAGGTAAGCGCTGCAGTCAATGCAGTTGTAACCTTCTCTCACACTTATGTCACGAACAAGAACCAACTTTTTGTCCCGTCTGAGGACGCTATGCTGGCCGTCTCTAAGGCGACGGGCGATCCCCCTTCGTTTATGGTCAGAAACATCGCGAGTGTTCAAAGCAGAGACAATTAGATTCACCTCGATTTTCAGTCCGCGTCGCGCGGAAGATAGTCGGGACCGCCAGGAAACCCGCGCGATACGAACGCAATGGTGGACTTGTCATTGATGCCAGGAATCTCCGCTGCAAGAGTAATCGTGCCTTCTTCTTGAGAAAACGTCACTTCGATCTCGCTCGACAAGAATTCATGCGAAGTGTATTCGTTGCCACTATGTTCTGAAATGGCACGACCACATTTGTACAAGCCTCCTGTAACCATGGGATTGGTCGGTCGGGCAAAGGGCAACTCTTCTCTATTCGGATCGTAGTAAGTGACTTGAAACATATAGTCGAGATGACTCATTGGAGTAAGAGGATCTCCTTCGATGCTGACGAGCACCAACCAACGATTCGCCTCAAGTCGGAAATGGCCTGGCTCGTGACTGTAATACCCCTGTTCGGGAAGTTCTCGAAGGTGAATTGTTGCAGACAGGATTTCTCCGTTCAATTCAGAGCTCACGCCGATAATGTCGCCGGAGCCAAGCACATTCTCGGAAGCTTCCCCATCCACGCTCTGACCTGGCGATATGGAAATGTAACCTGGCGGGTACTCGGCGTAAGTCGACCTGTGATAGGGATTCGGTGGCAGAAACAGGCAACCGTTCAACAGGATCACACACGCGGTAGTCAGTAGCACATTCAACATCACTACCTCCTCTTACTTACCTACTGACTCAACGCAACAGTTCTTCTGTTTCAAACGAATCGATCTGCACGGCAACCCGGCCGTCGTTATAGGTCAGTATATCGTCGTTGATGCGTAGGAATAGGAGGCCGTGTTCCTGCGCCTGCAGTTCCGTGGCCTTGCCGATGACGAAGCGCTGCCCCTTTATGTAGAGTGGGGCCTCTGTGATCCAGTGAGGATAAACTGCGGTTGCCATGCACTGCATGCCTACTCACTGCCGCCCGACCCGGACAAAACCTGGCAACCCACCTGATCCGAACCGTGCAGAAAATCATAGGCCTTAAACTCAAGCCGCGACTGCGGCGTAATACCAGAGATGTGTCCAATGAGCGTGATCGTGTTTTCCTCAGACGAAACATAGATGCCTATTCTGCTGAGTTGGGTGCCGGTGCCTTCCGCGTCCATTTGCCAGTAGTCGGCCTGCACAGCTTCTTCGATAGGCAGGTGAACACCCTTGTCACTGGACGGGGAGAACACAAAATGACTGGCAGACAGCGAGTACTCAGCCCCCAGACGACCGCCCGTCTCGCGGTTGTTGTCCACGTCTACTGAGACCTCCCAGCTGTACTCCAATATATTTTGCTCGACACCCTTTCTATTGAACTCCAGCGTCTCCGGAACATCCCTGAGATAAAAAACAACGGAAAGCGTCTCGCCGGTCAGAGCCGTGCTGACTTCGGTAATGTCTACATGTGCCGGCAGCGTCTCCGAGATCGCGTCGGCGACTCGTTGGCCCGGCGTGATTGCGACCTCATCAGCACGACACGGTCTGGCGGACAAATCCGCGATCGACGGAACAGCACTGCTCATCTCTACGGAACCGTCAAAGTAATCAAACGCCTTGAAATAGAGCGGTGACTCTTCGGTGATCCCTGG
>MPML01000020.1 GCA_002238445.1 Caldilineaceae bacterium bin5
CGTCGCTCCGAAACCCCACAGCGCGCCTTCACGTGGTCGACACACTCGCGACGACGTGAAGGGCTCAGAAGTTTCCCTCAGACGCCTCCCGCAGTATCTGGTTGTCCAGCGTCAGGTCCGCCACCGCTCTCTTCAGGCGGCTGTTCTCCAACTCCAGACGCTTCAGACGCCTGGCCTGGTCGATCCTGAGACCCCCGTACTCGCTGCGCCAGCGGTAGAAGGTCTGCTCGGTCACTCCGATCCGACGCGCGACCTCAGCCACTGTGCTGCCCTCGCCTATCGCCACCTCAGCTTCTCTAAGCTTGTTAATCACCTGCTCCGGCGTATGTCTCTTCTTCGCCATCTTTCCCCCCTTTCTACGGCCCAATACTAACATTATACCTGGACCAGTTCTTGGGGGGCAGGTCAAACCAGCGCCACACCGGATTTGTCGGCTATAACGACCAGATCGACTGGCACTACGACTGCACGATGCCCGGTCTGCTGGCTGAAGCCGGCTACCATACGCAGTGCGTCGGCAAGATGCACACCCACCCCTCGCGCAATCTGATGGGCTTCCACAACGTCGTTCTGCATGATGGCTATCTGCACCGCGAACGATCCAAGCGCGACGACTACGGGCTGGTTGACGACTACACCCCGTGGCTGCGGGAACGGCTCGGGCCGGAAGCGGACTACATCGACACGGGCGTGGGCTGTAATGGCTACGCGGCGCGGCCCTGGGTCTACGACGAGATGCTGCACCCGACCAGTTGGGTCACCACAATGGGCATCGATTTTCTGCGCCGCCGCGATCCGACCAAACCGTTCTTCCTGATGCTCTCCTACCACCGGCCGCATCCGCCGCTGGACCCGCCTGAAGCCTTCATGGACCGCTACATGAAGAAGCCGCTGCCGGACCCGATCATGGGAGACTGGGCGCCGGACAGTCTGCCGGTGCGCGGGCTGGACAGCCCAATCCCGACCGATGCGGCGCAACGCGACTACGCGCGGCGGGCCTATTACGCCCAGATCAGCCATATCGACTACAGCCTCAACCGCGTGTTCCAGTCGCTGTTTGAGAACGGCGAACTCGATAACACCGCCATTGTCTTCACGTCGGACCACGGTGAGATGCTCTACGACCACAACCACGTGGCCAAAGGCTATCCTTATGACAGTTCGGCGCGTCTGCCTTTCATCCTGCGGCTTCCGCACGCGGGCAGCCCGCACCACCAAGCGAGGCAGGCGGATGAGCCTATACGGGAGGTGAATCAGGTTGTCGAGCTACGCGATCTGCTGCCGACCTTCTGCGACCTCGCCGGTTGCGACACACCCGCGCACGTTGACGGGCGCAGCATTTTGCCGCTGGCGCGCGGCGAAACCGGCGGTTGGCGCGAGCATTTGCACGGTGAGCATTTCCTGATGAAGGATTCCAACCAGTGGCTGACCGATGGGCGGGAGAAGTATATCTGGTACAGCCAGAGCGGACGCGAGCTGCTCTTCGACCTGGAGGAAGACCCGACGGAGCTACACGATTTGGCCGCGGCGCGCCCGCAGCGCGTGGCCTTCTGGCGCGAGCGGTTGATGGCGGAGTTGGATGGCCGCGAGGAGGGGTTTGTTCAGAACGGGGAACTGGTGAGCGGGATGCCGCAGAGCCCGACGCTGGTCAATGCGGGGCACTATCGGGAGCGCTGAGCTTGGTGAGTAGTGGCTAGGGGTTCGTAACCGGCCAGCGGTGTTTGCTGCGAATCCACCGGAATCCCAACTGGCGCCAAAATGCTATGCACGTTGGATGGAGCCTGCCACCTACAACGACTAACGGGGATAAACCCGTTGACAATCTGTCGAAATGCTGGATTGATCTATGACGCGAATACCCTTTCCAGTTCGACGGTTTGGCTCACGAAATTGATCTGCAGACGATACTCTCTTAGCAGCCGCGTTCCTATCAGAATATCGTGACCCGAAACGAAAGTGGTCTCTGCCACGACTACCGTCGAAAGGGAATTCAACCAGGTAAACATCCTCCTCAATGGTCTGGCCGCCAGCCAGAGCAGAGATGGCCCGACCAACAAAACGGGGATTCAGTGCTTTCTGCAAGAATTCAGGCAACTCGAGATCGCCATTGAAGCCGGTATCTATCGTTGAGGTCAGATGCTGCTCTGCGATAAACAGGGTGATTGTCGGTACTCCGTCAACTGAAACTGTTCCACTTAACACAGCCGACGCCCCTTGCGAAAGTAGGCGCCAGAGCCGATTCGTTCGAAGAATAGGGGAGAATTCAAGCCCTCTCTGTCCCTTTGCATTACGATATCCTGAATCGAGTCGCCGAACCAGATAGATTTGCTGGTCGGGTCGATTCCCACTGTCTGGCCGATCCGATCGGAGAGATCGTGATGCTGCTGATATTCCATCCAGATTTGGCTGGCCTGGTGTGAGTCGGCATCTGTCCAGTCTGGAAATTTCATGATCTGTTCCTCCTATTCGTCACTATTCCCCGCAGCATGACAGCCGGGATGAGTGACAAAAGGCGCCATAAGGCAAAGGCTTGTCAAGCAATTTTCGGAGAATTCCAATATGCCCCCCGTTTGGTGCTACGAGTTCTCGCTTCCAGGAACGCGTCCCGCGGCGCGAGTACGCCTGCTCATTTCTCTCCGCTCCCCAGAAAAGCCAGTTCTCATTGAAAAACCCCGCTAATACACCGGAATCCTCTCCTTCTCCAAAATCCGATGCACATTGGCCGCGGCCAGCGGATATTTTTCGTTCGGCAGGTGTTCGAGCATCATGTAACCGTCGGGATGCTCCTCGTGCCACAGGCGCAGCGCAGTCCCCAGGTCCAACTCCCCTTCGCCCGGAATCTCTTCGTCCATATGGGTTACGAAGCCGTCGCGCACGCTGATATCCTTACAGTGCCCGTGCGTACTGATCGGCCCCATGCAGTCGAAAATATGCCGCAGACGCGTCCTGCTGTCATACACCTGGTACAGTGCCTGGAAATGATTGACGTAGTCCATCACCACCCGCAT
This sequence comes from Caldilineaceae bacterium bin5, assembly GCA_002238445.1. Taxonomy (GTDB): domain Bacteria; phylum Chloroflexota; class Anaerolineae; order Caldilineales; family Caldilineaceae; genus Bin5. The sequence goes on from MPML01000020.1 coordinate 3,009, forward strand.
CCGCGGGCTGCCCACGTCACGAATGATGGCGCGGTTGTACTCCGGTGAGTTCATAATCGTCGACAGATGTGTTTCGACGGCGATGGTCTGGCCGATCGATTCGGCAGCCTCCGCCAACCAGCGTAAAGATTCCAGCAACAGCGCGCGGCGCCCCGGCCGGTGGTTCTCGCGGTGGGGGCTGTAGGAGCCATTGGGGCTGAGGCTGCCGGTGCGGATCAATGCCACATGGCCGCCCAACTGGCGCGCAACCCCAAGTCCGCGGCGAATATCCTCCAGCAGACGCGCCCGCGTCGCCTCTTCCGGGTCGAACAGACAGTCCCTGTAGCCGATCCCGACCTGCACAATGTCCATGCCCTCGTCGGCGAAGAGCCGCCGTACCCGCTGCCAGACGGGGGCAGAGGCCGACGGCGAACCGCTGGCAGAGACGGAAAGACCAACTCCGGTCAACTTCAACGCCCGAATCGCGGTCAAATGCGGAAGGCTGATCTCCGCAGGATCAGCGGGCAACATGCCGACAACGCCTAATCTCATAAGACTACTCCATATTGTCCTTACCGTGATCAGCGGTCAGCGCAACGGTTGGTCTCTGACCACTAAAGTTGACATCCGCTGTACATACTGTAGAATCCGTTCAATCCCACCTCAATATATCATCAGATATTATTGAAAAGCGCAAACGGCCGCACCAACACCGCTGGTCACACTTTTCATCCTGATCACGCGACGAAGAGTGTACTTATGAGCGAGGCGCCCGCCCTCTCAGGGGGATCCCGATGCCTGAAACGAACAATCAACCCACCGGCCTCGAGCGGGTACTCGCTTACGTGGATGCCCACCAGCAGCAGTTTATCGACCGTCTGCTGGCCTATGTCGCACAGCCCAGTATCAGCGCTCACGGGATAGGCATCAGGGAGACGGCTGACTCTCTGTACAGCTACCTGCAGGATCTGGGCATGGAGACGCAGCTGCTGGAAGGCACGGGCTGGCCATTCGTATATGGCCGCCACAAACAGCTGCCGCAGGCGCCGACTGCCCTGCTCTACGGCCACTACGACGTGCAGCCGCCCGATCCCCTGGATGCCTGGCTATCGCCGCCCTTCGAGCCGGAAATACGCGACGGCCGCATCTGGGGCCGGGGCGTGGGCGACAACAAGGGGCAGCATCTGGCCCAGCTCCTTGCAATTGAGTCCTGGCTTGCGGTCACCGGCGGCCTGCCCTGCAACGTCATAGTCCTGCTGGAGGGCGAGGAGGAGATCGGCAGCCCCCATATCAGCGACTGCGTGCGCGCCCACCGCGCCCTGCTCGCCGACGCCGACCTCGTGATCACCGCCGACGGCCCCGTCCACGAGAGTGGCCAACCCTGCATCAAGTTCGGCCCGCGCGGCATCGCTTCATTCGAACTGCGCGTGACGCACGCGCAACGGGACTTTCATTCCGGCAACTGGGGCGGCGTTGCGCCCAACCCGATCTGGACACTTGTGCATCTGCTGGCCACGATGAAGAACAGCCAGGGCGTCATCACCATCGACGGATTCTACGACAACGTCGCGCCGCTCAGCGAGTTGGAACGTGAAGCGCTGGATGCCCTGCCTGTCAACGTGGCAGCGGTCATGGCGGGCGCCGGCCTGGCGCGCCTCGATGATCCGCAGGAACGGCCTTTTTTTGACCGTCTGGCCGCGTGGCCGACCTTCACCGTCAACGGCTTTCACAGCGGCTACGGCGGGCCGGGAACCAAGACAGTGCTGCCCCACCAGGCGACGGTGAAGTGTGATATGCGCCTGATCGAAAACCAGCGCGTCGACGAAATCCTGGACAAGGTGGAGGCGCATGTCAGTCAGCACGCCCCCGAAGTAGAGGTGATCCGTCAGGGTGGTATGGAGCCGTCGCGCACGCCGCTGGACTCGCCCTTCACGCGGCCGCTGCAGCAGGCCTTCCGCGCCGCCCAGGGTACCGATCCCCTCCTCATCCCGGCAATGGGCGGCAGTCTGCCCGACTATGCCTGGACAAAAATACTGGGCGTGCATTCCTTCACCACGCCCTACGCAAACCACGACGAGGCCAATCACGCCCCCAATGAGAACCTGGAGGTGGAGCGCTTCATCGCCGGCATACGCACCGGCGCCGCGGTGCTGGCTCACTTGGGTGAAGAGGGTTGAGACGTTTGTAACAAAATGTTTCCGAGCAGCATCGTTCAGTGACAATCCATAAAAGAATGCGAAAATCTCGAAAGGAACCATCATGTTACGCGTAGGTATCATCGGATATGGCCGCCGCATCGCAGGCATGGCCAAAGGCCTGGATATTTTCGACATCCCCTACCGGGTGACGGCCGTCGCCGACCCGGGCAGCGAACGCATCCAGGCCGCCAACGATCCCCTCCTCGCCGACGCCAGCTTTTACAACTCGGCAGACGAACTGTTGGCCCAGGCCGACGAGCTGGACGGCATCATGATCGGGACCCGCTGCAATCTGCACACGGAGATGGCACTCAAAGTAGCGCCCACGCAACTCCCGCTCTTCCTGGAAAAGCCGGTCGCGATCACGTTCGACGAGGTACGCCGCCTGCACGCGGCCTATAAGGACTACAGTGCGCCCACCGTGGTCTCTTTCCCGCTGCGGCTCAGCCCCGTCGCCCAAAAGGTGCGGGAGATTATCGAATCGGACCAGGTGGGCAGTATCGAGCAGGTGGTCGCGTTCAACGATGTCGGGTACGGCAGCGTTTACTTCAGGAGCTGGTACCGCAACTACGAACTGGATGGGGGGCTATGGCTGCAGAAGTTCACCCACGACGTCGACTATATCAACTACCTTCTCGACGCGCGCCCGCACTGGGTGAGTGCCATGAACTCCCGCCGCGTCTATGGCGGCGACAAACCTTGGGATCTGCAGTGCAAGGATTGTCCGGAGCAGGAGACATGCCCGGAAAGCCCGTTCGTGCGCTTCCGCACCGGCTTCGAAGGCGGCCGCGTCCGTTTTGCCGAGGAGCAGGTCTACCGCGACGATCAGTTCTGTGTCTTTTCCGAGGGGCATCAGCTGCAGGATAATGGCAGCGCCATGTTGGAATATGAGAACGGCGTCCAGGCGAGCTACACGCAGAACTTTTTCACCCGCTATCGCGGGGCCCGTCGCGGCGCCCGCCTCTACGGCTATCGCGGCATCATCGAGTTCAACTGGAACGACAACTATATCAAGATCTTCAGTCACACATCGCCAGTGGTGGAGACGATCGACTTTAGCGGGGACATGCCCCACTTCGGCGGCGACCGTGAGTTGAGCTTTGATTTCCTGATGGCGATGCGCGACCGGCGGCCTTCCCGCAGCCCCATCGCCGCCGGCATTCTCAGCGCCCTCACCTGCCTGTGGGCACGCGAATCGGCCAATAACCGCCAAGGCTACGAGGTCGTCATGCCGGAGGCCGTGCCAGCTGGCTGACGGTTAGCGGCTACCAGCCGCTGTTCACTGGCTACCGGAAACCGGCCACCGCAGCTCAGATCAGGAGCAGGAGCAGTCCTACGAGGCCGATCAGTCCGGAGATGTGGTCCATCTGGAGGATGAACCAGAGGGCCAGGCCATGCACGGCGCCGCGCGCCGCCCACACACCCCAGCGGTGGGGCGCTGCGGCCAGCGCGGAGATTAACACGAACCACAGGTAAGGGGTGAGCACGCCCCACTCCATGCCGGTGCGCACAAATTCCCAGCCCGCCCAAGCCAGCGAGAGCATCCGCAGCCCGGTTGCCGCGCCGGCCCGTGGATAGGCTGCCGCCAAGTGCGCCAGCCACGTCCACGGCGCCGCGTAAGGTGCGCCGATAAACCAGCAGGCTCCGATCGCCACCAGCCACTCCAGCGTGCCGGCCACCAGCGGCGCAACCGACATCTGACAGAACAGACCCCAGCCGCGGTCCTGCTGCAACAGCGTTCTATAGGTAGCCACGCATCTCCTCCAGCGCTTCGTCGCCCAGCGATTTGGCCGCGCTGGCCATGTAAGCCAGCTGCTCCGAGACCAGTGAAGAGAAGGCGAAGAACAGGTGGAAGGCCCGCAGCGGCGTGGTCAGATAGAAGCTGGCGTCGGTCGCCATGTCGAAGATCTGAGACGGCCAGTAGAGCGCGATCAGGAAGGACATCCCCGACCACTCTTTGGCCAACTTGCCGTACTCGATCGTAAAGACCGAGCCGTAGTTGGCGCTGTTAAATTTGAGGCTCTTGCGGCCAAGGATGGAGCCGAACAGCCAGATGTAGAAGCCCACCCCGGCCATGTAAGGGTTCGTCTTGGCGCGGTAGGCCATGCCGCTGGACACCATCTGGATGCCGGTTGTGAGCATCCAGATCAGCAGTGTCATCATGACGCCCCAGTTGGAGATTGGGTTGTTGAACACGTAAAAGAGTGTCTGCCCTTGGATGCGTCCCTGCACCCACCCCATGCTCCCCAGCAGGTCGGCTACAAACATGGCCGCCACCAGCGCCAGAATCGGTCTTGAAGAAAGGAGAGCTACACGTCCAATCGAAGTCTTGGCAATATCGTTTTTCACGGGTCGCTCCTTGCTGCATTAATCGTGTCTTTTTACCTGCGGTGGAGACCGGCTTTCGCCGGGCCGCGAGGTCATGTTCTACACATGTTAGCACATATGTTCTAATACGTCAAGGGGGATCTTGGTGTTTTCGCATCGGATATGGGGAAATGGATGAGTCGGCGCTGGAATGCCATGACTGCGCAAAGAGAGGCTGTGGTTGCAATCGACGGATTCTGGGGGTCCAAGTTTCCTGTTGGGGTCTCTGAAGGGACGTCCGTGGTGCAAAAACACATCCCGTAGGAGATCTGGGCACTGTTCGCGCCCTGAGGCGTGAGGCGCAGGATCTGTTGGGAGAGACCAAGTCTGGGACATTATTTTGCGCGCTCAAACTGGGAAAGTGCGGTATACTGTAGAGTGAAATGCGCAGCCTATGTTAGGGATCTTGGTTTTCGACAGCGCTCACCAAATCAAGCTAGTGGGAATAAACTTGGCAATACCTCTTGAATTTATCGTTGAAGGCGTTCCCGTATCACAGCAAACCCGTAGAAGGGAGCGACTAAGGATGTGGATGCAGGATGTAAGCAGTGTCGCCACCCGAGAATGGAACGAAGGGCCGCTCAGCGCCGGGGCACTCATGGTGACGATAACTTATGTCTTTGATGAAGATTCTCTTGACGTAGACAACATTCCGAAGCCTATTCTGGACGCATTGAAGAGATTGGTCTTTTCCGACGATGATCAGATAACTGATCTACTCTGCCGCAAAAGAGAACTGCAAGCCGACTTGCAAGTTCAGCGTTTCTCACCTGTCTTGAATGAAGCGCTCGCAGGCTCAACGCCTTTTATCCATATCATTGTGGACCATGCCCCAGACCAGGGGGTGATTTCTTGATCGAAGACATAGAGATTGTTCAAAAGAATTACATCGAAAAGAAGGCAGCGGAGTATCGAAGCCGTGGTTATGAAGTGGAGGAAAACTGTCCGTTGGACTTCCTGCCCGGCTTCCGCGCGGACTTGGTCGTACGTAAGAATGGCGAAGCGAAAGTGATCGAGGTAAGGTTCAGGACTTCGTTGGCTGGATCACCCCAAATAGAGGAACTTGCGCGAATTTTACATGATAAACCCGGCTGGAGCTTCGAACTAATGCTGGTGGGCGAGCCGGAAAGGCTGGATTCCCCGGAAGGCGTGCAGTCGTTTGCCAGAGAAGAAATCCTTCAGCGGCTTGATGAAACGAAAAAGGCTCTCGATCACGGCCTGAGTGAGGCTGCCTTTCTGCTGGTCTGGTCGGCTTTCGAAGCGGCCACCAGAGAATTGATTGCGGCGGAGGGAGTTTCCATCGCGCGCGTCACCAAGACCGGCCATGTCCTCGATCAGGCAGTCCATCACGGAGTAATCTCCCGTGAAGACTACGACTATCTGGCCAATATGAGGAGATATCGAAACGCCATCGCCCACGGCTTTGACGTCAGCGATTTCAACGACGAAAAGGTGACAGAGTTAATCGCAGTCGTCCGGCGACTCCTGGATTCCGAGCCAGAGTTGGTGTAGCAGCGCGCATAAACACTTGTGTCGCCGGCGTCGTCGAGATCGGGTTTGGCAAAAGATGCTTTATGAAATGTTCCTGGAGACGAATTGGTGTGTGTGTGAATATCCGCGATGACGAGACCTGCCGGCTTGTGGCCCGGGAACGCCCACACAACCGACAACATGCCAAACCTTTCGTCTCACCGGAGGAAGTCATGGCATTCTTCCAGGAGTGCGATGCCCTGGACAGCCTCGACACGGAACCGGACTGGAGTAAGCACCTGCGCGTCATCAGCGGGTCGCGCGCAGGAAAATCCGCTGGCACTTGATTCGCGTCGATATGCATGTCTTCATCTACGCAGCGGGCCGGCCCCATCCACCACTTAATCCGGCCCAATCACCTCGCTATTAACGTTTCAGGGCCCAAACGTTAATAGCGTAATCCACTATTCAAGTAACGTTAATACGGATTGGCCACCACGCTGCATAGTGGGATCGGCTGCAGTCCTGTCCATCCCCGAAATCCCAAGAATCCCGGTTCAGTCAGCACCTCACAAAAAACCGGGGATACATCTTCTGACGGGTGGATGCCAGATTTGGGACATCTCACGAGGTTCGCGGATGGGACACTCGCCGTCAGTGCATCCGACAAGTGACGCGCCTCAATCCCAACCCCACTCTGGCACACACTCCCAAAATGGGTGCATCCCCAATTATTGTGTCGATTCGTAGCGCCCTATTTCGCCGGCCCAGGAAATCCGCAACGTCTCAATTCGCGGCCCTGCCTGGGGCCAGCGAAGGGATCTCCCGCTCCTTATTTCCGTTTTGTGGACGGTCGGCCGCAAGCGGCCTCCCTTGTGCAGGGGCTGCGCCCCCGCAACGCCCCCCTCCAAAAACATGCCTCCCCGACCGGTGCGCCTTCTTCGCGGCGGTACGCCTGTCCGGCAGTGTGCCTGCCGCCAACCAACGACGTTTCGAAGAAAGCCAGCATGGTGCCGGCAGTGGAGGGTTGGTCAAGCATGGCGCCAAAAAAGAGGGCTGATGGCATGAAAACTGTGCTACAACGGTCCTGTCCATTCCCCAATCTGAGTTCCTAGTATGGGCGGAGTCACAAAAAACGAAGAACTGACTATTCTTGATTCAGACAGCGGCTGTCCAAAAATCTGGGATGCACCCCCCAAAATGCCGAGATTGCCCTCTGCCCCACAATCTGCTATACTTGTAATTAACTGTCGTTAGCTTGTACGATTTTGATAGATTCGTAGGTCTGAAGTGGGTTCTGCCCACTTTTCTTGTTCTACGGGCTCGTCGCCTGCAATATCTGTTCGGAGCATTTGTCTGTCTGCCTCCGCGTTTTCGTCTGCCGACGTCTTCATCGCCCGGACATCCGGCGGCGGCAAATATGCAGAGGGGTCAAGTTTTCAGGAGTAGTTGAACAAAAATGTCTAAAGCACTCATCGCTGGGATCAATCAGGTTGCTGTTGATAAAGACCTCGACAATGAGGTGATTTTCGACGCAATCGAGGCTGCGCTCATTTCAGCTTACAAGCGCAACTACGGCTCCGTCGCCAATGTGACGGCTCAGGTGGACCGCGCGTCGGGCGAGATGAGCGTGTTCGCGGAGAAAGAGGTAGTCGAAGATATCCTCAACCCGAATACCGAAATTCTGTTAGACGATGCCAAAACCGTGGAGCCGTCTACTGAATTGGGCGATGTAGTTCTGGTGCAGAATACGCCCGACAACTTCGGCCGTATTGCCGCCCAGACCGCCAAACAGGTGATCCTGCAACGCATTCGAGAGGCTGAACGAGACACCGTCTACGAAAACTTTGTCCACAAAGTTGGCGAGACGATCACTGCACAGGTCCGCAGCATCGATCTCGTCTCCGGCGCTGTCACCATTCTGATCGATGACAGACACGAAAACCTTCTGCCCCGCGAGGAGCAGATCCCGTCGGAAAACCTGCGCAGGGGAGACTATATCTGTCTGTATGTGGTGGACGTGCACCGCAGCAGTCGCGGCCCGATGATCAAGCTGAGTCGTACCCATCGCGATCTCCTTCGCCGCCTGATGGAACAGGAGATCCCGGAGGTGCGGGACGGCACCGTTGAAATCAAGGCCATATCCCGCGAGCCCGGCGCACGCAGCAAAGTAGCAGTTATGGCAACGCTGCCCGGCGTCGACCCAGTGGGCAGTTGCGTGGGCATGCGCGGCTTGCGCATCCAAAACATCGTAACCGAGCTGGCCGGCGAGAAAATCGACGTCGTCGAGTGGAGCGGCAATCTGCGCACCTATATCTCCAACGCACTCGGTCCGGCCAAAGTGCAGAGCGTTATCCTCGAAGAAGACACCAACATCAAGACGGCCATCGTAATTGTGCCGGATCGACAACTCAGCTTGGCCATTGGCAAGGCGGGGCAGAATGCCCGTCTGGCAGCCAAACTGACGGGATGGCGCATCGACATCAAGAGCGAAACCGAAGCCCACGCCGAAGGGTTGGACCTGCTGGCTGCCGAACAGGCGCAGTTGGCGGCCGGTGAACAAGACCTGCTCAGTATGGCCGAGAAGATTCTGCGCGACAAAGATGAATCCGCGACAAGCGAAGATGCTTTCCGCCAGGCCGCAGCGCTGCTGCAGCGACGCGATGAAGCAAACAGAACGGCCGATCAGAGTACAGCAACCGAGTGGCCCGAAGCCTTGCCGCCGCAGGACGAAGAACGCGGCCTTGGCGTCGATGTAGAGGAGGCATTGAGCGCGTTCGATCGCGCCGCGGCTGCTGTCCAGGGGGATGAACCGCCTATCACTTCCTTCGACGATATTTCCGTTCCGGAACCGGAGCCGTTTGGCTTCGGCGAGACGTTGGAGGATGAGGAAGAGATTCAAGAAGAGAGCGACGAAAGCTCTGACACGGTGGAAGAGAGTGAATTGCCCACCCTTCATCCCTCAGAATTGCCGGCGGAAACAACAGAGGAAGAATCCCTGTTGGAACGTCCGCTCAGACCTGAAGAGTTGCCCCAGGTCATTACTGCCGATATGTTGCGCCAGCGCATGGCCGCGCGCCAGCAGGGTGGCGGTTCGGGCCCCGTTATCGGTTCAGCCGACGATCTGGAAGTGCCCCCTGAACTGCTCGATTCTCTGGTTGCAACCGAAGAGTCCGACGAAGAGACTGACGAGCAGGAAGCCAAACGCGGAAAGGCTCGCCGCGGCAGCCCTACTACACCGAAGCGGCAGCCAAAACGGCAGCGCGCGCGCGGGTCACGCGGGCTCGACGTCGACTTGGACGAATTCGATGAAGATGAGTTTAACATTTAGGGTGGCCGGTAGTTCGTGAATCACGCCTGGAAAACGTCACCCGCCGTGTAACGCCGAAGATGACAAAACGGGCAAAGGGACCGAAACAGAAACGGGGTGCCCTGCAGACCCCCCAACGGATGTGCATTGCCTGCCGGCAGTCAGATGGAAAGCGCGCCCTGATTCGGCTGGTTCGGGTTGCAGACGGGGTCGTTCTGGATGAGACCGGCAAAAAGGCCGGCCGCGGCGCATATGTCCACCCGCAGACCAACTGTTGGGAAAGGGCGCTGGCCGGTTCGCTAATACAGAAAGCGTTGCGAACAAAAATCAGCGCCGAGAACCTGATAACACTTTCGGCGTCTGTGGCAACACTCTTGCCCGTAGCGGACGAGACCGCGTAGCGGGGAGGAAGAGGGAAAGTCCGTCGGTTACTCTTCACTGACTAACAACTTCTCCTCAAATCTCGACCTTTCACACGGTCTGTCAGACTTGTGAACCGTGTGTTTAAGAAGAGGTCTGCTATTCTGTCGTAAGAATTTCAACTGTTATTGCACAATGCAAATAACAGGTTTTCATATCAAGAGCACAATCGCTGATTGACAGAGAGAATCCGATGAACATAAGCCGATTGCCCGCTCCCTGACATGTGTCGGAATAGCGGGCTCACATTGGCTGTACTGCAGTTTGGGATGGAGAGGGGGAAGGTTACAGGGAAGGGAGAGATGGTTGTGTAACGACTAATCTGCCCACCGAAAGTGCCTCTTGGCTCCCCACATTATGACCTTCTCCGCATACGTCTGTGCATGCTTCCTATCCCAACCATAAATCTGTGTAAAGTTTGAGCAGTAGCACGCAACTTGGCGCGTGAACGCTTCTCAGCTTCCTCCCCTCTGTGTTCAGAGGGAGATTTTAGTTGTCAGTTTTGATTCGCGCGGCGCCGTGCAAAACTGGCAACCGGAAGCTATCGACGAAAGGAATGGGAAAATGACAACCGCAACGAAAGATCCAATGCAAATCCAGAATGACGGCCCGGCTGACGACGCCTCCAATGGTGAAGAGGCTGGGCCGCCATCTTCCATTATTGTGGAGGACTATGTCACCGTCCGCGCATTGGCCGAACGAATGGATCGCAGCCCGATCGATCTCATCAAAGTCCTGATGCAGTTCGGCATCATGGCGCCGATCGATCAGACTCTCGATCATGATACGGCCGCCATCGTCGGTGAAGAGCTCGGCATCGAGGTGTTGTGGCCGGTCGTAGAGGACGAGCTGCCGGAGCAGGCGCCCGACGAGGATCGAAGACCCAAGCAAAGGGTGCTGATCCAGGAAATTGTGGCCGAAGAGGCGGAAAAAAATCTCGTGCCTCGGCCACCGGTTGTGGCGGTTCTCGGGCACGTCGATCATGGCAAAACAACACTCCTCGATCGTATCCGTCGCGCTAACGTGGTAGATACCGAGGCCGGCGGCATCACCCAGCATACCGGCGCCTACCAGGTGGAAGTCGACGGCAGGAAAATCACTTTCCTGGATACCCCCGGCCACGAGGCGTTCACAGCCATGCGGGCACGCGGCGCGCAGGTCACCGACATGGTTATCCTCGTCGTTGCCGCCGACGACGGTATCATGCCGCAGACGCGGGAGGCGATCAGCCATGCCAAGGCAGCCGGAGTCACCATTGTCGCTGCGATCAACAAGGTCGATCGCCCCAACGCCAATATAAACCGGGTGATGGAGGATCTGTCGACCGAAGACCTGACGCCGGAGGAATGGGGCGGCGAAACTATCACTGTGCCCATCAGCGCACTTAACGGTGACGGTGTCGACGATCTGTTGGAAAACATCCTTGTCGTCGCCGAACTCGACCAGCACACTGCCAACCCTAATGGGCAATGCGTCGGCACCGTGATCGAGGCCGAGTTGGATAAACAGCGTGGGATCACTGCAACCCTGCTCGTGCAAAACGGTTCCCTCAAACGAGGGGATTCCGTGGTCGTCGGCGAAAATTGGGGACGTGTCAAGGCTATGTTCGATTACGAGGGGAATCCGTTAAAAGCCGCCGGGCCCAGCACGCCGACCATAATTTTGGGACTCAATGGCGTTCCGGAAGCCGGCGAGGTCTTTACTGTAACGAAAAACGATAGAGCTGCTCGCGCGCTTGCTACCGAACGGCAAAATCAGGCCGCGCGCGCTTCCCAGATCACAACGAACCTGCCAATGACGCTGGAGGATATGTTCGCCCGCGTCGAAGGCGGAGAAGCCGAAACTCTCAATATCGTCCTGCGGGCCGATGCCCAAGGAACGTTGGCCCCAATTGTTCACAGCCTGGAACAGCTTGACAACGATGAGGTCAAGGTAAAAATCATGCAATCGGCTGTTGGTGACATCACCGAGTCCGACGTCATGCTCGCTGAAACCAGTCAAGCGATCATCATCGGATTTGGCGTCAATATAGACAAGTCCGCTCTGGTGCGCGCAGAACAGTCCGGCGTCGAGATTCGTCACTATCAGATCATCTACAATTTGATCGAAGATGTGGAGCAGGCGCTTACCGGCATGTTGGACCCTATATTCGAAGAGGTAGTCAGCGGTCATGCCGAGGTGCGCCAGATGTTCCGCGTGCGTCGCGGCGGCTTGATTGCCGGCTGTATGGTGCTGGACGGAGTTGTCAAACGCAACAGTCAGGCGCGGCTGCTACGCAACGAATCAACCATCATCACCACTTCCGTCGAAAACCTCAAACGATTTACCGAAGACGTCACCGAAGTGCGGGCCGGCTATGAGTGCGGCATCAATCTGGCCGGTGTCAATACAGATCTTCAGGAAGGCGATATCATTGAAGTTTATGAAAGACAACAGGTACGATAATAGTTTCTGGTTTTCGGTTTATCGTTTATAGTGGGTTTGAGTGCCTGACAACCGAAACCGAGGAACTGACGGCATTTTAACTATGACGACCACAATTCGTCAGGAGCGGGCAGCAGCACTGCTCTATCAGGAACTTTCTATTTTGATCGGCAACGAACTGGATGACCCGGCGTTGGAACTGCTGGCGGTGACGAACGTCGTGGTCAGCCGCGATCTGCGTGTAGCCAAAGTCTACATTCACCAGGATAGCGACATCCAACGCAGTGTCGTCCTCGCCAAACTGAAAAGAGCCGCCCCTTTCCTGCGGCGCCAATTGGCCCAGAGCGTAACGTTCCGTGCCGTGCCGGAACTGCTCTTCTACTACGACGATACCCCCGACCAGGCCGCTCGGGTGGATGCACTTTTGCAGAGCATTGCCGCGGAACGAGAGCTACGCCAGCAGGATGTGAACTATGAGAGGGACTCTCTTTCACCTCCCTCCTCTTCACTCTCTTCCCAGGATTTCTCCACCTACAATGCCCAGAAAGAGGATGCATGACCCCTAATGCGTCCCTGCTCAAGCAGGGTACCACCTGCGACCGAGAGGGCGCCCCGGTTGCGCCGCCCCCTCTCTTGCTCAGCCTCCTGGAATCCAGCCACCATATCCTCTGCATCAGCCATGTAAGCCCTGACGGCGACGCGGTCGGCAGCCTGCTCGGCTTGGGCGGCATCTTGCGCGCGCTGGGCAAACGGCCCACTCTGGCTCTCCAGGACGAAATTACGTCTGAGTTTCAGTTTATGCCCGGGGCGGAAATGATCATCGGACCGGCCGAAGTCGCCCACAACTATGATCTCATCGTCTGCCTGGACACTTCCAGCATTGATCGCATGGGCACCGTCTACAGTCCTGAAATCCACAACCAAATCCCCCTCGTAGTCATAGATCATCACATCACCAATACGCTTTTCGGCACCGAAAACTGGGTGGATACAGGCTGCGCAGCCACCTGCCAGATGCTTGTGCCCCTTGCCGATGCCTTGGATGTGCCGTTGACTGAGGAGATAGCAGTCGCTTTGCTGACCGGCCTCGTGACCGATACACTCTGCTTTCGCACGGCCAATACCGGTGCAAAGGAGTTGCAGACGACCTTGCGGCTGTTGAACGCCGGCGCAGACCTGGACCACATCGTTCGCAACACTCTGGACAGCAGATCATTCAGCCTCGTAAAGCTGTGGGGGGCCGGCCTGGCCAATGTACAGATGGAAGATGGCATCATCTGGGCCGCTCTCAGCGACGAGAACCGTCAGCGCAGTGGAGTCGAACTTTATCAGAGCGATGGTTTGGCCAACTTTCTTGTAACTGTGCGCGAGGCCGATATCAGCGCTACTTTTGCCCAACGCTTTGCCAAAAATGGACAAGAACTGATCGAATGTAGTTTTCGGGCCAAGCCGGGGTTCAACGTGAGCCAGGTCGCCTTTGCATTCGGCGGCGGTGGACATCCACCCGCAGCAGGCTGCACCGTTGCCGGCAGTTTGCAGGAAGTCTCGGCCCGCGTGGTAGCATCTCTGCACGAGTTGCGCAGCCAAACTACTGATGTCGACCGTGGTTAGAGGACAGAGATCAGCGCTATTCACTATCCACTAACCGGTGCCATGACCGATCTACACGGGATTCTTCTTGTCGATAAACCGGGTCGTCCACGTTCCCCAGCGGGCGTCGACGAGCCGGTTTCTGCAGAGTTGCCTACCAGCCACGACATTGTGCAGCGCGTCCGCCGCTGCAGTCGGCAAAAACGCATCGGCCACACCGGCACTCTGGACCCAATGGCAAGCGGGTTGCTCGTATTGTGCCTGGGTGTTGCCACCAGGCTCGCGGAATACTATCAGGGACATGACAAGACATACGAGGCCCGCGTCACACTGGGAAGCGCCACCGATACCTACGACGCTGTCGGTCGAACCGTTGCCCGCGCTTCGGTTCCGCCCCTGACCGCCGCCGACGTGGAAGAGGCTCTGGTTACCTTCCGGGGCCAGATTTCGCAGGAGCCGCCAGTCTACTCGGCACTGAAGCAAGGTGGTGAGAGCCTGCACCGCAAAGCCCGGCGCGGTGAGTCGGTGAAAGTTGCGCCAAGGGAAGTTACGTTTTACGAGATCAAGCTCCTTTCCTTTGCGTCGCCCACACAGATTTCACTTCGAATATGTTGTTCCGCCGGCGCCTATGTGCGCAGCCTGGCACATGCGCTGGGGCAGGCACTGGGCACAGTTGGCCACCTGAGCTATTTGCGTCGATTGGAGGCTGGCCCGTTTTCCGTCGCCAACGCAGTACTTCTGCCGGCAATTGAAAGGGCGGCAGCCGACGGCGGGCTCGCCGACCTGCTGCTGGCCCCCGATGTCGGTCTCGGAATGCCCCGTCTGACCGTCAGTGAGGAGGACAAGGTTCGGCTGGGCCACGGCCAGAAGATCGCTCACAGCCCGGCCCTTCCAGCCCACGATCCACCCCTTCCCGACCCCTGCAGTACGGACGGTTGGCAACGGGCTGGACTCGCGGCTGCCTATGATTGTCGCGGCCGCTTCCTGGGGATTGCACGCGCGCGCGCAGCTGATGGGGGCAGAGACGGCACAGTGTGGAAAGCCGAAAAGTGGCTTGCCCAACATCTTGGGAGCCTTTCGTAATTCGCGCCCGGTTCTTTATTGCCCGCCGCCACTGGAGACCAATGCACGTTCAGTTTGAAGACCAGCGTTTTCCCTCATCTCCTATTGCGTAGGGGTAGGCTCGATGTCCGCCTCCCTACCTCGCACATTGTCGGAAAGTCCTGGTGGCAAACGGAACTCACGTAAAGAACCAGAAACTGATTTGAGATGAGAATTTGGCGCAGCGATCTGCGATCTCTCCGGTTTTCCGGCCCAACCTTCCTGACAATTGGCAATTTCGATGGTGTTCATCTGGGCCATCAGGCCCTTTTGCGCATCTTGCAGACAGAAGCCGCGGCCCAATCGCCTGCAGCTAAGACTGCCCTGCTCACGTTCGATCCCCACCCCATGGCCGTACTGCGGCCGGATATTCCTTTGCGCCTCTTGACCACGCCGCAAGAACGTCTGCGGCTGATCGAACCAGACGGCTTTGACCTGGGAATCATTCAGCCTTTTGACATGGAATTCGCCAGCCTGACCCCAGAGCAGTTTATGGCGGTTCTGGTAGAGAGTTTGGGGCTTGCCCGGCTGGTGGTGGGGCCGGATTTTGCCTTGGGCCGCGGGCGCAGCGGCAATGTCGACCTCCTGCGGGCCTTGGGTACGCGCCTAGGCTACGATGTGTCTGTGATCGAACCGTTCGCGTGTGAGGGTGCAGAGGTCCACAGCCGCCAGATCCGTGAGGCTCTGCTGGCCGGCGCTATTACGGATGCAGCGCAGATGCTGGGTCGGCCCTATCAGATCGCCGGCGTCGTCGAAGAGGGCGCGCGCCGCGGTCGCGAAATCGGTGTGCCCACCGCTAACATTCGACCCATCCCACAGCGGCTTATCCCTGCCAATGGGGTCTACGCTACCTGGGCATACCTGCCGGGCAGTTGTTCGAGCAACCCTCGCGCCAGCGTTACCAATATCGGCGTGCGGCCCACCGTGGACGGACGCCAGCGCCGCATCGAAACCCATCTGCTGGACTTTCCCTCAACGGGCGAATCCAGCCAGCTGTACGGGCAACAACTGACTATCTCTTTCGTTTCCCGCCTGCGCGACGAGCAACGCTTTGACAGCCTGGAGGCGCTCGTCGCCCAGATTCAACTGGATATCACCGTCGCGCGCCGCGTGCTGAGAGAGGAGCCGGCCGTTTCCGACTCTATCTCCTGGAATTAGGAATTCATCCGGGCGCAGCATTACAAATAGCAGGGGCGCCTCCCAGCCGCTTCGCGAACAGGTTCTCATTCAATGTTTCATCGCCGCAGTCCAGTTGCATTCCCCGCCCTTCCACTGCTCGTTTGCGCAGTATTGTTTCTCGGCGCGTGCACGTTCCAACCAGTCGACTTCGACGCATTCAGCAGTGTCGGATCCGCCGCAACTGTCAGTCCCGAGAAAAAATGGCCGCGGCCGCCTGCGGCCCAACCGGATGCGATGGGGGGCATCGCCGAAATTGCGCTGATCCATGGTATGGAAGGTGCCTTGTCCTGTCTTGCCGGGGGCCAGCCGGTGTATGCAGTGCTGCAACGCAACGCCAATGTGCGCAACCGCCCCAACCGGGAAGGCTGCCAACTCGGCCGCGTCCCCGCCGGCACTCTGGTACGGGTTGATGCGATCTTCGGCCAGGATAAAGATCTTCCTTTTGTCGCTCTCAACCGTTCTATCGGTCGGATTCCCATCTCCACGCCGGGCTTCGATGAGGACATTCTGCCGCTCTTGGAACAGAACTGCGGCGCCTGTCATAGCGCCGTTGTGCAACAGGCGGAGTTGCAGGTTACAGAGTTTGAACCCTTGATGGATGGTGGTCAGAGTGGACCGGCGGTGACGCCGGGCGAGCCAGACGCATCTAAACTCTGGACGCAAATCCAATCCGGCGCAATGCCGCTGGTGGGCGAGTTGGGTGACGACGAGAAGGCGCTCATTTACGATTGGATTGTAGCTGGCGCGACCAGGCAAGGCACAGGGCCGGCGCCCGAGACAGAAATGTGGCTGCGTCTGTCGGACGGCGACTTTACCTGGGCGCCGAACGACTGCGCCGAGAATGGCGGGACTGATCCCTACATCAGTGCACAACTAGCCCTGGCCGCAAGCTGTGCCGCGATTCCTGATGACGAGCAGATCGCCGCCTATCTGCCGGAGGTGGAGACGACGAACGCAGTTCCTGCCCCGGCTTCAGACAATACGGACGGTAATGTTACCGGCGCCGAAGTCAGCAGTACAGAGGGCAGCAGTACCGAAGGCAGCGCCGCCAGCCCCGCCGCCAGCGCCCCTCCCAGAGGTGTCGCTGCCGGCAGTGTAGGCATCCGCGCCGCCCCCCTTAATCTGGGCGCCCCGTCTGAATCCGATCCGTGGCTAATTCCCCGGGGCGGCTTCTGTGCAGAGCAATTCCTGGCCCCGAAGCTACAGGATCAGTACAGCATCACAGCTCTCACCTTTGCTCCGGATGGCAGACTGTTCATCGCTTTGGACCATCCGGCTACCGGCAACTTCGATGCCAATATCCTGTACGATCCGTATCACGCCAGCCGCTCGGTTGTTATCTGGCACAGCGTTTCCAGGGACAGCTACTACGAGATCCTGCGCGAGTCCAGCCGGGTCACCGGCATGGCCTGGCATGCGGGCGCACTCTACCTGAATCGGGCCGGCGAAGTGGGGCGCATCGTCGACGGAAGCGGGTATGAACCTCTGGCCGGCGGCTTCGCCGTAGCCGGCAAACTCTTCCATGCCAACAATGGTCTCGTTATCACCGATGGCTGGCTGTATGTTTCCGCCGGCGGCGTGCGCGACGGCTATTCGGACGGCATTATCGTGCTTGGCGACGGTGAAGTGCCCGCCGAAACGCTGGCCACCAATGTGGCCGCCGGCGGCAATCCCTTCGCTGCTCGCATCGTGCGCGCCCGCCTGGACCGGCTGCTTGCCGAACGCTCAATCGGCGTCTTCCAGACCGCGGCGCGTGGTGTGCGCAACTCCTATGGCATTGCCGTGGACCCCTTCGGGCGCATCTGGTTTACCGACAACGGCGCCACCAACGTGCCCGGAGATTTCAACGCCGGCGACGAAGTCGACCTGCTCGACCCGCGAACCCTCTCCGCTGCCGCCAATGAAGGCGACGTGAACGCTACCCCGTACTACGGCTTTCCCATGGCGCTGGGCGGGGTCAACAAAGATTGGTGGACCGCACCTGTGCTGACTCTGCCCAACTCAGCTGCGCCCACCGGTATCACGTGGGCCTACGACACCATATTTTTCGCCAATTACGGGCGCGAACCGGGTCTGTTTCGGCTGGCGAACGCGGGCGGCAACATTATCGCCGAACGGATCATGCACAACTGGCCCGTGCAGGCGGTCGCAACCGCACCGGACGGGGCCGTCTGGATCGGCACCGGCAAAGGCGGGCTTTTCCGGATTGTTCCCGGCTGCTTTGGTTGAGGAGGGCCGCTTGCGCTTCCTATGCGTATCCGCGCAGCTGGCAAGCCATCTGGATTGGGGCGGCTACCTGCCCACTGCCCTGGAACTGATGCGGGCTGGCCATGATGTACTATGGGCCACCGGCCGTGAACTGCAAAGCGACCTGGCTGCGCAGGGTGTTCCCGTCCATATCCTGCCGGAAACCGGTTGGCGCTGGCCGCCGCCGCCCCCCATACAGAAAGGTTCGTCCACTGAGGAGGAGTTCCAGCGCCTGCGTATGAGCCGCTCGTTGGATCAGTGGTTGGACGTGGAGCGCGTGCAGGCGGCTACGCTCGATCTGGTCGATGTGGCCAGGCGTTTTCGTCCGCATCTGATCGTCAGCGAGATGTTCATTGCCGCGGCCGGCATCGCCGCCGAACTCCTGGATGTGCCCTTCGCCGTCGCCGGCTGGCCGGCCATGCAGCCAAAGTCGCCAGACGCCGCCGTGGAACCCCCCGGCTCCGTCCGCGAACTGGCCCAGGCGCGGGTCGCGGCTTGCTGCCGGCATTTTGGCGTTTCCGGTCTCAACTGGGCGCTGGACGGTCCCGCCGCGCTTCGTTCACCCTCCCTGCATCTGACCTATTGGAGCCCCCGTTGGTATGCCGGCGCGGCGCTGCTGCCGCAAACACGAATGGTCGGCGGCGTCGCTGATCCCCCCCTGCCGCGTGAATCTCCCTGGCTCGACAAACTACCGGTCGACCGTCCATGGATCTTCATTACCCTCGGCACCGCATTCACCAAGGATATCGGCTTTTTTGTTATCGCGGCCCGCGCGGCGGCAGATGCGGGGGGCGTACCGATTCTGGCAGTTGGCAAAGGCTATAACGCCGGCGGCACAGCAGGGGGCTGGACCGCGCGCGAGATGGAATCCCTGCGCAGTAGGCTGCCGCAGCCTTCGGTGCTGGTGGAGCGGGTCCACTTTGCGGAGGTGCTGCCGCTCATCGCCGCCGCAATCCATCATGGCGGCGCCGGCACAACCCACGCCCTGGTTACGCACGGTATCCCACAGATCGTCGTGCCCAAGGCTGCGGACCAGGCCCGTCAGGCCAGCGGGGTCGCCCGCAGCGGAGTCGGCTACCACATCCCGCCCAGGCAGTTGACCGTCCCGCTGGCAACAGAGGCTCTGCAAAAGATACTGGCGGACGATGCCCCCGCTCGCTTGAACGCAGCCAGCCTCCAGAAAGAGTTCGCGGCTCTGGGAGGGATTCCCAAAGCCGCGCAAATACTGGTTGCATCCGCCTAGTGCGACCGGTGTTCAACCGGTCTCACCCGTAATTTATCTCGCTCGCCCCGTTGCGCTTCTCTACACGGATCAACTTCTCAGTAGCCTGTTCGAACGAGTCGTCATGGCTGATGATGAACAGCTGCTCGAAGCCGCGCACGCCCACGATCTGGCGGGCCAGCGCGTCGCGGCGGACATCGTCCAGATTGGTGGTCGGCTCATCGAAGAAGGCAACCGCGATATCGCTCATTTCCTGGAGCAGGGCCAGCCGTACCGCCAGCGCTGCGCTCATCTGCTCGCCGCCGGACAGCTGCGCAAATTCCCGCTCGCGGCCATCCACCTCCAGGATGATCCCGTAGTCCTCCTGCCATTGCAAAGTGCGCGTGTAGTCCTCCATAATCTGGCCAAACAGCTGATTGGCCGTGTAACTGATCTGCTGGACCAGCGCCTTGGTCACGAACGGGCCGGCCTCCTGTATAACGGAGCGCAGAAACTGCAAGAGCTCCTCCTGTTCCGCCAGCCGGTCATGCATGGCCTGGGCGGCCGCGAGCCGTTGCTTCAGGGCCTGCAGATGGGCGATCTCCTGTTCCGCTCGGCTCAAACGTTCACGCCACTGGCCCAAATCAGTCTCCAACTGCACGCAGCGGCTGCGGATTTCCACCACCTGGGCTTTCACCTCCTGCAAGTCTTCCTCGTCGAACTCGAGCCTGCTCGCTGCCAGCTGTGCCTGCCCGCTCTCGTAGCGTTCCCGCCCGTCCTGTAACGCCATCTCTGCCGCGGCGGACTCCTGCTCGCGCTGGGAGAGGGCTTCAGCCGCGTCCTGACTGCGCCTGTAAAGATCGTCGGCTGTCCGGAATTTCTCCAATTGGGAGGCGATACGGGTTGCCTCTTCGTCCAGGTTGGCGAATTCCGCCATGCTCTCGTCAAGCGCGGCGAGCGCGATCCGTTGCTGTTCGGCTTGCGCCCGCTGCTCCTGCATAGCCTCCTCCACCCGCTCGCGCCCCTGCGCCTGTTGCATTGCCGCATCCCGCCGCCGCCGTGGATCGCCCAGCGCCCGCAACCCCTGCTGAAGATGCTCCACTCGTTGCGGCGCCTCCTTCAGTCCCTCCGCCGCGGCATGGGCTTCGGTCAACTGGGTTTTCAGCTCGGTCAGTTCCGTTTCAGCCGTGTCGACCGCATGCTGGCGGGAGAGGGAACGCAGTGTCTGCTCCTGCTGGGCGAGTCTGGCGCGGGCCTGTTCCCGTTCCTCCTCGGCTTGACGGATCGTCTCGGTGGATGCCTTGGCTTTCCCATCCATTTCCTTCCAGCGCTGGCGGAGTCGAATGAGAAGCTGCTGACGATCCTCCTCTGATAGCGGTTGTTCGCAGATAGGGCAGACCGCGGCTGTTTCCAGACTCTTTAGCTGACCGCCTTGCTCTTCGATCGTCTTCATTTCCGTGTACAATTGGGTACTCTTGGTCTTTTCCGCCGTAATCTCCTGCTGCAAGAATTCCACGCGCGTCTGCAATTGCTCCCGAGAAGCTTCGAGTTTCTGGGCGCGGGCTACCTCGGCGCGCATGCGCTCCAGCCTAGTTTGGGCCCTATCCACCGCGGCCCGTTCCCGCTGTACTCGGGCGGCCGACTCTTTCAGTCGATCCACCTGGCGTTGCGTATCCCGAACTTCGAGGTCCAGCCTCTCCTGTTCGGCTGCCGCGTCCGCAAGGTCAGCAGCAGTTTTCTCTGCCTCTGCGATGTCAGCAAGGGCGCGCTTGCGGGCATCCTCTTGTGCTGCAGCCTGGGTTAGTCGCGTATGGACGTTTGCCCGCTCATCCTGCAACCGCCGACGTTGGACCATCCTTTCGTTCACGGCACGTTGGTCCTGTTGCGCGGCGCGATAGGCGTCATGGCCGGCGCGGTTGGCTTCCGTGGTGGTCACGGCCTCCTTGCTCTCAGTCAACCGTTGCCGGGCCGCGGCCAGCGTCCGTTCCTGTTCAGCGACTACCTGTTGCTCCATCTGCACCATGCTCTGCAGTTCCAGCAGCCGCTCCCGCTTGGTCTCCATCGTCTGTCGGGCGGATTCGGCTGCGGTCAACTCCGTCTGCGCGGCGCGCAGTTCGGTATCCGCACTGCGGATACGGCCGGTCAGGGCGTCGGCTTCGGCCTGCACGGCTGGCAGTCTGATCAGTTCCCCCTCCAGCCTGCTGATTTCCACCGCCTGATCTCCCACGCGCTCGCGGAGCAAGCTGAGCGGCTCGCGCATTCTTTCCCATGCCCGGCGATATTCTGCAACCTTGAGGAGCGGATCGAAAACAGCTTTGCGGGCACTGGCCGTCGCCAGAAAGGAGACGGTGAAACTGCCTTGGGGCACACCCACCGCATTCCTGAACAGATCCCCCGGCTCAGCGTCCGCTCCAATGCCGAGATGCAGGCGCAAAAACTGCATGACATCGGCCTTGCCCTCGCAGATTCTTATGTCGAGTTCCGGGTCGATAACCGTGTGGGCTCTGCCACTGCCGCAACTCCGCATAACCTGATAAGCGCGCTCGTCGTAGTCGCTGAGAAACTCGACGGTCACGCTCGCCGACCTCTGACCTTCACGTACGAAGTCGGCTTGGCTATAGGGAAGATGATCGAAAAGAGCATAGCCGATCGCTTCCAGTATCGTCGTCTTTCCCGATCCGTTGTGGCCAACGATTGCATTCGTGCCGGGGCTGAATTCGACCTTCGTCCGTGTGTAGCTCTTGACATTTTCCAGGGTTAGCGAATGGATCAACATTGCACCGCTTCTCCCTGCAAAATTCTCTCCTCACCGCGCGTCAACTCCTCCAATATGGAATCAGCAGGGGCGCCGCTGACGGCCAACTGTTTGATCGCGAGAACCAGTTCAGTCCATTCCCCGCTGCGGGCGCGGTAGCGGTTGTCCCGTCCGAGAAGGTCGGCGATTATCTGCCGTTCCAGCGCTGGTCGGCTCAAATGCTGATCAATCCCAACCGCGAACTCCGCCCCCCGCGTGTCATCGCGCACGATGCAGTGCAGCGGCTTGTAAAGCTCAATGATCGTTTTCTCAAATGGCTCAATCGAAAGCGCGCTGCGGTCGAACGGAAGCACGCCGCTAAGCCGCAGCTCGACGACCGGTGCTTCTCCCTTGAACAGACTGCGCCGGCGTTCGACAAAACGCCGGCACGCTTCGAGCAGGTCGCCCGGCGTTTCATAGGCGTCCACCTTAAAGAAAAGACGTTCAAAAGGACGCCGGGAGTTAGCGTGCAAAACCGGGCGGTGCTTTGGTTCCGCCTCCGTGTCGACCTCTACAAGATAGTAGCCCCGCTCCGGCCAGGCCGCCTCGGTCAGCGAGTTGGTCTCCGGACTGCCGGGATTGTAAATCCAATCGTCGAACGCATAGGGCTTGTGGATGTGGCCCAGCGCCAGATAGTCCACGTGGGGCCGCAGAGGCGCCATCTCCCGGTGGCTAACGGCGCCGCCCTGATGATCGAGAACTCCCTCGACACCGGCGTGCGCCATGAAAATTGTATACTCGATCCCCTGTATGTCGGCTGCTGCCAGCGTATCGGCCACCTTCTTCACAATATGAGCGGTGGAACTGCCGAAGTAGCGCATGCCGTAGACCCGCAAACCCGGAACCGGTTCCACATAGGCCCCCTCGCGTTCTTCGTAGGGCGGGAGTGTGACGCTCTCGCCGTCAAGCTGCGGGTTGAGCAGCTTCAGCAACTCCCGTTCGGCCAAGAATCGCACCCAGCCGATGCTGTCGCGGTAGTGGGCCAGTTCATGGTTGCCCTCCACTGCCAGGCAGGGGATACCGGCCTTCTTCAGCCGTTCCAGCCCTCTGATGGCGTGGTCGAGCGTGACTGGATCGATAGTGCGTTTTTCAAAGAGGTCACCGGCCAGCAGGACGAAATCGACTTTGCGGTCGATGGCCGCCCTGATGATGTCGAGATAGGCGCGAGTGAAGTCGTTCTGGCGCTCTCGGCTGTTGTACTGACGATAGCCGAGATGGCAGTCGGCCATGTGGAGAAACGTGGCGCGCATGGTAGGCCCCGGTGTTAATCTGAATTGTGATGAGAAGAGGCGATGGGCAACAGTACACTCGAAGCGCGTGCACTGCTGTCAATCTTTGTCGTCGCTCTTAGCGGAGATGAACAGGCTAAGAAAAAAACTGACGATGCTGATGACGAGGGCGCCCGAGAAGGCGGCGCCAAAACCGTCTACCCGAAAGTCGACGTTAAGCACTCCGGCCAGCAACCCCGTCAGAAGCAGCATCAGGGCGTTGACCACAAAAGTGAAAAGACCTAGCGTGACCAGATAGACCGGGCAGGTCGCAACCTTGACAAAGGGCTTTAAGATGGCGTTGACAACGCCAAAAATCAAGGTGACGGCCAGCAGACTGCCGAAATCCACATCGCCGCCCGCGCCAAACGAAATGCCGTCGATCATCGTTGACGCCGCGTACAGGGCGATGGCGTTCCCGACCAACCGTAGGAGAAGCTTCATCAGAGGTTACATGCGCAAACGCATCGTGTATAAAGTGCTGCGCACCGAAAAGCCATGGTCCAGCAGCGTCTGCGCCGCGACTTCGTCCTGTGTGCTGACAGTCGCCCGCAGCGGCCAGCGCGGAGACTCTTGCAGCAGCGCCAGTGCGCACTGAATCAAGGGTTGGGCATATCGGTCCTGGGCATCGGGCCGCAGCCAGAGACGGACATGGTGCTCTCCCTCCCAACATCGGGCTGTAACCTGGATCGCCCCTTCAAAGCGGCTGTTATAGTCGCGGATGGCGTAGCGGTAGATTCGCTGCCGGCCGACAAGCCTGTTCACCAGCTCACCAATGCGTTTTTCGAGCGGAATTCGGAAGTCGTCTCGCCGTACCGCCCGCCACCACTGGAATTCGGCGCTGGGTCGGCTGGTGGCCAAATCATACAGCAGATTGCTGTCGGATGGAGAGAACGGCTGCAGATTGGACAGAACCGGCCTTGTGATCGACTTCGGCGCGCCCGGCGCGTGCAGCTCGGAGGTCCCTCCCATGTTCTCAAAACGGAGCCGTTCATATAGGCCGAGGGCAATCTCGTTTTCCCCACGCACTTGCAGCACCGCCCAAGACCCACCCATATCGCGGATGTAATCCAGAGCATGTTCCATGAGGGCCCGGCTGATCCCGCGCCCGCGCCAAGCCGGCAAAACCGCCACATTGGCGATCTGCCAGCGCCCGCTGCCGCTCGCAGCGCGCTGCACCGTTACATTGCCTACCACCCGTTTGTTCTCCACCCAGACGAATCCGTTGAATACATTTCGGAACTCGCCGGTACTGCGGTAGAGAATGCCTACCAGCCCGCTCATATAACCGAGAAGTCGTAGTTCGCGCAGCGCAGCCTCGCCCTGTTCGTCCAGTTCTTCCGCGAAAGCCTCCGCAATCAGTCTGGATACGGCGCGCAGATCACGCCCAACGTCAAAGGGGCGGATGCCGTGTAAGGGATCTTGCCGGCGGCCGGCGGCAGCGGAACGAGTTAGGGCAACCATTTAGAAGTGGTAGGAAAGCGTCCAGCTATTCACTGCGCAACCCGCACGAGCGCTGGGCGCAGGATCCGATCCTGGATACTGTAGCCGGTGCGTAATGTCTGGATGATATGCCCGCTGGGGACATCTTCGCTCGGCTCGTTCGAGATGGCCTCATGCTGATTGGGATCGAATTCACCACTCTTGTCCAGCGGTTCAACTTCTGAATTGGCGAGAATGTCCAAGAGCTTCTGCTGGATCTGCTCGAATCCCTGCAGCCAGGCCTGATTCTCTCCCGGCACTGCTTCGGGCACATTCTGAAAGGCCAGATCGAGGTCATCGAGAACAGGCAGCAGCTGACGCATCATACTTTCCGTCGCCCTTTTGATGCGCTCCTCGTTCTGGCGTTCACGGCGTTTGCCGGCGTTTTCATATTCGGCCACGGTACGCTGCATCTTGTCGAGATGGCTGGCGGCCTGGTCTTGCGCCTCGGCCAGCTCCGCTTGCAGCCGAGTGATCGCCTCTTCCGGTGTCTCGTCCTTTTCTTCAGCCTCTTCTACTTCGGAATCATCGCGCGCGTCAGGCTCCTCTGCTTCCAGAACAGCCTCCTCAGGCAGTTGTCCGTTTTCTGGTTCTACCGTCGTGTCTTCCCGTTCTTCCTGTTGACTCATATATGATCCTGTTACTCAAACATGCTGTCTAGTGGTTTTGGCCGTATAGCTGATGCATCATTTCGTTCAGGAGTGTGGCAACGTAGCGCACAGCCCCGATTGTACGGCCGTATGGCATTCGCATCGGGCCGACTACGCCCAACAGGCCGCTGACCCGGTCCGGTACTCCATAGCGGCTCAGGACAAGGCTTATGTCCTGCATGTCGCCGAATCGGCCCTCGCCGGCAATCATTACCTGAACGTCGCTTAACTCCATGATATCATCGTAAATCTCATGCAGCAGCGTGCGTTGCTCAAATACCTGCACGATCCGGCGCACCTGCGGCCCGTCGGCAAATTCAGGCTCGGCCAACACCTCGGCCAACCCATGTCGATAAACGCGTTCCGTGATCTGCGCCTCCGACTGCAGCAAGGTTTTCAGCACAAGCTCGCCCACCTCGCGCGTGAAGCCCGTGAACTCCTCCAGTTTTTCCGGCAGATCGGCAGCGGTGGCGCCAGAAATCTCAACATTGAGCTGGTTGCTCGCGCGGCTCAGTTCCTCCTGAAAAACTGGCTGTTCCAGGGTAATCAGTTGCTGTTTCAGCGTGCCTGTGGCCAGCACCAGCACCAGCAACACGGCCGTATCCTGAATGCCAATCAGCTCCAGATGTTTGACCCTGCTGGTGATCGAGCGCGGGGAGGTTGCCAGCGCCGCACCCGTGGAGGCTTTGGCCAAGACCGCTGTGCTGAGTCGAAGCCACTGGTCGATTTCCTGCCGGGCTTGATGGAACTGATGGCGGATCATGTGCCGCTCTTGGGAGGGAAGATCGGTGTGGGCCATGAGATTGGCCACAAAGTAGCGGTAGCCGCCATCAGTGGGAATGCGGCCGGCGCTGGTGTGAGGGTGGGTCAGCAGACCAGCTTTTTCCAGCGCAGCCAAATCATTGCGGATCGTGGCCGCACTGACGCCCAGATCATATTTCTGCGCGATCGACTGGCTGCCCACCGGCTGGGCATTCTCCACATACTCGTGGATGACGATACGCAGTACCTGTTTGCGGCGCTGGCTCAGTTGCAGTTCTGTCATCGATTACAGGCAGAAAGGACTGTCGCCTGTCTGCCCTCCGTCTAGTACGCTGTAAATGCAGTCAATTGAGGGCGATTCGAACTGTCGGACAGTTGGCGACAATCAGACGTCACAGATAAACCTTTATCACTCTCGTGATGGGAGTGCTAATAGAGCAAAAAGTGTAACAAATCGGGTAGGAGGTTGTCAAAAAATTCGGGTTGGTTCAGTAAGCGTTCTTGTTTGTCCCCAGCAGCCACTGGCCCAGTGTGCGAATGATAATCTTGATGTCCAGGGCCAGGGACCAGTTTTCTATGTACCAGAGGTCGTACTTTGTCCGCTCCTCAATCGAGGTGTCGCCCCGCAGCCCGTTGACCGCGGCCCAACCGGTCATGCCGGCCTTTTCGCGGTGGCGGTCCATATAGCGAGGGATCATCTCTCGAAACTGCTCTACGTAGACGGGGCGTTCCGGGCGCGGCCCGACCAAGCTCATTTCGCCGAAGAGAACATTGATTAAATTGGGCAGTTCATCGATATTGGCGCGACGAATGAACGCGCCCAGTTTGGTGCGCCGGGGATCGTTCTCAACCGTCCAGCCCGGCCCCGATCTCTCTGCGTCTTCGCGCATCGAGCGAAACTTCAGTATCTTGAACGATTTGGCATCCAACCCCATCCGCTCATGTGTGTAGAAGACCGGCCCGGGGCTGTCCAGCTTGATCAGGAGCGCCACCAGCATGAGGAATGGGCTGAGAAACACCAGGCCGATGGCGCTGCCCACCAGGTCCATCCCCCGTTTGAGTGTCAGTTTCCAACCCTGGAGCGCGACGTCGCGGATCGTGAGCAAGGGCAGCCCGCCAAGGTAACCGATCGTCACCTCGCTGGCCATTATTCCGAAGGCATCCGGCAGCACGCGGATGCCGACCTTTTCGCGCTCACACAGGCTGATGATGCCGATCAGTTCCTGATGCGTATTTTCCGGCAGAGCGATGATCACTTCGTCGACTGCAAATTCGTCTATGATTCTGGGGATGTCGGCGACGGAGCCCAGAATCGGCACATTGAGAACGGAACGCGTGCTGCTGTTATCTACAACTCCAATCACCTGAAAGCCCAGTTTGGGGTTGGCCTGCACTCTTTGCAAAATCATGCGGCCGGAGTCGCCGCCGCCGATGAGCAGGACCCGGTCGCCGCCAACGCCTTTGGCCTGAGCATTCCATTGTATCTGCGCATGCAAAGTCCGGCCGATTGTCAACATGACGATATTGAGCAGCCAGGCATAGCCCAGGAATGTGCGGTGATAGACAAAATCCCGCAGGAAAAGGCTCACCAGCGCGACGGTCAAGAGCGTGCACAGAGTCGTTAGTCTCGCGGTGCGGAAGATTTCGTCCAGATGGCCGAGCGGCCGGCGGCGCTGGTACATGCCCCGCGAAAAGAAGATCGACAGCAGCAACAGCGACTGTGCTAGCGGCAAAGGCAGGAACTCCAGGAACGGGCCGACAATGATATCCGGCTGTAGTTCCATCAGCCGTGGTGTCAGGTTCATCTCGGTGAGCCGATGGGCCAGAAAGAACGCCAGCCATGTACTCCCCAAATCCACAACTACCAGGGAGAGCGCAAACAGAAGCTGGGCGCGTTTAGGCACGCCCGGCCGCTGGGCGCGCAGGGCCGAGTATCTGCCGTTGGGACTGGAGGCTATGCCCTGCTCTGCCGCAGTCTCATCTGTCGCAGCCGCATCTGCCGTAGCCGCCGATGGCCGCGACCCTGTTGCAGGCTCCTCAAGCTCTGATGTCGGCTGAGCTGGTGACTTCCACATCGTCCGAATCGCGTAAACCCTGGAGTGGACGGCTATTCGCTATCCACAGTCAATCTGATGAAACTCCGTTAGACCCGTTCCTGTCGCAGTTTCCACAATCGGATGGCTATGTCTACGCCACCGATCAGAGCGATACTGAGCAAGATCAGTTTGTCCAGCGCCCATGAACTATTGGCCCGGTAGTGGTTACGATAAAAGATCCACATTGCCTCATAAAAGGCCCGACGGGCTTTGCGGCTTTTTCGGCTGGCGGCCTCTTTGACATGCGTGATTTCGACCTTGCCGTTGTACCAGACATCCCAACCCGCAGTCTTGATGCGCTTTGCCCAGTCAAGATCCTCGCCGTACATGAAGTAAGCCTCGTCCAACAGTCCGACCTGCTGAATCGCCTGCGTACGCACCTGCATATACGCGCCCACAACCGAATCCACCGGATGTACCGCGTCTTCAGGCAGGTAGCTCAGATTATACGCGTTGAAACGGCTGCTATGCGGAAAGAGCCGGCTCAGGCGGGTCATGCGGCAGAAGCTAACCCAAGGCGTGGGAAAGCTGCGGCGGCAGGCCAGATCCAGTGTTCCGTCCGGCCGTCGCACTCGTGGACCGGCTACTCCAACATTGGGCCGCTCGTCCATGAATTGGATCATCTCGCTCAGAGCGTTTGCCGGCAGCACCGTGTCATTGTTGAGAAGGAGGATATAGCGCGGAACCGGCCTGTTGCCTGCCGCCTGGCGGTCAGGCAGGCCGAGTTGGCGCAGAGCCAGGTTGTTGCCCGCGCTGAAGCCGAGATTGGTTTCGGAAACGATCAGACCGGCCTGAGGAAATCGGTCGCTCGTCATCGCGGCGCTGTCGTCACTGCTGCCGTTGTCTACAACACAGACAGTGTAGGAGAAGCTGCCGGCAGAGCCGAACACTGATGTCAGACAGTTGCTAAGGAGGGCGCTGCCGTTGTAGTTGACGATGATAATCGCGAGGTCCGGCCCCTCTGCAGGCGGGACAGACTCGGGCAGCTTCCCGCCCGTTGGCAGCGTCAATGGCAACCCAATGTTCTCGATCCATTCAGACCAGACGATATGGCGAGGAGGCTGCATTATCTGCATTGCTTTTCACCCGTTGCTCAGTTGTCCAAACGGCTGGACAAGACCACGGGCGGCACATGAAATCGAGTAAAAAACTGTGATCAATGCGATCGGAAGAAGGGGATGATTAACGACCGTGCAGCGCACGACAGTTAATCACGGCAATCAGACAGATTACAAAAATCACAGTCGGAACTGTCTGCTGTATACGGGCTTGATTCTAGCACGGCATTTCACTTTCGCCAAAGCGATTGTCTGAGCCCTCCCCAAGAGCGCATGATGCATCGGCCGTCATCTTCGGACTTTACAGGCAACTGGCCCGGCGGAATAGACAACGCAAGAATGGTCACTACCCAGCCACCATAAATTCAGTACCTGAATGAGGCGAGCAAAGATGTTTCTCTATCCTCACTCCGCGCTTTTGGGCGTTGCGGGGGGACACCCCCCGCAACGCCCCCTCCAAAACCACGCCACGCCACCGCCGCACGGGTCTCCAGCCCCTGTCCCCTAGCCCCTGCCGTTAACCCAAATCCTCCTCATGCCTGGCGTAACGCAACTTCCAGGACGCGGTCTGTCCTCAATTCCGGCAAAAGGAGTGCGTCGGCAGCGGCCGCCAGCGACCGAGGCGAAAGAGTCTTTCCATCACTGCTTACTCCTTGCCCGTCGCTTTTTGGCAGAGCGCCTTGGGGAATAAGCCCGATCAGTTCGCTGCGATCGAGCGCGACGCCATGGCCGGCTGCCTCCTTGCGAATGGCATCTACAGCCGCCTGCGGAAATGTGGCGCGGTAGTCTACCAGATTCATGCTGACCTGGGCCTGTCCATCGACCAGTAGGCCTAAGGCTCTGACCGCAGGCAGACCGCCGCCGCGCTCGCGAATCTGGCGGGCGATCGCTCTGGCCACAGTTACGTCGGCCGTGCGCAGAAAGACGTTGAAGGCGATCAGAATCGGCCTGGCCCCGACGATGACCGCGCCCGCCGGACCGACCCTGGCCGGGCCGAAGTCCGGCAGGCGCCGCGGCAGGTGGATCTCCCGCAGCAGAGCTTCATATTCCCCGCGCCGGACGTCCGCCAGATTACGGCGTTCCGGCCTGGTGGCCGCCGCGCCATAGAGGTAAACGGGCACATTCAGTTCATCGCCGATGCGGCGACCCAACTGACGGGCCAGAAGAACGCAGTCGGCGAGTAGCGTGTTGCGAATCGGCACCAGGGGGACCACATCCGCAGCGCCCAGTCGTGGATGGACGCCCCGATGCCGCCGTACGTCAATGCGCGAAACAGCCGCCTCAACTGCTTTGAACAGCCCCTGCAGAACCGGTTCCGGCGGACCGGCGATTGTGAGAACCGTACGGTTGTGGTGCACATCGCTGCTGCGGTCGAGAAGCAGCGCGCCGGATGTTTGGACTGCCGCAGCCAGTTCATCGATGACAGTGGTGCGGCGGCCCTCGGAAAAGTTGGGTACTGCTTCGATGAGTGGGCTGGTGTTGGAGCTCTGATTCATGTGATGAAGGTTGGGCTGTGACTGTGGTGAACGCATAGTTGAGCACGCTCTACATTCGTATCTGTCCCGGTCGCCCGTCCATGCCACTGAATGGATAAAGACTGGACTGGTAACTACCAAGCCGCAACTGAATCGCAAACCTGTACGAGGGGAGCAAAGTTGTTCCTTCTCTCCTCATGATTGTCATTTGGGCGGTCGGGCCTTCGGCCCTCCCTTGTGCAGGGGCTGCGCCCCCGCAACGCCCCGCCCTGGCTACCCACGTTGCTGGTTCTTTCCCACTATCGTGGCATGCCGACAGTGCGCCCCAACCAGTCTGGCGGCTGCCAACCGAATACGCCGTCACAAAGCCCGAATGGCGGCGAAGATGAAGAGTTTGTCGAGACACACACTGTATGCGGCTTAGTAGTTACCTGGACTGTATTTAGCTCGTCCGTCCCAGAAGCCACTTCACAAGCAGGAGAATGGAGAAGGCGGTCGCCATGAGCACAACGGACAGGGCCAGTGCAACGTCGAGATCCAATTCAAAGCCGATATAAATGGCCAGGGGCATCGTCTGCGTGCGCCCAGGATAGTTGCCTGCGAAAAGAATCGTGGCGCCGAAATCACCGAGGGCCCTTGCCCACGTCATCACCAGTCCGCCCAGCAACGAAGCGCGGGCGAGGGGGACTGTCACAAAGCGGAAAATCTGCCGGCTGTCGGCCCCATCCAATGCGGCGGCTTCTTCCAACTCGGCTGCGCTGCGGCTGAGACCGCCGATTGCCGCACGAATGTAGTATGGGGAGGCCACGAAAAGCTGGGCGAAAATGACAGCCAGCGAAGTGAAAGCGATCTCGATTCCGGCCACTGACAACCCCTGCCCCAGCATCCCTCGCCGGCCAAATGCCATCAGCAGGGCGAGACCGGCGACCGCGGGCGGCAGCACTGTGGGCAGATCGATAAGTGTGTCCAGCGCTCGGCGTCCCCGAAAGTGCCGCCTGGTCATCAGCAGCGCCAGAGGTGTGCCCAGTAGAACCGTCAGCAGCGTTGCCGTTGCCGATGTCCACAAGCTGAGGGCGATGGCCCGCCGCGCGGCCGGCTGGGCCAGATGTGCGCTGATGTCGGTCAGCTCTGTGCGCCAGATCAGCGCCAGCAAAGGAAGAGTCAGGAACAGGATCATGGGCACGGCTGACCAGAAGAGCGCGATGCCCGGTCGCGGCAGGCGTCCGGATGAACGCCGGTCGCCGCGCGCCCGATCAACAGGAATGCGCATCGTCTCTGCTGCTTCACTCGTTCGCATGGTCGGATGCCTCTGCGGACAAAATATCTGGGGCGTCCCCTATCCCCCTGGCCCGGCATTCGGTCGAAAAGCCGTGCGATTCCAACACCGCGCTCCCTTCTTCAGAAAACAAAAAAGTGACGAACGTCGCAGCCTGCTCCGGCTGTGTGCTGTCCCGAACCAGGGCGATGGGATAGGCTGCAGAGACGTTGAGATGGGCCGGTATCTCCACGCCTTGCAAATTTGTGACCCCTACAAGGTCACTGGCGTAGACAACGCCGGCATCGGCCTCGCCCAACTGCAGTTTGCTGAGTATACCGCGCACATTCTGCTCTTCCGACACGATGTTGGCTTCGAATCCGGCGCGAAAGGCGGGGCCAAGGCGCTCGTCCTGCTCGGCTTTGGCCAGAAACTGACGCGTGTACAGCCCAATCGGTACGGCTTCCGCGCCCACGATAATCTTATGCCCGGGCTGGGCCAACTTCAGCAGCGATTCGATCGCGGGCGAGGCGTCTGCGATCGCAGACAATGTACCGACTGTACCCGCAGCGGGCTGGCCGTAGCCGATCATCAACCGATTGCAAGCGAATGTCTTCACGCTCGTCTTCTCAATTCGCCCGGCATCGATAGCCGCCTCCATTTGCCTTTCGTTGGCGGAGGCGAAGATGTCGGCCCGCGCCCCCTCGCGCAGTTGACCGGCCAGCTGCTGGGAACCGGCAAAGTTGAAAACAACGTTACCAGTATGACCGCTACGGCCGAACGCCAGGGACGCTTGTTGGAAGACATCGGTGAGGGATGCGGCTGCGAAGATCGTGACTACCGCTGTTTCGGATGTTGGCGCCTCGTCGGCAATTGGCCCGCGGCAGCCGGTCAGTAGCAGATTACCCAGCAACAGAAATGCCGCTGCCTTGAGCATACAGGCGCGCGGCAACCTCCAACTCTGCGCAAGCGTATCCCTCTGCAAGACGCTCTTCCTTCTCCTCCGAACTGCCGTGTTGGAGACAAGCGAACAGGATACGCTGAACGCCGCCGGAATCCGTCTGAGTGCAGTTACTGCCGAACGCAGACACAAAGATGACACGAATTTGACGATAGCAGTGACCCGTAGCCGTGTCAAATTTTGACAGTTTCCACGCCGCCTGCCGCCGGCGGGACAGGACCAGCGCGCACCCTGTTCAGGGATACGGCCCCGAGGGGTCTAAATCTGAATGTCGCCAACTGTCCGGCGTTCTATATCTGTTTAAGTCAGTATGGTATGATCAACGGTTAGTGGCAGTAGCGCCCCAGCATGGTAGCGCATTGGCAAACCGAACGGCAACCAGGCCAACCTATCCAGGCCGCCGTAACTACTAAGCCGTATACAGTGCCTGTCTTGTCCAGTCCTCTATCCCTGCCGCCATTCAGGCTATCTGATTGCGTATTCGATTGGCGGCAGCCAGGTTGGTGGGGCAGCACTGCTGGAATGCGTACACACGGTCGGAACTGCAGTTTTTAGTAGTCAGTTTTTAGTTTTCAGTGGAACACCGGAGATTAGCGGTCGATGGTCGGTGGGTTGAGGCGACAAGTGGGGGAGGAGACACTGGTGGCTAGACACGCTGCTGGAGCCGCACTGCTGGAATGCGCCCCCACGGTCCGTGGGGGATGGTTTTGTAGGGGGGCGTGGCGGGGGCGCAGCCCCTGCACAAGGGAGGGCCGAAGGCCCGACCGCCCATAAAAGAGCAGAGAGTTGAGAGAGTACTTTTGCTCGCCTCATTCAGGATCGTGAGTTAGTTAAGGCTGAGTAGTTTCAGGCCGCCTATGCCAACAGGTTGACAGGGGGAGCAGTGACAGAACAAGCAGCGGATTGGAATGAATTCGTCAGCAGCCATCCGGCCGGCCATATCTTGCAGACGAAGGATTGGGCAACGTTGAAATGCCGCTCCGGCTGGCAGGCCAGACGCGTTCTGCTGCCGGCCTCCGAAGCCGATGGCACGGCCAGGGCCGGGGCGCTGATCCTCTTTCGCAGAAGCATGGGCCAGGTTCTGGCTTACGTCCCCAGAGGCCCGCTTGTGGACTGGTCCAACGCAACGCAGACCGAGGCCGTCGTGGCGCGCATGTGCGCTCTTGCCCGGCAGGAGGGGGCGTTCGCATTGAAGATCGAGCCCGACCTGCTGGACACGGCTGCCAACCGGCAGTTGCTACAGGCGGCCGGCTTCCACCCCAGCCCCCAGACAATTCAGCCTCGCAGCACCGTTGTCGTCGATCTGCAGCCCGACGTCGATACGATCCTGGCGCAGATGAAGAGCAAATGGCGTTACAACATCCGGCTGGCGGCGCGCAAGGGCGTTTGCGTACGCGAGCTTGAGATCCATGAACTGCCCCAGTTTCAACAGCTGATGGAAGAGACCGGTACACGAGACGGTTTCTCCGTACACAGCGCCGCCTACTACCGGGATGCCTACGATCTGCTTGCTTCCCGCTGGGGGGCCTTCCTGCTTGCTTCCTATGAGGACGAACCGTTGGCCAGCATCGCCGTGTTTGCTGTTGGTTCGACCGCGTGCTACCTGTGGGGAGCCAGCAACAGCCGCCATCGCAACCTGATGCCCAATCACGCACTCCAATGGGAGGCCATGCGTTGGGCCAAGCAACGCGGCTGCACACGGTACGATCTCTGGGGCATTCCCGATGAAATCGGCGCCATCGCCACCGGCCTCTGGGCTGAAGGGCGCAAGACTGTTTCCGCCGAGAAGGCGCCTGTGGACGTGAATGCGCTGCCGGCGGGAGATCTATGGGGCGTTTTCCGTTTCAAACAGGGCTTCGGCGGCGCGGTTGAGCGCACGGTCGGCGCCTGGGACTTGCCCTTGCGGCGACCGGTCTATGGTCTCTATCGGGGTGCCCTGTTGGCCAAAGAGCAGGCCGCCAACAGCAAACAAAGAGTGAAGCGCAATGAGGAGCAAGCGAAGACTTCCTCCCCTTCTTCCATAGAGGTGAATCTGGAGCCGGTGGTGACGGCCGCCGCATGGGAAGAGCTGTCGACGCGGCTGCCGCCTGAAAGCAGTCACGTGCTGCAGAGCTGGGCATGGGGGGCCGTCAAGGCCGGCAGCGCGTTGGCGCTGGCAGCGGGCCGGCCGGCTCCTGGGGGCCTTTCAGTGGCTGTGGCGGCAGCCGACAGCGGCGCTGCCTCTGCGCGTGGCTTACGTGCCCAAGGGCCCCCTGCTCGACTGGTCCGATGACGAAGCCACCGCGCTGGTGTTGGCGCAGATCGAAGAGCTGTGCCGGCGGCGGGGTTGCCTGCAGGTGAAAATCGATCCCGATGTCGGCGAAGAGAGTGCGGAAGGGAAGCGCCTGAAGCAACTGCTGGCCCAGCGCAACTGGCGGTTCAGTCCGGAACAGATTCAGTTCAAGAATACTGGATTCACCGACATTACCCAGCCGGATGAGCAGCTGCTGGCCTCGTTCAAGAGCAAATGGCGCTATAACATCCGGCTGGCCGAGCGGCGAGAAATAACCATCCGCTGCGGCAGTGCCGCCGATCTGCCCGCCTTCTATCGACTCTATCAGGAGACGAGCGCCCGCGATGGTTTTCTGATCCGCCCGTTCGCCTACTACGATGCCCTGTGGCGCATGTTTCTGGAGACGCAGGAGGTCGAGGACTCGCGCACCGGGGGGGCGCTGCTGTTAGCCGAGCATCCGCAGGAATCACAGCCCGTAGCCGGACTATTCCTGCTCCGCCACGGTCGCCAGGCTCTCTATTTCAACGGGGCCAGCAGTGCACGGCGAAGACGCGACATGCCCAACTATCTGTTGCAGTGGCGGGCTTTGCAGTGGGCCAGGTCCCAGGGCTGCACAGTCTATGACTGGTGGGGCGCGCCGTCCAATCCGGACGACCCGAGCGATCCACTCCAGGGGGTATGGCGTTTCAAGGAAGGTTTTGCCGCCCGCATGGCCGTGCATACCGGGGCGTGGGACTGGTCGCCCAGCCCGCTGCTGTGGCACGGCTACCACTGGGGAAAGTCTCAGCTGTTGGAGTTGATGCGTAGTCGGGGCCGTTAGCGGTTGACCGCCCGTGAGCAGTCATCCACCGGCCGCCGCCAACTGGCCTATCCGGACAGGACGGCATCGTCGGGGATGGCGATTGGCGTGTCCGAATCATTTGACAGGCTGACGTCGCCTTCGATCGTGACCGAGGCGCCGAAAGTGTAGGGGCCTGTGACGGCAAAGCGTCGGCAGCGGAGCAGGGAAGGCGGTCCATGCGGGTAGCGTTCCTGAATCTGTTCGATGAACTGGTAGAAACGGTCATCCAATTCGACAAGAGGTGCGCCTGCAGGGAAGGGACCGGTGCCCCGTCGCGGGTCCAGACCAATGCACTGCTGCTGGTCCAGCCGGTAGGCATCGGAACGCAGTGCAAGCAGGTCATTGCATCGTTTGACCGGCAGAAAGCGGTCGCGCGGCACCTGAATCGCCTGCGCGCCGTCGAATGCGGAGATCGCCAGGCCGACCGCGGTTTCCAGTTGGAAGACCGGCGGCGAGTCGGGGCGCGAAGGGTCTACCAATCTGTTGTTGACGATCATCGCCAGATCCAGGAAACCGTCTCGTTCATTCAGCAATTTCTGCAGAGAGGGCAGATGAATCCACAGGTTGTTGGTATTGAACAGCCTGTAACGGTCGATGTCCTGGAACTGCGCCACCTCCTCTGGCGGACACTGCGCAATTTCGCGCAGCAGCAGCCTCCCATCGGGACCTTGGGCGAGGTGCCCCCCCTTGCGGTCGGCCGCGGTGCGGGCCGTCACTTCCATCAGAAAAGGTAGATTGCGCCCCGCGAAAAAGCCCAGAATGTCAGTGTCAACGGTTGCGCCCAGATTGTCGGCGTTGCTGACAAACATGTACTCGTAACCCAGATCCAGCATCTGGCTCAGCAGGCTGCTGGTGTGCAGAGTCAGGTAGATGTCGCCGTGACCGGGCGGGCACCACTCCTTTTTCGGGTCTTGATGCCATTCGACAGGCTGCAGCGTATCCTGCCAGATTTTGGGCACCTTGTTCTGCAGAAAGGCGAGCGGCAGGGCCCCAGCGTCACCTTTGGCGAGCTGTGGGTAAGCGGCCAGCGCCTGCTGGGTTGCTTCCTGCGTGCTATAACTGTTCATAAAAATGAGGGGTAGTCGGGCGGTTTTCTTCTGCCGCAGGTGCAGGACATGGCGGACGATGATATCGAGAAATCGCAACCCGTCTTTCACCTTCAGCAGCGATCTCGGCCCTTGCAGCCCCATGGTGGCGCCCAGCCCTCCGTTCAGTTTCACAACCACGAGCCGGTCGAGCGCGTCTAAACCGTCCGCATGGAAACCGTTGGCGGTGGATCGGTCGGCTAAATCTGCTGGCGGGAGGGCGCATGCACCGGGGATGTATCCTGTGGCGCCGGCGCCGAGTTGAGCGTAGTAATGTTCAAAGCTGCGAATCAGCAGGTCGTCCAGACCCGCGCGTTGCATCTTCTGGCGAAATGGTGCGAATGACACCGTGGGTTTTCGACCCATTCAATAACCTCGGAATTGCATGATTTCTGACGCTCACCGATGGCCGGCGCGATTCCCTCGTTACCAGCCGACCGCGCACCCGTCCTTGCGCGGGTCGCTACCACCTGTCAGGACGCCGCTTTCCGGATCGCGGACAATAATCTGGCCGCCGCCGAAACTGCCCCGTCCCGCCCCGTTGACCGGCACCAATTGATGTCCGCGGCGGGCCATTTCCGCCAGGACATCGTAATCCCAGCCTTCTTCAATCGCCAACCGACCGCCGGCTTCGTCCGCGCCTAAGCCCGCATGCGGGCCGCTCAACGACCAGCGGGGCATGTCCAGAGCCTGCTGGGGGCTCATGCCCAAAGCGGCCATATTGACCAGCATCTGCAGATGTCCCTGCGGTTGCATATACCCGCCCATCACGCCGAAACTGGCATGCAACGCGCCCCCTCGGGTGGTCATCGCCGGGATAATCGTGTGATAGGGGCGTTTGTTGGGTGCGAGACTGTTCGGATGGTCGGGATCAAGAACGAAAAGCGCGGCCCGGTTCTGCAGGCTGACGCCGCTCCCGGGCACAACCAACCCGCTGCCGGTTCCCTGGTACAGGCTGTTGATAAAACTGCACGCGTTTCCCTGGCCGTCGGCGGTGGTCAGATAGACGGTATCCGAACCTGCCATGGGATTGCCGCTGCTGACCGATGTCGCAGCCCGCTGCGGGTCAATCTCCCGGCGCCTCTGGTCGGCATACGCGCGGCTGGTGAGCGTGTCCAGCGGGACCGGCACCACGTCGACGTCGCAAACCCACTGCTGCGCCTCAGCGTAGCCAATCCGCATACATTCCACCAGCGTGTGCAAACGGTCGACGCTCGACATATCGGCCAGGTCGAAGCCGTCCGCCAGATTGGCGGCGATGATGGCGGCAAGTCCCTGTCCGTTGGGTGGGCATTCGTAAAGCCGGTAATCGCCGAAATCGGCGGTGATAGGCTCTTGCCAAGTGCTGGTATGGGCCGCCATATCTTGCGGCGTGATCCAACCCCCATAACGCTGCACGTGTTCGCTCAGACCGCGAGCGAATTCGCCCGCGTAAATCGCTTTCTTGCCGTCCGCGGCAATCGCCCGCAGTGTCTGGCCCAGAGTCGGGATACGCATTACCTCCCCGGCCCGCGGCGCACGTCCATTGATCAGAAGCTCATGACCGCTTGGCTGCTGCGGCCCATTGTCCAGATCGCTGCTGTTCCAGCCCGGTGAACGCAGAAGTTTCTCTGTCTGGCCGGCCCAGCTTTGCCCGATCCATTCGGTAACGGGATAGCCCTCCTCGGCCAGATGAATGGCCGGCTTGAGTACATCCGCCAGCGTCATGTCGCCGTGCCTTTCCAGCAGATCACTCCACCCGGCAACGGTCCCGGGGATGCTGACGCTGTGGCCGGTAAACTGCGGCATGCGCGCATAACCAAGACCGCGCAGTTCATCAATGGATGCGGCGCTTGCAGAACGGCCAGATCCGTTGAGGGCTGTCACACGTTCAGTTTTGGCATCCCAGTAGAGGGCGAAACAGTCGCCGCCTATGCCGGTCGAGGTCGGCTCGACGACGTTCAGGGCTGCTGCTGTTGCGATCGCGGCGTCAGCTGCGTTGCCGCCCGCCTGCAGCATCGACAATCCAGCCTGGGCAGCCAGTGGTTGGCTGGTGGCGACCAGTCCGTTGCGTGCCAGGACATTGCTGCGGCGGGAGCGAAAGACAAAATCGAAATCCATGGGCTGATCTTTCCGAAGCGCTTCGATACGGTCAAATGGCATGGACTTTTGATGATAGTCTATTGCCAGAGAATAGGCAAAGCGGTCAAGGATCGCATTTGCACCGTAGCCGAAATGCCCGGCCGCCCCCCTCCAAATAAATCGGTTCCTTTTGGCGGAACTACCCGGCTACGGTAGACTATTTGAAGAGTGTTAACTCCATTTCCGCGTGGTTGCCATCATGCTCCTGAACCTGGAGTCGATGGCAACCAGATTTCCTACTCGGCGTCCCGGTTCTGTAACTGCTAATGGGTTTCCTGGTTGAGGCCATCGCCAACATTGCACCTTATATTTATGCAACGTGTGGTCTGCTGGCGCTATTTCAACTCTATCGCACGTGGCAGGTGCGCGCCGAGCGGCGCCGAGCGGTCTTTTCCTTGGAGCGGGACAAAGCACTCGACGATCTGTATCGCATTTTCCTTTCCGCGTTGTTGATGCTAGTGGCGATGGGATTCACCTATTTCGCCAGCACAACGTTGCGCGACGCAATGATCGCGGTGGAGTCATCCTCAGTTCCTTCATCAGCGGACGGCTCTTCTACATCCCCAAATTCGTCTTTCTCAGACTTGCTCCCCACGCCTACATTCACGCCGGAACAACCGACGGCAACCCCGGCGCCGACCCGCATCGCGATCTCCACACCTGTGCCGGATAATCAAGAGGAAGATACGCAGCCAGAGCCTGCTCCTACGCCAGAACCCCTTCCTGTTTCCCCGGCACTGTGCCCGGACGGGCGTGCAGTCATACTATCGCCGGGAAACGGCGCGATAGTAAGGGGAATTGTACCAATTGTGGGTACGGCCCAGCACGATCAATTCAAATTCTACAAGCTGGAGCATGCACCCGGCGGATCCAATCAGAGTTTCAGCTATTTTGACGGCGCCGAAAGCCCGGTCGTCGGCGGCCTTCTTGGCAACCTGAACAGCAGTGCCATGGCGAACGGCACCTATGTGATTCAGGTCGTGGTAGTAGATACCACCGGTAACTATCCGGAACCCTGTCGCGTGACGGTCACTGTCCAGAACTGATGAAGGCGCCTGTTGTGAACTACGCCACCGCTTCGATGTCTGAGCGCGGACAATGAACAGTAGATTCCTGGGTTGGGGGAAAACTCTGGTTGCCGGACGCAGCCTTATATGGGGGAACCCGCTGGCGGCCGGTGTCGTTTTCGCCATCGTGATTTCGCTGATTGTGCTTATGTCGCTCCTGCTGCGCGACGTGAATCAGGTCGCCTTGCCAACAGCCGTCAGCAATTCGACCACAGTTGCCGCGCTGCAAGCGGAGTCTCCCACCGCCACACCGCCGGTTTCTTCCCTGTCCAGCGGCAGCCCGACCCCTGGCGCAACCGTGTTGGCAACCCAAACGGCCGTTGCCACCATTCCCCCAGCGGCCGCGGGTACGTCTACTACTACGGCAACGGCGACGTTAACCCCCGCGCCAACTCTCACGCCTACCATTTCCCCAACACCCACAACCACGCCAACACCGACAGCAACCGTACCGTATGTGCCGGTCAGTGTCTTCCCGTCAGATATCGAAATTGGCGCGCCTGACAATGTGACCGGGCGCATCGTCCTCTTCCCGGCCCGACTGCGGGCCGGCCCCTCCACGCAGGATGACGTACTGGCGCGCCTCGGCCAGGATGTCCAGGTCACCATAGGCGGCATCATCGCAAGCGGTACGTGGGTCCTGTTGAAAGTGACCGATCCGCGGACGGAGGAGGAGGGCAAGGAAGGTTGGATGGCGGTCGAGTTGATGGAAATCGACGGCGATCTGACAACACTGCTGGCCTACACGGACGAAGGCATTCGAATACGGCCGTTCGGCTCGCGCCCGCCCGGCATTGGCATCAGAGTGACGCCCTCACTGCTCCCAACAACCGAGCCGGTGACGTTCACGCTCACGGCCACCCCGACAGAGCTGCCTACAATGACGGCCACCCCTTTGGCAACGATGACGCCGACAACCGCGGCTACGGCCACGGCGACCGCCGCACCATCCTTGACACCGACACCAACAGCCACGGCTACAGCAACATTCACCCCAACTCCAATCCCAACCCCTATCCCAACGCCAACGCCGACAGCCCCGGCTACGGCTACGGCCACTGCCACTGCCACGGCAACACTGACGCCCACGCCCAGGCCGACGCAAACATTCACGCCCACACCGACACGAGCTGCGTCGGCGCAGTCAACGGACTACATACCCACCGAATCGTCCGCCGTGCCCCTGCAACCAGCGCAGGCCCCTCCTCCTCAGGCTGATGAGTTTGCGGCGACCGTTCTCGACGAAACGGATCCGACCGATCTTGCAGAACCGGTCTCAGTTCGGACAGATAGTGGCGAAGTCCTGCAGCTGGCGTTTGACCCGGTGGAAGACCAGGTGATGATGTGGAGCGGCATCTTTGGAGCGTCCCGCGGTGAATGGCTGGACGCCGCCGCGGATTTTCTCTGGCCGGGCGCACGAGTTTATGTGGCAGGTCGAATAGATGATGGCGAACGCGTAATTGTCTCTAGTGTGCGCGTAGTCTCCCCACCCGAATTTGAGCGCGTCAGACGCATGGATGTGCCCACATTCGGTGCGGCCAGGAAGAGCGGAAAGGCTGTTGCACTGTTGGGCAAGCGCGGCGACCCCGGTGTCTTCCTCTTGCACCAGGAAGGTGTAGTGACCGTTGTCCGCGAGACCGGCCAGAGCGTGCTGCCCGTCCATGGCGGCGCCGAAGGATTCGTAGTCCCTGATGCCAACGCGCCGGCAG
Source organism: Caldilineaceae bacterium bin5 (assembly GCA_002238445.1). GTDB lineage: Bacteria > Chloroflexota > Anaerolineae > Caldilineales > Caldilineaceae > Bin5. Next base: position 45,391 of record MPML01000020.1, read on the forward strand.
ACCGCAACGGCTTCCTGTATGTGCGCGGCGACGGTATCGGACTGTCGTTCCAGGCCTATCCCTTCCAGGGAGTGCGTGGAATCGCAGCCGACGGGCGCGGCGACATTTGGTGGATCGAGGCGCCCCATGTTGGTCTGGCCCAATGGCGGCTATGGCACTACGACAGCCAGAATGGGAAGATTATTCTGCGCGTGCAGGCTTCCACCTCTGTGTTGGGGGGGAGAGCCAACAACGCAATTGAGCCAACGCTGGTCGCAGTTCTGTCCGGCGACGACGAGGAGCGTTCGTTTGTCATAAACACCGCCGACCATGATGCAGGGCGTCAGTATACCGGCCTGTACCGGGTCGAGTTGAATGCAGACGGAGAGATCGATGCGAAGCGGCTGGCGCCTGAAGGCATCTATCGCGGGCCGTTCCAGCTTAGCCCCGGCAGCCGCCGTCTGGCCCATCTGGCATACGACCCCCAGCATCCCAGCTTGACCGTCGGTTTTGTGCGTCCTGCCAATCAACTGTGGGTAAGGGAGATGGCTGCCAACGGAGCGGGCGCCCGCGGCCGGCTGAGCGCGCAAACCCAAACCCGGTTCGAGTTCTTCGCACCCCAGCTGGCCTGGCGGGACGATGATCGGCTTCTCCTTGCTCGCAGCCGTTTCTCCCCCCAAGGCGTATTCTCTCTGGAAATATTCGGCATCACCGAGGTGGACTTGCGGCAGACCGGTGCTGCCGCCCGCTCCTCGTATCTGTACCCGCTGGGCGATGTTGTCGGGGACTACGCAGCCTGCGCAGATGACTCGGTACTGATCAGTGTGAGGTCGGGCAACAGGGTTCCGCGGCTGGAAGAGTGGAGTGGTGAGGGCCGGCCACAGATGCGAGGCCAGTTGCCGGGGTATTTTGACCGCATCTTCCTCTGCTGGCAGAGTTATTCCGGCCCTGTTCGGATTCGTCGGTGATGCGTGGTCAGTGGCCTGTAGCAGTTGCCTTTTGGCCGGACGGCTTAGTACATTTCGCTGGCATCACGCATCTGATCTTGGCGATAATCGGCGTGATCCTCGGCACGCTGCTGGTAATTTGGTGGTCCCAGCAGACGGGCCGTTGGTACGCGGTCTTTGCCGGCACCCTTCTGTTCAGTATGGTATTGAACGTTGCTGCCTTCTATCTATTCGTCGTGCCGCCTCACAGTGCCGGATGCATCGACCTATGCCCTGGCAGCCTGGGCTTCCCTCTTCCCTTCGCCACGCTTTCCCCCAGCGGCGCAGTCCAAATCTATATTGGCGACTTTCTCCTGAATCTGCTGCTGCTGTGGCTGCTGTTGTTCGGTGGTGTCGTTGTCTGGCGTACCCTGAGCGAAGCTATCCAACTAAGAGAGAGGGGGCTGCGTTTTCGGCTACTGTCCTTTGTGGCGTTCGTTCTGCTATCCTGGGGATTGCTGCCCCGCTACTTCAGCCCGCCTGCCGCACGTGTGACCGGCGATGAGCTGCGGCTTTCGGTCAATGCTCGTCGCGCCGCCGAAACAACCTACGGAGTAACGGGCTTGTGGGTCCACCGCCTGGCTCTGGAGGATATTAACTACGTTCCTCTGGAGGTTCCTGATGTCTTCGGCGGCATCAACAAACCGCAGGCACAGGTCTGCCTGCGGGGATATACCTACTTCTATCTCCCCTGGCGCCGCTACTTGGTGAAGCTCGATCAAACAGGGGTAACCGCCCTGAATTTCGAGGAGCTATCCCTGACCGGTAGCTGCTGGCAGCCGCCGACACCAGCGGCCAGCAGCCAGTGAACCTACTACCGACCACTGACCACTGGCCATCGTGCTTAGCTCGGGCTGTAAAGCTCTGTCGCCGGGAAGAAGGCCGCCCACGCAAACCAGAAATGATCGAAATGTAGTACAGGGGTCAACCTCTCGCCGGCCAGAGGGCCGTCGGTGGCTTCGCCCAGAATGTCCCAAGTGCTGCCGGTTTCGGCGTCGCTGAATGTGCCATCCTCATTGGGGGAAAAAGTCAGGAGTTGATCCCCAAGCTGGCGTTCGAACACGGCTACCGCGCCGATGTCTCGGCCTTTGCTGATGACAGAGGTGTCGAGCGCGCTCGCCAACCCCGTTCTGTGGAAAATAGCAAGGTCAACTCCACCGAACGTATCGTGCACCACCCCGGCCTCCTCCAACGTTTCGAATGGATAGGCAATGGCTTCGGTCTCGGTCGTCAAGCCAAGAACCCGTTCCGCCGGCTCAAGTCGGGGATCAGGCGTCCCCAAAAAGAGGAAGGGCCTGCTTGTGCTGTCGTAACCCACATACGGGTTGTATCCGTAGTTGCGGGGCATGTTCGGCCGCGACAGCACATCGCCATCCGGATGGGCCTCTTTGAAGTCCCCCCAGGAGATCACCTGGCTGGAAAGGAAATTCAATTGTTCGCCAGCATACTTGCCGACGATACCTTCGCCTGTGAACTGTTGCCACCAGGTCTCTGTCTGGCGGTCGTACATGATCAGGTCACTATTGCGCAGCCGCCCGGTGGTGCCGAAATCGAGCACCTGGCCGTCAAAGTCGCGGGCAAAGGTTATGCTGGCATTGCATAGCGGGCAGAAGGTGATCGAGACCGGCAAGCCATCGACTTCGTCATTAACGATTTCGTGCCAGATCAGAATGCTCAAAGGATAGGCTCGGGCCACGTCGCCGTGGCTGAACAGTATCACCGGTTCCAGGTCCTCCAGCCACTCATCTGCCGCAGCTATCGACTCATACTGTGGACTATCGACCGCTGGAATGCCGTCCTTGGGCGGTCCGCCGGAAAGGATTTCATCCCATTCCACCGTGCGCCGCGAAAAGTCGGTAGAGAAGCCGCTCGTGCGGAACGGAGGTTTAACGCCGTCGCTGATCAGCTCGCCGCTCAGTTGTGGTACGCCAAGGTTACCGCTCGTGACCGCCTCTGCTTCGGTGTCGCCGCTGTCGGCCGTCACGGCCTCGCTGCTATCGGTTTCCTCCGCTGCCGCGGGCGGCGCCGGCGCCTCACCCGGTTGAATCGGAACGCAGGCTAACAGAATGATCGTGGCGATCACTAGCAGGCCGGCTAGTTGAATCCATCTATTCCTCGTCATGGGATACCCCCTTTGTTGTTGAAAACATTGGCGGCCAATAGCCTGTTTGCCACGAGCCGCGAATCCGCCGTGCCATCGCGCACCGGTATACTTTCTGCGCGCCTGCACGCCGTCTGTAAGCAAGTCACCTACCGTTCATTCCACCATTATGCGCCAGCACAAGGCCCTGCGCTGTAGTGAGGCTTACGCTGAAGCAGCCTATTACGGCCGTTAGTACCATGTTCCTCGACGCGACCTTGCCATCCAACTGTGATCAAAATGGAATTGGGTCTTGACATATCAGAACAAATGTGCTATATTGCTTTCATAGTATGGAATCCAGCCAGGTTGGGAGGCCCAAGAGGAAGAATCATGACCAGGGACATCAAGAGGATGACGCGGATCGAGTTGGAGTCTGAATTGGCGGCCGAACGTGCGGCCACGCGGCGGAGCAACATGATCATCGTGATGATGACCTTGCTGGCCGTGCTGAGTTTCATGGTAATGGCCGGTACGCTTGCGCCAATAACCGGTTGAGGCCGAATGCGCATATCCCAGCACGACGGCGGACCAACTTGCTCGCCTTCTGTTGCTATGGCGGTGGAACCTTGGAGCGGCCGCGCGAAGATGCGCCCCCCGGCACTATCGTTCCTCGCAGCGCATCCAATATGCGCGCTGACCTGCGTCAGGATTGACCATAAGACGGCTGACGCCCGAGCCATCGGCCCGCAAGATGAGGCTTGTAGCTGTTTTGCTTGTTGACCTGCCGTATGTAACTGTTTTGCTTGTTGACCTGCCGTATGTAACTGTTTTGCTTGTTGACCTGCCGTATGTAACTGTTTTGCTTGTTGACCTGCCGTATGTAACTGTTTTGCTTGCTGACCTACCGTATGTAACTGTTTTGCTTGCTGACCTGCCATATGTAACCATTTTGCTGCTGTTGTAACTGTTCTCCTTGACACCCCCCCTCACAGCAATAGTAAACCCTGCTTAGCAAGCGTTTTGCCGGGTGCTCCAAAGACTGAAACCACCAAGTCGAAATCGACCCAAAACAGTGGCCGTCTCTCCAAACGTAAACACGCCACGCACTTTGACTTCCTCACCAACGAAGAGATCTCAGCCATGGAACAAGCAACGCAGTCAGCCTATGATGACATCGGCCTCGATCACGCCTGATCCACAACGGATTCCCTCTGCTCCGACTGCTCGTTCATGAGTTCTCGCCAGACTCTAAAGGCTGGTGAAAGTAATAGCAAAGCCCATCCGGCGCAATAACAAAAAAGACCTGGAATTTCTTGCCGTCCATCTCGTCCACGCGCCAGTTCCCCGTCTCGACCCCATTGGCCTCGACCTCCTGGCGCGCTCTGTGGATGTCGGTCACCAGAATCGCGGCGCCGTCGTTACTGGCGTCCCCCCCGTTAACCGCGAACCCGATGCGAACGCCGTCGCGCTCAAGTATAACCGTTGGCACCGGCTGATCACGCCGTTCCACTTCGTTGAGCCCAAACGCGTCTCGGTACCAGGCGGAAGCTCGATCGATGTCTTCCACCGGCAGTGCCAGAATGTCATCCACATAGGGAAAAGCGCCTTCAAACAGCTTGTTCGAGTTCATATCTCTTTCTCCTTATAGGTCGAAAGTCAAGTTGGAGAATGGAAAACCATGTGTGGGGCGGCGCCAGCCTCTGAAAACAGGCCGGAAACAACAAAACCCCGAGAGGAACCTCTTGTCGGGGTTTCGCGTACACTGCCGGGTTGCCAGAAACGGCGGTCTATAATTCAGGCTCCTCGGGTTGGATTCGAACCAACAACCCTCCGGTTAACAGCCGGATGCTCTGCCGATTGAGCTACCGAGGATCACTTCAGGCCTTCGACGGCCGCTGCGAGCCCCGCAGATGGGGTCGCCAACCATCAAGACAACAGTTAGGCAGTTTACCAATCTGACCGGTCAACTGTCAAAATTTCGACCTTCCCGAATCAGTTCTAATGCTGACAACCTGCCCTGGCAATCAGCCCAGATAGTCGCGCAACTTTCGACTTTGCAGAGGATGGCGGAGTTTGCGTAAAGCCCTCGCCTCGATCTGGCGTACTCGCTCGCGAGTGATATTGAACTCTTTGCCCACATCCTCCAGTGTCTGACTCATGCCGTCCTCCAAGCCGAAGCGCATGCTGAGCACCCTGCGTTCCCGTTCAGGCAAGTCGTTCAGAATTTCGCTCATCTGCTCCTGAAGCAACCGGCGGCTGGCTGTATCTACCGGCGCGGGAATACTCTCATCTTCAATGAAATCCCCCAGGAAGCTGTTCTCTTCGGATCCGACCGGCATGTCCAGGCTGATTGGCTCTCGACTGAGCCGCTGGATGCGCTGCACCTTCGACACAGCCTGGTCCAGAACGGCCTTGAGATCGCCCGTGATTGGCCGCTCCTCCTCCAGCGCCTGTCGCACCTCTGCCTCCACGTCCGGATCCAGATATCCCATCTCCAGCGCTATCTGTTGCGGCGACGCCTCCCCGCCCTTCAACTCCTGCTGCAGGTCTCTTTCTGCGCGCATTTGGCGGTTGATGGTCTCCACCATATGCACAGGAATGCGAATCGTGCGCGCTTGATAGGCGATGGCGCGACTGATCGCTTGGCGGATCCACCAAGTGGCGTATGTGCTGAATTTGAATCCCAACGTGTGATCGAACTTCTCCACCGCCCGCAGCAGGCCAACATTTCCTTCCTGAATCAGGTCCTGGAAGTTCAATCCGCGGCCAATGTAGCGTTTGGCGACGCTGACAACCAGGCGCAGATTGCTCTGGGCCAGCTTGTTCTGCGCCAGTTTGCCATCGGCGATCTCTAATTTCAGTTCTTCGATTTCATCCGGCGACAACTCTGCTGTTGGCTCGTCGCCGTCGTGGGTAGTCTGCTGGAGGCGCTCTTCGGCCTGCAGGCCGGTGCTTATCCGTTCGGCCAGGGCGGTCTGCTGTTCGGTGGTCAGCAGGTCATGACGTCCGATCTCTCGCAAATACATGCGCATCGGATCCAAAGCCAGGCCGACCTCCGGCACATCCTCAATTATTTTTTCTACGGGGATCTGCGTTTCCTGCTCTATCTCTTTTTCAAGTTTCAGATCGCGTTCAATCGTTGGCAGGGGAGTGTTTGTCTGCCCCTCCTTTGTCTCCGGAATCCATTCATTCTCTTCAACTGATTCACCGGCCTGTGTGATTTCATCAAGCTCGCTGCCGGCACTTGGATTATCGGCCGGGGCGCTGGCAGGCTTCGTCTTTGACGCACTGCGTTTAGTTGCCATTTTCCTACCTGTGTTGGGGGATCTCAGGCGATAGCGATGCCTGATTCGACTCGAGTGACTCCGTATGAAACCTGGCTTCTGCGCGCCATAACGCGTTCCAGGTGGTGGCGGTCGCGGCGATTGGCGTTTATGATCGCCGAGAATTCCATAATAGCTTCACGGTTATCGTCTTCCTGTGCATCGTGCAACAGAAACTGCATTGCCGACAGACTCTCTCGTAGCCGCGCGTACCGCAGTCGGATCAACAACTTGAGCAGCGCACTTTGAACGGCCTCTTGTTCCCGCTCCGGCATCGATAGTATCTGTGCCGTCAACTGCGGCAGGACTTCGTGATAACTGGGACTGAGCGTCTCCTGAAAGGTGTTGATATCCCAGAGTTCGTCGCTGGCGATGAAACTGCGCAACGCACCGAAAATCTCCCTGTATTCGATCTGTTGGAAGTCTTTTCTGCTCAGGGGAGCGATTTCCAACTCCTGCGTTATCTCTGCCAGCCATATCAACAGGTCGGGCTCGTCGATCAGGAGAGCCAGCAGAAAGACCTCAAGTTTCGTCTCCGGCACAAAGGCTGCCAGGTCTGGCCCCGGTGACGGCGCAGTCCACCCATTGGCTATGCTGCTCGCAGCCGCACCAGGGTCGGCCGCCATCTCCTGCGGCTCGCTCTCGGACTGTGCCGGTGGTTCCATCTCCGCCGGGGCCTGTCCGCTCTGAGGCCGCGTAAACCGCCGCCGATGCCGGCCCTCCTGCGGCGGATGCCGCAGTTCGCGGGCGCTGGCCTTCACACGCTGCTCAATCGTCCGCTCTTCAATCCGGACGAGCCGGCTCAGCCGCTGAATATAGTGCTGGAGTTCTGCCTCATCTCCCAATTCGGCGATAAGCGGTGTCAGCTCGGCTACGGCCTCGCCTTTGCCTCTGGCACTGTCGAGGTCGTACTGTTCGACAACAATCCCGAAATAGTAGTCGACGAGCGGCGTTGCTGTGTTGACCAGTTCCTGCCACGCGTCGGCGCTCTGGCGGATAATGTCATCCGGATCGCGGCCTTCCGGCAAAGTGGTGATGCGCAGGTTGGCGCTCAGACGGTGTTCCACATGCATGCGCCCCGTCGCACCCAGCACCGGTTTTGCTTTGCGTTTCAGGGCCTGCCGCGCCTGGTTCAGACCGCGCAGCGTGGCCTGTTGGCCGGCTGTGTCTGCGTCCAATGCCAGAATGAAGTTGTCGGTAAAGCGATGGAGTTGGCGCAGCTGCTCTTCGGTCAGTGCTGTGCCCAGGCAGGCCACGACATTCTCAAAGCCGTACTGATGGGCGGCGATCACGTCCATATAGCCTTCGACAATAACAACGCTGTCGGCCTGGCGGATGGCTCTGTAGGCCCGGTCCAACCCATAGACCACGTGTGACTTGTGAAAAAGAGCGGTTTCAGCCGTATTCAGATATTTGGGAACCGAGTCATCCAACACCCGTCCGCCAAAACCGATCACCCGGCCCTGGCGATCATGGATGGGAACAATCAGGCGATTGCGAAAGGAATCGTAAAAGGAGTCGCGTTCCAGGTTATGCTTGACCAGGTCGGCCCGGTGTAACGCGTCGGGAGAATACCCAGCCTCCACCAGATGGTCGCGCAGCGCATCCCAGCTGTCCGGCCCAAAACCAAGTTGGAACTGTGCCGCGACCTGGGCATCAATACCGCGTCTTTGCAGATAGTCGCGCGCCGGTTGGGCCTCCTTGTTGCGGTGAAGCTGATTCCTGAAAAAAAGCACCGCTCTTTCGTTCAATTCGTATAGAAGATCTCGCTCCCGCGAATCGTCCTTGTCGGCCTCTTCGGGCAACTGCACACCCGTCTCCTGGGCCAGAAACTGCAAAGCCTCCCGGAACTCCATATTCTCCTTCTGCATCAGAAAAGAGAATATGTCGCCGCCTGTGCTGCATGCGCCGAAACACCGCCACGTGCCGGTGTCGGGAAAGACGACGAAGCTGGGCGTACGTTCCTGATGGAAGGGGCAACAGGCTTTGAACGAGCGGCCGGCGCGCTGCAGGGGCACATAACGGGAAATAAAGTCTACGGCATCGATCCGACCCTTAATTTCGTCCGTTACGCTCATTTGCAGTGGTTGATATTTGGTGGCCAGCGGTCAATTTATCCTAGTTTCAATTATAGCTGTGCCCGATTCGAGTGTCAAAGAAGGGGCGTCAGGTCCATGGCCGCCGACGCCCCTCGACCGCCACCCTTCACAGGCCGGGCGTGCCAGGCAACTGCTCCTCAGGATGACGGATCCTCTCCCTCAGAATGTGTGCCGTCCGATGCACTCCCGTTTCTTTGTATCAGCATGTAAGCCCGTTCTGCTTCGCGGAACAGATCGGTCAGTTTCATTGCGAGAAAAATATTTCCGCTCGACTGAATCTGGCCCCCGAAAAAGGCATCCTTCAGTTTGCGTTGGCCGCTCCAGACTTCATGCAGGAGATCGGCTGTCATTGTCAGTTCCAGGTCCGCTTTGCCCGGTCGCGCCCCAAAGAATATCTCCAGGGGAGGCTGGCGGCCATCCAACAGCACCTCTGCATCAGGATCGGTCAGCCGCAGGCGGATGACAAGATTGCTGCTCGTGAACGTCTCAATCGCTCCGGGACGCTCCTTGACTTTGTCAAAAACCCGCCGCAGAACGGTGTATAGTTGCTCGGCATCAACGTAAATGGACATAGCAGGTAAAATGGTATGATTGGCTTTGAGAGTAAAATGTAGTATAGATTCGTTGGTGAGAGTGTGTCAAAGGCAAGTCCGGCGCGATTGCGCGTCAAACTGTGGTCGTTCCCCCTATATTGCCGCCTGCGTATAGCGGAAAGTGTGCATTTGCCTTTTCGTTGTATAATAGGGCGATACTGGGATCTCGCTGCCTGTTTTCCTCGAAGCACATCGAAATTGAATCCAGGCCTTAGGGGAGCTTGGCGAGAAAGGAGACGCAAAAATGCCGCTTTTCAAACGTGGTAGGAAGCAGGACGAAGAAGATTTACAGTGGCTTTATCGGAATCTCCAGGATCTGGATGATGCTGAGACTTCCCGCGAAGGCGACGAAGAAGAAGCATCTGACGACAGCAATGGAGACGAAGTTGGTGTGGGGACTGAAATGGAATCACAGCCGGAGCCTGAATTGACCGAGCCGCCGACGCCAGAACCGGTACTGGGTGAGCCGGAGCCTGTATTGGACGAAACATCCCCGCCGGAGCCTACATTGGGCGAAACACCTCCGTCTACTCTGCCGGAGTCGATTCCGGAGGAGCCGACCGCGTCCGAAACTCCACCTGTGGAGGTTCCAACGCCGGTTTCCAGGGAATCCCTGCTGGCACAGGAAGACGTTACGCCCAAGACGAATGAATCGTATGAGAGGAGAAGTAGACAGATGAGTGGGAACCGCCGAGAAAATGCGCCGTTCGCCAACCGAGGTCAACAGCCGTCGCAGTCCCGCCCTCAACGGCCGGAGTCGCCGCCCGCGGATGCAGCGACGACCGACACGATTGTGGGCCCTCAATCTTATTTCACCGGCACCTTCCGTTCAGAGAAGGATCTGCGCATCGAAGGAACGCTCGAAGGTGAAATCGACTGCCGCGGAACGGTGATCGTCGCCAAAGATGCGACTCTGTCGGCGACCGTACGCGCCCGCAACATTGAGATCGCCGGATCAGTCACGGGCGATGTTTTCATCGAGGAGCGGTTGCACTTGCGTTCCTCAGGTGAAATGCGGGGCCAGTCCCATGCCGCGTCATTCATCGTCGAAGAGGGAGGCTATTTCGAAGGCGAAATGAAGATGGGTGCTACCGACCAGGAAGAGTGGCCGACTATCGGAAGTAGTTCACCTCCCGAAGGGCTAGGGCTTTCGGTCGAATCAACGCAGTGGACCGCGAAACGGTCTGAGGCCCGTCCCAACAGACCCGGCGCCAACCCGATCGACACTGGACGGGAAGATACCGCAAGCGGTCGTCACCGAAACATCTGAGGTTGCTCCGGTTGACGAACCATTCGACGGAATCCCATTAGGGGTACCGACATTCGACCTGAGCCGCGGAAGCTTTGCCTGCGCGCCTAGCACAGGATCCACAAGTAGCTGACGGTTCCGGTACCGTTCTCAGAACAACGCTTGGGGGGAATCGGCCTTTTCCAGCCCATTCACCTGCTATCTGGAAATGGATCATACGCTGTTCCAGCTGCACTCGTCTGAAATGCTGGCACATTCCTACCTACCTCTGGACTACCCCTCCCTCACCCCTGACGGCTTGACTCTATACGTTCCATCAACGCCCTCGACACATGCAGTGATCCGTACCCTAACTCCCGCCACCCCGGCAATTTGGCCTGCTCTGAGTGCCCCCTACGATGACTGAACGAACCAGGTTCAACACGTCAAGCAGAGTTTTGCCATAGGTTCTTTCCTCATTGCGGCCTTCAAAGCTCGCCCCAAAACACCGCCCTTTATCCATCGCCCCCAGTTCAACCGCCGGCGTTCAGCTTTCGCTCCAAACGCGCCAGGCGATGGCGCAGTTCTGTCTGGGTCTGTGGCGAACGACTGTGCGGCGGGGCCTGTTCCTGCTCGTGCAGTGCCCACTGGGTCCACATGGCTGCTTGCGCCAGGTCCCCCTTCTGCCATTCGCAGAACTTTGCCAGCTCCTCATAGGGACGGCTGTCTGTGGCGCCCCCTGGATCCCGCACCGTCGTCAGCCACTGCTGCCAGACTGCTGCCGCCTCTTCCCAACGGCGCTGTCGTTTGAGCAGACGGCCCAAACCGTCAAACGACTCAGCCAGGTCCGCGCGGCTGCTGAGCTGGTCCAACGCTGCCCGGAAAAGCGTTTCGGCGCGGTCCGGGCACTCCAGGTCTATCTGCAGCCGCGCCATGCTGAGCAGATCGAGCGGTTGCTGATGCTCTGGGCCCTCTGTGACCGGTTCGGCAAATGCGCTGCAGATCACTTCCGCCAGCGCGGCCATCGAGACAATGTCTTCCCTGTTGTGGTAAAAAACGCGTTGCATCATACGGCCGTCACCGTCGCGCAAATAGTCGGCGTACAGCTGCGGGATTACGCTGCCGGGCACGTCGTCCTCTGCGCGGGAAAAGCCGAGGACCCTTCGCTCCAGATTGCTGAGAGCGCAACTGCCCAGGCGTTTGCGCCACAACCTGCGCGCCGGGTGCAAGAGGTCAAGGTGCGGCGCACCGTCGTCCAGCGTTGGCGGCCTGCCGACATTCGCGGGCAGAAAGCTGCCGGCATAGCGGTATCGCCCGCGCAGGAGAGGCGCGTCAAAGGATCGACCATTGAAGGTCACCAGGCTGTGGCAGCCGTGTAGAAGCTCGGCAAGCGCTGTCAGCAGGGCCGGCTCTTCGCCCGGATGGCGCATGAAAAACTGGCGTACAACAAATGCCAGACTGTCCGCCGTACCGTCCCCATTTCCGTCCTGCGGCTCAAATGTACCAACCCCGACCATAAAGGCGTAGATGCCGGCGCCGCCGCCCAGACCGGTGCTCTCGATGTCCAAAAATGCCGACCTGCGGAAATCGGGGCAACGCTCCAGCTGGTAAGCGGGGTAAAGCGGAGCCAGAATCGACGGATCGCGTTCCAGCAGGTTGCCGACCGCAAACTGCTCGCGCACCGACTGCCCCTGGCCTTGCTCTTTTCCGAATGGGAGGCAGTGCCGCGTAACCAGATAACAGAGACCGGCGCTGTTCTCGACAATTTCGCCGGTCTCCAGCGCTTCGATTGCAGCAGGTTCAGCCTCCCAATCAGGCGCCTCTGCCGGCTGTTCCGGTGTGCTCGTTCCGGTAGGTTCAGAAGCTGCCCGCTGGTTGCGTACACCCTGCAGGCGGCGCATTCGTTCAAGCGTGGAGGACATCGGCAAAACTTTGAAGGATTTCGGGTTCGGATTGAAGTCCTATTGTAGCCCAGAGGGATCAGGGCGGGAAATCTTCCATTTTTTGCGCCCCTTCCGTGCTCTCGACTATAATTGGGCTCTGTGCGTAGTTTCAATCCCCTCCTGCTGGAGAATCCGCTTTGTCAGCGACTGATAAACATTGGAACTTCTATCCGCCTGCGCCGGAAAGCTTCCTGAAAAGTAGCCATGAACATCCGGTACTGCTGCAGGTGTTATTCAATCGCGGTCTGCGTGACGGGCAAACATTGGCGTCGTTCCTGCAAGCTGAAGACGCCGTCCAGGAAAATCCTTTCCGCCTGACCGATATGCACACCGCTGTCTCGCGCATAGTGCGGGCCATCGAAGCGCGCGAAATCATCTGCGTCTACGGCGACTTCGACGCCGATGGTGTCACTGCCACCGTCCTCATGACGACTGCCTTGCAACGCGCCGGCGCCCTGGTCGGCGCGTATATCCCCAACCGCGTGGATGAGGGCTACGGCCTCAATGTGGAGGCTCTTCGGTCGATCGCGAGCAAGGGGGCCAAATTGCTGGTGACGGTTGACTGCGGCATCCGCAGTGTCATGGAAGTGGCCGAAGCCGCCGAGTTGGGTATGGAGGTCGTTCTTACCGACCATCACACAATCGGCGCCGACCTGCCTCCGGCGCTGGCAGTGGTCAATCCGCGACGCGATGCCCGCAAAGGAAAGTTTCAACACCTGGCCGGTGTTGGCGTTGCCTACCGGTTGGCCCAAGCTGTCCTTCGGGTCGTCTCTCAACAATCCTGGAGCCGGCTTTCAGTCGAAGAAGCCGCCGCAGAGGAGCAGTCACTTCTCGACCTGGTTGCCATCGGCACCGTAGCCGACCTGATGCCCTTGCAGGGTGAGAACCGCTCGTTAGTGCGGCGCGGGCTGTCAGAACTGCGCCGAGGCAAACGGGTGGGGCTGTACGCCCTTATGGAGACGGCGTCCGTTTCCCTGGACGGGATCGATAGCACTGCTATCAGCTTCCGAATCGCGCCGCGCATCAACGCCGCCGGTCGTCTGGCCAGCGCCAAGATGGCCTATGATCTTTTGCGCTCCGACGAATATGGGACCGCCTATGATATGGCCGTCGATCTGGAACGTCTCAACCAGCGGCGCCAGGCCCTGACGACCGAAGCCAATGCGGTGGCTGCAAGGGAGTTGTCCGGCCTGGATCCAGCTGCCGCGCCAATTCTGATCGTCGCCAGCGATGAATTTCAATCCGGGATCGTGGGGCTGGCCGCGGGCAAACTGAGCGAGCAGTTCTACCGCCCGGCTGTCGTTCTCGAGAAGGGAGAGGAGGTCTGCCGCGGCAGTGCCCGCAGCATCGCCGAATTCGACATTATTGCCGCTCTGGATCAGGTCAGCCCTCTGCTGGAGCGTCACGGCGGGCACAGCAGAGCAGCTGGCTTTACTGTGCGCACCGAGCAGTTGCCCGAGCTGCGGGAAGCGCTGGCAGCGATCGCCGCGCAGGAACTAGGCCCTCTGGAAGATCTGCGGCCGACCCTGTATATCGACGGCGAGCTGACGGTCGATCAGATCGACTGGGCGTTGCAAGGGCAACTTGCCCGCATGGAGCCGGTCGGCCAAAAGAACGAACCTGCTCTCTTCCTGTGCCGTCAATGTCGCGTGCGCAGCATGCGCCAGGTGGGCAGCGGCAAACATCTGAAAATGGTGATCGACGGCCACGACCATTCCCCGGTTCTCGACGCAATCGGCTTCGGCCTGGGTAACCGGGCTGCCGACCTGCAAGTGGGCGGTCTGATCGATATCGTTTTTCATCTTGAAGTCAACGAATGGCAGGGTCGACGATCCCTGCAACTTAATTTGCAGGATCTGCGGAGCAGCGCAAACTGAGTACCCGTTGAGCACCACTTGAGCGGCGTTGTCTGCGGCCGCCCCGCGCGCGTCAGAGAACGCCGCTGACGAACAGATGAAAGGATCGTAGAGTTCACTCATGGTACAAAAAGCAGATCTGAAAGAGGTACGCGCCGTTCTGCTGGATATGGACGGCGTTGTTTATGTGGGAGAGGAGCCCCTGCCCGGCGTTCAAGAACTGCTGGACTATCTGCAGGCGACCGATCGAAATTGGCTGTTCGTAACTAACAATTCGTCGCGCACGCCGGTTCAGTTCGTCGAGAAAATCGCCCGTATGGGTATCGGCGCCGACGAGGAGCACATTCTCAGCAGCGCACTGGCGACCGCCAGTTGGCTGGCGGAGCAGTATCCGGACGGCGTACGCGCCTTCATGATCGGCCAGGACGGCCTGCGCTGGGCACTGGAACGGGAAGGTATTACCCTTGTCGAAGATGCGCAAGCGGCCGACGTGGTCGTTTCCGGCATCGATTTCAGTGTGCGCTACGAACGCTTGGCTGATGCCACCCTGGCCGTGCGCGCCGGCGCCCGCTTCGTTGGCACCAACAGCGATACTTCCTTTCCCAGCGAACGGGGCCAGATCCCCGGCACCGGCGCGCTGCTGGCCCTGCTGGAGGCAGCTACTGGCGTCACGCCGACCGTGATCGGCAAACCAAACGCCGGCATGTTCCAACAGGCTATGCACAAATTGGGCACTACCGCGGCCTCCACGCTGATGGTCGGAGACCGCTACGAAACCGACATCGCCGGCGCCATCGAGTTGGGTATGCCCACCGCCGCAGTGTTGACCGGTATCACGACTGAAGAGGAATTTCGTACAATCACGCCCAGGCCGGACCTGATTCTGCCCGGACTGCCCGAGCTTCTCGACGCCTTTCGCCAGGCCGACAGTTGAACGCTGCCTGCGCGTCGGCTCAGCTAGTCACTGGTCGCCACCGCGAGGGCGAGAGCCGACATCAGCGTGATAGGGCGCGATCGGGCCACTTTTTGACGGCAACTGAATAGCTGCGCTACAATTGTAAAGATGAAGACCATTCCACTTACGCCGCCCACAGTTTCCCCAAACAGCCGTTCGCTATTGGACTGCTCTCTGCAAGAGATTGCCGACGTCGTCAATTCGCTGCCGTCTCGCCATACCGGCGCAAATGTGCGGCCTAAGAGCGTACCCACCTACCGCATTCGCCAGATTGAGGAGTGGATCTACAAGAAATACGCCTGCTCCTTTGAAGAGATGACGAATCTGCCGCAGGCAATGCGCGAGGGCTTGGCTGCAACGGCAACGCTCACGCCGCTGACGCCTATCACCCAGCGCGTCTCCAAGGCCGGAGACACCCAGAAGGTGCTGTTTCAGATGCCGGATGGGGAGACGGTCGAAGCTGTCCTCATGCTGTATGACAAGCGGCGCACGCTCTGTATCAGCAGTCAGGCCGGTTGCGCCATGGGCTGTTCATTTTGCGCAACCGCGCTAGGCGGGCTGCGACGAAATCTGACCGCCGGCGAGATTGTGGCCCAGGTCCTGTTCTTTGCCCGTTATTTGAATGATAGTGGCGAGGGGCCAAAAATGCGGGTGAAGCGGCCGACCACGGTGACCAACATCGTGTTGATGGGGATGGGCGAGCCAATGCACAACTATAAGAATGTGTGGACGGCCATCCGCCGCTTGACCGCCGCCGACGGCTTCGGGCTCGGCGCACGCCACATCACCCTCAGTACGGTTGGCCTGATTCCGATGATCGACCGCATGGCAGACGAGGGGCTTCAGGTGAATCTGGCCGTCAGCCTGCACGCGCCCAACAACGCCTTGCGCAGCAAGCTGGTTCCTCCCAGTCGGCGCTATCCGGTCGATGACCTGCTGAAGTCAGTACGTCGCTATATTGCCAAGACCAATCGCCGCGTGACCTTTGAGTACGCCCTGATGCGGGGCATAAATGACAGCCCCGCCCTGGCCGAAGATCTGTCGGACAAGCTGAAGGGGATGCTGTGCCATGTCAATCTTATTCCCCTTAATCCGATTCCCGACAGCCAATTTCAGCCGACCAGCGATAGAGACACCCAACGGTTCGCTGATATATTGCAAAAGGGCGGCATCTCGGCAACGGTACGTATCCGCCGGGGCATCGAAATCGATGCCGGTTGCGGGCAGCTACGCAACACGATGGATGCATAGGACGGCGTTTTCCAAAGCGGCGCGGTTTACGGCACAAAAAAAGCGCCGGGCGCAATGGCCCAACGCTTCTGATGATTTGTCAAAAATGTTGCAGCAGGGAAAATCAGGCCTTCGCAAGCGTGCGGATGCAGGAGGTGCACAGGCGACGGGAAACCAACCTGTCATTCTCAAGCATTTTGACCTTCTGAATGTTGATCTTCCACTTATGCCGTGTGGCCTTTCTGGACCAGGGACGATTGTTTCCAAACTGAGGACCCTTACCGCACTTCTGGCATTTCGCCATGATCTATTCCCTCCGGTTCGTCGTTGGCTCAAGGTCAGTGAAACACCACTGACGCCCAACCAATGATCACTTATCACTGAATTGTCTGAGATTAGCATACGGCTGTTCGGTTGTCAAAAGTTGGAGCATTTGCTGTGAGCAAGGTTCGTATTGTTACTGATAGTGACGCCAGCATTCCGGCTGAAATTATAGAAAAATATTCGATTGAAGTGATCCCCCAGGTGCTGAAGATTGGGCGGGAGCGCTTTGAGGATGCCGACGGTTTCAGCGCCGACCGGCTCTTTCAACTGATCCGGGAAAACCAGTCCGGCGGGCGAATTCTGCTGCCGGAAGTGGAGGCCCCCGACATCAGTCGCCTTATGGATGTCTATCAACGGCTCGGCCAGGATGCCGAGGAGATCGTGGCCATCCATATGAGCAGCTCCCTCAGCCCTATGTGGAGTCAGTCGCGCAAGGCCGCCGATATGATGATGGGGCGCTATCGCATCCGGGTTATGGACAGCCAGACAACGGCGATCGGCCTCGGAATGCTGGCAGAGCTGGCCGCCGAGGCTGCCGAAGGAGGGGCCGACCTGTATGAAGTCGCACGTATCGTCAACGGCGCAATCCCCCACATCTATGTGACCTTCTTCGCCGAAACTCTGTACTACCTGGAACGCAGCGCCCGCCTCGGCGCAGCGCAAAGTGTGCTCGGCACGATGCTGGGGATCAAAGCCATGGTAACCATGGAAGACGGCCAGCTGATCCCGTTGGAAAAAGTGCAGACCCGTGAAGATGTCGCCGAAAAGCTGTACGACTATATCGCCGAATTCGCCCAGAATGAACGAATCGGATTGGTTCAGCACCGCTATGAGCAGACGCAGGAACAGCTGCTGGAACGTTTAGAGGAAGGGCTGCCGAACATTTCGGCCAAAGTATGGCGCTATCCGCCCAGCCTGGCCGCCCATCTCGGGCCCAGTGTAATGGGGGTCATCGTATACGAGGGGCTTTACTGACAATGGCTGAGAAAGCCCTGACACGGTTGCGCAATCTTCTGAATCTGGAAATCCAGACCCGCTGGCGCGAGAGAGCCTTCGCTGGCGGAGTGGCTGCCTTTTGCGAGCGCTGGGCGGCCGACGCCAGGGCCGATTCCGTCCAGCCCGGCCTGCTGCAGGAAATCCTCGAACGCCTGACCCGCTATGCCGATGCCGAGAGCGATGAACGGGAGCGGCTGCTGAACTCACTGCTCGGCCTCTTGGACGAACCGCCGCCGCCTGATCCGGCCCTGGAGAACGTAGACCGGTTCGGCCCGGCCGCGGCTCGCCAACCGAAAACAGTAGTGGCCGAAGGCC
This sequence comes from Caldilineaceae bacterium bin5, assembly GCA_002238445.1. Lineage (GTDB taxonomy): Bacteria > Chloroflexota > Anaerolineae > Caldilineales > Caldilineaceae > Bin5. The sequence goes on from MPML01000020.1 coordinate 63,301, forward strand.
AGGTCGATGCCGGCTCGGCCTATCAGGTTTCACCACCGAGCGGCGAGGCCGAAACAGACGCGCCCGATCCGCCCAATGTTCTAGACCGACCGACAACCGATTTGAAAGGGATTGGGGTAAAAAGGGCAGAACAGTATTCACGTCTGGGAATCGAAACCGTTGGCGAACTCATCTGGCATCTGCCTCATCGTTACGATGACTTCAGCCGTGTGCGCCCTATTGTCGATGTGGAGGAGGGAGAGAGCCTTTCGATCGTCGCCAATCTGCGGGATTTCAGTGAACGCAAATTTGCCTATAAGAAGGAGATCCTGCAGGCGATCTTCAGTGACGGCAGCGGCACGGTCCGTGCCACCTGGTGGAACCAATCGTGGATGAGAAATCGCCTGCGGATCGGAAAGACCTATCGTCTCAGCGGCGCTGTCGGCATGTATATGGGGCACAAAACATTGGAAAACCCGATCTTCGAAGAGATCGGTCCCAGCGTTGTCAAAGGCGGCCCGATCCTCCCCGTCTATGGCTTGACGTCGGGCCTGCGCAGCAACGATGTCAGCAGGCAGGTTCAGGAAGCCCTCAAACTGGGGTTGACCTCCCTTCACGATCCCCTGCCGGAGGCGCTCCGCCGCCATTACGGTCTGATTCCTCTGACCGACGCGCTGCGGCAAATTCACTCTCCAGAGACGTCGGAACGGCTTGACAACGCGCGCAAACGCATTATCTTTGATGATTTCTTCTTTCTTCAGTTGGGCGTCCAGCGCCGTAGGCAGGAGATTCAGCATCTCAACGCCGCGGCGATGACCGTTGACGACGAACAGTTGGCAAACTATCAGGCGACCCTACCCTTTGCCCTCACCGCCGCGCAGCTGCGGACACTGGACGAAATTCGGCAAGACATGGGCCGGCAGGTGCCGATGAGCCGCCTCATACAAGGTGATGTCGGCAGCGGCAAAACCGTCGTCGCCGCCGCAGCCATGTTGGTCGCCGCCGCCAACGGCTATCAGTCCGCCTTGCTGGCGCCGACGCAGATTCTGGCGGAACAGCATTTCCGCGGTCTGCGCAACCTGCTTGAAGGTGTTGAACTCGCCGACGGCACAAGACCCACTGTCACCCTCCTCACCGGACGCATAACCGGGCAGGAGCGGGAGGCGGCCCTGACCGGCCTGGCAGACGGCAGCGTTCAAATTGTGGTCGGCACCACCGCGCTCATCCAGGAAAACGTGGCTTTCGCCAACCTCGGCTTTGTCGTGGTCGACGAGCAGCACCGTTTTGGCGTCGGACAGCGGGCAGCCGCACGCGACAAGGGCGGAGAAACAGCCGTGCCCCATCTGCTGGTGATGAGCGCCACCCCAATCCCGCGCAGTTTGGCGCTCACAGTATATGGTGACCTCGATGTCAGCGTCATCGACGAGCTGCCGCCGGGGCGGACGCCAATTAAGACGAAGCGGTTCCCGCCCACTGAGCGGGAGCGCCTCTACGGCTTCGTGCGCAGACAGGTGCAACAGGGCCGCCAAGCCTACATCATTTATCCCCTCGTCGAAGAAAGTGAAAAGCTGGATGTCGGCGCGGCCGTGGACGCGCACACCCGCCTGGACGAAGAAATCTTCCCCGATCTGCGCGTCGGGCTTCTCCACGGCCGTCTCAAAGGCGCCGAGAAGGATGAGGTCATGCGTTCCTTTGCCGGCGGCGATCTCGACATTCTGGTCAGCACCAGTGTTGTCGAAGTGGGGGTGGACGTTCCCAACGCTACCTTGATGCTGATTGAGGATGCAGAGCACTTCGGTCTGGCCCAGTTGCACCAATTCCGGGGCCGGGTGGGCCGCGGTGAGCACGAGAGCTACTGCGCGCTCATCAGCCGCGTGAAAGGCGGCGCGCAGGCTCAACGACTCAACGCTCTGGCGGAGACGACAGACGGCTTCATACTGGCGGAAAAAGATCTCGAACTGCGCGGCCCCGGGGATTTTCTGGGTACGCGCCAGAGCGGCTTGCCCGATCTGATGATGGCGAACCTAAGCGATACCGCTACCCTGCATCTGGCCCAGCAGGCCGCGCAGGACCTTCTGCGCCAAGACCCTGATCTCGACAACTATCCACTGGTGCAGGAGAAGGTGGAACAGTTCTGGCGCGGCCACGGCGATGTCTCGTGATCCCTGATTCGTGGCTCCGACACTCGCCTGCTGTAGCTAGCCGCGCTCGCCGATCGGCAGGTAGGCACGCTCGGCCTCACCCAGAAAGATCTGCCGGGGACGGGCGATGCGCTGCTCCGCGTCGTCCATAAGCTCCATCCACTGGGCCAGCCACCCCGGCGCCCTTCCCAAAGCAAACAATACCGGGAATATCTCGACCGGGAACCCCATCGCCTGGTAAATGATGCCACTGTAAAAATCCACATTCGGATATAGCCGGCGGGAGACGAAATAGTCGTCCTCCAGGGCAGCCTGCTCCAACGCCACGGCAATATCGATCAACGGGTTGCTCCCGGTCACGTCGAAAACTTCATAGGCGATCTTCTTGACGATCTGGGCACGGGGATCGTAGTTCTTATAGACCCGGTGGCCGAACCCCATCAGACGCACTTCCCGGTTTTTCACTCTCTCCAGAAAGGCCGGGATCTTCTTCGTATCGCCGATTTCAGCAAGCATCCGCAGGACCGCTTCATTGGCGCCTCCATGCAGAGGGCCGTACAGGGCCGCGACCGCACCGGCAAGTGCGCAGTACGGATCGGCGTCGCTTGAAGCGATGTTGCGCAGCGCCGAGGTGGAACAGTTCTGCTCATGATCGGCGTGTAGAATGAACAGCACGTCCATCGCTCTCGCCAGAACGGGATCGACTTCGCCGTCACCAGTGAGACCCATCATATGGAGAAAATTCTCGCTATAGCCCAGGGCGCCGTCGGGGTCTGTATGCGGCCGGCCGAGCAGGTTCTGGTAAGCGAAGGCGACCGCCGTCGGCAGCTGGCCGAGAACACGCACGACCTGCTGCAAGCGAATCTCGCTGTCATGAACCTGCTTGGCCTCCGGGTAGAGAGTGGACATTGCTGCGACTGCGCTGATCAGAATGCCCATCGGGTGCGCGTCCCCACGGAACGTCTTGAGCACACCTTTCAGGTCTTTGTCGATCTGCGTGTGCGCCATTATGCGCGCGTTCCAGTCGGTCAACTTGCTTGCCGTCGGCAGTTCGCCGAAGAGTAACAGGTGCGCCACCTCCAGAAAAGTACTCTTTTCCGCCAACTGCTCAATCGGATACCCTCGGTATCGAAGAATGCCCTTGTCGCCGTCGACATACGTGATTCGACTCTTGCAGGACGCCGTGTTCGTATAGCCCGGGTCGTAGGCCATCATGCCAAAATCATCGGCCTGCACCTTCAGTTGGCGCAGGCCGATGGCCGGGATGGTGTCATGTTCGATCGGCAGTTCAATCGTATTGCCGGTGCGGTTATCGGTTATGGTTAGCGTCTGCTTACTCATTGCCGGAACATCCCTTTCCATTCGGTTGCGAAACCGTTACTGGTCGTTTCAGTAACTGTATACTATTTTGGCAAATTTTGTAACACTCTTACCTCTGCCCTGACTGCCGCCCAACCCTGCTCCTACGACAGATCGACCGAATTCGGCAGCGGTCGGCCCTCGACACCTGCAAGCAGATTCTCGGTCGTCATCACCGCCATCTTCGTGCGCGTGGCGACGGTGGCGCTGCCAATGTGGGGCAGAATCACACAGTTATCCAGCGAGACCAGTGGGTGATCCGCCGGCAGAGGCTCCGGATCAGTGACGTCCAACCCGGCGGCTGCAATCTCTCCCTGCACCAGCGCCTCGTAGAGCGCTTCCTGATCAACGACGCCGCCGCGGCTGGTGTTAATCAAGACTGCGGTCGGTTTCATCTTGCGAAAGGCCTCGACGTTGAAGAGCGAGCGGGTCTGGTCGTTGAGAGGGCAATGAACCGCCACAAAATCGCTTTCTTGCAACAGCGTGTCCATCGCCACAAATGTCGCGCCCACCTCCCGCGCCGCCTCAGGCTTTTCTCTGGGCCCGGTGTAGAGAATGCGGCAGTCAAAACCGCCGAGCATGCGCGCAAACGCGGCGCCAATCCGTCCCAGGCCGACCAGCCCGACCGTGCTGCCGTGGATATCGCGTCCTGTCATCCACATCGGCCGCCAGCTGGGCCACGTCCCGTCCTGCACAGCCTGCGTACCTTCCGGAAGACGCCGCGCGGTCGCCAGCAGCAGCGCCAGCGCTAACTCCGCCGTCGTTGCCGTCAACACGCCCGGCGTATTTCCCAAGAGAATGCCCCGTCGGCCTAGCGCAGACGCGTCCACGTGATCGTAGCCGACCGACATCGTGGCCACAACCCGCAGCCCCGGTCCGGCCGCGTCCAGCAGTTCATCGTCGATCGTTTCGGTCAGCAGGCAATAGAGCCCGTCCGCGCCCTCCACCCATTCCAGCAGCGTGTTGCGATCTATCGGCTCTTCACTGTCCCAGTAGCGGGTGTTACATTTTTCAAGGATTGGCGCGATCGCCGCCTCAGGCAATTGGCGGGTCACTACAACGGTCGGTTTTGTCATTTCTTCTGCGGCCCTCTGCTGTTATGCAAGTCGATAACTGCCGGAAGTCCACTGAAGTTCAGCGTACTTTCCGGCCTATTATGGTCGTTCTGCCTACCGGCTATCCGGCCCCTCCACGCTCCAGGCCTGCACACGGCCGGCCAGATGGGCGGGCAACCTGCCTTCGATCAGTGTCCCATCCTCAGTGAATTCTTCCCGTTCCACGCGACCATGCTCATAAATCAGAGAGACCAGGTCGCCCTTGCTGTAAGGGAGCAGCAGCCGCAGCCGCGTCATCCTTTCCTGCAGCTTGCCATCAACTTCAGCCAGCAGTTCGGGAATGCCTTCACCTGTGTGGGCGCTGATCAGTACGGGGGACGGGTAGTCCTGCAGCGCGTGTCGTTGCTGCGCCGTAAGGCCAGATCCTCCCTGACCCTCGGGGTTGAGCAGGTCGATCTTGTTTAACGCCGTCACAAGCGGTTTATCGCCGGCGCCCAGCTCTTCCAACATCTCTTCCACCGCGGTTACCTGCTCATCGGCGTTGTTGTGCGAGATATCCACCACATGCAGCAGCAAGTCGGCCTCGGTAATCTCTTCCAGCGTCGCCCGGAATGCGGCCACCAGCGCGGTCGGCAGCTTCTGGATGAATCCGACCGTATCGGTGAACAATGCAGTGCGCGCGCTGGGCAGCTCGACGCGGCGCGTGGTCGGGTCGAGCGTGGCAAACAACTGGTCCTGGGCCAGCACACCGGCGCCGCTGACCGCGTTGAGCAGGGTGCTCTTGCCCGCGTTCGTGTAACCGACCACGACGATGATCGGCGTCGTTGACTTCTGCCGGCGCTGCCGGTAGCGTTCGCGGGGGTGGCGAAGCTCTTCCAGCTCGGTCTTAAGATGGGAGATACGGCGCCCGATCCCCCGCCGGTCCACCTCCAATTGGGTTT
>MPML01000111.1 GCA_002238445.1 Caldilineaceae bacterium bin5
GCACTGCTGGAATGAGCAGGCACGGTCGGTGAGCGATGGTTTTGTAGGGGGGCGTTGCGGGGGCGCAGCCCCTGCACAAGGGAGGGCCGAAGGCCCGACCGCCCAGAGCAACAGGAATGTGGAAAGAGCTATAGCTATTGCTAGCTTTGTTCAGGGGGTTGCGCACTGGTTGGGGATGGGTAGGTACGGTTCCGCAGCAATTTGGCCGGTAGATTGAGGGGTTCAGAATGGGCGCCAAGAGTTTGGCACAGGGCCCAAGTGTGGGGCAGGACTGAGCTGTGGATTCCATGTTCCGGGTGTGTTGCGGCATTGGGCCGAAGACGCGCAGAGATGAGGAGGAGGGAGGTTGACCGGCACTGGAAGCATGGCGGCACGACATTGTCCCTTAGCCTGATTGCGCAGCGGCTATTCGTTCCTGGACAGAGCGGACCGCACGAAAGGCGCGGGACGGCCTGACAAGACATACTGCAAGCAGAAAAATCGAGATACGGGAATAGGCTGCTACATGCTATAATCTTGGCAGTCTGAGTGGTGCGCCGCTAACGGGCGGCGTTGAAAATGCGGTTTGCCGCGATAGGAGGGCGGCGCATGGCAAAGAGAGCACATCTTGGCGTCCTCACCAGTGGAGGTGATGCGCAGGGCATGAATGCGGCCGTGCGATCGGTCGTGCGCGCGGCGTTGGAGCGTGGGGCCCACGTTTTTGGAATCTTTGAGGGTTTCCAGGGAATGATCGAGGGCGGCGACTTGATACGTCCATTTAGCTGGGACTCGGTCGGCGGCGTGCTGCAGCAGGGCGGGACGCTGCTTGGCACCGCGCGCAGCCCTGACTTTCTCACCAGGGAAGGGCGAAAGGAAGCGGTACTCAATCTGCTTGCCCAGGGCATTAACAGGCTTGTGGTAATTGGCGGCGACGGCAGTTTAACCGGCGCGCAAGTCTTGCGTGAGGAGTGGGCCACACTGGCGCAGGAGCTGGTGGCCGAGGGGCGAATGGCTCCTAATGTGGCCGAGGAGTACGGATTTCTCGCGGTTGCCGGCCTGGTTGGCTCGATCGACAATGATATGTTTGGCACGGACTTGTCGATTGGAACGGACTCGGCACTGCACCGTATCACGGAGGCCCTGGACGCAATTACAAGCACGGCGGCCAGCCACCAACGGGCGTTCGTGGTCGAGGTGATGGGCCACCATTGCGGCTATCTGGCACTGATGGGGGCGTTGGCTTCCGGCGCTGATTTCGCGCTGATTCCTGAGAGTCCGCCAAATTTGGACGCGTGGGAAGAAAAGATGTGCTCGATCCTGCGCACCGGCCGGGACATAGGTCGGCGGGACAGTATCGTGGTGGTGGCAGAGGGTGCGCAAGACCGTCACGGGAATCCTATCTCGAGCGCGTATGTAGAGGAAGTGCTGACCAAATATCTGGGAGAGGAGGCACGGGTTACTGTGCTGGGTCACGTTCAACGCGGCGGATCTCCCAGCGCATATGACCGGGTGCTGGCGACGTTGCTGGGCGCGGCTGCGGCGGAAGCAGTTCTCAACGCAAAGCCGAGTGACGAAGCGGTACTTATTGGTATCCAAAACAACAAGATCGTCCACAAATCATTGACTGAGTGCGTGGCGCAGACGCTCAAAGTGGGCAAGTCTATTCACGACTGTGATTTCGACGCGGCGATGCGGTACCGGGGGAAGTCTTACAGCGACTCCTTCCGGATTTTGCGGACGCTGATTCGCGCCAACCCGCGGCCGCCTGAGCCAAGCAAGCGGCGTCTGCGGGTTGCGGTAGTGACGGGGGGCGCTCCTGCGCCAGGAATGAACGCGGCGACGCGTGCGGTAGTACGGCTGCTCGAGGACAGCGGCCACATTCCTCTCGGTGTCAGACGGGGATTCCGCGGCTTGATCAACGATGACGTCCACGAAATGAACTGGATGTCGGTGAACGGTTGGGCGCCGACCGGCGGGTCCGAGTTAGGGAGCAGCCGCAAGTGCCCTGAGGGCGCGGAACTGTACGCGGCTGCGCAGGTGCTTGAAAAACATCAGGTTGATGCGATTGTAATGATTGGCGGCTGGGCCGGGTATTATGCGGTTCATAAGCTATACGAAGAGAGACATAATTTTCCGGCATTCAACATTCCCTTGATATGCATTCCGGCCAGCATAAACAACAACCTGCCGGGCTCGGAATTAAGTATCGGCGCGGACACTGCACTTAACAGCATTGTCGAGGTGGTCGACAAGATAAAGCAGTCTGCGGTGGCTCTGAATCGCTGTTTCATTGTTGAGGTTATGGGCCGTTACTGTGGTTACCTGGCGCTGATGAGCGCCATTGCGACGGGCGCGGAACGCGTTTATCTGCACGAAGAGGGGATTACGCTGAGAGAGCTCGAACGGGACATCGACCTGTTAAAGGAGGGTTTTGAGCAGGGGAAGCGATTGGGTCTGATGATCCGCAACGAAACTGCCAACTCCTTTTATACCACGGCCTTCATAGCCGCGCTTTTTGATGAGGAGGGCGGCGATTTGTTTGAAGTGCGGCAGTCAATTCTGGGGCATTTGCAACAGGGAGGCAACCCGTCTCCGTACGACCGCATTCTGGCCGCGCGACTGGCGTGGGAGGCGGTGCGCCGGATTGAAGAGATGACGCAACGACAGAGCGCGACGAGCTTCTCGGAGGTGGGCGCCATCTGTCTTGGCATCCAGGAAGGCGATGTAACGGCCACGCCGCTATACCGTGTTCCCCGGTTGATGGATGAGGTACATCAACGTCCGCTCGAGCAGTGGTGGATGGAACTGCGGCCGCTGGCGCGCATGCTGGCCCAGCCTGCACCCGGTTTTTTCAAGCAGGCTGAACAGGAGTAGGCCGGCCGGTCTTGCGTGCGGCGAAAAGGACAACGCGCTGTGACAGACTATACCTCCGTCACGACCGAGTTGAAGCACGCTTACGATGACAGAGCCGAACTGCGAGACAGGAGTCCTGTCCAGGAATGGAAGGTCGAGCTGTGGTCGCAGTTTTTGCGGCGATTACAGGCAGAGGGGATGCAGTCGCTGCTGGAGATTGGGGCGGGCACAGGGCAGGCGGCGCGCTTTTTCCAGGACGCGGGGCTGAATGTGGTTTGCACCGATCTCTCGTCAGAGATGGTCCGTCTGTGTCGGGCGAAAGGGCTGGTTGCCCACGAAATGGATTTCCTGTGCCTGGATTTCGCCGACGGCAAGTTTGACGGACTTTTTGCGCAGAACTGCCTGTTGCATGTGCCGAAATCGGAGTTCTCGCGAGTTTTGGAGGCGATCCGGCGGGTCGTTCGACCGGAGGGTCTCCTCTTCGTGGGGGCTTGGGGCGGGCAGGACTTCGAAGGCGTGTGGGAAGATGACGGGTATGATCCCAAACGCTTCTATGCGCTTTACAAGGATGAGGAGATGCGGTCGATTATGGAGCGCTATTTCCGAGTTCTATCATTTCAGATTTTACCGATGGAAGGGCATCGCTTCGGCCATTTCCAGGCGATAACGCTTCGCAACCTCCAATAGAAATCAGGGTGCGGCTCTCATGCCAGACACTGTACTTTTTCTCTGCACCGGAAACTATTACCGCAGCCGTTTTGCCGAGCACTATTTTAATGAACAAGCGCGGTTGCGCAATATGGATTGGCAGGCCTCCAGCCGCGGGCTGCAGCCAAGCCAAGATAATCTGGGTTTCATGTCCAGAGACGCCTTGGATCGACTGCGCGTGCTAGACATCAATCCTCCTGAGCCCTTGCGCCTGCCAATGGACCTGCAGGAAGACGATCTGCGTGCGGCGACGGTCACAATCGCGGTGAACGAAATAGAGCACCGGCCGCTGATGGAGGCGCGCTTTCCTGAATGGACAGAACGGGTACGCTATTGGCGGATATTCGATGTGGATGTAACTGCCGCGGACACTGGCCTGGCAGCGATTGAAGAGGCTGTCCAGGCGTTATTGTCCGAACTTAGCGCACTTTGAGCACGATTTTGCCGATGTTTTGGTAGGCGGCCATGCGTTGGTGCGCGGCGTGGGCATCGGCAACAGGCAGCACGCAGTCGATAACGGGCCGGATCGTGCCTCTCTCGATCTGGTCCCAGAACTGCTGACGAAAGCGGCCGATAATTTCGGTTTTTTCTGCGAGGGTCCGTGGGCGCAGCACTGAACCAATCAGGCGGGCGCGCTTGCCCATGAGCTGCCTGATATCCACCATGGCTTCGGCGCCGCCCAGAGTGGAAATAAACACGAGCCGCCCCTTCACCTTGAGCAGACTGATATTGCGCTCGAGGTACTCTGCTCCCACCATGTCGAGAATCAGATCAACGCCTTGGCCGTTGGTGAACTCGCGCGTGCGTTCGGCAAAGTCTTCGGAACGATAGTTAATCGCCAGATCGGCACCCTGTTCGAGGCAGGTTTTCACTTTGTCCGGGCGGCCGGCTGTTGTGATGACGCGGCCTCCGGCTTCTTTGGCCATTTGGATGGCGGCGGTGCCTACGCCGCTGGCGCCACCATGGATGAGGATAGTCTCACCGGGCTGGAATCCGGCTTCCATGAAGATGTTGACGTAGGCGGTCAGATAGACCTCGGGCAGGGAGGCTGCTTCTTCAAAGGACCAGCCGGAAGGGATCGGCATCAGGAGTCGCTGGTTTACGGCTACCTGTTCGGCGTAGCCGCCGCCGGCAAGAAGCGCGCAGACTTTGTCGCCGACCTGCCAGCCTTGCACGCCGGCGCCAACTTCGATGATCTCGCCGGCCATGTCCAATCCCATGATATTTGGCGCGCCTGGCGGCGGAGGGTAGTTCCCTGCTGCTTGCGACAGGTCGGCTCGATTGAGCGTGGTAGCATGGATGGCAACGAGCGCTTCATCCGCCTGCAAGACCGGGTCGTCAACCTCTTGCCAGACAAGCTGGGGGCCAGAATTCGTTTGCTTGACTTCTATTGCGTGCATGGGTGGATTCCTTGGCAGATTCGACCTGTTTTTTCTATTTCGGACATGCTAGTGCGGCATGGGCCGGCGTGGGAGGCTCGACGCTGGCCCCGGCGAGAGTTGGGCGAGAGTTCTTGTCGAAACCGTTGCGTCGAAGACAGATACCCGGCTCGAGGTTGGGCTTGAAATAGTCTTATTGGTAGGCCAGCGAACCGTCAGGGCGGACGAGGAACGGACGGTGCCAAGGACGGCCGGGATGGGCGGCCAGCGCTTCCAGGTTCAGGTCGATGCCGAGGCCGGGGCGGTCGGGCAGCTCCAGGTAGCCGTCGACCAGCTTGATCGGCTCATCCACGATTTCGGCGCGCCTGCCTTCATCAGCCTTGTATTCCAAGACGAGGAAGTTGGTTGTGCTGGCGGCGAAATGGACGTTTACTGCGGTGGCGATCGGTCCGCATGGGTTGTGGGGAGCAACGCTGGCATAGTGGACTTCGGCCATGGCGGCGATTTTTTTCATTTCCCAAAGGCCGCCGGTTATGCAGATATCAGGCTGGATGATGTCGACGGCGTGGTAGCCCAGCAGTTCGCGGAATTCATGGCGACTGTAGAGCATTTCGCCGGTGGCGATGGGAACATTCACTTTTTGGCTGAGTTTTGCGAGCGCTTCATAGTTCTCCGGCCGCAAAGGCTCTTCCACAAATAAGGGGCGAAATGGAGCCACGACCTCACAGAGTTGGGCGGCGCGGCCGATCTCGAGGATGCGGGCGTGGGGATCAAGACCGATGTCGATGTCCGGTCCGACGGCTTCACGAACAGCTGCAACGCGTCGCTCGGTCTCTCGCAGTGCTCGATTCCAGGGCATCAGATGCCAGCCGGAAGGCAGCGGCCCCATTTTCAGGGCGGTATAGCCGTAGGTCTGGATGAGGCGAATGGCGTCTTCGGCTGCCTCCTCCGGGGTTTCGCCGCCCACGCTCTGGTAGACGCGAATGCGGTTGCTGGCTTTGCCGCAGACCGTTTGGAGGACGGGAAGGGGGTTGCGGGCTTGGCCGCCGAGGAGTCTGTAGACGGGCAGCCCGGCGGCCTTGCCGGCGATATCCCAGAGTGCGTGCTCGATCCCGCTGATAGCGGCGTTTATGACTGAGCCACCGGGAAAGCGACCTCCGGCATACATTAGGTGGTAGAGGCCTTCAATATCGCGCGGGTCGCGGCCAATCAGCCATTTCTCAAAGTCGTGAATGGCGGCGACGGTTGCATTGTCGGCCCCACAGGAGAATGGCTCGCCGACGCCGTGGATGCCCTCGTCGGTATGGACGACGACGAACGGGATCGAGCGATTTGCCAGTTCGGTCAAGTGGGTATCAATACGAGTGATTTTCATGGGGATAGCTCCTATGGCGGACTGCAGGAATTATGATGGACATTACCCTCAGTGTCAAGCTTTCCAGGTCTTTTGTCCACTCACGATTGACAGAACGCCTGCGGTGTGCTTTTATGGCGATCATAGATAGGATCAGCCTTTGTGCCATTATTGGCTTACTTCTTTAGTTCCTTGTTGCCACATTGCCACGCGTCCACTGTCTCCAGAGATTGACAGTGCAGCCAGGGCCAGTTGCCTGGAGGACGAGCAGTCCGATGAACCACCTGGATATCCAGATCGCAGTTGCCAAGGTGGCAAAATACGCATCCAGCGAAAGCGGAGATACGGTAGAGGTGGTGGAGCGGCCCCATGGCGGCATCAGCATCGTGGTTTCGGACGGCCAGCGCAGTGGACGCAGCGCCAAGGCGATCAGCAATATAGTGGCCCGCAAGGCGATGAGTCTGATTGCGGAAGGCGTTCGGGATGGCGCGGTGGCGCGGGCCACACATGACTATCTGCGCACACACCGCGGCGGGAAAGTCAGCGCGGAACTGGTGATTGCCAGCGTTGACCTGGTCACCGAGACGCTCGTGTTAAGCCGAAACAGCCGATGTCCGGTCCTGGTACAGAACGGTGGCGACACCGCGTGGCTGGATGAAGATTGCGACGCGATAGGCATTTATCGGAATACGAAACCGAATATCGTTGAACTGCCGCTGTCACCTGGCTTGACAGCCGTGGTGTTCACCGACGGGATTTGGAGCGCGGGGCACCGCAGCGGCGGGGCAATGGATGTTGCGGGCGCGGCGAATTTGGACGAGGGCAGTCCAGCTGAAGGGGAAGAATCTGCGGAGAAGGGCGGCGCGCAGGAGATTGCCGATCGTGTTCTAGAGGCGGCGCTGGCCTTGGACCAGGGGCGGCCAGGCGATGACTCGACCGTCCTTGTCGTCAAGGTGGGAACGCATCAGAGAGAACAGAAGATTCGCCGGATGGAGATATCGCTACCCATTTAGATCAAGGTGTAGCTCTTACGGACCGCCAATGGGGGCGGCCTAATGCACAGTGACCTAGTCAAAATCGTAGGCGTCAGTGCGGCCGGCAAATCGACACTTGTAGCCGGTCTGAGGAGGCTGGGCTTCAATGCCCGCCCCGTCGCGCAAGAGCACAGCCAGGTGGCTGATATGTGGCAACAGATCCGGCCGCCCCACTTGCTCATTTTTTTGGATGCAGATCTGCCGGCCCAGGGGGCGCGGCGTCCAGATGTCAGTTGGAATGAGCCCTGGCGCCGCACTGAATTGCAGCGGCTGGAACATGCCCGCGGCCACGCGGACCTGATCATCGACACCAGCATTCTCACCCCTGAAAACGTATTGGAGCAGGCAGTCGATTTTCTGCGTAGGCGCAGGGTCCAGCCGGCGCCCGGCCCGCTGGCGGAGTTGCCGCGAACGGGAAGTGTCTGGCATCAGACCTGAATCCCGATCTTTCGAGAAGAGCGTGACAGATTGGCTGCAAGTACCAGGTGCTCCTGGCGGTCGGTGCAAGGTGCAGCCTTTCCGGGAAATAGGCGGGCCGAAGCGGGCCTTTTTTCCAATTTCCGTAACTACTAAGCCACAGTAGTTGACCAGCCGGTCATTCTTGGAACCATTCGGGCTCTTGGTGACGCAACTGGTGTACAGCGGCCGCCATGCTCGCCAGCCGACACGATGCGAAGAAGGCACACGGTGGGCGAGGCATGTTTTTGTAGGGGGGCGTTGCGGGGGCGCAGCCCCTGCACAAGGGAGGGCCGAAGGCCCGACCGCCCAGAACTGCAGTG
>MPML01000112.1 GCA_002238445.1 Caldilineaceae bacterium bin5
CAGCGCGCTCAGAACCTGGGGACGCTGGGCCGCGGCCCAGCAGCTCTCCGGCCTGTGCCCGCCGCCGCCGGAGCTGCGCCGCTATCTGCTGGAACGGGCGTCGGCAGGCGCCGGCGCTTCGTCGCTGACCGTGTTCGTGTCCGCGCTGCGCAAGCTGCAGGCGCTGGCCGAGGTGGAGCAGACCGCGCGCGACCAGCTGGTGGCCGATACCCTGAGCGGCCTTGCGCGCCAGGCGGCCGCGCCGCGGCAGGTGAACGCGCTGACCATGGCCGCACTGGTCAACATTTATGAGACCGCCTGTTTTCCCCGCGTCGGCCGCGGCGGCGTTCTCGAGGGCGCGGAGACCGCGCTGCGCCGCGGGCTGGTCGATATCGCGCTCTGCTGGGTGATGTCGGACGCCGGCCTGCGCCGCTCGGAAGCGGCCGCGCTGGTCTGGGACGACGTAACGCGCTGGGACAACGGCTCCGGCCGTCTCACGGTGCGGCGCTCGAAAACCGATGCCAGCCCGCGCACCGTCTATCTGACACCGGTTGCCATGATGCATCTCGATGCGGTCCGGCTTGAGGATGCGGTCGGCTCTGATTCGGTCTTCGGTCTGTCTGAATCGTCGATCTCGCGCCGCGTCAAGGCCGCGGCTAAAACCGCAGGCCTGGGGGCCGGCTACAGCGGGCACAGTGGGCGGGTCGGGATGGCGCGGCGCATGGCCAGGGCCGGCGCGCCCACGCATGAGATCATGGCGCAGGGCCGCTGGAAAAGCGCCGGCATGGTCGCCGACTACACCCGCGCTGAAAACGCCGAACGCGCCGCCCAATGGTTGGGGTAGGCCGGCGCGGTTTCCTGACTATACTACTGGCCCTACACGTGCACGGTGATCTGATCCATCATGCACCCTGGCCCGTGGTCCAATTTTCGGGGCCCACTTCATTGATAGAGACCAAAAAAGAGTTTGGATTGTGACTAAGAGACATGTCACCGACAAAATCAGGCAAAAGGTCGTAGAGACGTTCCGCATTTCTGGCGATGACAAATCCAGGAAGAGGAGGTCGATCTTTGGCTATTTCACTTTTTGGTATATTGGCATTCTCTTCTTTCTGTGGTCGGTACTGTTTATACTACCTCCAGGAATTGGTATGTGGTATGTTGCGAATATCATTGAACGGTTTGTGGAACCGTTCTGTTTAGGTGGGGGCCTATTTATTGTAGCGGCCATTGGGCTGATTGTTGACTTCGTCTTCGTAGTGCATGACTGGAAAAGAGGAAGACGCAGACGAAGACAACTAAAGGAGAAATGATCGGAAACCCCGGCCTGACCTGCTTTCCCTCCTGTCAAGAAATTCAGGGGGTGGTCCAAATGGTTGGGGTAGGCCGACGCGGGTGCAATTTGGCCGCTCTTAAGTCCGAACTCACCAAGTAGGGGTAACGAGCCGAGATTCCGACGAGTAGCCGGACCCTTCGGCTGGTGATGCGGTTTGCGCTGAGTTCTGGCGTTGTGGTTTATGTATGAAAGTGAAGTGATTTTTGGGAGTGGTGAGTCCTGATTGGGTTGACTACACGAAAAAATTTGGGACTGTCGACACCTTAAACCTCGCGCCTCAACAGCATCCGCACACAGACACAGTTTCTCCAGAGAAAAGCAGGAACAGGATAGGCGGGCATGGTCCGGCACAGCTGGCGCGGCGCGTTTTGGTGGCGCCTGACAGGTGTCGGCGCGCGCCGGCGCGAAGCGCCACCTGCCCAACCTGCACACTGCCCGACCGCACCTGCAATCACACCGTTCGGCGGTCGCGGTTTGGCCGGATCAGCGGAGGGGAGCAACGTCTTCGGTTCGTCCCCGGGGAGCAGGCGGACAGGACCGGCTCAACCGCTTTGACAGAAAATGACTGAGGTCAACAAGAGCTAGACGCCTCCATATATGCGCAGGTAGTGGACGAAACAGATGAGAATGCCTTGCAGGTAGCGGCGTGTCCTGTAGTAGGGGACCTTGTAGATGAAAAGGGCGTCGTCCGGCTCGGTGCCGCTGAGCCAGTATCGGGCCTTGCGGGGGCCGGCGTTATAACCGGCGACGGCGGCGATGTCGTTGCCGCCGACATAGTCGCGCGCCCAGCGCAGGTAGTATGCGCCGAAACGGATGCTGACGATGGGAAGGTCGAGCAGCTCGGTGGAATAGTTGGGGTAGTTGAGACTATAGGCGATCTCCCAGCCTGTGCCCGGAAGGATCTGCATGAGACCGCGGGCGCCGGCATAGGAACGCGCGGCAGACTCGAAGTGGCTCTCCTGAAAGATGAGGCCGTACAGAAGCTGAGGGGCGATCTCAAACGCGCCGGCCTGCTTCCCGACCAGGCGGGCGTAGTGTCTGGGATAGGCGAAACGCTGGATAAAAAGCGGCGTTTCGGCAATACGCTCTGCCGGGCTGAGCTCGATGAGACGGTGGGCAGCCGTAATGGAGAGCTTGTTGGCGTCCAACTTATGAAAGCGCAGCATGAGGGGATAGAGCGCCGCCGGATCGCTTTCAAAACGCCAGTAGATCTGTTCCAGCAGCTGCAATCCTTCAGCGCGGCGGCCCAGCGCCAGCAGCAGCTCGCCTTTGACGAGGTCCGGGTCGTCGATCACGGTTTGGGGCAGGTCCCATGGCTCGACGCTGTCTGTGGCAGTTGCCGCTGCGGTGTTCTGGGCGTGCGCGAAACCCTCCGGTCCGCGCAGCCAGTCTTCGGCGAATGCGCGGCTGCCATCGTCGCCGGGCAATGGGGGCACGGTCACGTCCATACGGGCCATGCGGGGGATAAGATTCTGCCCGGGATGCGCGGCGTCAACGTCGAGGGCGGCCAGAATGCCGTAAAATGTTTCGGGCGCGCGGGCGGCGAGCGCATTCCAGAGGGCGCGCGCCGCCCTGACTTCGCCCTGGGCATGGCGGGCACGTCCGAGCCAGTAGGTTGCAAAGTCCGGCTGCGCATGGGGATGTTCGGAGAGCAGCCGCTCGAAGAGGTTGGCGGCGTACTGGTAACGGCCGCGTTCGAACGCGCCGATTGCGGCGACGGCCAGCCCGTCGGCGGCGCGCGGGCTGCTGGGGAAGGCGTCCGCCAGCCTGAGCAGATCGGCGGCAGCTTCGTCAAAAGGATCGACCGCGCCGCGGGCATCATGTATGGCGCCGGCGGTGAGAGCAGACTGCGCGCTCAGCCACAGCGCTTCCGGCGCGAGCGGGTCGTCGTGATGCGCTGCGGCGAATGTGCGGTAGATTCGGCGTCCTTCGGCGGGCGCGACTTCTCCAGACGCGGTTCGCGCCCGCGCCAACCAGGCCTCGCCAAAGCAGACACAGTTGGGAAAGTCGGTCAGCACGCGGTCGACGGCAAGACGGGCCTCTGCCCACCGTTCCAACCCCATCAGGGAGCGGGCGATTCCCAGCCAGGCTTCGCCGGCGCGGGCGGCATGCGGCGACTTCTCCAGGAAATGCTCAAAGGCGGCGATAGCCGGCAGGTACGCTTTGGCGAACAGATAGATCTCCCCGCGCAGAAAAGGATCGACGGGCGCGTCCCTGTTCACCAGTTGACTGAGAGACAGGTAGGCGGCATCGCTGGCCGGGTCTGCGGTCAGCGCCATACGCCAGCGGAGGATAGCGGCTTCTTCGTCGCCGGCCGCGGCATAGGCCATGCCGGCGCGATAGAGATAACCGGCGCGGTAGATGGAGGCTTCTCTGTAGGCGGGGATATTGTCAGACGCCGGCGCGGCCTGATCCGGGCCCGGTTCTGCGCGCTCGAAAAGCGGACCGAAGAGGATCTCATCGTAGATGGAGGCGGCTTCGTCCCAGCGGCCTATACCTTCGAGTACGGCTGCCAGCCGCTCGAGAAGGCGAACTTCCTCGTCTGCGGTTATGGCTGCGGCGGCGGCCCGGCGCAGCGCGTCAGCGGCCTGCAGCCGTTCGTCTGCCGCGAGGAGTGCATCGGCGATGCGTTCCTCTACGACACCGGAGAGCTGGGGTCGCTGCGCCACGAATGCGCGGTAGGCGGCCGCGGCTTCGGTGGAGCGGTCCACGCCGGCCAGAGCTTCCCCGCGCAGGAAGAGGCTGTTGATCAGGATCTGCGCCACCGTTTCTCCGTTCGTGGAAGGCAGGTTGATCTCACCCGCGGCCAGGGCGTCGCCCATGCGCCGGAGCTGCTCAAGCGCGTCCAGCGCCGGTTGCGGATCGTCAGCTGCCAGATAGGCTAAGGCGAGCCGGTAGAGGATTGCGGCGCGCGTCTGCGTACGGGAGGCGGGTGTCTGCCGTCCTTGAGCAGGCTCGGTCGGGAGATCGGCCAGCAGCGTTTGCAGCAACCTTTGCTCCTGGCTGTAGTCGCCGATTTGGTGAAGATAGGCGGCCTCATCGAGCAGGGATGCCGCGGTCACAGGTTCGGCGGTCGCGCGTGGATTGGCCGCAGGGCCGCTCGGAGGCGCTGCCGGCGATGACGACCGGTCCAGGGAAGAGGTTGCGGTTGCGGTGAGGAGGGGAGTGGGGGCAGCGCGTCTGTCGCGACATCCGGACAGAAACAGCGCGAGCAGAAGCAGAATCGAGAAGGAGACCGGCAGATGAGACGGTCCTCTGCGCCTGAAACAGGACGGGATAGGCTCGACAATCAATGGGTTGCCCAGCATTTGATGTTGTGCCCCGCCCGTATGTTTTCGTGACGCCTGCGAGTGCGGGTATTGGGGTCTTCCGATGGGTCCGGGTCCTGTTTTTGCCAAGGCGGGGTTGGCGACAAGGCTCTAAGCAATGAACGCATCGGACCCGGCCGCGTGGCAGGCCAACCAATGCGGGAGGACGGCTTGGTGGTTCGCATTCTTCTTCACTCTACCAGTCAGACCCGGATATTCGATAATCACGACTTCCCCTCTTCTTTCCGTATCTCGTACATCGCCAGGTTGAACCGGTCTTCGAATAGCGCCCGACGTGTCCGACTCGATCGCAGATAGGAAAATTCCTGCTCGTCCCAGTAGGGGTCATCCATCTCCAGCGGCAGGTCCAGCAGATCCATGATGCGCCGCTTCAGCACCTTCCGGCCGGCGTTCGGGTCTTCTTCCTGAAGCCTCCTGATTAACGTCAGAAAAATGTGGTATGAACTGGGAATCCTTGGCTCGTCCATCTGTCTACTCCTGAACACGGATTGTTTCGCTCCAATCACCCCTTAACCCTGCCCCTGGCACAGATTGCGAGGATGCCTTCGCCTGTCTGCCCGGATTGGACATTGGTGTAGATGGCCGGATACAGCTGTCGATCCGGTCACGCTCGTCTGGATGGGCGCATGTGGCGATCTGGCCGATCCTGACGTGGATGCTGTAAGGCATTTCGATAACGCGGGCATGGCTTACGGGAGTGGGAATGCTGCATGGAGCGAGGTTGGGGTCGCCGATGTTGACGACTGCCAACAGTTCTTTCCGGGTCCAACGCGAACCTATTGTCCCTCTCGTACCTCTTATGCCTCTTGCGCGACTTGTCATCTCCGTTCTCCTCCCTCTTCCCTCCTTCCCCCCGAGCCGCCCGCCGTTCCACTGGGGATCCCATTCCACCGGTTTTGATGTAACCCAGGGTTACACGCTTGCGCGCACGGCGGGCTGGCCGGCCGGCTGGTCGACTCACTCAGGTGACGGTCAACTTCCAGGGACCGCGTTCTCTTGTCTGCTCGACGAGCCCGCGTTCCTCCAAACGCTTGATGATGCTATCTGTCAGGTAGCTATTGAAGCCTATTCGTGGCTCTTGAATGCCCAGTTCATCACGGACTTCACTTACATTTAGAGCGGCAGGATACGCCTCTCTCAGGATTTGGAGGATTGATTCCTCCAAAAGGCTCAATCCCTTCGCTGTTTTTTTTGTGGTGTCGGTCATGGTGTCTCCTGTAACGGCGACAACTGCCCCGCGTCTCTGTGCGCGTTGTGCTTCCTGTTGTGGGCCCGTTTCGGCGCGTCGTAGCGGTTATGGCAAGCCTGGCACAGCGCAGCCAGGTTGTCGTCGGCGTTGTTGGCCGGATCGTGGTCCAGGTGTGGGGCGGTCAATACGACCACGCTTCCCGTCTCGGGGTGAAACCAGTGATTGGCCGCCCCGCACCACTCGCAGCGGTGGCCGCGGCGGGCCTGGCCTCCCGCTTTGGCATATGCCCTACCCCTCGGCTGCCACCCAGTCGCTGCTGCCGCGGAATTCGCAACCGTGCCAGCGTTCGATCACGTAGAGCGGACTTTCGTCGTGGGTCTTGTAGAAAATCAGAATTTCGCTGCTTTCGGGGTCGCCCTGGACAGAATACAGGCTGTATTCGGCAGGCAAGGCGTCGAACTGAGCCATGTAGCGGACAATGGTCTGGTGCTGCAGGGTGAGGAGGGGGCCGCCAGCGCCGGATGTGGCGAGGATGCAGTGCCCGTTTTCGCCATAGACAGGTCCAGGCCCGTCCCAGACGGCTTCGAGATCGGCCAGTCGATCTGACATATCTCCGAAAGAGAAAAGTTCCCGTTCGAGGTTTCCGACGAGGAGATCAAGGCTATTTATCGTATCCCACAATTCGTCCTGCTGGTCTGCGTCTTCAATGCCGGTTATGCGTTCGTCAAGCTTATCGACACGGGCAAACAGCTCGTCGATGAGTTCGCCCAGGCGAGTGACGAGATTCTCGTCGGTGTCGGCTTCCTGGGCGTTGGTGTCGACGGCGGCGAGAATGAAGAGGGAAAAGACAGTTGTGATCACGATAAGGGCGTAGAGGTTGGAGCGCTTCACGGGTGGAGTCTCCCTGTTGGGTTAGGTTTCGAGTGGTGGCTTGTATGTCCCTCAAAGGTATTCTCATCGACAGAAAGTTTGTGTATGATGCATGTGTGAGATGTTTTGCCGGCAGACGGGTACGCCGGGAAAAGTATCTGGGGGCTTTGGGTGAGATTCAGAAAGAGGTAGCGACATACCGGGTCAAGCGGGATTTGTGTGGCGGGTCCTGGGAGAAGTGTTGCTGTGCGGGCAGCGAACCAAGGCCACCTTCTGTTCTGCGACGTCACTCCGCAATTCCGATCGCACCTCAGGAGAACCGCTATGTCGAGTTAACGCCTTTCGGTGCACAGAGAACTGGCCAGATCGCCGCTGACTCATAATCGTTTCACGCATTGAAACAACCGTCTTCCTGTGCGGGATCCCAGAAGGAGGAGTGAGGGGGCTCTTTGATCAAGGCAGAACCGGTCGAAAATGTCGATACCGATTCAGGATGCTGTGCGAGGGATGCCCGTCTTTTCCGACACGCGTTGGCAGTTGTTGATCTCGCGCAAGAGTTGTAAGGCTTCCGCTATTTCTCTGTCGGTATAGATGCGTAACTGTTTCCATTCACAGCCCACGATTTTTCTATTATATCGCGTCGAAATGTCATTTGCATGTTAATTCCCCTCTTTTTTGTATCAGTATTGTGTCATTTTTCTATGAATGGTAGAATAAGGACCGTCTACGCCATATGCGGCTCAGTTCAGGGCCCGTATCCAACGCCTGTGCCGGCGTCTGACTTCTGCAGCGCGCCTTCTTACCAGACAGGGAGACATAGATGAAGCCGGCCGACGAACTCATACAGGAAAATGAAGCATTGCGGGACCGCCTTTCCCGGTTGAGCAGGGCCAGCCAGTGCATAAATCAAAGCCTCGACTTCGACTCCGTTCTGCAACGCGTCCTGGATTCCGCCTGCGCTCTCACGGGCGCCCGCTACGGCGTGCTCACCCTCCTCGACGAATCGGGGCAGGCCGACGACTTTCTCTCCTCTGGCTTCACTTCCCGGGAAGCCCAGGGCATGTGGGACCTGCCCGATTCATTGCAACTCTTCGAACACCTCGGCAATATCCCGGAACCGATTCGCCTTCCTGATTTAATCGGCCACATCAGAGCCTTCAACCTGCCCGAACCCCCCTTGCCCAGAGGCTTCAGGATCCCGGTCTCCTTCCTGGCGGCGCCTATCCACTACCGCGGGGAACGCGTTGGCAACATCTTTCTCGCGG
>MPML01000113.1 GCA_002238445.1 Caldilineaceae bacterium bin5
GCGTGGATGGGGGTCTCCCAGCCGGCGATCTCGACCAGGTCGACGTCTTGATTACGGCCCACCTGGCGGGGGTTACGGCCTGTCAGCTGCATGAATTTGACGATCCAGCGCAGCATTCTTTTGTCGAAGCTGGAGTAGTAGAGTTTCTGGGCGGCGTGGGGAGGCAAGCCGCCGCCGTTGCGGTCCGCGTTTGAACCGTCCGCCTGTCCAGCGGCATAAAATGCAGCGGTGACGGCCTCGCAGCAGCGAATGTGATCGGGGTGGCCATAGCCGCCGTAGGGATCGTGGGTGATCGCGACCTGCGGTTTCAAGCGGCGGAAATAGTCGATTAGTTCGGTGGTCAACTGCTCCGGCGGCTGTTGCACGAGCGCCCTGGGATGCTCATTGTCAGGCGAGCCGCGCATGCCGCTGTCGCGGTAGGGCAGATTCCAGACGCTGGCGACGCTCAGCTCGACGGCGGCGCGGGCAAGTTCCTCGCTGCGTACCTGTGCCAACGTGCGTTCATTCTGATGCTGGTGGCTCTCGGTTACGGAGCCGGCGTCGCCGTCGGTGGCAATGATGACATGCACCTGAACGCCCTGCGCGGCGTAGCGGGCCAACGTCCCTCCGGAGCCAAAACTTTCGTCGTCGGGATGGGCAAAAACGCCCAGTAGTGTGCGTGAATTCGTCATTATTTGCTGCTCGCTTGCTATGGCCAGTGGTTAACGGTTGTTCGATGGCGCCGGCTCCATCGATTCTGCTCTATTGTTGAGGAAGCTCCAGATAATCTTATGTACAAGTTGCTCGACCGGCGCGCGGTCGTCGGTAAGGATCGGTGCGCCCTCGGGAGGATCGGCCGTGCGTACGCGAGACAGATCGCGATCGCAGGATGAAACGCTGGCGCAGCCGGCAACCTCCAGTGCGAACTGACGGAATTCGTGTGGCAGAGATAGGGGTAGCGCCGTGACGTTAGTGGCAAAGAGTTGCGGGGCAATCGGCTGGTTGGCGGCGAGGACGAGGGAATTACCCAAGTCGTCGGGCGGCCCTGGCTCGTCCACGACCAGTACGGTAGGGAAAACTTCGCCAAGGGTCGCGGCGAGCGCGTCGACGAGGGCAAAGTCTGTGGCCGAGCGGCCTACATTGATCATCAGGATCCCCTGCTCGTTCATATGGGCCCGCGCCAGTTGGAAGAACTCAATAGTGGTGAGATGGAAGGGTATATAGGGCGGCCGGTAGGCGTCCACCAGGACGATGTCAAAGAGCGCGTCGTCGGGCTGGTCCTGTAGCCAGCGGCGACCATCGGCGGCCACTGCTGTTAGATTGGGTTGGGTCATGTCGAAGAAGCGGCGTCCCACTTCGATGATCTGCGGATCGAGTTCGACACCGACGATCTCTACCGGACCGTATATTTCGGTGTACAGATTGGGGGCGGTGCCGGCGGCCAGCCCGATAACCAGCACGCGTTCGTGCGGGTCGAGCCGGCCCTGCGGTCGAAAGAGCGGCGCGAGCAGGAAATAGTCCCAGATGCCCTGGCTGAGGAGGCTGTCGGGATGGTAGACGCTGTGGAGGCCGACGCCTTCGTTCAGCTGGAGGTGGCGCTCACTCCCCCATGCCCGGACCAGAATGTAGTTGTAGAGAGATTCGTCTTCGTATAGAATTGGGTTGTCGTCCTGACTGTCCCAGTGGGCGCGCACGCTGCCGGGGTCGATCAGAGCCAGAACCAATGTTGCGCAGAGCGCCAGGAACGCCAGTCCGTGGAGCCGCCGGCTTTGACCTTGCAGGAGCGCTGCCACCAGCGTGACGGCCAACAACCAGAGGGCCAGCAGGTAGAAGCTCCAGCGGGTGCCGTAGGCGGGGATCAGCCAGAGAACAGGCAGGAAAGTGCCGATGATGCTGCCGCAGGTGCCGATAGCGTAGAGACGACCGGCCACGCGGCCTGTCTGCTGCAGGTCGGTAACCGCGAGCCGCACCGCCCAAGGGCTGACTGCCCCCAACAGGATCACGGGCAGGCTGAAGAGCAGCAAGACGCCGAGCAGGGCGCCTGCAAGCAGACCTGGAAGATAGTCGTTCAACCCCACTGCTGCCAAGCGTAGAATGGTTGGACTGATAGCCGGCGTCAGGGCGACGCCCAGACCGGCAACCGCAGCGAGCGTTAATAACGCGCCGAGGCTTGGGAAGCGGTCGGCCAGTTTGCCGCCCAGCCAGGCGCCCACTGCCAAGTAAGACAGGATCAGGCCGATCAGGGCGGCCCAAACGATCTGGCTGTTTCCGAACCAGGGTTCAAGAAGACGGGCTGCGCTCAGCTCAACGCCCAGGGTGACTGCGCCCGCCGTGAAGACGAGCAAGCGTAAGACAAAGGATTTCATACAGGAGAAACACGATCCCGGTAGCTGCGGTTACGCCCACAGAACTGCTGCAACAGTATAGCACAACAGACAAGCGCCAGGAGAGATACCAATGACGGTAGCAGGGCGACAGCCCCTGTCTCTGTGCAATGTATGCGTGCCGTTGTGATTGCTATTTGCCCGTTGCCAGGTATCTCGAATGGGGTCAGAGACGGGCAGAGCAGCTGGGTGAAAGGGGGAAGCGATGCATGAAATTGGCCTGATCGCTCTTTTTGGGTCGGGAGAGACAGCACCGGGGGCCTACCGGATTCATGAGAGGGTGATGCGTGAACTGCCGGCGCCGGTTAAGGTTGCAATACTGGAGACGCCGGCCGGTTTTGAACTGAATTCCCCCGCGGTAGCAGGAAAAGTCGGCGCCTATCTGGAGCGTCATCTGCGCAATTATTCACCGCGGGTTTCGATTGTGCCGGCGCGCAAGCGCGGTACAGCGTTCGATCCCGATGACCCGGACCTGGCGGAGCCGATATTCGGAAGCAGTTATCTTTTTATGGGGCCGGGCAGCCCATCTTATACGGTGCGCCAGCTGCGCGACAGTTACGCATGGAATGCGCTGCGGGCCCGAAACCGGTTGGGCGGGGCGATCTGCTTTTCGAGCGCGACAACGGTGGCATCGGGCCGCTACACGCTACCGGTCTATGAGATTTACAAGGTTGGCCAGGATTTGCACTGGATCGAAGGACTGGCCTTTTTCGCCGACTTTGGACTGCGGCTGAGCGTGATTCCCCATTGGAATAACAATGATGGCGGCGACGAGTTGGATACGAGCCACTGTTACATGGGCCAGCCGCGGTTCGACGAGTTGCTGGCGATGCTGCCGCGAGGTGTGACGGTACTGGGTATCGACGAAAACACGGGCGTGGTGATCGAGCCGATGACGGGAGAATGCGAGCTTGTGGGCCAGGGCGGTGCGTCGGTGCTGACGTCGGAAGGCGAGCAGGTGTTTGAGAGCGGGGCGCGATTCCCGGCATCGGCGCTGGGGGATTGGCGCTTGCCGCCGACGCCGCAGGACGGCATCCCGGGGGAGATATGGCAGCGGGCCTGTGCGGCGCGAGACGCGGCAGAGCAGCCGGTAGACGAGCCGACACCGCAGCCGGTCCTAGAGCTGGCCGAGCGGCGCCAGGCTGCGCGCGCTGAGCGCGATTGGACGCAGGCCGACGCGTTGCGAGATGAGATCGCGGCGCTGGGTTGGCAGGTACACGACACGCCGGACGGTTCTCGTCTGGAGAAGGCGAGTGCCCAGTGACCATTGGCCGGTGATCGAATTCCGCCCGGTTTTTCTACAGCACGATACACCGTAAGGATGAGGACCTATGGTAATGAATGTAATGACCAGCTTGCGAGACCAGATTCAAGCTAAGTATGACTCCTACGAGCATCACACGATCGCATATCACATTCTGGTCAACAACGAGGGCCAGGAGAATGAACGGAGTTTCGACGTTTGGGCCTCACGGGCTGAGATCGAGGCGTTTGCGAAAGAGGGTTACCTGGTACGGGAGGCGTTGATCGAGGGTGAGCCTTTGGAACGGCTGCGCTGCGCGCTAGACGAGGTGGAAGAGGCAGAGTTTGCGGCAGCCGACGGGAGCCGTTTGAGCGGCAGGGACTGGATTCCACGCCATCTGTTTGATAAACATGCCGATTTCCACGATTTGATCAGCTTTGACCCTCTGCTCTCGGTTGCGCGTGCGGTACTGGGCCCTTTTGTGCGGATTCGCCAGTTGGCAGCACGCATCAGCTACCCGGGTCAGCCGGTCCAGTTCACGCGCTGGCATCACCATCAGCCGGGCATGACGGAGCCAGTTCCGCCCTTTTTCGCGATGCCGCACAAGCTGGACTGTCTCATCTATCTGGACGAGTTGAACGATGCCAACGGGCTGCTAGCGGTGATGCCGGGCACGCATCTGGGTGAAGGTGAGGAGTTGCCGTTAGAGGAGCAGGGCGACTTGGCGGGCCAGCAGGAGCTGCGTGCGCCGGCGGGCAGTTGCGTTATGCTGCACGGCAACCTTTGGCACCGCGCGATGCCGACGAGTGCGGAAGGCAAGAAGCGCCGTGTGCTGATTCTGAGCTACGGGCCGACGTGGATGCGGAAGTCGCCGTTTGGAGATAGTCCGGAGAACGGGTTGATGGAAAAGTTGATTGAAGAGGCCGATCCGGCGACGCGGGAGTTGCTGGGTATTGGCGGGTATCAGTAGTTGATAAATCAACCGAAGGTTCATCATTCAAGCCCCGGAATTAACACGAACAGTTCGGCCAATATCGATTCATGATCCGGAGCTATCGGGACAGGTACACCAGGGGGATAGCCGAACGGCGGCGTGTCAGGAAATTCCCCGAGGACATCCAGATTCGGGCGCAAATGAAACTGATGATACTTAACAACGCCAAGAGTCTAGATGATTTGAGGATACCTCCAGGGAATCGGCTCGAGGCCCTTACAGGAGATCGAGGCGGCCAGCACAGCATTCGCATCAACGATCAGTGGCGCATATGTTTTGTCTGGAGTGGTGAAGACGCTTATGACGTCGAGATAGTGGATTACCACTGAAACGATCAACTGTCGGTATAAGAGGAAGACTAACAGCCAAACGCAGATTGCTCTTCATTTGCAAGGAGAGATCATAACTGCAGAAGGATGAAATAGAAATGCGCAGGTTCCCTCCCATTCACCCAGGAGAAATCCTCGATCAGGAGTTCCTCCAACCGCTAGACATCACACCGTACAGGCTGGCCAAGGCAATCGGTGTCGATGCGCGACGGATTCACGGTATTGTCCGGGCGCAGCGTTCCATTACGGCCGAGACGGCCCTCCTATTTTCGCGTTTTTTCGGAAACTCAGCAGAGTTTTGGATGGAGCTACAGAATCAGTATGACCTGGAGACCGCTGAGGACCGACTCTCCCAAAGGCTGGACTTGGTTGTGGCCTATTCGTCTGGCGAGTGAACCAGGCTTTTCATCCAAAGGAAATCGGAGGTCGGGGTCAATGCGCCTTCCGCCAAGTGTCAGTTCGATCGGTCGATGGGCTAGCGGGGTGGGTGCATAGGCATGACTACGTGCAGGAACTCCTCGTCGGCGAGGCCGAGGGGGCGGATGGTGCCGGGGCGGTTGGACTGGGTGGTTTCGAGGACGACCTGCTCTTCGTCGATCTGGCTTAGCACTGCGATCAGATAGCGGACGTCGAAGTCGATCTCCAGATCGTCTCCATCCACCATCGCATCCAACTCATTCTTACTGTTGCCCATTTCTGCGCTGCTGGCGGTGAGATGGAGGTTGCCAACGCCGCTGTCGCCGTTGGGCTGGATTTTGAGGCGGACTATGTTGGCGTTGTCGCGGGCGAAAAGCTGCGCTACTCGGACGGCTTGGAGGAAGGAGTCGGTGCCGACCACAGTGCGGGTATTGTGGCTCTTGGGGATGATAGCGCGATAGTCGGGGAAGCGGTCGGCGATCAACTGGCTGACCAGATCGACCTGGTGAAAGGCGCCGCGGTTCTCGGCCCCCTTGCCCCAGACGCGGAAGAGAATCTGATTGCGGGCCTGGGTCACGGTTACCTGGACGGGCTTTTCGTCCTCGGCGTCGACGATGATGCGTCCCAACTCGCTCAGATGGCGGGCAGGCACGACGACCGACATATCGTCATCGAAGGCCTCGTCAACTTCGATGCTGCGCACGCTAAGCCGGTAGCCGTCGGTTGCAGCCAGCGAGAGGCGTTCCTTGGCGAAGGTAACTTCGACGCCGGTGAGAGTTGGGCGGCTTTCATCGGTGGCGGCGGCGAAGACGACCTGATCGATCATCTTGCTGAGCCCGGCGGTTTCAAGGGCGATAGTGCGTCCTTCGAGGGCTTCGGCCGTTTCTTCGGGCCCGTCGCCGTTATCGACAGTCGGGATTACGGGAAACTCCTGCGCGTCGATTCCTTTGATGTTGGCATCGAAATTTGCGCAGCGCAGGTGGAGTGATTGCGTGCGTACGGACAGTTCCATCTCGATCTTGTCGGGTGGCAGGCTGTTGACGAATTCGGACAGCAGGCGGGCCGGCACGGTGACGGCGCCTTCGTCCTCGACACGGGCGCCGATCCAGCAGTTTACGCCGATCTCCAGATTGGTGGCGGCCAGCCGCAACTGATCGTTCTTCGCCTCCAGCAGGATGTTGCCGAGAACCGGCAAGGTACTGCGGGACGATACCGCGCGACCGACGATCGACAAGCCCTTCGACAGATTTTCCTGAAAGCAGCTTACGCGCACTTTTGCCTCCCGTACATCGGCTCAGGCTTTTGCGAGTAATGGGAAAATGCGGCGGCAAAAGCCTTCGAAATTGGTCTGAGCACCTTACAATGTTTTCTGCTTCTGAACCCATTTGGCGGGGTGGTAGCTCACTTGACAATATAGCACAGCAGATATACCAAGCCAAACCACAGCCGCAAAAAACTGCATGACGAGAACTCGGTGAACCTTCGATGTGGTGTGCTGGGCAGTGCGCCCCGCCGGGACCGGTTTCAGCTGAAGCGGGCCTGAGGCCAGCATCGCAGGAGGTTCAGCGCGGTTTGGCGACTAGCAGTCCGATTCTCTATAATTGAGACGAGCGCAACCGGAGGAACGAGGAGCGAGGAATTCTCTGTGACTGAGCCGCGGCCAAGGGTCTGAAGCTTGGAGCCGGCTGCCGGCCAAACTCTCTCTCCTTGATTCTCTTCACTCTCCGCAACGAATGCAGCGATGGCGTGTTATTACTAGGGCCTTATGCTAGTTAGTGTTTGAAAAAAGTCCCCTGGTGAGATAACTTTGGAAGTCTCGAACAACCAAGGTAGCTCACCAGGAGGACCAAGCGAATGATAGCCCACTTTGACGACTTCTGTCT
>MPML01000114.1 GCA_002238445.1 Caldilineaceae bacterium bin5
TACTAAAAACTGCCGTCCCGCTGTCCTACTCCATCCGAATACGCGGGTCTACAACGGCTAGCAGAATATCCGACAGCAGCGTGCCAATAATTGTCAGCGCGCTCAAAAGGAAGAGGAACGTGCCCGCCAAATACATGTCCTGCGAGGTGAGCGAACGCAGTAGCATCGGTCCGGTCGTCGGCAAACTCAACACCATCGCCACCAGGGTTGTGCCGGACACGAGGCTGGCCAAGGACCAGCCGACCGTGCTGAAGAAGGGGTTGAGGGCAACGCGCACAGGGTATTTCCAGATCAGGTTGCGCTCTTTAACGCCTTTGGCCGGCACCGTCTCGACATAGGGTTTGTTGATTTCATCCAGCAGGTTGGCACGCGTGATACGGATGTTGCCAGCCGTGCCGTTGACCGCCACGATCAACATCGGCACCCAGATATGTTTGAGCATATCGACGATCTTGGCCCAACTCCATGGTTCCAGAATATACTCGTCCGAAAAGAGGCCGCCAACATTCATGCCCAGCCAGGACTGGACAACGAAGAGAATAATGAGCGCAAGCAGAAAGCCTGGTGTCCCCAGGCCGACAAAACTGAACGTCGTCATTACATAGTCAAGCCACGAGTATTGATGGGTCGCCGAATAAACGCCCACCGGTATCGCGATAAACCACCCTACCAGCAGGGCCCCCATTGAAAGCGCCATCGTCAGCCCCAGCCTCTCCCAGATCAGTTCGCTGACCGGTTTCTGCCATTCGAAAGACTGCCCCCAGTCGCCTTTGCTCAACACACCCCAAATCCACTTGAAGTACTGAACATGGGCGGGCTGACCCAATCCGTAGCGCTGGCGCAGCGACTCCAACTCAGCCTCGTCGACCTCGTCCCCCTCTTGACGCAATTGGGCTACGTAGGAGGTGAGAAAGTCACCCGGCGGCAGTTGGATGATTGCGAACGACAGAATCGAGATCGCGACCAGTGTCGGGATCATCAAGAGAATACGCTGAATAATGAAAGCGAGCATGGAAACCCCCAAAAAGAAAGGAGCGAGCGAGAAGGAGCGAGGAGAAAATGCCTCTCTCTTCTCACTCCTCTTCACTCACTCCCCGCCGAATTACGAGCTCATGGAATCCGGATCTTCCCAGAAGTAGGTCTCGGTGTGGAGCAGGTGCTCATCACCGGTCGTATCGTCCAGCGGGAAGCCGGCCAGGTAGTTGCGTACACCGTTCTTGACGATAATCGGCGCCGGGCGTTCGCCCAGGTAACCAATCATCGGCAGCTCTTCGGCCCAGATGTCGAGAATCTGGTGGAACATCGCCGTCTGCTTGTCAGCATCAGGCTCAATCTTAATGGCGTCCCAGATCTCCCAGATCGTCCAGACCCAGTGACCGGCCGGCGGCTCAACGCCTGCCGGGTTGGTGCCGCCACTATTGCGCCAGTGCGCCCAGCCAGCCGCCCACGGACGGTCGGGCTGCTCGCACGTCCAGATCGTGGGGTTGACCAACGGCACGACTGTGCGGTCGCCGCCCCACCAGGCTGCTTCGATCTCGTTGGCGCCGTGGTGCTCTTCATACAGAGAACGCTCAAAGCCCTTGTAGGTCGCTTTGACACCCACCGCCGCAAAGTACTTGATCACTTCTTGCACGGTATCTTCGTCGGTCGTACCCGGTTGTGCAGTACCTTCGATGATGAAGCTAAGGGTCTCGCCGCTGCCGTCGTTCCACAAACGGAAACCGTCGCTGTCCTTCTCCGCGTAGCCGGCACCGTCAAGAAGCTGGTTGGCCATATCGGGATCGTACTCGATCCAGGCGTTGGCCTGCTTGGGGTAGGCCTGTGCCGAGCTTTCGAGCGGGCTGTACTGCCTCGGCGTCATCAACCCATCCCACACCAACTCGTTAAGGGCGACCCGGTCGACCGCCACCGAAAGCGCGATGCGCACATCGCGAACGTTGAAGAACTCGTTCAAGCGCTCGTTCTTGGTCGATTGGTTGAGCTGAATCGCCGAGTGGCCGGAAGCGGAGCCGAGGAATACCTTGTAGTCCCCGTTCTCTTCGTTTTCCTTGTAGAGCGTGAAGTTGCCGATATTGACGTGGCGCGCCTGGAAGTCGATCTCACCGTTGATGATGCGCAGGTCAAAGACATCGTTCGTCTCGAACAGACGATGCGCGACGTCGTCAATATAGGGCAGCTGCCTGCCGTCGGAATCGACACCGAAGAAGTAGGGGTTGCGCTCCATCAGGAAGAGCTCGTTGGAAAGCTCATTCTTCGCAATCCACGGTCCGATGCTGGGCAGATCAGGATTCAGATACCACCAGCGTCGGTCGGTATAGTACTCTTCCCAGCTGTTGAAGCCGGCCTCTTCGACCTGTGCCTGCAGCGCATCCTGATCGTCAGTCAGCTCCATGTGGAACTGCTGCAGGTAGTGGCCGGGCAGGTAGAGATTTCTGGTCTGGCGGCCAAGACGGAAAACATACAGCGGGTTGGGCAGCTTGAACTTGAAGGTTACAGTGGAGTCATCGACGACTTCGAGCTCCATCGGCGTGCGCTCGGCACCCTCAACCCAAGTGCCGCCAATGCTGGGCGAAATCGTGGTATTGGTCTCGTCCTCTTCCCACCACCAGCGGATCGCCTCGGTGGTGAAAGGTGTGCCGTCGGACCAGCTCATACCCTCGCGCAAGTGGAAAGTCCACTCGGAGGCGTCATCGTTGATCTCCCAGGACTCGGCCATGCGCGGCTGCATGTTCAGGTTCTGGTCATACCAGGACAGTCCGCGGTCCTGCATCTTGGTCGGACCCCAGCGGTCGGAGACGCCCTTGAAACCGCGGCGGAACGAACCGCCGTAGTTGCCATTCGTCTCAGCAACCGGCATCACCATCGGGTTGACCGGCAAGCGCTCGTCCACGGGCGGAAGGTCGCCGCTGGCCACCATCTCAGCCAGCATCGGCGCTTCACTGTATTGGGACGATGAAGCCGCTGCAGCAGAGTCGGACGACTCGGCAGCCGCGGAGTCGGCAGGTGCCTCTTCCATCGGCTCCGGTTCGCCGCTCGCGCCGCAGGCCACGGCCACCGCACCCGCGGCGGTCACGGCCGAAACGCGCATGAACTCGCGTCGGGAAATCGGTGAAGGCTTGAATCTTCTCATCTCTTTCTCTCCTTGGTGAAAGTGAATAATGAGGTACTGCAGTGCGCAGCGGTCAGTGTCCAGTCCCGATCGAACTGGCCGCTGACCGCTGGACACTACCGCACGACGCCATCCTCCGGCACAAGCCAGGGCGGATGCGGAAGATGCCGCTCGCTCAGATGGCTGGCGTAAAGAAAACGGTAGACATCACTGATATAAAACTGCGGGTATCGCTTGGGGGGTAACGATTCCAGGAACTTGTCGTGGACCATCTCTGCCATCTGTTCGCTCATACCGGCGCTCACTTCAAAATCGAAATAGATGGCCAGATCCTTGGACGGGTCTTCAATTACCCGTTTTACACCGAACGATTCCGGGTACTTGTGGGCCGGCGAGTCCCTCTCCATCAGGAACGTGCCCATCGCAGCCGAATGGATATGGGGCTTATGCTGGTACAGAAAGTTGACCGTCTCCTGCGCGTCCTCGATCGTCTCGCCGGGAAATCCGAAAAAGAAAAATGTATGATTCCAGATTCCGGCTGTCGAGCTCTCCTTCAATATCCTGCTCATGTGCGGCAGTTGCGTGCCCTTGATCATGTGGTCGATAATCGCCGCCGACGCGCTTTCCAAACCGAACAGGATCATCCGGCATCCGCCCGCCTGCATGTCCTCCAGCAGCTGCCCCGAGATCACCTTCTCAAAGCGTACGCAGCCTCCCCAATGCATCGTCTCGGGACGCTGACGCATAATCTTAGAGAGATCCCGCAAATTCCGCGGCGTGACCGCCTCGTCCGAAAAGAAAATATGCTTCACCCCGTACTTTTCGTGCAGTTCCAGCATCTGATCCGCCAACTGATGGGCCCGCAGCTGGCTGAACGACTCCGGCTCGCCGTAGCCTACGTTACAGAAAGCGCACTTGCCGAAATAGCAGCCGCGCGCCGTCAACAAGGGCAGCGCCAACTCCGGCGCCAGATAGCGGTCCAGCGGCAGCCCGTCGAAGTCCGGTATCGGCAGATTGGCGATCTTCTCCGGCTCCTTGCGCGCATTGACCAGGATCCTGTTGCCATCTTTGTAAACCAGGTTGGGAATGTCGGCCAGGCTCTCCTCTGCCGCAACCGCCTTTGCCAACTGCAGCAGCGGTACCTCACCGTCGAAGACGATCGCACTATCGATCAGATCGAAAATCGCCGGCGCGTCCGGCAACTGCGCCCGCAGCATACTGACGTGCGGCCCGCCCACCGTCACATGACAATCCAGCCCAGCTTCTTTGACCAGATATGCTGCCGTCAAACCAGGTAGCAATTGCGCCATTGATGGGATAGAGATGCCGACAACGTCCGGCCGTTCCCGCACAATATCGGGCAACAAAAGGCGCCTGTATATGTCGAGAAACATATTGTGCTGATCATCAGCCACGCCGTGGAGCAGAAAGCGGCTGTTGTCGGAAGGACCGGCCGCGTCATAACCCTGGAAATGGAGGCTGGCCGGGTAAAAGGGAAGATTCGCAATCTCCAGGCAATCAAGCAGCGTACTGAGCAGTTCCAGGCCAATCGGACCATCGTAAAATGCGGATGAACGAATCCCCGCTTTGGCGCGCTCCACCTGTTTGGCCAAACGCGGGCCTTCCTCCAATGCCCAGCTGATTCTGTCAGGGCTTGCCCTCTCAGGCCTCGCCATCTGCCTATGCCCCGGCGCCGCAGGAGCCTTCGATTCCTTCTGTATACGCCGCAGACGTGCCAGCGACCCTGTCAAATAGCGCCGGCTCAATATCTCGTCAAAGACCTCCACATTCAAATCGCGCTGAATTACCTCGACCCCGCTCTGACGCAGATAGGCCGCCAGCGTTGGCAAGGCCAGATGCGGCATCGTCGGCGTCCAATTGGGCGGGAAGAGCAGCATCACCTTCGGCCGGTGAACGCCATTCCCCAGGACTTCAGCTTTCTCGCCCGCGATCAGGCCAAATGCCTCCAAATCGATATTCGGCTGTACGCCCGGGCCCTTGTTGCTATCCATTATCTGGTCTCAGTTTTCTCATATTCTAATTGCATATCACACAACATGTGCTCGCCTGACGCGCAGCTTCTTGTCGGTCCCAGACTCTGGAGATCAACCAACACATACACATGCTTCGCATTCAATCGCGGCCCGTCAGGCTACACGACCCCAGTCAGTTCCAACTCGCCTGCATAGTGGCAGCGCACGAAATGGCCCTGTTCCATCTCCCGCAACTCAGGCGTCTCCTCCATACAGCGGTCGTTGTCATTGTAGAGGCAACGCGGGTGAAAGTAGCAGCCGCTCGGCGGGTTTGCCGGGTCCGCCACGTCACCCTCCAGCACGATCGGCTCCGCCCTGTCGCGCGGGTCCGGCTTCGGCACCGAGGAAAGAAGGGCTTCAGTATAGGGATGCTGAGGGTTGCGGTAAAGTACCTCTGTGCGCGCGCTCTCTACAAGCATACCCACATACATTACCGCCACCCGGTCGCTGATATGTTCCACCACGCTCAAATCGTGTGCGATGAACAAATACGTCAGTTCAAACTCTTCCTGCAAATCCTGTAGCAGGTTGAGAATCTGGGCCTGCACCGACACATCGAGCGCCGAAACCGGCTCGTCGAGAACGATCAGTTGCGGGTTCAACGCCAACGCGCGCGCCACGCCGATACGCTGCCGCTGACCGCCGCTGAAGGCGTGCGGGTAGCGATTCAGATACTCGGGCCGCAGGCCCACAACCCGCAGCAACTCCGACACCCGGTCCTCCAGCTCCTGCCCCTTTGCGATATCGTTAACCAGCAACGGCTCGCCCACATTCTGCAGCAGGTTCATACGCGGATTCAGTGACGAATAGGGGTCCTGAAAGACCATCTGCATATTACGCCGCAACCGTTTCAACTGCTGGTTGTCCACCGTGGCCATATTGACCGGCCCGAGTTCCTGGTCGTCAAACCAGATATCGCCCCCAGTGGGGGGAAAGGCGTGCATGATCAACCGGCCTGTCGTCGTTTTGCCGCAGCCGCTCTCTCCCACCAGTCCCAAGGTCTCCCCGGGCCGCACGTAGAAGCTCACCCCGTCCACCGCTTTCACCTGGCCGACCGTGCGCGAGAAGAAGCCTTTCTGAATGGGGAACCACTTCCTCAGCTCGTAGACCTCAAGAAGTGCATCGTGGCGTCGTGTGCTGATCTCTGCCTGTTCAGTTTCGCCTTCTGTCTGTTCAATTTCAGCTACAGACTCGTTGTCGTTCTGAGACAAAGCACTACCTCCTGCGAAATATGTTACCGGCTGGGAGAGGGCATTCCTCTGTACAGGCCCAGCCTGCACAGCCTTTCAAAAAAGAAGAAAATCTCTGATTTCTGTAAAGTAAAGCGCTGCCGCGGAGAATCCTATCAACGTCAATTGGACGGACAGTACGGTCAGCATCGCGCCGAACAGTCGGCCATCGCGCCGTGAGCGGCGCAGATAGCCTTCGACCAGGAACATGCTCACGATCAATGCCATTCCCATAAGAAAGATCGACCACAACCTGTAAGCACGCAAATGCCATGGATTTACACGCAGAAAAAGAACAACCTCCAGGACCTCATGCAGCAGAAAAATGAGCCCAAGCCCCAATGCAAAACAAAAAAACCAGAGCAGGTAGTGGGTGACCTGCTTACCGGCTTGCTTGAAGACATCAAAGACAGATTCAGTTTCGGAGGGTAGTCTGTCCATAGACACGAATATATGAAAACTTAAGACAACATTCAAATATGTGGGAAAGGCAAATCGGATTGTAATCGAAAAGGTGGGATAAAGCCAATCTTCAGCGCAATCAAAGTGCAACGCAGTTTTTCTGTAAGACCAAAGCTCCTGAAGCCCCTTAAGCTTAGGGGTAACTAGTCATCCGAAACTGATTCGCAACTCTGAACGAGGTCAGCACGAGTTTTCTCTCACTCCTAATGTTTGTATTATGGGCGGTCGGGCCTTCGGCCCTCCCTTGT
>MPML01000021.1 GCA_002238445.1 Caldilineaceae bacterium bin5
CGCGCCGGCCGCGGCGCACGCGCTGTCCCGTCCAATTCAACGTTGATCCACCCGTCAAACCCGCCGTTCTCCGCCAGAATGGCAAAGATCTCAGGCATGGGCAGAATCCCATTACCGATCGGCTCGTAGTTCACATAGCCGCTGCGGTCGATCTCCTTGCCGTCGCCATCCCGCTCGTAGCTCCCGTTCCAGTCCTTCAAATGGACGTGGACGATGCGGTCCCGGTACGTGCGCATCACCTCCAGTATGTCGCTGCCCCCCTTTGCGATCTGACCCGTATCCGGCGCAAATCCGATCAGCGACGCATCGACCAGCCCCATAATCGTGTCGATGTCCTCACGCGTCTCGATAGCCGTCCCCGTGTGCGGGTGCAGCCCAACAGCGAGCCCGTTCTGATGGCAATACTCTCCGATCTGATTCAGCGCGTCGGCCAGTCGCCGGAACTGGTCCGGCGTATAACCGTCCGCAGGACGCGGACCGCCCTGCAGTACCAACGTCTCACCCCCAGGCAGCGCACGCAGCCCATCCGCCTCCCGACGGGCCACCTCCTGATCGGCCGCCGCCGTCTCCGGGTTGATCCACTCCTTGTAGCAGTAGGCGGCAGCGGTTGGGATGCCAAAACTGTCGACCAGACCGCGATATCCCCCCGGCCTGCTTTCGTTCAGCTCGAGAATAATGAACGCAAAAGTCTCAAATCCCTGATACCCGAGTTCGGCAGTATCGCGGTACGCCTCTTCTACATCCCCTGGAATGCCCCACGTGATTCCAGTATGGCCAATCTTCATGGTCCTCTCCTCGAAAAAATGCCCGGTTGTATTGCTGGCCAATGATCACCGGCACCCTACATGATGCGGAATCCACCATCCACATACAGCGACTGCCCCGTCACATAACTGGCCTTGTCCGAAGCAAGAAATGCCGCCACGTGCCCAATTTCGTCCGGCTCTCCCGCACGTTTGAGCGCAATACTCTCCAACACAACCGGCAGGATCTCAGGGTCCTTCATCACCCAGCTGGTCATGTCCGTGTCGATCAGACCCGGATTGATACAGTTAACGCGAATGTTGTGCTCGGCCAGTTCGACCGCCAAATTCGCCGTCAGCGCCTCTACGCCCCGCTTACTCGGCGCATAATGCGCCCGCCCCGGCAACACCATCCCCGCCTGCACCGACCCTATGTTGACGATTGCGCCGCCTTTCCCACCGGCAATCATCTGACGGACCGCCGC
The DNA here is from genome assembly GCA_002238445.1 of Caldilineaceae bacterium bin5. Classification (GTDB taxonomy): domain Bacteria; phylum Chloroflexota; class Anaerolineae; order Caldilineales; family Caldilineaceae; genus Bin5. The sequence continues at coordinate 1,229 of MPML01000021.1, forward strand.
CTGCGCGCACAGAAACTCGCCCCGCAGGTTGATGTTTGTCACACGCTCCCACTCCTCCGGCGTTATCTCCAGGAAGGGCACGATCGACTCCACGCCGGCATTGTTCACCAGAATGTCCAGCCCGCCCAACTCCGCAACCACGCCGTCCACCATCGCCTGCACCTGGTCGGGCTGAGCAACATCGGCCATAGCCACCACCGCGCGGCCACCCAAATCGCGAACTTCCTGCGCGACCGCCTCGGCCTGACCCGCTCCCTCCACATCATTGACGGCCACATCGGCCCCCTCCGCCGCCAGCGCCAGGCAGATGCCTCGCCCTATCCCTCGGCGCCCACCTGTTACCAGTGCAACTTTTCCTTGCAGAATGCCCATCTCTACACTCCTTTTTGGTTTCAGGATTCCCGTCTGACTCGCCATCTTTCCCGCGGGTTCGGTGAGACGTGTCTCCCGGTCTCGTCCCCCTGTGGAGGGAAATCCCCCGTTTCGCACATCGCCAGGAATGGATTATCCCGCGCCTCGACCGGGAACTTGACGATGGAACGCCGCCGCGCCGACTCATAGATGCCAATCATCACCTCGGTGATCTTGCGGCCGTTCTCGCCATCCAAGGGATGGGGCGCCCCCGTCTCGATCGTCTCTATCAGATCCTTGATCTCCAGCCCAATTGCGCTCACAGGGGCCGGCCATTCAATCTCTATGTCCTCGATTTCGCTGCCCCGAAAGATGCGCACCGCAGGCGTCGACTCGATATCCGTGATTTTGAATACGTCACCGTAGACTTCCAGCCTGCCCTCGTCGCCGTGAATGATGAAATGGTGGTAACGATGGCGCTCGTCGCTCCAGCTCGGATCCAACGACTGCTGCCGCCTGATCTCGCCTTCTCGCGCCGCTTCGCGCGCCATCCAGCCCCAGACCATGTTGGCTCTTACCTGGTTCGTAAACGCCAGGAAGGCAATGCCCGCGTTTTCGCAGCGGTGACCGTAATACTCATAGCCTTCATGCCCGTCCACCTGCCCCAGCAAATGGTCGACTTCCGGCTCACCCAGCAGCGCCAGCAGCATATGGATCGTGTGCGTCCCGTCCGTCATCAGGCAACCGGCCTTCAGCGAGGCCTCAGCCGAGACCACGCGCCCGATCGCGCCGTCGGCAATCAACTCACGGGCACGCGCGTACTGTGGCATATAGTAACGCTGGTGGCTGATGGTCAGCCGTGAGCCGGACGCCCGGCAGGCCTCCAGCATCTCGTCTGCTTCCGCCAAATCCATCGCCATCGGCTTTTCGCAAACGATGCCCCTGATCCCCGCCTCCGCCGCCGCCACCACCATCTCGCAGTGCAACGCATCGTGCGTCACCACCGACACCAAATCCGGCTTAACTTCAGCCAGCATCCTCCTGTAGTCGGTGAACAACCCCTCAGCGCCCGTCTCCTCCGCGAAAGCCTGCAGAGCATCTTCAGAGATATCGGCCCCAGCCACGATCGGAATGCCCAACTCCTTGTAAGCCTGCATGTGCCCCCGCGCCATCCGCCCGCACCCCATCACAGCAGCTCTGTAATCTGTCATTGGAATTTCCCCTGGTGGAAGTTAGTGTCTTAGTGCCCGAGCCAGTCACGATTCGTTGCGCTTGGCATCCCCGACGCGTGCCACCGTCTCGTCGCGCAAACGTCGTGCATAGTCGACATTATATTGAAGCCTGGCCGGAATCACCGCGGCCCAGTCAATCTCCCGGCTTTCCTCCGGGCGCGGATGGAGACCGGCTCGAACCTGCTGCTCCCCCCGCCACAGATGGCGCACAAAGCGGGCCATGCGCTCGGGCGTCAGATCGGTAAAGCTCTTGAGAAAGGCCTCGTCATACATCGGAATAGGGATAAACCCGCCGCTGTCCTCAATATTCAGGTGGACATTCGGATTGGCCCGGTAGAGAATCTCAACGACTTCAGGCAGATCGACCAGGCCGCGCCCCAAAGGCGCGCCGCCCAGCCAGTTGTACCCTTCCGCAGTCGGGTAGATGCACGTGTCTTTGAAATGGGTCGTATGCACGTAAGGCGCCAGCACGCGGGCCGCGTCTACAGGATCTTCGAGCAACCCCAAAGCGTTGGCCGTATCCAGGTTGACGCGTACGTGGGCGGAATCCACGGCTTCAATAATATGCACAAGTTCAAGCGAAGTCAGGTCGACATGGAGTTCCATCGTGATCATCACGTCGTGATCCGCGGCGAGCAGGCTTAGCTCACGTAAGACCTGAATGGTCAACTCGATCTGTTCCGCCAATGTCGGCGCCGAAAAAGTACGCTCCTTGAGCAGGCCAAAACAGGTATTCAGGATCGGTGCATTCAACTTCTTGGCCAGCGCAAAAAGAGGTTTCCACTCCTCTACCGTCTCGGTAATGCTCCGCCCGCTCCGGCCTGGGTTGACACCCGCTCCAGCCAATTCAAGAAAGAGTCCCTGCGCCTCTGCCTCTGCCGCCAGCGTTTCAATATAGGCATCATCGCGCCCCTTCAACAGACTGGATGAAAAGTGCAGTCCCTCCAGACTGTGGGCCCTGGTCAGTTCCAGAAGCTCCAACGGGTCGAGACTGACCGCCTTGAGTGTCAATGCGTCGAGTCCGACTTTCATCATGCCTCCAATGGCTAATGGTCTGCAACTGCATTCGCGCGACACCGACTATCGATCCACGCCCGTAATTCTGTCGGTCAGGCCAGCGCTTCGCCCATTTTTATGGCCTGGAAAGTCTTCATCCGCATCAGCAGCCAAAGCGTGCCGACCGCGGCCGCCAACACCATGATCAACATCGCCAGCACCAATTGCGCCACATCATCCCAGGCTATCTGCACGACGAACGGCGGGATCAAATCGGCCTCATCGTACCCAATCTGGTAGAAGGGAATGAAAAGGTAACTGCTCAGAAGTCCCAGGTAGCTGCCGGCAGCAATGCCCGCTGTCGTAACCATCACCTGTTCGCCGCCAAGCGAAAAGACAAGCTGACTGGTTGAAAGACCCATCGCCCGCAGAATGCCGAGCTGGATGAATCGTTGGCGAAACGACAGCGCCGAATATATCACCAGCGCCAGCACACTCAGCATGGCGACGGCGATGAAACCCACCGAAAGAAAGCCGAACAGGCCGACGCGCGCGGGCCGCGCCTGCTCCTCCGCCAACTCCGAATGTGCATCCTCGATCGCCAGTATTCTGTAACCAAGTTCATCCAAGGAGCTTGTCAACTGCTCCGGATCGATGGCTTCTTCCGTGGCCAGCCACACCCTGTATGGAACCTCGTGGCCCAGCAGCGAAAAAATGTAGTTCAGATTGGCAACAAAGAATTCGCCGTCCTCCGGGTAGACGGTTGGAAAATATTCCATTGCCCCCACTATCTGAAAATCAAATGTCGCATTGCTGGCAGAGACGAGCCCGCTAAGCGCGATGGTGTCGCCAACCTGTAGACCAAGAGTGTCCAACATCGACTGGCTGACAATTACACCGCCATACTCCAGCGCCAGCGCATTCATTAGCGCACCCAGCGAAGCATCAGCGAAGTCCCGCCGGAAATACGCGACCTCCGGAAACTGGTTGCGGTCGATGCCGAAGAGCCGGCCGTTGACTAGCCTGCTGCCGACACGCGCGGAAACGGGGAATTCGCCAATCCGGGTCGCCGCCCTTACACCCGGCGCTTGCCTGTGCTCATCCACAGGCAGGTTTATCCAGACAAACTCCTCTTCCCCCTCTTCCACAGGGCCGTCGTCGGAAGGTAACATCCGCAAAGCCGCCCCTTCGGTCAGGGTGACGTCCGCTCCCACCTCGTAAAAAATGCGCGCCACCAGGTTCGCGTCGAGCGTGCGCGCCATCGACGCTGTAAAAGTGCCCAGGCTTGTTGTCAGGATCAGCAACAACAACAGGCTGGTGTAGACCCTGCCCGTTCGTGCCAGGTTATAGAACGCCAACAGCATCGAGACTCCGCCCAAGCGTGACCACAGCAAACTCAGAGCGGCTGCGATGAGAGGAAAAAGACGGGCGGCTACAAGCGCGACCGCAAGAATAAAAAGCGCCGGCGCCAGAAATAGCAGCGGATTGTCCAGCGGATCGGTGGGAACATTGGCCTGCAGAAAAGCGATCCGACCCTGCGTATTTAGCAAATAGTATCCATAACCCGCTACGCCCAGCAGCAGAAAGTCAAGGTACGAGCGCTCCCAGAAGGAGCGGCGTTGGCGGCGGCTCACCTCCTGCTTGGCTTCGACAATCGCCAGCCGCGCCGCGCCCATCGCCGGCAACACGGTTGCAAAAAGGGCGCCTCCAATCGCGACAAAAGTATAGGTCATGCTGGTCGCAGTCGCCTCGACCTGCAGCGGTGACTGCCCATCAAATGTCATAAAGAAGCGCGTCCCGCCTATTAACTGCGCCACCACACGACCCAATAGCGGGCCAATTGCCAGCGCTACGATCCCTAGCGTAACCCCCTGGAGCAGATAAATGGAGAAGACCTGTCCCGTCGTTGCCCCCCGGCTTTTCAGGATCGAAATCTCTATCTGCTGGCGCTTCACTGTGCTGTCGGCAACCAGAACAATAAAATAGAGCACCAACCCAAGAATGGGAATGCTGAACAGGAGCAGAAGAACTGCTTGGGCGGATGCTGACAATTGGTAGCGTCTGAGCGCAGAGACAGGCGAAAGCTCTAGATATGCAGTCGAAATCACGTTCTTTATCTGTCGGTCAACATAGTTGACCCTGCCCATAAACCTGTCCACATCCTCAGCGCGTACCGATTCGCCGTTGACCACCCTGTACCAGCCAACATCTGTCAGCGCGTGCGGAACTATTGCCCCAATCTTCCCGACATATCTCTCCTTCGGTACCAGAAAGACGTTCGCGAAAGATGCCGGCGGCAGATGCCACGTGGCGCCCCCGTCTGCGCGCGGAATCCAGATGCCAGCAATGCGTACCGGAACCTCCAGTCGCATAACTGCGCCGTTGGGCAAACGCACGCTTGGGTCGAAAAGTGTGTATCTTTCCCCTACCTGCAGTCCGGCCTCGACCGCGAATGCCTGGCTGGCCAGGATGGCGACTTCGTCGCTGCTATCTCCCGCACTGCTATCCAGTGCCGGCAGTTCGCCCTCAACAATCGATACGTACTCCTCCATATGGTCGATAAAGCCCAGATAGCCTCGCAAAAGAGGCTGGTCCCGCAGTTCGTACTCCCCGTCCCGAACCGGAAACACCTGCAGCAGGTCGCTCTTGACATAATGCATGTCCGACCGGTACGGGAGTCCCAAATCCTGCGTGTAGCGAGTCTCCATGTACTGGTTCAGAGCGAAATAGTCCTGCCAATCGGCGCCTTCGACGCTCGACCCTTTTACATAATGATAGAAAAATGAGAATGCGGAGCGATTGGGTACTGTCTGCAGCTCATGCTGCAAGAGGGAGCGGTTGGCCGCGTCGGTGTACATCGGCGGCGCCGATGCCAGCGCCACCACAACGCTCCAACCAAGCAGAAGACAAACTGTCAGAACCGGTTCGGAACTGAATCGCCGGAGAGCAATTCTCCAGAGGCCAAGATAGCTGTAAACGGAACGCATTGAAGTATTCAGGAGAGACCGCAGCGCTCCCAAGCAGCTTACATCTTGATGGCGCCGGAGCTAAGCCCTTCGACAAACAGGCGGCTGGTAAAGGCGAACAAAATGATGAGAGGAATCGAAGCGATTACATAACCCGCCATCAGAGGACCCCAAATCGTGTACCAGGCGGTTCGAAATGCATAGAGTCCGATGGTTAGGGTCATGAGTTCGTTACTGCGGAGTGTAACCAGGGGCCAGATAACGTCGTTCCATGTGCTCAGAACGTGCATAATGGCGACGACGCCAATTATCGACTGCGACAGCGGGATGCCAATGTGACGGAATACCTGCAACTCATTGGCGCCGTCTATCCGCGCCGCTTCAAACATTTCGCCCGGCAGTGCTTCGAAGAACTGTCGTAGAATGAAAATGGCAAAAACCTGCCCGCCCGCAATGTAAGGAGCGATCAAAACCCAGCGCGTATTCAGCAGACCGAGGTCTTTTACCAGCAGGAAGGCCGGAATCAGCGTAAGTTCCCCTGGCACCATTAATAGAGCCAGCACGCCGAAAAAGAAGATTTCTCTCCCCGGGAAAGGATAGCGCGCAAATGCCCAAGCTGCAATCGCCGCCAGAATAACCATGCCAACCACCGAGGCGCCGCTGGTGATTATGCTGTTTAAAATGTAGCGGGAAACGATGCGCCAGGCTTCAAGATAATTGTCGGGGTGGAGCGGAAACGTGACTGTGAACGGGAAATGGTCGAACTGCGGGATATCTTTGAACGAAATGATTATCGTGATGACGAATGGCAAAAACATGAAAAACAGGAAGGCACCCAGTCCCAGATGGCGCCACCAATCCCCCGTGCGCCAAGCGCGGCGCCAGCCCGCGCCCAACGACATACGTTGCACCGGTTGCGGTTGTCCTTCCAGTACTGTCATCGCTCAACTCTCCTGTCGTCCGGGTGATCCTGCGCCTATCCCTGGCTGGTGCCTCGGCAACCTCTGTTCACAAACCTTGCGCTCGCCACTCAATAGTCACCCGTCTTGACGAACTTCACATTTATGATCGTCAAACCCATTATCAACACAAACAGAAACATCCCGATCGCGGAAGCGTAGCCCATCTTATTCCACAAAAAGGCGTTGTTGTACATCCACAGCCCGGGCACCATACTCGCCGTTCCCGGCCCGCCGGCTGTCATCACAAAGACCGCTACCCAGCCCTGCAGGCCGCCAATGACCGCCAACACGATGATCAGCTTGAACTGACCGAGAATAAGAGGGATGTCGATAGAAAAGATTCGACGCAGACCGGAGCATCCGTCTACCAGCGAACTGTCTATCACCTCATCTGAGATGCCCTGCAGGCCAGCCAGATAGATGAGCACGGTGACACCGCCCACCCACGGGAACCCCATGAACGTAACCGCATAAAGCGCCGTCTTCGGGCTGCCCAGCCACGGCTGCTGCCAGTCCTCCAGTCCGACCCCCTCCAGAAAGGCGTTCAAAAGGCCGTGCGTGCCGTCATAGATGAACTGCCATAGCAACAAGATGACGATGCCTGGCACCACAGCTGGCAGGATGGTCAGGACGCGATACGTGTACTTGTGTACATTGCTGCGCAAGTTGAAGATCAGTTCAGCGACAATGAAGGGAAACGTGACCGCACTGATCACCCGCCATGACGTGAGCAGGCTCACATGGCGCAGCGACTTAAGGAAAGTATCATCCCTGATGAAAAGCTTCTCGAAGTTCCCCAACCCCAGAAACTCCGGCGGCAGGCCGATGTCCCACTTGAAAAAGGCCCGGTATAGCCCCATAAAGGCCGGGTAATAGTTGAAGGTCAGCAGCAGCGCAAAAGTGGGGACCAGCATCAGGTAAACGAACCGGTAACGATAGATACGTTGCCCGAGCGTGGCCTGCCTGTCCTGCGGTACCGCCGGTCCCGCGGCCGCAGCATGTGAGGCAGGTGCGCGAATCTCTTCCGTTGTCATAGCGCTTTTCCCGTTTCCACAGCGCAGGTGGGCTCCACAAGAATTGCCCCATGGAACCCACCTGCGCCCATGAACTTCGAGTTCTGAGCTTCCAGCTCTCAGTTAACTCGACCGGCAAGTCGAAGTTCACCAAAAACTGAAAACTGACTACTAAAAACTATTAACCACAATCCCAGCCATTCTTCTCAATCGCCTCGTCGGCGTACTCGAGCAGCAACTCATTGATCTGCTCTGCGGCCTTCTCCTGCGTTACGACGTCCAACTTGAAGTCGGTCCAGACGGCCGCAATCTTCTCGCGCTGTTCGGTGCCGATCTTGTCGGGATAGGTTACCATGCCGGCCTCGCCCAACCCTTCAGTGATGGCTTTCAACGGTTCCTTCAGATCGGGATTGACGTCAACGCCCTTGATATTGGGCAGGAACGTGCCCGTCTCCGAAATCATCCGGCCTGCGTTCTGGGGAGCAGTCACGTAGCGAAGGAAGTCCACCGCCAGCGGCACAATTCCGTCCTGTTCCGTCTTGGTCGCCAGCGCCCACTGGGCCGCAGTGGCGCCACCGATCGGCGGGGCCGCTTCGCCTATCGCATACGGTGAATCAGCCTCGGTGATAGTCGGAGCGTAGAAGGTGCTCCACTCGAAATCGACTAGTGGATCGGCCTTGAGATAGCCGAAGCGCCAACTGCCGTCTTCAAATACAGCCACGTCTTTTTGGAGGAACTTGCGGTTGAAGTCCGCACCCTCTGCCGCCCAGTCCGGCGCCAGGTAGGGAATCAACTGCTTGACCAGTCGGAACCAGTCCCCATATTCGGGGTCTGTGGCGCTGTAAAGCCCGTTCTTCATGGCACAGCCGACCTCTTCCAGCGACGCGACGCCTCCGTCAGCGTTGATTATGTCGTCCTTCTTGGCGTAAAGCATCGCGCCAACCTGTGACTCGTACCAGGCCAGCCGGGCGTTGGGAATCGTTTCTGTCCCCAGCAGCGCCTCCTGTACCTCGATCCACTCACCGTACGTGCTCGGAGCCGACAGACCATGCTCGTCGAAAACGTTCTGGTTAAAGAAGAAGAACGTCGTCACCAAGTCGATCGGAACGACATAGTGCTTGCCGTCCGGCCCGCGTTTGGCCTCGGTGGGAATTTCGTAGAACTGGTCCAGCCAGCGCTCGCTGCCCGGGTCTCCAGCCGCTACGTAAGGGTTGGGCTGCTCGAAGAACGGATCCAGCGGAATCCACCAGTTCTTGTCAATCTCATCCTGTGTCCAGAACGAGTGCGTCCAGACGATGTGAGGAATTGTGCCGCCGGCCTGCTGCGTCACGATCCACTCGTGGGAGGCCAGATTGTCCGGCTTCCTGATGATCTCGATAGTGGCCCCGGGATGATCCGCCATGTACTCATCTGAGATGACCTGGATCATGTTGTGGGGAAGGGGGTTATTGGGGCCCTGTTCCATACTCTCCGTAGGTGTATAGTGCTGGACCCAGATCTGCAGGTTGCCGGTCATGCCCGGCTCTCCGCTCATCTCGTCACCGGCCGAATCCTGGGCCGCAGGCGCGGGAGCCGCGCAGGCCGCAAGCGCCACACCGGCGCCGGCCATCCCCATTGACTGCAGGAAGGAACGTCTACTGAGATTTTTCATGCTTTTCTCCTTGAATTGAAGGTTAAAGATAAAAGACAGTCTTCCGTCAGACACTCGATAATGTTACCGCCCAAATACGCCGCAGAAATGGTTCCAATTGAGATTGAACCTCGACGCAATCAACGGCCAAATCACGCTTCCCCCAACAAAAGCCTCGCTCGCAACCGAATGTGGGCGGCTCAATCCTCCACAATGGCAACCGCCCTCACCGGCGCACCCGTCGATCCCACCCACTTCACCGGCAGCATCGAGAGTGTGAACCCGTGCGTCCGTGGGATCTGCTCCAGATTGCAGAGGTTCTCAACATGATAGTACTCATGCTCGTTCATGACGCGATGGGCCTCCCAAAACTCCTTGCGTTCAAACATCGCCCATACCGGCGGGTCGAACGTAACCGCGTCAATGCCCATCACCTTCACCCCGCGTTCGATCAACCATAATGTCGCTTCGCGGGTCATGCCGCTGTGCTCGCTCAGGTACCTTTCCTCATCGTTGTAACTACCTGCCCCCGTCCAGATCAGCACAAGATCAAGCGGCTTAATCTCATATCCTATCTTACCTACAGCCTCTTCCATGTCGGCCACTGTGATACCGGCGCCGTTTTCCTTGTGCCGGAAATCCAGAAGCACGCCGTCACCGTAGCAATATTCGATTGGGATCCCTTCTGGGCCGGGCTTGCCGGGAACCAGGTGCTTCAGCGCGTCAATGTGCGTCCCGACGTGGTCCCCTAGTATGGTCAAATAATGTGCCGTCAGAGAGGTGACACCATGTTCCGCCGCGCCAATGCCGCTGGCAAAACCTTCCCAATCTTCATACATCAACAACGTCGGCCGGGTCACCCGCGGGAAAACCACCATATCGTTGTGTACGGGCATGCTCAAGTCAATGACTTTACGCCCCATGCCGGTTCTCCAAGGTTTGCCCGCCTGCCAGCGGCGCGCGCTGAAGGCTTTATCGGGCGTTCAACCGTTCTGGCCTTATCCGAAAACTTGGCCTCACATTGATATTGAGAAGCAGGGCCTTTCCCATCGTGCCTGTAACAATCGGAGGATCTGACGTTGTAAGTCGGCAATGACCAGGAAAGAGGTGAAGTTCGTCTTGGCGAATGTGAGCGTTTCTATGCAGTTCAAGCATCTGTAGGGGACGAGACGCAAGCATGTCAAAAGTCTCACCAATTTCTGCGCCAAGCGCTATTATATATAGGAAGGTAATAGAGTCCAAATTGCGAGTCTCTCACCACGCTCTCCCAGGCCTTACACCTTATTGCGAACTCCCGCCCGCTATATTGGTTGGGCTTTACAACCTGTTCCCGCAAGTCCGCAATCCTGAGATCGTCCGCGTCGGGAAAGAAGAAATAAATTCCATCTGGCCCTGTGTGGCAGGACGCGTAAATAGCCAGATTCCATCTCGCGTCGTATACGCATTGCATCTACGAAAGCAACGGTATCAAAGATTATTTCACTGTGCGTAACTACTCAGCCGCAACTGAATCGCAACCCTGAACGAGAGGAGAAAAGGTGTTCTTTCTCCCCACATTGTTGTATTTTGGGCGGTCGGCCGCAAGCGGCCTCCCTTGTGCAGGGGCTGCGCCCCCGCAACGCCCCCCTCCAAAACCATGCCTCACCGACCGTGTGCCTTCTTCGCAACGTGTCGGCTGGCGAGCATGGCGGCGGCTGTACACCAGTTGCGTATCCAAGAGCCTGAATGGTTCCAAGGATGACTGGCTGGTCAACTGCTGTGGCTAAGTTGTTACCACTGAGCAATTAACTCTGGAGAATAGGAAATATGGAATCTCGCGTGCAGAAATGGGGCAACAGTTTGGCCCTGCGCATCCCTAAGCCTTTTGCAACCCAGCTTGGACTCGAAGCTAATTCAGCGGTCAGACTATCGCTGCGCGATGATGAGTTAGTCATTGCGCCAGTGAAGCCACTCTCCCTGAACTTGGATGATCTCCTTGCCCAGGTGACCGAGCATAATTTGCACGCCGAAGTGGACTCCGGCCCTGCGGTGGGCCGCGAAGGATGACGGCAAAGCCCGATTACGTGCCACAGCGCGGCGATGCAATTTGGATCGATTTTGCCCTTCAGACGGTGCATGAACAGACGGGGCCTCGCCCCGCCGTTATACTCTCACCGGAATCCTATAACGGCAAAGCACGACTGGATATTCTCTGTCCGAGTACCAATCAGGTCAATGGGTATCCCTTTGAAACCGCAATCTCTACAGGGGTGGGCGTGACAGGAGTGATTCTCGCAGATCAGGTCATGAGCATGGACTCGAAAGCGAGAAATGCAACCTTGATTTCTGCTCAGCCAGTGGATCTGCTTGATGCAGTTCTGGAGCGAGTCGGGACACTTCTGGCAAGAGAGTAAGGCTGGTAAATGCGCCGCCGCGTCCCAATGTCGGCGGAAAGTTATGACAACTATCCATCGCACCGCTGGCAAATCTGGGCGAAACGCGTAGAACCGCCGCTACCGCTGAGTTCCGTCTCGTATTCGGTACGCACTCTGCAACTCTTCCCGCCGCAAAAGTCGCACCGGCCCAACGCCTGGAAAGGCGTGTAGGCCCCCCGCAGCGCATCCTGCCGGTTGCGCTCCGACAGCGCCGGCGCCGCAAACCGCTCCACCCAGCGCCGCACCTGGCTATCCGTTTCGTTGGCAACCGCCCGCTCGAAGACTGGCAGGAGTGCCGGGTCGTTCGGGCAGCCGCCGTCCTCCAACGTATGCCACGCCGCCCGCCGCACCCGCACATTCGCATCCTGCATCAGCCGGTATAGCGCCTCCCATGCAGCTTCAACCCGCCTGCGTACGTGGCAGGGACACAGATTTTCCGCGGCATGAAGTCGTTCGTCCGCGTCCGTACTGGCCGCCATCTCGATCAGGAGGTCGATCGTCTCTCCCCGCACCCGGTGTTCGCCGCCTCTGAACGCCGCCTTCTGATGCCGGTTCAGCCCCTTCCGTCTGCGCGCCATCTTTCATCTCACTTTCAGGGCCAGCCGCGTGGCCGCACGCGCGGCCGCTGCCGACTTCTCGCACCAGCTGGCCTGCCTCGACAGGCCCTGCAAGATCAACTCGTGGACCTCCTGCGGCGAATCCGCCAGCCGCATCAGTTCGATGTCAGGGGAGGAAATATTCCCCGCCGCCAACATCGTGCCGCGCAGCCAGTCCAGCAGTCCGCCCCAATAGTCCGAGTTATAGAGGACAACCGGAAACTGCCTGATCTTGCCTGTCTGAATCAGCGTCAACGCCTCAAACAGCTCGTCCAACGTACCAAACCCGCCGGGAAAGATGACAAATCCCTGCGAGTACTTGACGAAATTCAACTTGCGCACAAAGAAGTAGCGGAACTCGATGCCCACGTCGACGTATTCGTTCAACCCCTGTTCGAAAGGAAGCTCGATGCCCAGGCCGACTGATGTGCCGTTCTCCTGCTGCGCGCCGCGATTGCCTGCCTCCATGATGCCCGGCCCACCGCCAGTTATGACTGACAGCCCGGAATCCACCAACAGGCGCGCCGTCTCGACAGCCGCCATGTAGTTGGGATCGTCCCCCTCCGTACGCGCCGACCCGAAGATCGAGATCGCCGCGCCCAGCCCTGCCAGCGTGTCGAAGCCCTCGACAAATTCTCCCATAATTCGAAACACCCGCCACGGGTCGCTGTCAGTAAACTCCTCGCCCTCCCCGGTCGGCGAGTCGAGGATACATTCGTCTTGTGTCTTTACCTTCCGCATGAAATTCTCTCCCGATCGCGGCCCGGCGCCGGCAGATCCCTTTCCTCGTCCGGGCGCAAGATGCGCACAATGGCCGTGCCGAACCAGGTCATCAGTTTTCCTCAATACCCCGCATTCACATACCCTTCCTGCGCGCCGGGCCCGAAACCCAACTCGAACCGCCTCTGCCGGAACTTGGTCAGCACCTCGGCATACCGGCTCTCGTCGATGAAATTCTGCCGCTCCGACGGGTCCCGTTCCAGATCAAACAGCACCTCCGGCATCTCTTCGCCGTAGTATTGATACTTAAGGTCATCCCATTTGATCATCAGATTGCGCGCCCCAAACTGACTGACGCTCTCGTTGCGCCAGTCTCCCCCATCGCCGCGCAAAAGCGGCGCCAAACTGCGGCTGTCCAGCCCCTCCGGTATTGGGATCTCGCACAGATCGCACAGCGTGGCGAACAGATCGCACAGGTTGACGTTTTCCTCAACCACCCTGCCCCCGCCAAATGACTTGGGCCAGCGGATGATCAGCGGCACGCGCGCGCTCGCCTCAAAAAACTTCTGCTTTTCCCAGATACCGTGCTCACCCAGCATCTCACCATGGTCGCTCGTGTACACGATGATCCAGTCGTCAAGATCCTGGCCCGCGTGTTCCAACGCGCGCAACAGCGAGCCGTACATCTCGTCCATCCTCTCGATCATGCCGTAGTAGCCGGCCACGGCCCGACGCAACTCCCGCGGCGAGGCATCAACGCCCGGCCGCACCTGCTTCTGCCCCAGAAAAGGATGGTCGAACACCTGCTCATCCAGAAACGGCTCCACCCGGTTCAAATAGTATGTGAACTTCTCCTCACTCGTGAAGTACGGGTAGTGCGGTTGATTCAGGCTCAGTTTCAGCAGAAGAGGCCGGTCCGGCTGCTGCCGGTCGTAGTACGGGTCGGTGAAGTACTGCTCAATGCAGTCGAGCGCGCCCGTCAACGCGTACTCGTCCTGGATGATGTGGGGCGAGTGGCCCACGCCCGCCCGCAGCACCTCCTTCGTGTCGCTCCATTTCACCGAAGACAGCCCTCTCGTGTGACGCGCAAACGAGTCCTCGTCCCGGTCGGCGACAAAATGCGGGCCCACCTGCATCGCCGACCCGATGCGCTGGCTCCAACCCTGCATCTGGTCCGTCCCCGTGTGATGCAGCTTGCCTGCCGCGACCGTGTGATACGCGTACTGGCTGAAACGACGGGCAAATGTCATGTGGCCCACAGGCAGGTCCTGGGCAAATATTTCGCAGCCGCATGTGCGCGGAAACTGACCCGACATCATCGCCTGGCGGCCCGGTATACAGATCGGCGAAGCTGCATAAGCGTTTCTGAACACGACGCCCGTCTCCGCCAGACCGTCCAGCGTGGGCGTGCGCACGACCTGATCGCCCTCGTAGCCGGTGATATCGGCGCGATGCTCGTCGCTCATCAGAAAGAGAATATTGGGTGGCATATCGATTACTCCTCGAATGACAGGGTGAATGGAGGGGGACAGAACGACCCAAACTCCGCTCTTTCGAAGAGCTGAAAGAGGTATTGTCCCCTCTTTGTGCAACTATATTTCGGAAATGGATCCCTCTGCAGCGCCAACGCAAAAGATCGTCAAGTTCTGGAGTTGGCAACCTGAACATGCGCCGCCAGGCTCCTACCGAGCCGACAAAGAAAAATAGTCATCACTGGGTCAGGGATTTTCTGCTTCGAGATGCGTTCAGGAACTGCGTCGGCGCAGGCGAGCCAATTCCGCCTCCAATTCCTGCACCCGTGTCTCTGACTGCTGGCGAGCCGCATTTTCGGCATCGGCGCGCTGCGCTTCGGCATCGGCGCGCTGCGCTTCTTTCTCGATCTGTGTCTTTGCCTCTTCGACATTGTTGACGGCGACCTTCAGGTCTGGTATGACATACTCGGCATACACATCGTCAAGAGCCAACTTTGCCAGCCCCGGCAACCTCCACAGATCCCCAATCCGAAACTGAAAACCGGGCAGCACTTCCGAGTGGATCAATTCCTCTGCGTCGGGCTGGATCTCCTCGTATCGTGCCTGAGGCGTCAAACGGTAAAAGTGCATGTGCTCGCCGCTTGGATCGAGTATGGTATATTCCTTTACCCCGGCCAGCGCGTAATCTCTCGTCTTCTCCTCCGTGTCCCGACGCACCTCTATCGGTGTGGAGTCGGAAAGAAACTCGACGACGGCGTCGCAAACGCCTGCAAAGGAGCGCTGGTCAATTCGTCCCCAAGAAACAGGGTTGCTATTCAGAATAATGCCAATGTCCGGTTTGCGAACTGCTCTACGCGTCCCGGACGGCTCCTGAGAGTCTGCCATTGTCATGAAAAAGCCGGTCTCCATATTGATCAGTTCGGCGACCTCGTGTGTTTCCAGGTAGCGGCGCAAAAGGTCGAGAAACCAGTTTCCAAGATCAAGTTGAGGCTTGTTTGCCAAAGGCTTTGCCTCCAATATGCCGTTGTTCCATTCATAACTGACATCAATGTCAGGGTAGGGGTTCTCGTACCACTTGGCCCAGTACTCTTCCAAAGTGACATAACGCCCGTCATCTGGCGCCCAGGGATTCACCTGCGTGTCGGGTGGCGCAGCAGCATCGGATGTGGTAGACCCGTTCAATTGGGATGAATCTTTCTGCGACTGAGGAACGTCTGACGCCAGCCTTGCGGGTTCCATGTTCCCTCCTCTGGCAACGCAAACTCTCGCCCGCGCATAATACAACTGTTCTGTAGCCATTCTATCACGAGTCCCCAACCACTCCCAACGACCTGCCCGGAGCGCAAAGTCGTCAACCTTGCAATGAGATCACACTGCTGGTACGATCACGCCTATACCTCTAGCCCTGTACCCAGAATTTCGTCAAAAGTTCGTGAACAATTGCGCTACCTGTCTGCCCGCAACTGAAAAAGCCGGATACTCTTGCGGGCAGATAGCTGCCTGAGCGCGCATACAAGGAGAACAAGCAACGTGAGCACCCTCCATTTCGAGAAACTCTCTCAATTTGATCGCGTCGCCGAGCCGGTCACTGTCAGCATACCCTTTGCACAGGGCAAACTGACCGATGCTGCCCAACTTGTCATCGAGGACGACGGCGAAGCGTTGCCATCTCAACAGCGCGCCCTCGGCCACTGGTCCGACGGCAGCGTCAAGTGGCTGCTCGTCCACCTCCAACCGGACCTTCCCGGCAATCTGTCCAAGACGCTCAACTTCCGCACTGCTTCTGGTCCAGCGCCGCAGCCGGCGCAGCAGGTGCAGGTGACCGAGGAAGCTGACGGCCTGCTGGTCGACACCGGTCCACTGCGTTTTCGCGTGCCGCGGGAGGGCTTCCTCCCCGTGCAGGACGTCGTCCTCGCCGGGGGATCGGCGTGGCCCGAACCATTCGCCGGGTTCACTATGGAGACCGATGCTGCCGCCGCCGATAGCAGCAGCGGCGCGGTCGAACTGGAGATCGATGAGGCTGGCCCGCTCCGTGCCGTCATTCTTGTACGCGGCCGCCACCTGCAACCTGACGGGACCGAATTCCTGACCCTGCGCGGCCGCATCACCGCCTACGCCGGCAAACCATACATCGAAATCGAGCATCAGTTCCTGCACACACTGGACCTTCCCCAGGTGACACTGCAAAGTCTGCGCCTGGACTTCGCCGCCCCGCCAGCCGAAAAGCCGCCCCAACTCGCTCTCGGCGAAGGCTGGTATCGAACCTCTATTACCGAGAGCGATAGCGAAGTCTCACAGACCCTGGATACCGAAACGATGCTCTATCAGTCCAACGAGCACTTTATCGACTCCTATTACGGCGACTTCTGGACCGACTGGCGCGACGAGCAGGGCGGACTCTGCCTCTCCATCCACCAGGCCCACCAAAACTTCCCCAAAAGACTGCACGGCCACACACAAGGCATCGCCTGCTGGCTTTATCCCGCCGGAGAAACGCCGGCCCCGATCCTGCAGGGCATGGCCAAGACCCACCGCATCCAGCTCCACTTCCACGCGCCCGATACCCCCCTCGACGATCTGAGCCAGCGCAGTCTGCAGTTCCAACTCCCGGATCGACCTTCGCTGCCGGTCGATTGGTACCGGGCCAACAACACCTGGATCGAGACCTATTTCCCCGAGAATCTGCCCCGTCGCCTCTACACGGATCTCAATAACCTGCACGATGGACGCCCCAAAGCGCTGGGTATGATGCATTTCGGCGACGCGCCCGATTCCGGCTATACCAATCAGGGCCGCGGTGGCGGCGAAAACGTCTGGGTCAACAACGAGTACGATCGACCCCACGCCTGCACGCTCTACTATGCCCTCACCGGCCAGCGCCGCGCTCTCGATTCAGCCCTGGTCAGCACCCGACACTGGCTCGACGTAGACTTCTGTCACCACCATCCGGACCCGCTGATCGATGGCGGCCTGCGTATCCACACCCGCTACCACGCCACCGGAAGATGCACGCCGTCCCACGAGTGGTCCGAAGGCTTTCTGGACTACTACTTCCTCACCGGTCGCAGGGAAAGCCTGGACGCCGCCAACTCAATCGGCGAAAATATTCTCCGCCACATGGCCTTGCCATCAATGCGTCAGTTGGGTGAGGCATCCGTGCGTGAAGGGGGATGGGCCCTGCGCGCCTATGTCGGCCTCTGGCTCGGAACCGGCGAACAGCGCTGGCGAGACGAATCCCAGCGGCTGATCGAGATGTTCCTCGACTGGCATGACGAATATGGCGCGCTCCTTGCCCCCTACACCAGCCACACCATGCCCCGCGTGCCCTTCATGATCTCCCTGACCGTCTGCTCTTTTGCCCGCTATCTGCTTATCGAAGACGACGAGAGGGTGAAGCAACTAATTGTATCGGTGATGGATGATCTCATAGAACACTGTCTCGGACCGGACGGGGTCTTCTATTACAAAGAGCTCCCGTCCCTTCAGCGGACCGCGCCCACGCCCCATGCGCTGGAAGCGCTCACCTACGCCTGGCGCGTCAGCGGCGACGAGCGCTATCTGAAGGTCGCGGCCAACACCTTCGCCGCGCTGATGGCAAACTTGGAAGGTAAGGAAGGCGGCCCCAAATTCGCCGATCCCTCCGGCGCAGTCATCGACGGAGTAGGAGGCGGACGCATCTTCGCCGACAAATACACATCCCTGATACTCTACGCCGGCGCTGCCGCTCCTCTGGGCCTGCTGGACTGGTATGAGTATCCCTTCCCCGGCGCAGCCTGATCCGCATCGGGAGTTCCCCCTTCTCAACAAACGACGCTGGCGGCACAGTCTGTCCGTTGCCCGATTTCGGTACAACCGCAGTCGGCAACGGACAGGCCGGCCCATCAGGAGACGACCTATGCAGGCAAAGCGCCTTTCTTCCAATCCGATAATCACTCCAGCCCTCGACGAATCCATCGGCGCTAACATCAACGGGCCGTCACTCTTGCGTGCACCCGACTGGCTGCCGAATCCACTAGGCCAATACTACCTCTACTTCGCCCATCATCAGGGCGCATCTATCCGCTTGGCCTATGCCGACGCGCTGACAGGCCCGTGGACCGTTTACGCGCCCGGAACGCTGCGCCTGGATCAGACCCCCTGCTATAACCATATCGCCAGCCCTGACATGCATATCGACGAAGAGAACCGCCGCATTCTGATGTACTATCACGGACCGTTTGTGCGGCCGCAAGATCTTGAAGCCGATCCCCTGAAGCAACGGTATCCCACTCTGAATGGACAGCGTTCGCTGTTGGCCACTTCTGAGGATGGTATCAATTTTAGCTCCGACAAGGAGATCTTCGGTCCTAGCTATTTTAGGGTCTTCCGTTATCCCGATGCCGCCGACGGCTGGGTTTACGCCCTGGGTATGCCCGGCATAGTTTTCCGTAGCCGCGACGGACACACAAATTTCGAACCGGGACCGGTCCTCTTTGACATCAACCAGAGGCATACCGCCCTGCTTGTGCGCGACGACATCCTCTACGTCTTTTATTCCCGCGCCGGTGACTGCCCAGAGCACATCCTCTGCTCGACGATCGACCTACGTCCGGACTGGAGTAAGTGGAAGGCTTCCGCGCCCTTCTCCATCCTGCTGCCCGAGACCGACTACGAGGGTGCCAGTCTGCCCTTGGAACCATCCCAGCGCGGGGCGATTCACGAACCTGCCCGTCAACTGCGCGACCCCGGCATTTACCAGCAGGGCGACAACGTCTATCTGCTCTACTCGGTCGCCGGCGAGAGCGGCATCGCGCTTGCCGAACTCAGTTTCGACTGATACCAGGCGCGGGCCGCCTGCTCCCAAGTACCGCCTCTCTCGTGTGCAAAGACCCCTTACACAAGGTCGCCCAGGTTTACTTCCAGCGCCTGGGCAATCGAGGCCAGCGTCTTGGCAGAGCCGACTCGCCTCCCCGTCTCAATCTGGGAAAGGTAAACCGGGCTGATGTTGGTTGCGGCGGCCAACTCCTTCTGGCTCATGCCCCGATGCTCACGATACACTTTGATCGGGCTTATCCCGGACAAGAGTCGGTCAACCACTTCAATGGGAAAGGATTCGCTCTCTTCCTTTGTTGCAAGATCATAGATTTCTTCATCGCTCAAGATCGCCTCGGCCGCTTCTTCCTTTGCCAGACGTACATATTCACGCCAGGGGAGCACGGCAAACATCGGTTGTCCGGCATCATCATGAATGATCTGCAGGTTACTCACGAGAGTTTTCCTCCTACTGCTTGTAAGCCTGACCACGTGGTACGACACGCAAAACATCAATTGAGTTGGCTTCATCGTCTCTTTCAAAAATAATTCGAAAGTCGCCAACATGCAGACGAAACCCAGGCCGCCCTTCCAACCGGGCCACGTCAATGTCCCGCCGGTCAGGATTCTGCCAGTCTGTCCATTGCTTGGCGGATGCGCTGAGCGTTCTGGCGAGGCATCTTCTGAAGGGCCTTGATGCCCTGTTTCTTGGTCGTCAGCCTGTACAAAGTGTTCTCCCCATAGCAATCACTATAGCATACCGCTTTACTGGTATAAAGCATTTTGCTTTACTTGTACGCATCGAACGAATACAGTATGTACATAGGCATTGGGAAAACATCCTCTGAGACTGGCAGGCTGCCGCTATCCGTCTAGACTGCTTGAATCAACGACAACCTCCATTTCGATTGACCTCGGCGCGGACAAACTGCTACAATACGACTAGCAATGTGCATCGCCTCGACTCTGACCGACACAACAGCTCACAGTAGACATATCTGACCCGTGGGCCGCACATTGTTCCGTTCCTGCCCAAAGGGGCAAAGCAGAGCGACTACGCTCCTAGTATGAGAGGCAATTTACATGCCCGATTCTACACCTGACCTTGTCGTCTATGGCGCCTTCTGGTGCCCGGACTGCCGCCGTAGCAAACAGTTCCTCGGCGAACACCAGATCCCATATCAATGGGTGAACATCGAAGAGGACGCAGACGCCGAACAACGTGTCATCGAAATGAACGATGGTAAACGCATCATTCCCACCATCGTCTTCGACGACGGTTCCCGGCTCGTCGAGCCGAGCAACGCCGAACTGGCCGCAAAACTGGGCCTGAAAACGACTGCCAGCCGCCAACACTACCCCGTGATCGTTGTCGGCGGCGGCCCCGCCGGCCTGACCGCGGCACTGTACCTGGCCCGTGAAGGCGTCGACATCCTCATCATCGAACGCGCCGCCTTCGGCGGCCAGGCCGCAACCACCGAAAAACTGGATAACCTGCCCGGTTTTCCGGACGGTGTCGACGGCTTTGACTTCGCTCAGAGGCTGCGGGCCCAGGCCGAACGGTTCGGCGTTGAACTGCTACAAGCCCAGGATGTCGCCACAATTCATCGGCAGGACAATTATCACCGCATCGAAACCGTCGCCGGCGACGAGTACAGTGCCCAGGCTGTCCTGATTGCCACCGGCAGCCGGTACCGCCGCCTGAATGTGCCCGGCGAAAACGATTATCTCGGCGCCGGTGTGCACTTCTGCGCCACCTGCGATGGCCCCTTCTACAGAGACAAAGAAGTGGCCGTGATTGGCGGCGGCAACAGCGCGGCGGAAGAAAGTCTGCTGCTGACGAAATTCGCCGAACGGGTTACACTTTTAGTGCGCGGACCTGTCCTGCACGCCAGTCAGGTCATACAGGAATCCGTGTCAGGCAATCCGAAGATCGAAGTGCGATGGAACACCGAAGTCCAGGAATTCCTCGGCGCCAGGGCGCAACTGAACGGGCTGCGGCTATGGAATAACCAGGCCGAGGACGAGTCGCACATGACTGTGAATGGCGCCTTCGTCTTTATCGGTCTCCAGCCCAATACGGGATTCCTGCAGGGAACCGGCGTGCGCCTTAACAGGTGGGGCTTCATCGAAACCGGGCATAACCTTACCCACGAATCAGACGAGCGCCCGCATCTCTTTGTAGACCGGAACCCAGCCGCACTGGAGTCGAGTGTACCCGGTCTCTTTGCCGCCGGCGACGCGCGCGCCGAAAGCACCAAACAGGTCGCCTCGGCAGCCGGAGAGGGAGCAACCGCCGCCTTGCTGATTCGCGACTACCTGAGAACAGTCTGACCGTTCATGGCCCTTGCCGGTTTCCAGAGGACTCCCACTGCATTGGCCACTACCATCCGACCTCCGGCATCTGGCGTTTCACAGGCCCAACAGCAATATCTTAAGGAGGTATAGGTGTTCACACCAGAACAGCGGGAACACATCGACGAGCAGGGCTTTCTGATTGTCGAGAACGCCCTCGAACCGTTCGGGCTCGAACGCGTTCGGGCCGCCTACGAGGACATTCAACGTCAGACCGAAACGGCCTGGGCAGACTCCGTTCGCAATGGGACATTCAAGGGCGGCTACGGCAACGGGCCCGACGCGCATACCATGGGCGACATTCACCAGTACGACCCCCTTTTCCTGGACATCGCCGAAAATCCCCTCGTGCTGCCTATCCTCAAAGAAATTGTCGGTCCGGACGTTCAGACGATGGAGATGGTGGCCCACTGCCATCACTCCGGCACCAATGCCCATACCGGCTGGCATCGCGACTGGCCTGCCTGGCGGCATCCGCAGTTCATGCTCAAGGCAAAGGTCTTCTATTTCCTCGACGATCAGACGCCGGACATGGGCTGCTTCAGTCTCGTCCCCGGCAGTCACAAACATGACGAATATCCGTCCCGCACCGAGTACGTTGGCGAAACCCTGGAGCGGATGCCCGGCCTCAAGAAAATCGTTGCAAAGGCCGGCTCAGCCATCATCTGGAATGTTCTATGCTGGCATTCGGGCCTGGCCAATACCAGCTCCCGTGACCGCCGTATTCTTATCTACGGCTATATGCCCTTCTGGATAAAAAAGTGGGGCAGCGCGCCCCCGCCCCAACACATCGTCGATTGGGCAGACACCCCGTATCGTCGCCAGCTGATGGGGATCCATGCGGTCGAAGGTCGCGCCGCCTGGGATCGTAAGGAAATTCCCTACCTCCCGGAGCACGCCGAGATTGCGAAGGCAAAGAAATTCTGACGAGCTAAACCGCTGAGAAAACGTGCAACGCGCGGCAATCACTGTTCCCCGCGCCTGGCGCGCAGCTGTTGGACGCGCTCCCCCACCTATCGGAACCGGTTCTTTAGCTATGGGCGCCCATCGAAGGTGCTAAGAGCAATTCACAAGGAGACACAATGTCCACCCCAATCAAGTTAACCGTCATCGGCGCCGGCAGCGCCCAGTTTTCGCTCGGCCTTGTCAAAGATATCTGCCTGACGGAATCCCTCAACGGCAGTCTCATCACCTTCATGGATATCGACGCCGACCGGCTCGACATGATCCATAAGCTCGGCGCACGCTATGCCAAAGAGCTAGGCGCCGACCTCCGCTTCGAGAGCACAACCGACCGGTGCGAAGCTCTGCAAGACACGGATTTCGTCATCAACACCGCCTCTGCCAGCAGCCATCAGAAACAGCGCAACGGACGCGAACTGATGGAAAAGCACGGCTACTATCACGGCGGCCGTATGCGCCAGACCAACTTCGTCAATCTCGACCTGATGCTCGGCGTGACCAACGATATGGAGGACATCTGCCCGGACGCCTGGCTGATCCAGTCGGGCAATCCCGTCTACGAGGGCTGTACCCTCATGACGCGCACCTCGAGCATAAAGGTCTGCGGTCTCTGTCACGGCCACTATGGCGTCCATCAAATCGCCAGAACCCTCGGCCTGACCGATATCGCCGATATCACCTGGCAGGCGCCCGGCCTCAATCACAACATCTGGCTAAACCACTTCTATTACAAGGGCGAAGATGCCTACCCGATTCTCGAAAAGTGGATCGCAGAGGAAGGTGAAAACTACTGGGAGACCCATGTCGCTGAACGTACCCACGACATCCAGATGAGCCGCGGCACCATCCACATGTACCGCATGTACGGCCTCATGCCCATCGGTGACACGCCACGGCGGGGCGGATGGTGGTATCATTCCGATATCGACACCAAAATGTGGTGGTTCCCTCAGCCTTGGGGCGGGCCGGACACGCACCTTGCCCGACCCTACTTTGTAGAGAATCTGGAGAAACGCGTCGCCCAGATGACCAAACTGACCAGCGACCCGTCCACCAGTCTGATCGAAGCCTTCGGCTCGGAGAAAACACACGAGCAGCAGGTGCCGATTATCGACGGCTTGGTCAATGACAACGAGGGCCAATTCCAGGTGAACGTGCCCAACCACGGCGCGCTGGCCGGCGTGCCTGACGATGTTGTCGTCGAAGTCCCCGCCATTGTCAACAGGAGCGGCATCCACCCCATCCGCGTGGACCCTCTGCCTGAGAAAATCCTCTACACCCAAATCCTGCCCGAAGTCCTCGACATGGAACGAGAGTTGCTCGCCTTCCATACCGGCGACCGCTCACTTCTCCTTCTCAACGCCCTGGACTGTGACCAGACTCACACCTATAACCAGGCCCTCACAGTCTTTGAGGAGCTGATGGACATGGATGGCAACGACAGACTTAACGAACATTATATGTGGGGCCCCGGCCAGGAAATGCTGCGCGAACCGGTGCGCACCAAGAAACCCGTCTGACCCGGTTGTGCCTTGCCGTTGTGCGTAAGGCGTGCCGAACGAACGCCGCGCCTTACGCACAACCTACTTCAATAACTCTGTGCGCATACTCTTCACTGTGCTCCGCCTGATCGGCGGGTTGACAGTCCTCACCTACAAGCGTCTCGCCGGCAATCTGGGGTTGACCCTGCTGGCGCTCTTCCAGATCGTGCTGACCGTTGGCCTCCTCAGCAGCGCCGGCTTCTTCGCCCAAGCCGTCGACAGGGTAATTCTTAACGAAGAACTGGACGCACTCAGCTCACGAACCGGGCGCCCGCCCTTCACGACCCGCGTCTACTTCTTCCCCTCCTCCCGCAAACCCATGGATGTGCCCGCCGCCGAACGGGCCGGCCGCAGCGTCGCCGACACCCTCTCCGCCGAAATCGGCCTTCCGATCGACGAGGTCGGCGTCCACCTTGAGAGTGGCAGCATGATGATGCTGACTCCCGAGGATGACGATCGTTACGGCACTGAAAGCAAATTCCTCACCCAGGTTGATCTGGTATACCTGGCCGATGTCGCGCCCGCACTGGAAATCACTGCCGGCGTGGTCTGGGATGACCCAACTGGCGATACCGCCTCCATAGGTATTCTGCCCGTGCTCATGCACGATAACCTTGCCGCCGAAATGGGTGTCCTGCCCGGCGAAAAGTTCCGGGTCGCCCCTACGGCCGCCCTACCCGGCATCGAGGTGGAGATCGTCGGCCTCTGGCGGGCCAGCGATCCTGATGACACTTTCTGGTTCCGCCCCCCCGATATCTCGATGAAAGAGGCGCTGTTCGTGCGGAGGGCTGATTACCTGCAGCGCGTGCAGCCTATGGTGGCCGGCAGTTCCCGCTTCGCCAGTTGGCGCATCTCTCTCGACGATAGCACACTCAATCCGGCCTACGCCGCCGCCTACGCCCGCGGCTTCGAACGGGGCATGACAATCATCGGCAAATACCTGCCGGGCGCCAATCTGGATGTCTCACCGCTCGACCCACTTAAGGACTTCGTGCAGCGCCAGACAACGCTCACAGTACTCCTCCTTAGCATGAACGTGCCGGCGATCGGCTTTCTTCTCTACTTCCTGGTACTGATTTCCGGCATCATCGCCCGCTCGCAGCAACGGGAGACATCGGTGCTGGTCAGCCGCGGCGCTGGCACCGTACGCGTAATGTGGCTGGTCCTGGTCGAAGAGTGGCTGCTCTTTATTCTTGGCGTACCCCTGGGGCTGGGCCTCGGCATGTTGATCGCCCGCGGCATGGGTTACACTGACAGCTTCCTCGATTTCACCGTGCGAGACGCTATGCCCGTCTCTTTGCAGGGCGTTGACGTCTGGTTGATTGTGGTTGCATTGGGCCTGGCTTTCATCGCCCGTATGCTGCCGGCCGTTTCCGCCGCCCGCTCCAGTATCGTCGACTACGAAACTGCCTACGCCCGTCCCGACAAAGGACCATTCTGGCGCCGCGCCTATCTCGACTTTCTGTTGATCGTGCCCACCGTTTACGCCTATCAACAGCTTGGTCAACAGGAAGCGTTCGCGCTCCTCGCGCAGGAAGACGCTTCGGAACTCTACAGTGACCCGATCCTGATCCTGGCCCCGGCACTCGTGATACTGACGGCGTCGCTCCTGGTCATGCGCTTCTTCTCGCCCATGATGAATCTGCTCGACAAGCTGGCAGGCCTGTTGCCCGGCACTGTCTTCCATCTGGCGCTGCGCCAATTGGGTCGACAGGGGCACAGCTACCTGAACCCTCTCCTGCTCGTGATTATCTGCCTGGGCCTGGGGATCTATACCCACTCTCTGGCCGCCAGCATGGATGAGTGGCTGGTCGATCGCATAAAATACCAGGCCGGCGGCGACTTCCGTTTCTTACCGGTCACCGAAGATGAGACCGGCGGGGACTGGACTCCTGAACTCTCATGGTTTACCGAGAGGTTCGATGCCGACCGCGCAATTCGCGTAGGCAACTATGGTATGCGCATCGAAGGACTTTCCTCTACCCGCCGCAAGACGAAAAGGATGATGGGGGTGGACCGGGCTGAGTTCGCCACCGTCTCCTGGTTCCGCTCCGACTTCGCCGACGACTCGCTCGGCGGCCTCATGAATCGGTTGGCCGCCGCGCCCGAGGCAGTGTTGGTCTCGCGCGCCTTCCTGACCGAGCACCTGCTACGCGTCGGCGACCGCCTCGATCTGTGGGTAATTCTGGAACCTGGGATCAGTATGCGCACCGACTTCGTGATCAGCGGCGTCTACGACTACTTTCCTACCGTCGAGCAGGACGATATCGTTGTCATCGCCAATCTGGACTATCTGCACCTGATCGGAGGGGCTATCTACCAATATGAGGTATGGCTGCGCGCGCCGGGCAATGAACAAGGGGAAGAGGTGCGCCGCAAGCTGCGAATCGGTGGGATCGAAACGCTGCGCTGGCACGATGTCGTAGGTTCACTGATCGAGGAGAAGGCGAAACTGGAGCGGGTCGGGGTCTTCGGCGCGCTGACGGTCGGCTTCCTGGCCGCAGCGCTGATGGCCGTGCTGGCCTTTCTGATGCACAGCTACGCCTCGCTGCGCGAGCGATTCTATCAATTCGGTGTGCTGCGGGCGATCGGAGCGTTGCGCCGCCAGCTGATTATTCAGCTCGCCGTGGAGTACGCCGTACTCGTCGTCTACGGGACCGCCGCCGGTGCAGTGATCGGCGTCTGGGTCTCCGTCCTCTTCACCCCCTTCTTCCGCAGCGCCGCCGACTCCAAGGCCATCCTGCCGCCAATGTTGCCGGTCATTGCCGAGGGCGAGATCGCCCAACTCACTCTCATCTTCATCGCCGTGATGATATTCGTAATCGTGGCCGCCACCGCGCAAGCCACCCAGCGCCGCATCTTCGAGGTCATGCGCGTCGGCCAGGCTTAGTTAATCTTCAAGGGCCAGTGGCTGGTTGTGCTGTTGGCCACCGGCCCTAACGCAATTAGCCTTTGCCGTTACTACCGTTCTGGTCGTTGAGCAGTTCCTTCACACCGCCGAGCGCGCCCAGCACACCGGTCGCTTCGTAGGGCAGAAAGATCTTTGTAGCAGTGCCATCTGCCATAATCTTCAACGTCTCCAGATACTGAATGGCGATCAATCTTTCGTCCGGTTCCGCATCCTTGATGGCGTTGAAAACGGTAGTGATAGCGTTACCCTGGCCGGTGGCCTCCACTTCCAGCTTATAGCGTTCAGCGTCAGCCACTCTCTTGACCGCCTCTGCCTGACCTTCCGCGGACAGAATCTGAGATTGGCGATCGCCCTCAGATTCCAGAATGGCAGCCCGCTTTTCCCTTTCGGCTTTCATCTGTTGGTGCATCGATTGGGTGATATCCGCCGGCGGGTCAATGCGCTTGATCTCTACCCGCACCACGCGCACACCCCACTTATCGGTGGCTTCGTCCAACACTTCGCGCAACCTGGTGTTGATGTGATCGCGGCTGGTCAGGGCCGAGTCCAACTCCAATTCGCCAACCACATTACGCAAATTGGTCTGCGCCAGTTTGGTGGCGGCGTTGTAGAAATCTGCCACATTATAAACAAGCTTGACCGGGTCGGTCGCTTCAAAGTACACGATGGCATCAACCGTCACGACCACATTGTCCTTCGTGATCACCTCCTGCGGCGGCACGTCCACCACCTGTTCTCGCATGTCCACCTTCTGGATGGAATCGACGAAGGGGATGATCAAGGTGAGGCCCGGCTGAACGGTGCGCTGGTAGCGCCCCAACCGCTCGATGACGCCCTTCTGGTAAGGTTGCACAATGCGAATGCTGGCAATGGCAACCACAAACACGAACAGGGCGAGGATCGCCAGTAAAACAATCGGCACTGCTGTTCCTAACATTACGCTTCTCCTTTGTTATGCGGCAGACTCGGCCTGCTCGTCTGAATCCGCGTATTCCCTGTCGGTTGCTCGAACCTGTAAACGCACGCCGTCTACGCCCAATACCTCTACGACCTCTCCAACTTCCAACTGTTCGCCATCCAGTGACTCGGCGCGCCATCTCTCACTTTCCAACCGCACCATACCTGTGTTGGCAATCGGGTCAACCGTCTGTAAGACGACCGCCCACTTGCCAACCATCCGGTTGCCGGCAATCTGCTGTACACCCGGCCGCGAAATGCGATCGGCGAAAGGCCGCGCCAGCACAACGGCAGCTATCGAGACAACGATGAAGACCACGATCTGCCACGCCAGGCCCGCGCCCAGAAAGGCCGCCAGTGCCGCACCGAGCGCACCAATCCCAAAACAGAGCAGCACGAACCCGGCCGTGAACACCTCCGTCAAAAAGAAGAATACGGCTACGACAATCCATCCCCAACGCAGCAACTCTTGGATGTTTTCGTCAAACACGGTCCCCTCCGGAAGTTCTGAGAGAAGGAAAATCACAGCTGTGCCTCTACAGAAAACCGTTCTGCACGGTCACGGGGCACCGTCGCGTCCATCCGGGAAGCGCAATCTGCTCTCAAACCTCCCCTTCAGTATATGCGAACTATATGCCGTTACCCAACAGCCCGCTGACATTCAGCCGACGAATAGCTGATAACACCACCGGAGAACACAAAAGGCCGGGCAAGCACCATTGCTTGCCCGGCCTCTAAGCGTAAAAGGTGGTCGGAGACTAAGGGCAAAAAAGAGCGTCCTCCTCTTTTCTGCCTATTCCCCATTCAGCTAAATCCAGCCCTGGTCCTGTAGAAAGCTCGTTAACCCTGGAATCGCGAATCGCTTGCCCTGATAGGCCTGGTAACCATAGTAGGCCAGCGCCAGGAAACCCATCAACGCCAGCAACGGGCCAAGACAAAATACGACCATCACAACCAACCAGCCGATGATTGGCACGAAAGCCAGAATTGTCGACCCCACGCTCATCAGCAGCAAAAACAGTATAAATGTCATCGCCAGCGCCAGACTCTGAGTAGCATGGAACCGCTGAAACGGGCGCTTCTTGCTGCTTGCGCTCAACAATACAATTATGGGCATTACCAGCGGTATCAGCACCTGCGTCACATAACACAGCAGCGCAATCAACCGGTCGTCACTGTCAGCCGTTGCGTCGACTGCGGCACTGTGCATGAACTCACCGCGGCGCAGGGCAGAGGCAGCCGCGCCCGCCTGCGTGCGGGCCGAGTCGGTGAACTGTTCGGCAGGTGATGGTTCAGGCTGCTCGCCATAGCCGTCATCATCGGCCCCGCCCCCCACCGGCAATTCCGTCTCTTCCCAATCGCCAGTCGAACCTGCCTCCTGTTCCGGCGCTGAGTTTTCCGCGCTCGCCGACTCGGATTCACCCGACATCGCCTGCGAGGACTCCTCTTCGAACTGCTGCTCGTCCTTCTTGTTCTCCACGGCTCTTCTCCATCGGCTACATCCGACAGCAAACACTCCTGCATCCTGACTGTCTCTGCCACATGTCCCCTGATCCCAGCTTCGCATCCACGACATTCAGACATCGAGGGATTCGATGACTCCTTGGGCTGATGCTACCACGACAATTATGTCGGCCAAGCAATCTTTGCTCTGTCTGGATGCCTTCATAACTACTCTACGCAAGTACCCGCCGAAAGTTTCCAGACCGCTCTGTCCAATGTGCTACAATAGCGTCTATGACCGCCCCTTCAGCAGTTCCCCAGACGGGAGTCCCGCAAACGACACGCATCGTCTTCATGGGTACGCCCGATTTTGCCTTGACTTCTCTGACCGCCATGCACAGTTCGGCTGCGCAGGCAGGTTGGCAGGTTGTAGGCGTTGTCACCCAGCCCGACCGACGGGCCGGTCGCGGCAAAAGGCTGGTCGCCAGCCCTGTCAAGACGTTCGCCCTGGAAAACCAGCTGCCGGTGTTGCAACCGCAGCGCCTGCGGAAAAATGAAGCGCCGCCCACAGAAGACCAGCCGGACCCATACGAATGGCTGCGTATGCTGGCCCCGGATCTGATCGTTGTCGCCGCGTTTGGACAGATTCTCCCGCCGCGCCTGCTGGAAGTCCCAACGTTTGGCTGTCTGAATGTACATGCCAGCCTACTGCCCGCCTACCGCGGCGCATCACCCATCACCGCCGCGCTTCTCGATGGCCTGACAGAGACAGGTGTAACAATCATGCTGATGGACGCCGGCATGGATACCGGTCCCGTGCTCACCCAGGCCCGGCTCCCTGTCCGGTTGGACGATACCACTGCCTCTCTCAGCGAGCGCCTGGCGGCCCGCGGCGCCGAACTGCTTGCCGCGACGATTCCGGGCTGGCTGGCTGCAGAAGTCGCCCCGCTCCCACAATCCGAACTGCCTGGCATCCCGTCCGTCTGCCGCCTGGTCAAGAAGCAGGACGGTCAGATCGATTGGTCAATGCCGGCCGCACGCATCGAACGCATGATCCGCGCCTATGCCCCCTGGCCGGCCGCCTTTACCACTTGGAAAGGGCAGAACTTCAAACTGTGGCAGGGCCGTGTCATCGCCGGTCGCACCGCCCCCGGCCATGTGGTCGAAGTCGAAGAACATGTCGCAGTGGGAACCGGCGAAGGCTTGTTGGCGCTGCAGGCGGTCCAGCCCGCCGGCAAAAGGCGCATGACTGCAGCCACTTTTCGCAACGGCGCCCCCGATTTCGTCGGCTCCCGTCTGGGCCGATGACCGGCCATTTGCCGTCATAAACCAGATAGGGCATCGCTTCGTGCGATTTGGCAGCCCTGTCGCCGCATGGTATACTCCTGCCTGTGTCGGGGCGTAGCGCAGCTCGGTAGCGCGCTTCAATGGGGTTGAAGAGGTCGGAGGTTCAAATCCTCTCGCCCCGACCAGAATGCAGAGGGAGACGGCATCACTCAAGGTCCAGCCGTGATGTTTTCTCCCTCTTTTGATTTCCTCCAATCCCTTCCCACCCAGGCGGAGGGAGGAGGCAGCTGGTTTCGAAGTCGCCTACGCAGATGGCATACCATGAGAAAAGTTGCAGCGACCGTCCCGCTATCTCCTGCAAAATGCGTGGACACTTTGCCACGGATGATAATCTCGAGAAAACATCCACCATCAGTCGCCGCCTGCCATCGGCTGGAAATTCGTCCAGGCGAACAGAAGCAAATTCAGCCCGCGTTGTCCTCCGCTGAGTTGGTTGGGGGAACCCCATGCCCGATACGAGAGCTGGCTATATGCCATTTCCATCGCGTTTCGCTCGGTATTAGCAGGAACTGAGAATAACGTATACTAACATTCCTGCCGACTGCCGTTACTCTCCAATTAGGCTCTCCGCACCGATGTTGCGACAGAAACAGGTTAAATTAGCCATAATAGTGTTGGGCGTCTGGCTGATGCTGGCAGCCCTCTTAGCTGCCCTTCCCTCGATCTCCGCGCTCTTGAGCTCCGTAAACGGGCCAGACAACAACCGGACCCTCAGTGTGATACGCGTGGAAAGCGGTCAGCCCGGCGTTCTTGAAATCTCTTGGGACGTTCCTGCGGAGACGCCCATCGACTATCGCGTCAGCTGGGCGCCTGTGGGCGAAGAATTCCCTTCAGGGCGTGATGAACCCGGAAATGCCTTTCCAACGGCTCCTACCTACACCGCCATCGGGCTGGATCCAGGAGTGCGGTACCAGGTGCGAGTGCGCGCCCGCTACCAGGATGCCATTGGAGACTGGAGTGCCCCCGTCGAGGCTGTCGTATCCGCTTCCACCTCCGCCTCCACCTCCGCTTCGGTGCCGTCAACTGTGCCGCCGGGTCAGCCGCAAGACTTACAGGCAGACGTCGCGCAAAATAGCGTATCGTTGAGCTGGTCCGCGCCGGCGGACAACGGAAGTATCACCGGCTATCAAATCCTGCGTCGTGACAGGAATGGCGATCCAATAGACCAGTTCTCGATCCTGGTAAAGGACACAGCCAGTCTCGCGACAAACTACGTTGACAGCACCGTCCTGCCGGACCGACAGTACACCTACCGGCTCCTGGCACTGAGCGGGACCGTCCTTGGGTCCGATTACGCTGACGTTGACGCCAACACCCTGGGCATTCCGTTCGCATCTGCCGCGACGCCCACCACTGCACCCGCGGCCCCCGCGGCCCCCGCCACCGAATCATCTGCCGCCGCGCCGGCTGCGGCGCCCGCGCCTACTGCCGTGCTTCCAGCGGTGTCGTCGCAAAGCAATGCGACCCCGATCCCCGTCTCGGAAAGAGACGCATTGGTTGCAATCTTTCGTGCTACCGGTGGTTCCTTCTGGGCGCAGAAGACCAACTGGCTAAGCGACGAGCCTATCGCATCCTGGCACGGAGTGACTGCCGACCAGAACGGAAACGTGATTGAGCTGAATCTCAACAGAAACTATCTGTATGGGCCGATTCCAGCCGAGCTGGGCAGCCTCACCAATCTGAAAACACTGCGAATGCAAGGCAACAGCCTGATCGGTTCGATCCCACCCGCGCTGGGAAACCTCAACGCGCTGACCAACCTGGAACTGCAGAACAACCTCCTGAGTGGGCCGATTCCAGCCGAACTGGGCAAACTCTCCAAACTGGAATGGTTGGAACTGTCAGAAAACGACCTGAGCGGATCGATCCCGCCTGAGCTGAGCAATCTCACCAATCTGACTGTGTTGACTCTGTCACACAACGATCTGACCGGAACCCTTCCCTGGTGGCTGAAGGAGTTTGACAGCCTGCAAATTCTGAAAGTTTCGGGCAACCAGTTCACTGGTTGCATGTCCGCAAATCTGCTCGATATATGGGTCGATGATCTCGACCAGACTCTCATCCCAACCTGTCGTGAGGCACTGACCACCTTCTACTTTGCCACCGGCGGCCCGGAGTGGGAGCACAATACCAACTGGCGGCAGTCAGAAAATTCCCTCGCGCAATGGTATGGGGTAACCACCGACGAAGCCGGACGTGTTACAGCCATCGATCTTTCTGACAATAGGCTTGCGGGCACACTGCCTCCGCGAATTGGCAACCTCGTACATTTGGAAAAGTTGGATCTCTCCGGCAACGAACTTTCCGGGCCAATTCCTTCGGAAATAAGCAATCTGTCTAGCCTGTCTACCTTGTATCTTGCCGGCAACAAACTGACGGGATGTATACCTGCCAGCCTTCGGCAGATAGAAAACAACGATCTCGACATCCTTGGTCTGGAATTCTGCCGGTAATGTCCCCTTCACCGGTTTCCGGTCAATCTTGAGCGACAGCCCCTCCCGGCGCCGGGATTCCCGATCGCAGCCACATCCTCCCGCACGCCCCATGTATTTATGCCCGCGGGCTTTTACGTCTATCCGGGCGGTCGGGCCTTCGGCCCTCCCTTGTGCAGGGGCTGCGCCCCCGCAACGCCCCCCTACAAAACCATGCCTCACCGACCGTGTGCCTTCATCGCAACGTGTCGGCTGGCGAGCATGGCGGCGGCTGTACACTAGTTGCGTCACCAAGCCACTGAATGGTTCCAAGGATGACTGGCAGGTCAAGTACTGTGGCTTAGTAGTTACGCATCTACTAAGAATTCAAAATTTTCACGCGCCCGCCAAGTGGTATAATGGCAGTACACTGCAGCACATATAACCCCTCCTGCTGTCAGAAACGCACATTTCTAAATTCAAAAGGAGTCTGCTTTGCAAGCACTAAAGTCTGGCCGCATACCTGTCCTGCTGCTCTGTGCAGCAATTGCTCTGGCGTTCTACTTTGCCGCCTCCGCGATTACCCCTTCCTTTGCCAGCGAAGGAGACACCGCCGATCACGAGGAAGAAGTCACCACCCTTGAATCCCTGACCGAGCGCGTCGTCGAACTTGAGAACCGTATCGTCGAACTGGAACTGCAAAAGGAAGAAGCTGCCGCCCAGCAACCTGCCTACCCCGTCTTCGACGCCATCGTCGCCGTCTATCTGTCGGATCAGATTGACATCCACAGCCTGCACGATCGTCTTAAGGACGGGGATGGCATCATGCCCGGAGACTCAGGGCAAATCAAGCGCCTCGTGACCCTGCTTTCCGCAGTCGACTGGCCGCAGGAATTGGCGGAAGAGGGAGAAGCGCTAATCGAAACGCTCACGCAATTCGCGTCCGCATTGGCCGATGACGATCTTGAAAACGCCGTGCCCCTCGCCTCTGCCGCCCACGATGCGCAGCATCACTTCTCCGGCAGCGTCTCAGACTGGTTCAAGAGTACACAGTCGCCTGAAGAGGAAGATCCCGAACAGGCAGACCAGTCGTCCGAAGAAGGCAACAGTGACGATAGTGATGACGACGACACCGAGAGCCACGGCCACGACGACGACAGTGACGACGACACTGAGAGCCACGGCCATGACGACGACGACGATGACGATGACTCCAACGACACCCATGACGACGGACATGACCACAGCCACGGAGAATAGCCGGTGAACTTCACGCAAATGCGCAGACGTATCGCCAAGCTGCTGGGGTTAGCGATGCTACTCGCCACTATCCACTTTCCTCTGTCCACCGCAGTGCTCGCGCACGCCGACTACGATCACTCCGTCCCTGCCGCCGACGAATTAGTTCTCCAGGCCCCACAGCAGGTGCAGGTCTGGTTCACCCAGGAACTGTTTCGTCGTGAAGGGCAAAACAGCCTCGAGGTATACGGGCCCGATGAACAGAGGGTCGATCTGGACGACTTCGCCATCGATGACGATGACCGCAAGCTGATGACCGTCTCGCTGCCGCCGGACCTTGCCAATGGCGTCTACACTGTCCGCTGGCGCTCACTGTCCGCTGACGATGGCGATGACGCCAGTGGCGAATTCCAGTTTACTATCCAGTCCGACGAGCCTACAGCAGAGGCCGCAGCAACAGAGACGCCTGAAAGCACTACCGAAGCCGCCCAGCCATCGCCCACAAACACGGCCCAACCGGAACAGGCCGAGCCACGACAGACGCCCTCCGCTGCCGACACAGATTCCGAGGTCTCCGAAACATCTCCCGACCAGCCCGACCAGGGCCCGGGGCTGCCTTGCCTCGGTAGTTCAATACCGCTCTTGCTGCTCCTAGGCGGGCTTCTAATAGGACGGGGGCACAGATATCGTCGCAAACTGTCACCGCACGCAAGACGCGGGCAGAACTATTAGCCTGAACCGGATGCCCTGCCTTTGCGGCAAGTTTTCTCAATACGGATTCCGCACTACGCAATGGATTGCGATAGTTCTGGCGCTCCTGTGCTTCCCGCTGCTGTCGCCGCTGCCTGCCCTGGCCCACGCGTTGCTCGTACGCGCCGACCCCCAGCCAAACGCAGAGCTCACACAGCCGCCCGCGGCTATTGAGTTCTGGTTCAGCGAACCGCTGGAAGAGACCTTCACCGGCGCCCGCATCCTCACCGCCGGCGGAACTGAACTGCCGGCCGGCGCGCCGCGCATCGACCCCAATGACTCCACCCACCTGACCCTGCCGCTGGAGAGTATCGAACCGGGCATCTACACCGTAGTCTGGCAAACTCTCTCCAGCGTGGACGGTCATGAGTGGGTCGGGTCGTTCCCACTCACCATCCTCAATCCCGACGGCACTCGTCCCGCAGGCACCGCCGTTGAGATCACCGTCCGCAGCCAGGACGGCCTTCCTCCTCTGGCCGATTCCATACTCCGCTGGCTCTCCCTGCTCTGCGCCGCACTGCTGGTCGGCCCACTCTCCATCCGCCTGCTGTTGGCAAGCGCCGTCGCGCCTCGGAACGACCGCTACAGCCTGACCGTAGACAGGCTCACCCATTCGATCTCCCTGGCCGGTGCAATCAGTCTGACCGCTGCCGGCTGGCTACAGCTCCTCGTTCAGGCACTGCGCTTGGGCGGAATCGGTGAGTTCCCTGAGCTGTTGCTCGCAACCCGCCCCGGCAACCTGACCCTGATGCGTCAAGCCTTGCTCGCGGCACTCCTCCTTCTGATTGTCCGCAATCAATGGGCTCCCCCTACGCTTCCCCAGTCCGGCAATGGCGCCTCAAACCCTGCCGCCCCGCCCAGTCGGCTGCGTCGGGCTGCTCCGAATCTTTTCCGACTCAACTTGGGGCTGTGCGTAACGGGACTGGGCGCATCGCTGTTCTACAACCAGAACGTGTGGATAGTGGTTGTGGCGATCATAGTCGTGGGCAGCCTGTGGACCGGCTTCCATTTCCGTGTAAAGCAGAAATGGAACAGGATCTTCTCACAGCAGACATGGACCATTCTGCTGGCCGCGGCCGCACTCTTTACCTATGCCGCCAGCAGCCATGCCGCCGCCGCCCTCGGCAGCGGCTGGGCCGTCACTGCCGACTTCGCACATCTTGTCGCGGCCGCGGTCTGGGCAGGGGGTCTGATCTTCCTGGCGCTGCTACTGCTAAAGTTACATCGGCTGCAGTTAGAGCCCGATCAGGTAGGCCTGGTCCACCTGCTGCGGCGCCTCTCGCTCAGCGCGCAGATCGCCGTATTTGTACT
Source organism: Caldilineaceae bacterium bin5 (assembly GCA_002238445.1). Lineage (GTDB taxonomy): Bacteria > Chloroflexota > Anaerolineae > Caldilineales > Caldilineaceae > Bin5. Next base: position 37,600 of record MPML01000021.1, read on the forward strand.
GGCTCTGACCGGCCTCTTCAGCAGTTTCGTCCAACTACCGAATGTCGGCAGCCTCTTCAGTACCACCTATGGGCAGGTTCTTCTCATCAAACTGGCGATTGTTGCCGCCATCCTCGCGCTGGCCTTCCTCAACAATCGCTCCGTACAGAAGGCGGAAGAGACCGTCACGCACCCACCAACACTGCGCAACTTCTCGCGCCGGGTGGCTGTGGAGGCAGGCATGGCCGCTGTCCTATTGGTGTCGATAGCCGTGCTGGTACAGACACCTACGCCAAACTTTTCGTTGCCAACATCGGCAGCGCCGCCCTCGCTTCCTTTCAACGAAATGGCCTACGACAGCGACTTGGCTATCCATCTGCAGGTCACCCCCAATCAGGTCGGCCACAACCGCTATTGGGTACATCTCTCCCATCCCGATTCCTCAGATATCGGTGAAGTCCAGCTGGTGCGCCTTTTCTTCACCCACGAATCGGGCCAAATGGGACAAGCGCGCCTCGACCTGGTCGACCTCGGCGAGGATGCCTTCGCCGCCGAGGGCGCCTTCTTCAACCTGGATGGCGATTGGAACCTGTCAGTATACGTGCGCCGCCGGGGCATGAACGACGTCTTGGCAGAGATTACAGTCCCTGTTCCCCCAGCGGAGACCGAGCAGGACATCACCCGCTCCCCCTGGCGCAACCCGATCCCCAGGCTGCCTGCGCAGACGATTGTCGGCGCGCTGCTGATCGCTCTCTCGCTTGTCCCGCTCCTGTGGCGGCGTCCCCTGCTGCGTGCCAGCAGTCCGCTCTACATCGTTCTGGCAATGGGAGCCCTCCTCTTCTTCCTGAGCGGCGCGCTGCTTGGCCTTACCGCATTCTTATAACTGAACGACCCGGCCCAACCTGCCGCCCTGCGCCTCCTGCCAATCAGCGCCTCCGCTGCGCACCAGTAGCCCTGCCCCAAGCCGAATTCCAACCTCCATTCCACATCATATTCGTCCCTTTCCAGAGCGGGAGCAGTGTCTGCACTTGCCCGCTTATATTTTTCTTACACTCCGCAAACGTGCCTGTGATGAACGCCGAATATACTGAAAACATACCTGCACGGCCAACAACGGTCCGGAAAAAGACCCTGTTGCACCTGTTAAGAAAGAGAAAGCGGAACTGTAAAGGAGAACTTAATGAGATTCGAGCGCCTGACTGAGAAGGCACGCGAAGCAATTATCGAGGCCCAGAACGAGGCCCGCGAATACAAACACGCCAGCATCGACCCCGAGCATCTACTGCTCGCGCTCCTGCGGCAGCAAGGGGGCGTCGTACCCGCTGTAATCGATCGCATGGGCGGAGACAAAGAAAGCCTTCGCACCGGCTTGGAACAGCTCCTGGCCGCCAAATCCCGTGTCACCGGCGGTGCAGTGGAAACGCGCATGGGACGCGAAATGGCGCAGCTTTTGGAAGAAGCCGAAACCATCGCCGCCAACATGAAGGACGAGTACACCTCAACTGAGCATCTCCTCATGGCGATGGCCTCTGCCCGCAACGGCGATTGTCGTCAACTACTGGAACGCCATGGCATCGACTACAACGGCATCATGCAGGGGTTGGCTGCCGTGCGCGGCAGTCAGCGCGTCACCAGCCAGACCCCGGAAGCCCAGTACGAAGCCCTGGTCAAATACGGCCGCGACTTGACCGCCGAGGCCGCCAAAGGCAACCTCGATCCCATCATCGGCCGCGATCAGGAGATCCGCCGCGTCGTGCAGATCCTCAGCCGTCGCACCAAGAACAACCCCGTGCTGATCGGCGAGCCCGGCGTAGGCAAGACCGCCATCGCCGAAGGCTTGGCGCAGCGCATCATCAACGGCGATGTGCCCACTACGCTCAAAAACAAGCGGCTCGTTGCGTTGGACCTTGGCGCGCTGGTGGCCGGAGCCAAGTACCGCGGCGAGTTCGAGGAGCGGCTCAAGGCCGTCCTCAACGAAATCCGCGACGCCGATGGCGAAGTCCTGCTGTTCATCGACGAAATGCACACCCTGGTGGGCGCCGGCGCAGCCGAAGGCTCAATGGACGCCTCCAATATGCTCAAACCCATGCTTGCCCGCGGCGAGCTTCATGCCATCGGCGCCACAACCTTGGATGAATACCGCAAATATATCGAGAAAGATGCCGCCCTCGAACGACGCTTCCAGCCCGTCTTCGTAGGCGAACCGTCTGTAGAGGATACCGTCTCGATCCTGCGCGGGCTCAAGGAGCGCTACGAAGTCCATCACGGCGTGCGCGTCACCGATAGCGCCGTCATCGCCGCCGCACAGCTCAGCCACCGCTACATCAGCGACCGCCAGCTGCCCGACAAGGCCATCGATCTGGTCGATGAGGCTGCCAGCAGGCTGCGGATGCAGATCGACTCCAAACCAAAGAAGCTCGACGAACTCGACCGCCAGCTGATGCAACTGGAGATCGAACGCGAGGCCCTGCGCAAGGAATCCGACGAGGGCAGCAAGCAGCGGCTTGCTGCCCTCGAAAAAGAGCTGGCTGACCTGCAGGAGTCCAGCTCCGAACTCTCAATCCGCTGGCAGGCCGAACGCTCTGCAATCCAGGCCCTGCGCACCCTGAAAGAAGAGAGCGAACAGTTGCGCACCGATATCGAGCAGGCTGAACGCGACTATGATCTGCAACGAGCCGCGGAGTTGCGCTATGGACGTATGAACGAACTGCAACAGCAACTGCACGCGGCCGAAGAAGGCGTTGCCTCCCTCCAGGCCGCCGGCGCACTCCTGAAGGAGGAAGTCGACGACGACGAAATCGCCTCAGTTGTCAGCGAATGGACCGGTATCCCCGTAACCAAGCTGATGGAAGGCGAGCGCGAGCGGCTGGTGCGCATGGACGATGAGCTGCACCGCCGCGTCGTCGGCCAGGAGCGTGCCGTCGCTGCCGTTGCCGCCGCGATTCGCCGCAGCCGCGCCGGCCTGCAAGACCCCAACCGCCCAATCGGCAGCTTCATCTTCCTCGGTCCAACCGGAGTGGGCAAGACCGAACTGGCGCGAGCCCTGGCTGAGTATCTCTTCGACGATGCACACAACCTGGTCCGCATCGATATGAGCGAGTACCAGGAGCAGCATACAGTCGCCCGCCTGCTCGGCGCCCCGCCCGGCTATGTCGGCTACGACGACGGCGGCCAACTGACAGAGGCCGTACGCCGCCGACCCTACTCGGTCATTCTCTTCGACGAGATCGAGAAGGCCCATGTAGAGGTGTTCAACGTGCTGCTGCAGGTGCTGGACGACGGCCGCCTGACCGACGGACAGGGCCGGACCGTAGACTTCCGCAACACCGTCATCATCATGACCAGCAATGTCGGCAGCCAGCACATCCTCGATGTCGCTGGGCTCGATGACGAAGTCGAGCGCCGTGTAATGACCGCCATGCGCCAGCAGTTCCGGCCGGAGTTTCTCAACCGGGTCGATGAGATCGTCATCTTCCACAGCCTGTCCGCCGAGCACCTGGAGGGCATCGCCGAAATTCAACTGGAAAGGCTGTGTGCTCTGCTCGCCGACCGCGAAATCACACTCGAACTGACCGATGAGGCCAAAGCCCTGCTCGTTCAGAACGGCTACGACCCGGCCTACGGCGCGCGTCCGCTCAAGCGCAGCATCCAGCACACCGTGGCCGACCCGCTGGCGTTGGAAATACTCGAAGGACGTGTGGGGAGCGGCGATTATGTCATCGCCGCTGAACAGAACGGAGAGATTGCCTTTTCCGTATTGGCTGCCTCTGAGCTGGTGCCTTCCATCCAAGTCAACAGCTAGAGCAGACCCTGCGCGATTTCGACAACTATCGAGCAGGCTTCGTAAAGCAGCTTTTCGAAACAAACGCCCTCGCAAAGTGCAGAGGGCGTTTGTCCTTTTTGGTTGCGCCGCCGTCGAGAATCAGGTACAATTCCCCTATATCATCCTCCTGGCGACCGCCAGTCTAAAATGGCAGCCTGAAATACCTGATGCCCTAAATGGAAAGGACCGCCGGCCATGACGTACGGACCCGCACAATCCAAAATCAGCTGGTACAGATCCCCCATCGATCGAGCCGTCCTCGCCGAGCTCAATCAGCGCAGCGATCTGTTCGGCCTTCTGCAGTCGCTCGGACACCTGGGCCTTCTGGCGCTGACAGGCGCGGCCGCCTGGTTTTCCCTGCAAGCGGGCCTATGGTGGGGCCTCATCATCGCCCTCTTCTTGCATGGCACCTTTTACGCGTTCCTCCTCAACGGCTTCCATGAACTCTGCCACCGTACAGTCTTTCGCACTAAGTTTCTTAACGAGTTCTTCTTGCGCCTATACAGCTTCCTTGGCCAGTATAACCACGTCTATTTCTGGACGAGTCATCAGGAACACCACAAGTTCACCCTGCATCCTCCCGACGACCTCGAGGTCGTTCTGCCGGTCGAGTTCACGCGTAAAGGGTTTTACCAAACGGCGCTCATCAACCCATCAGGGTTTTACCAGCGCATAAAAGGTGTGGTACGGCTCAGCTTTGGGCGCTTGGAAGGTGAGGAAGGCGACTGGGAACACATACTCTTCCCGCCGGACGCGACCGAGAAGCGCCAACGTCTCTTCAACTGGGCGCGCGTTCTGCTGGTCGGTCATCTCCTGTTGGCTGTCGTCTCACTGGCACTGCATTTCACCGTGCTGCCGGGCCTCTGGCTGCTGCCGGTGCTGATTACGCTCGCCCCTTTCTACGGCGGCTGGCTGCTCTTCCTCTGCAACAACACCCAGCACGTTGGCCTCATGGACAACGTGCCCGACTTCCGCATATGCACCCGCACATTCATCCTCAATCCGTTCGTGCGCTTCCTCTACTGGCACATGAACTTTCACATCGAGCACCACATGTACGCCGCGGTGCCGTGCTACAAGCTGGCCAGGCTGCATAAGGCCATAGAGGATGACCTGCCGCCGAGCCCGGTCGGCCTCGTTGCTACGTGGCGAGAGATCGCCGCCATCCTCAAAAAGCAAAGAGAGGATCCCAGCTACCAGCATCTGCCGGACGCGCCCAACCCAGTAATGGGGTAGCGAGTATCCTTCCGGCTAATCCGTCCAGTCGCACAGCTCTTCCACGTATGCCGCGGAGCCGTCCCGCAGCCAGCCGTCCAATTGGGCCACTTCCTTCAGCTGCTGGCCGCGCTTACGCGGCACGACCACATAGCCGCAATCCATCTCCGGCAACGCCGTCATATCGCCCCACAGCTTCTCAAACTGCGTGACCGGGAAAATATCCTCCTGGCCCCGCCCCCAGCGTTTCTTCACCTCCTTCAGCGTCACATAAGTGGGCATGCGCGCCGCCATACGTCCCAGCGCGTCGCCCACCCTGCTCCCATCCTCCAGGGCGGCCCGGTCCAGGCCCAACGTCTTTAACAAGCCGTCAATGTGGATCCAGAAGGTGTTGGTGTTGTAATAGGTCAGACCAAACTCGATCTCATCGCGCGGCAGTGCCAGCCCTTCCACCAGGCGCAACCTGCCATCGACGCGCGCCAGACCGCCGCCGCGATCCTCCAGGTGGCGGTGAACTACCTCCGCTGTCATCGTCGCCTGTGTACTGATATGCAAGCCCAGCAACGCTGGGTCAACATGCGCGCCGACCGTATCAATGTTGTGCATCATCAAGTACTTAAGCTGCGGTCGCTCATTCAGCAGCCGTCGCAGAACGCCGTTGCGTAACAGGTTAGGCAGTTCATACCAGTGGCCCACGGGGTGAATGCACTGGCTTGGCAGATTGTCAACGTAGTCACTGCCTTCCCCCTGCGAACGCGCCCAATTGACCATCGCCGCGTGCAGACTCTCCTGAACCTTCTCGGCCTCAAAATCCAGGACCTGCCGCGGCGTCTCCTCCCAGGCGAAACGCAGATCCCGCACCATCGGCACCATCCGCAAGCCAATGCTGCGCCCCGGCGACAGCAGCAGCGGCCCCGCATAGCCATCGCCTTTTCCGGCTCCGACAGAGCTGGCGATGGCGTCATGCGTGAGATAACTTGTCGTTAAAATGTGAGGCAAAGGCCTGTCGAAGAGGCGACCGCTGCGTTGGCTCTTGGCCAAATGTACGTCTACGAAGCTGCGATGCCTGCCAGCTAGCCGCGCAAACGGATTCAACGCCTTGACTACCCCAGCGCCTTGGCTCCAGCGGCTTCCCGCCCCCCCCGCCAACGTAACAATCGCGACCTCTCCGGCGCTGAGCGCGGCCGCGCCGAGCTCCCACAGGCTTTCCGGCAACTGCGCGGTCCCGTCAATGAGATCTTCAGGCTCAACTTCCTCGATCAGGCTGCGGGTAGGCAGCCGATTCTGGGACAGGCCGATGCGCCCGCTGCGCAGATCACCGCGGATCTGTTCATGCTGGGCGCGGTCAAAGGCATTGGCCGCCAGCAGTCCCTCCAGCGAACCCTGTTGGTCCTCATCCTGTTTCTGGGGCAACATTCGCTGAAAAAGTGATGGCAGAATATTTGCAAGCTCTGAGTCGGCGCCGCCCGCGGCCCCGAAGAGTTCCAACTCCGCTCGCTGCGCCGCCGTAAGCAACCACGGATCCTGGCGCAGACTGTCAGGAACGGTCAGCCGGTAGTAATCCGCCGGCAAGAGTGCGCCCGCCCCATCCGAACCGTGTAAAGACGTTTCCGGCTGTCCGAGAAGCTCGGCCCAAGTGCCCCGCTCGTTGATCGCGAAATCATACACCACCGGCTGCATCGCAAACGGGACTGCCTGCTCCAGGCATGCTTTTGTGTCGTTCATCATCTCCTGCAGGCGGACCTTCCCAGCTGCCTTGTAACGGGGATCAAATATGAACCCCATGCCACCCCCGGACATCCCGCCCAACATCCAGAAGCCCCAGAAATTCTTGCCAAACTCAGCGCGCGCCTGCTCGATCAGCCTCTCTGTATAGAGGTTGCTCGCCCACGGAATTATAGTCTGAATCGGCCCCCTGAAATTGCCCTCCGTAGCCCGACCAATCGCCTCCACATTGCCTGCCTTCAGATGCTCCACTATCTCGTCCAGCGTACCTATCGCCTGCTTCCGCCCCGCCCACTCCTCTTCCGAACGCAGTAGATACTTTTCCGTAACCATCTCCAGAATCGGCCCCACGTCCTGCGCCATGCCGCCGTGAACCAGGACCAGGCTGGCCTGCAGTGCCTGCCGGCTCGCCTCGCTGATCTCGTCGCGGCCAAACAGATGATGGCTCGGCAACAGCCTGCCGCGGCTGACACCGAATTCGAGATCCCCTTCCGCGCTCAACACCCCCTCGATTAACTTGATGCCCGGCCAGATGCCCCCGGAATCTTGCCAGCCCCCGCCCGAGCCGCCCAGCCATTCCCCCAGAATGGCCCGCGCCGCCACCAGCCTGCGTTCCTCTTCCCCTAAGCCGCCCGTAAGCGAACCGGCCTGGCCGGTCGCCCGCATACACGCTGCCACCAGACAGGCCAGCAGACTCGTGGAGACCGCCAATCGTGATCCCTTAGGGATGTCATTTACTTTGCTGACCAGTTCGATCCCCTGGCCGGGCCCGACCAGCTGGGTCAGTAAATCGCCGAGAGGCTGGTGTGCCCCCTCCATTCCTGGCGGCACAATGCCGGCCGCAATCAGCGCGGCCTTAAGCAAACCGAGATGATCGCGTGCAAAGTCGAAGACCTCGGCAAAAGTAGTAATCTCCGCGCTCGCCTGCAGGTCAACGCTGACTAGCCGCAATATCGGCCGGTCAATAACCCGGAAATAGCCTTCCACCGGTGGCCGCGGCGCCTGGCTCGGTAGCTGCTCAGCACCATCTACACGCAAGTCGATCGAAACGTTCAGCACCCGCGCGCCTTCTGGGAAATCCATCCCCAGAAAGAAGATGTCACTCCAGCCGCTGTGCGTCAGGTCCATCCGCACTGGAGTCGCTTCCCGCAGAACCGGGAAGAGCCCGTTGCTCAAAGGACGGCGCAGCTTGTCATGGACGCGCAGAGGATGATCGTTCGGATGGCCCACCCGAAACATCCACTGGTTGCCCGCAAGAGATCGCACACTGCGCCGCACCTGATCGGCCAGCGTCTGGAAGCCAAGTTGCCTGTAGGCCGCCGCCAGCCCGCTTGAAAGTGCCTCGCTCGATCCTGCCTCCGACTGCCGTTGCAAAAACGTCTCAATCGCTTCCTCGAAACGGCGGTTGAGCAACTCCTCGTATCCTCTGAAGGGAATTTCGCCTCTGGCGGCAAATCCAGCCTTGCCGGGCAAATGAAAACGGTGGATCGAGTGCAGAAAAATCAGCGCCCGCACCTGTTCATACAAATTGTCCTTCTCCCGACGCAACCGGTCCAGCGCCGCACACTCTCGCAGTAACGTCTCGGCTGAAGCCGCGCGAGCGATACTCTCCAATGAGCGATTGCGCGTGTCGACATCCGCCGCAGTGATAATTCTGACCAGTGTGCTCATCTCACAACATTCCGAAGTTCAAACTGTATCCCTTCAACACAACTTTCTCGTCTTCATTCTCGCAATACGCTTTACGCAATAGGAGAGTAACTAAGCAGCCGCAGTCAGGTTGCAACTCTGGACAAGGCGAGCAAAGGTGACTCACTCCTCATTTCTCTTCACACCAATCCTCAATCAATCGCCGCAGTCTCTGACCACTGACCACTGCAGTTCTGGGCGGTCGGGCCTTCGGCCCTCCCTTGTGCAGGGGCTGCGCCCCCGCAACGCCCCCCTCCAAAACCATGCCTCAGCGACCTTACGCCTTCAGCGCAGCCGTGCCGGTTCAGCAACCGGGCAGCTCCCAACCGAATACGCATTCAACCTGACCCCACTTCAACCCGGCCCTTCACCTTCCTGCATCGAGCGCGCCATCAACAGTTCCAGCAGCCGCGTCAGCATCTCATCCCGGTCCCGTCCGTTCAATGCCAGCGCGATCTGCGCTGAAAGCAGACCGTACTTCACCCCAATGTCAAGTCGCATACCCCGCTGCTCCAGGGCCAGATACTGCTCCCTCTGGGCCAGAAGATCCAAGGCCGCCGAGAGCGACAGGCCCACATCGGGGCGCGCATCCGCTCCTCCATCATTTCCGGACGAGAACAGCCCGCCCAGAATCTCCATGACACCTGCCGTCAGGACGTGAATGCCAAAAAAACAGAGATAATGACCGGCGCGCAAACCCGACGCCACCAGTCTCTGCTCCGCTTCCGTAGGCGTCGGCTTTTCGATCACTGTCTCCACCTGGTACAGCCCCGACTGCCCGGCCAGCCGGTGGCCGCCCACCGCGCCGAAGAAGGGCAGAAGCGTCTCCCGCGTCGCCTGTACCGCCGAGACCGAACAGTTATGTGAACGCGCTGCCTCGACCACACGCGCCGCGCAGCGCCCGCCGTCAGGCCGCACATACAAGTGATCCCCAACCAGGTGCAGAAATGCGTCGCTGCCGACAAACTCGCGTGCGCAGTACACCGCCTGCGCGTAGCCCAACTGCTCCGCCTGCTGGACGAACTGCAGACGGCCGGCGTGTTCCCCCACCGTCGCAGCATAGGCGGCCTCGTCGCCAGGATATACGATCACGCATATTTCGTCGACACCGGCGTCAATTACCTCCTCCACCAGAATGCGCAATACCGACTTCTCCACACCGTCGCTGTCGATGATCGTCTGCAGGGGCAGACTTCTCTGCGTGCGCCTGGCCGCGGTTATGACTGCTTTCGTGATCTCCATATTCTACTCTCCGGCTCGACGTTCCTCAATAACAGTGTAAATCACGCTCAAGTAGCTGTGTTCCTATGCCTGCGAGTACCATTTGGCGAGCGTATCACCTAGACATCACTTCAACGCCCGGCCATGCTGCCTCTTCCAACTGTGTAAGACCTGCACCAGCCGCAACCGCGTCAGAATGGCGAAAATCTCCCCCTGCATTCCGGCCAATATTTTGTTAGCCAAGTCAAACTGTGCTAAAATTCTGCCTGTTGTTGCCCAGTTTTCTCAAATTGACAACAGGTTCAAAACCATTAGCGGTTGCTCCCCGATCGCCCATCCGCACATCACCATCAGGAGGAATCTCCATGTCCGTGCGTAACGCCTCTGCCACCTGGAATGGCACCCTGAATGACGGCTCCGGCACCATGAAATTAGGCAGCGGCCTCTACGAAGGCTCTTTCTCCTTTGCCTCCCGCTTCGAGTCCGGACCCGGCACCAATCCCGAAGAACTGATCGGCGCAGCCCATGCCGGCTGCTTTTCGATGTTTCTCTCCGCTCTCCTGAGCGGCGACGGCTTCACGCCTACCAGCGTCAATACCACCGCCGCTGTCCATCTGACCGACGGCCCCGCCATCAGCAAAATCGAATTGACCTGCCAGGCAGAAGTTCCCGGACTGTCTGCCGATCAGTTCGCCGACTACGCCGCCCAAGCCAAAGATGGCTGTCCTGTTTCCAAGGCCCTGGCCGGCGTAGATGAAATCGTGCTCGATGCCACCCTGGTAGGATAACCCTGCCATCGTGCGAACACTGCGCCAGACAGACAAGTGGCGCAACTTGGCAGCAAACGAACAGTCCATCGAATCCGATGGACTGTTTTTCTTTACCCATTTTCTGGTTATCATTCGATCCCGCGCAACAACGTCGAATCGGAACTGCTCATCTCTCCAGGACTGTCGGCCGCCCCGAGCTCACCGGCGCCGCACCTCTTTCCAGACCGTTCGTCAAGCACAGAAGGGCGCGGCCACCACCTGCATTTGCGCCAAGTTGTCCCATTCGGAGCTGTTCCCGGGCAGCGCAGTATCGAATATCAACGACATCGGTCCGTCAAACCCGGCCTCTGCCAGCATTCCCAACGAATGCCGAAACTCATTCTCGTCCGGATGGCCGCTATCGTCGTAAATCGCCTTTACATGCGCTGAATCGGCCCTCGGAAAGATCGCTGCCAACTCGTCATAACGATCCGCGCCTTTATAGTTGCCGAAATCGGCGCACAATCCCACCTGGCCCTCGCATAACTCCAGTATTGCCAGCACCTGATCGGCCCGATTCGTGGTCTCGCGGAAATTCTCTGTGATCACCTGGACGCCGATTGAGGCTCCGTAGGCCGCCAGCTCGCACAGACCCTGCGCGCTGCGCTGCAAGACCGGATTGTCCAGCAGCGGAACATGGTCGCGCTCCACCGCCTGATACCCCCCAACCACGCGCGCATGCGTGGCGCCGCAACCGGCTGACACATCAAGCCACGAGCGGATCCAAGCCATTTCCTTTGCCCGCACCCTCCCGTCCGGGTGCGTTACGTCGCCGGCATCGATCAAAATGCTGAACAGCTCGATACCGGCCTCGTCGATCGCCCCTTTCAGATCGTCAACGTAAGAGGCGTCCATCGTGGGAAAGTGAAAGTGGACAATCTCCAACGTGGGGATGTCGGCCCGTGCCAGCGCTGACGGCAGATCCAGCAAACCCATGGCGCCATTCGATGACGGGCGCGGTCCGGGATCTCCCGGCCCATATAACGGCGGGGAGCCTAGTGCCCTGTGCAGACTCCAGGATGATGTGGATATTCGTGACATATGCCTACTCCGGTTTGATTGCAGATGACATTTCGAACAAGATTACCGGGAATTACCGCTAAAGCTCGGTTCGTGGAGCGGCATACCCGTGTTCAGTTTACTTCAAAATTCCTCCGCTTCTGGCTCCCGCAGCCTGGTTCACTGTCATTAACCTGATAGCAAAGCAAGAGTCAATCAGTATACCGTGTTTCTTCAAGGTATATAGGCCACGCCAAGTTTCATCGCGACCTCGACGATCTGTGACCAGGTAGTATCGTCCAACGGAATCCCATTTTCCTGACGGCTTGCGGCCGACCGTGCCTCCGGTTCACCCGGTATCAGCACTTCATCGAAGCCCGGTGCCGGTTTTGTATCCTTGATCCGGTCGGCGATATGTGCCCCATCCGCGAAGAATTCGTCCAACGGACGGAAATAATCGATGTTCAAGAGTACGAACAGGACGCCGTTGCCCAGGATCGAGCCCGGCAGGCCCGGCCCGCCCGCACCCGTCAGAATCCCGCCCAGATAATCGGTAAGAAGGGCCAATCCGTATCCCTTGTGGCCGGCTGCCGGCAACAACATTCCGCCGTCGTACACGTCTGCCGGATTCTGGGTCGGCTCGCCATTCTTGTCCAGCGCCCACCCTTCCGGGATCGGTTTGCCGCTGTTCAGGGCCACCCGCACCTTACCCTCCGCCACCGCGCTGGTAGCAAAATCCAGCATCATCGCCGGCCGGTCTTTAAGCGGTATCGCCACAGCTATCGGGTTCGTCCCCATACGCCTTTCGGCGCCGCCAAACGGTGCCACAAGGCCGCCCGCCCGACCGCCGTTGGCGAAGGCCAGCGCAATCAGCCCTTCGTCGGCCGCCAGCCCAACCCACTCGCCCAAACGGCCCACGTGGCCGGAGTGCTTCAACCCCACCACTGCTACCGAATTCCCCCTTGCCTTGCCAATACCATTTTCGATGGCGACTTTAGCAGCCAGTTGCCCAAAGCAACGGTGACCGTTGTACAGCGTCATGACCGGAGTTTCCCGTTCAATCTCAGGCGTGGCTTGAGGACGCAGTTCGTCCTCGTCGATCTGCCGCAGATACTGCACGATGCGAATAACACCATGTGAGTCGTGACCGGCCAGATTCGCCGAAACCAGTGACTGCCCCACAAGATCAGCAGTATATTTTGGCGTGCCCGCGGCCTGGAAGATCCGGCTGGTGTAATCTGCCAATGGCATTGGCTGCAAGACAGGCATGAAGCGAGCTCCTTTTTGCGCAGGAGAGAGAAAAGAGAGGAATAACAGTATGGGCGCCCCTTGCTTCCACTCCTCTCTCGTCAGCCCTTTCTGCAAAAGTGACAGTCTGACGCAAGAACGCCAACCCTACTGTTGCCAAAAGCGTAGCCGATTTTTTCCGAACACGCAACCGCGCCGGCCCCGTCGCTTCAGCCGGCTGCTGCCGTTTCCTCAGGCTCGTATCAATTGCGGAAGACCGACAAAATGGAGGCGGCCATACATCGAGCTTCCGCTTCGGTTATCGTATGTCCCGAAAACGGCTACTGGCCCCCACCCTTCCAGCGTTTGACCTACTCTGCAGTATTCAGTACGATTGTGACAGGGCGCGTCCTCCAGACCCTTTTGCGAAATCAGGTCGGCTCCAAGTGCAAAGTCGGCTGCTACCGAAGGCCGCCGCGATTCCAGCGAGCGAGTCGCGTATCTCGATCAAGTGACGATAGAAGAAGAAGAATTCGAAATGAATTCTGAAACCGAGACACATTCATCCTCGACAGTTCAACCGTCCCCTGCAATGTCGAACTTGCCGGAAGTCCCGACCCCGCAACCTGAGACGGACCAAAACCAGTCCGAATCCTCGGACAATGACCAGCGCCCAGGCATCTCCGTTATCGTTCCCATCTACAACGAAGAAGAAGTGATCCCCGAACTCTACCGGCGCATGGCCGCCATCCTGGACAACATCGGCCAAACTTGGGAACTGGTCTGCGTCAATGACGGCAGTCGCGACGCCTCACTGTCGATGCTGCTTTCACTACGAGAGCAGGACGCGCGCGTCAAAATCATCAACTTCTCCCGCAATTTCGGTCATCAAATCGCAATCACCGCCGGCATGGACTACGCGCTGGGAGACGCGATCGCGATCATTGACGCCGACCTGCAGGATCCCCCGGAGTTGATCGGCGATATGTTCGAAAAATGGCGTGAAGGCTATGAGGTTGTCTACGCTGTGCGCGCACACCGACGGGGCGAATCCCGCTTCAAACTCTGGACGGCCAGCGCCTTCTACCGCCTCCTACGCCGTATAACCGATGTCGAGATTCCCGTCAACACAGGCGACTTCCGCCTCATCGACCGCCAGGTCCTGCTGACGATGCGCCGCCTACGCGAGAAACATCGTTTCATGCGCGGTCTCAGCAGCTGGGTCGGCTACCGTCAGATCGGCATCGAATACCAGCGGGCAGAGCGCTTCGCCGGTGATACCAAGTATCCGCTGAGCAAAATGTTCCGCCTGACACTGGATGCGATCACCAGCTTCAGCTACATTCCCCTGCGTCTCAGCACCTATTTCGGTTTCTTCCTGGCGCTGGCAAGCCTGCTTGGGATAGTCGCAACCGTAGTCTTGCGCCTGTCAGGTAACAACGCATTCTTGGGCCAGGCCTCCACCTTGGTTGCCGTTCTGTTTCTGGGAGGGATCCAACTGATCTTCCTCGGAATCATCGGCGAATATCTGGCGCGTATCTATGATGACGTCAAGGCGCGCCCGCTCTACGTCGTGTCCAAAGCCTATGGTTTCGCTGATCTCTCCAATCACGGTAACGCATCCCAGTCACCGGCCAATCTGAGCGAACCCCACGAACTGGAAGAATGAACGAAGCAGACCGTGACGGCAACGAAAAACCGCCAAAAACACATCGAAAAGAAAAAATGCTGCGCACAGGTGTCGACATCGTCAAAATAGAACGAATTCGCCGTGCCATCTCGCGCTACGACGCCACCGCTCGCGCCCGCAAAAGGTTCCTGGCCCGCCTGTATACCGAAGCCGAACTGCGCTACTGCCGCGATCGCGCCGAATCCCTCGCCGCCCGTTTCGCCGCCAAAGAGGCGATTGCAAAGGCCTTGGGAACTGGCGCCTGGCGAGACGGCATCCGCTGGATCGACCTGGAAATCGTCTCCGACGCACGCGGCGCGCCTTCCGTCCAACTTCACGGCGCAGCCGCACGCCGCGCTCAGTCTTTGGGCCTGAACAACTGGTCCGTAAGCCTCAGCCACGACGACGAACAGGCAATCGCTTTTGTCGTCGCCCTGGGCGAGCCGGCTCAGCCCCTTTCTTCCGGCTGAACTGCATGGCAGTAAACCCGCTAACTGCATCGGCAAGAGCCATGCCGCGCACCGTTTTCCTTTGACACTGCTACCTCGCTATGCTACGATAATGGCGGGCTGGTTAGGACGTTTTGCGTTGCTGTAGCGTCAAACCAAAATGCCTGTGATGAGAGTTTCTGCCACCGTCGTCTCACAAGATACACGATTCCACCCTGGGCCAACTGCTCAGAGTGGAGCGGTTGCGGATGGGCACGAGGACATGACCTCGTGTCTGTTTTATTGTTGAATTCAATTCCGTTTCAACGTTTGCTCGTCGTGCAAGCCGAAAGTCGCGCAGCACCACATATTGCCGGTGACACCTGCTGTTCCCGGGCGCCGAACCATGTGTCCTGCTCGAATCTGGAACCATCACACGCTTGCTGGCGTCAACATCAACGGAACTGCTTGTCGGCCCGATCTTCCCACCGATAGGGTAGAGATCAGAGTATCCCAGTGAAGGGAATTCGCAGATGACCAAATATATCTTTGTTACTGGCGGCGTAGTGTCCGGCCTGGGAAAGGGCGTAACCGTCGCTTCCATCGGCCTCCTGCTCAAAACCTGGGGCATTCGCGTAGCCGCAATGAAGCTCGATCCTTACCTCAATGTCGATCCGGGCACAATGTCGCCCTATCAACACGGTGAGGTTTTCGTAACCGAAGACGGCGCTGAAACCGATCTGGACCTGGGCCATTATGAACGATTCATCGACGAAAATCTGAATCAGCGCAGCAATGTCACCAGCGGACAAATCTATAACGACGTGATCACCAAAGAGAGGCGCGGAGACTACCTCGGCGGCACGATTCAGGTGATCCCCCACGTCACCAATGAGATCAAACGCCATATCGGACAGTTGGCCCGCCTGAGCGACGCCGACGTCGTCCTTGTAGAGATCGGCGGTACCGTCGGTGACATCGAAGGGCTTCCCTTTCTCGAAGCGATTCGCCAAATGCGAAAAGATGTCGGCGCCGAAAACGCGCTCTATGTCCATCTCACCTGGTTGCCCTATCTGGCCGCCAGTAAGGAGTTGAAGACCAAGCCGACGCAGCATAGCGTGCGCGAACTGCGCGACATCGGCATTCAGCCCGATGTCATCATCGTGCGTTCCGATTACGAGGTCGATGCCGACGCCCAGGAAAAAATAGCTCTCTTCTGTGATGTAGCGCAGAACGCCGTCATCCCCATCGTCACTGTCGATACCATCTATCAGGTGCCGCTCAACTTGCAAGACGCCGGCCTCGGCGAGCTTCTCGTCGACCGGTTGGCACTGACCGCTAACGAAGGCGCCAGTGACCGCCTCAGCGCATGGCGACGCTTCGTAAGCGAACTGGGCAGCCCTAAGGAACGAATCAACATCGGCATTGTCGGCAAATACGTGGAGTTGGAGGATGCCTATCTGAGCGTCAAGGAGGCATTGATCCATGCCGTCCTTGCCGAAGGCTACGACCTGGGCATCGAATGGATTAGTTCGGAATCCCTGGAAAAGGGCCGCGAATTGGAGCGGCTGGATCAGCTTGACGGCATCGTCGTACCAGGCGGTTTCGGCTATCGCGGCATAGAGGGCAAGGTCGTCGCCGCACAGTTCGCCCGCATCCAAAACGTTCCCTACCTGGGCTTGTGCCTTGGTATGCAGGTGCTCTGCATCGAATTTGCACGTGCAGTGTTGGAAAGTGAAGAGCCGAACAGCACCGAATTCGACATCGGCACAGAGATGCCCATCATCGATCTTATGCCCGAGCAGCGCGACATCGCCGATATGGGCGGCACCATGCGTCTGGGCATCTATCCTTGCCAACTCTTGCCCGATTCCAAGGCCGGCGCCGCCTATGCCGCTGCCGGCTATCCCGAACAAGTCAACGAACGCCACCGCCATCGCTTCGAATTCAATAACGCCTTTCGCGAGGAGCTGGAGTCCCATGGGCTGGTGCTGAGCGGGCGCTCTCCCGACGGCCGCCTCGTCGAAATCGTAGAGGTGAAGGAGCATCCGTTCATGCTGGGCACGCAGTTCCACCCGGAGTTCAAGAGCCGCCCGACAAGCCCGCATCCACTCTTCAGCGCATTTATCCGCGCAGCCATCCAGCGCCATTCTAACTCTGGTGACGGCTCTGAACAGCCCTTGCAAAGTTCCAATGGTATGCAGCGGCCATCCCCTGTATTGAAAAATGAGGCCGTCTGACGCACGAGCGACCGAAACAGTGGTTGCGCAGTGGCGAAGTGGCTATGTCACCACCTCTTCAACCATGCGTAACAGTGCCGGTGTTCGATGCTTAATCACATAAGATATTAGTAGGAGCAACAATGTCTGGTCATTCCAAATGGTCTACAATCAAGCGCAAAAAAGGCGCCAACGACAACGCCCGCGGCAAGATCTTTACCAAGCTCGCCCGTGAACTTCAGGTGGCCGCCAGAGAAGGCGGACCCGACAGTGACGCCAACGTGCGCCTGCGCTTGGCTATCGACAAAGCGCGTTCCGAGAATATGCCCAAAGACCGCATCGACGCCGCCATACGCCGCGGTGCAGGCCTGGACAAGGACGCCGCTGACATCGAAGAAATCCTCTACGAAGGCTACGCGCCGCACGGCGTCGCCATCCTGCTCGAATGCCTCACCGACAATCGCAACCGCACCATCGCCGAAATACGGCGCTGTTTTACGCGGGCAAGCGGCAACCTCAGCGAGCCAGGCTCCGTAGCTTGGCAGTTCACCTCCAAAGGCTACGTTGCCATACATCTACAGGACAGTTCCGGCAACCCCAGCGGTCTGGACGCCGAAGAAATCTTCATGGAAGCCCTGGAGGCAGGGGCAGAGGACGTTGAGGTGAGCGACGATGCAGTTGAAATCTTCACCGAGAGGACCGAATTGGCCCAGGTGGCCAAGTCCTTGCGTGAGTCGGGCATCCAGCCAGATACTTCGGAGTTGATCATGCAGCCCAATCAGACGCTCTCGCTCGACTCCCGCGCCGGCCTGACCGTCCTGAACCTGCTCGAATCGCTCGAAGAGCTTGATGATGTCAATAAGGTCCACCACAATCTGGAACTGACTGACGAGTTGGTCGCTCAGGTGGCGTAGTCTTGACAGTCACCGCCGCCACGTTCCCTGCACTTACCGCATCGCCTGCTGGCGAATGACATGACCGCCCCGACATGACAGCGCGTGCCCGAGGCTCCTCTAAAGATGATTCCGACCGCGAGTGGTGCGTCCTTGGAATCGACCCCGGCACCGCCTCAACCGGTTACGGCGTCGTGGTCGAAACTGCCTCCGGAGACTACGAACTGCTCGCCTGCGGCGTCATACGCACAACACCCGAACAGCCGATGCACCTGCGCCTGCGCGAAATCTTCTTCGACATTCAGAACCTGATTCGCGAGTTCCAGCCCAATGAAGTTGCCGTCGAAGAGCTTTTCTTCGGGCGCAATGTCACAACGGCCATTTCGGTTGGCCAGGCACGCGGCGCGGCCTTACTGGCTGCCGCCCTGTCCGACCTGCCCCTGGTCGAGTATACGCCGGCAACAATCAAACAGGCGCTCACCGGATACGGCAACGCCGATAAACATCAGATGAAGGCAATGGTTCGTCAACTACTGGATCTGGATGAAGCCCCCCACCCGGACGATGCAGCCGACGGCGTCGCCATTGCTCTCTGCCATCTGCAGACCGGGCGCTTCAACGCACTCGTCGCCGAAGCATAGGCGCACGCAGCAAGTCCACTCCCTCCGTCAGAGGATACGACATGATTCGTCAAGTACGCGGTACTGTCATTACCGTGGGCAGCAACTTTCTGATCATCGAAGTTGGCAACGCTGGCGCCGGCATCGGCCTGCGCATATTTTCGCCCGAAGCAACGGCCGCCCGCTTCCGAGCCGGCGACGATATTTCTTTGCATACGCATTTGCAAGTGCGGGAGATTGAACTGAGCCTGTACGGATTTGAAGAATTGGACGAACTGGAAATTTTCGAGGCGCTGCTGGGCGTGAGCGGCATCGGTCCCAAGGTGGCTCTCGCTACCCTCAGCACCTTGACGCCGGACGCGCTGCGCCTCGCGGTCGCCAATAAGGAGCCGGGCATCGTCGCGCGCGTGCCAGGCATCGGCAAACGCACGGCCGAAAAAGTCATCGTCGAACTCAAGGACAAATTGGCTCCTGCGGAAGGCGAATTGGCGGCGCTTGCCACAACCCTCGATGCCGATGCCGAAGTGATGGAGGCGCTCACCAGTTTGGGGTACAGCGTTGTCGAAGCGCAGCGGGCACTCCAGCAGATACCCGACGACATCACCGGCGTTGAGGAACGGCTGCGGATGGCGCTGGTTCAGTTCAGCGACTAGCTCTCGCCCCTAAGTGTGTCCACGCGGTCGCCGCGGCCCGCCTGTCATATTTCAGCCGCCGCGTATCTACCCGGTTTTTGACACCCGTGACTATCCCTTCTATAATCGGTCGCGGTTCTCATCCAAATTCGTTGACACGGGAAAGAGTGTAAGAGATGGCTGAAGTTCAGCAGTTACGCAGAGGCAACATCTACGAAGAAGAAAGTCAATTGTGGCGCGTTATGGATTTCCAGCACATCAAGATGGCCCGCGGTGGCGCCACCATCCGGCTAAAAGTGCGCAATCTCCGCAGCGGTGCCACCATCGAAAAGACCTATAACAGCGGCGCACGCGTCGATGACATCCGTCTCGATTCACGTGCCGTCGAATACCTCTATACCGATGGCGACCTCTATCACTTCATGGACACCGACACCTATGAACAGGTCGCTCTCGCCAAGGATACCTTGGAAGAAGTCGTTCAATTCCTGAAAGACAATACCGTCGTGGAATTGGAAACTTTCGAAGGCGAGCCGATCAGCGTCAGTCTGCCGACCACCGTCGATCTCGAGGTTGTGTGGGCAGAAATGGCAGTAGCCGGCGATACAGCCAACAGCCCGACCAAAGAAGTGGAATTGGAGACCGGGTTCCGGCTGAACGTGCCGATGTTCGTCAAAGAAGGCGACACCGTCCGTATCGACACACGCGATGGACGCTACGTTACACGCGTGCAATAAATGCCAGAAGGCACATGCCGTCGGATTTGTTTTCCGTTGGACGATCCGTTATAGTATGAGGACGAAATGCCGTTGTAGCTCAGTCGGTAGAGCGACGCTCTCGTAAAGCGTAGGTCGTCGGTTCGAGTCCGACCAACGGCTCAAAATAGAAAGCCCCGCCAACCGGCAGGGCTTTTTGCTCTCTCTTTTTCGGCAGTTACTGCTTTTCCGGATTCACGCCCGCCATCAGCAGCCCCAACTCCTCGGCCGTCGTCTCGTCCCGGTCCACAGTACCCATGATCTTCCCTTCGTAGATCACGGCGATCCTGTCGCACAGCGCCAAAAGTTCATCCAGATCTTCCGAAATGAGCAGTGTGGCCATGCCCGTGTCCCGTTGTTCCAGGAGTTGCTGATAGATATATTCAATCGCCCCAATGTCGATGCCGCGGGTTGGTTGGGCGGCAACCAGCACCTTGGGCCGCCGCGAAAGTTCGCGCGCAAGGATCAACCGCTGGATATTGCCGCCTGACAGGTTTTTGGTCATGGTGCGAATGTCGGGTGTCTTGATATAAAAGTCCTTGACCAGCTGCCGACTGAACTGGGCGATATAGTCAAAGGCCAGAAAGATTCCGTTGCTGAAGGGCTGACTGGTATGCTCCTGCAACACAAGATTCTCTGACACTGCAAAATCGCGCACGATCCCATCGTGCATTCGCTCCTCAGGAATATACGCCAGTCCATTCTCAGTGCGACGCGAAGTTGACCATTCGTTGATGTAAATCCCGTCCATCTCCACGCTGCCGCCGCTGAGCGGGCGCAGTCCCGCCACGGCTTCGGCCAGTTCCCTCTGCCCATTGCCGCTGATGCCGGCCAACCCCAGAATCTCGCCGGCCTGAACCGAAAGGGATACACCCCGCAGCGCCGGTTGTCCTGCTACATCCTGCGCACGGACATCTTCCAGCCGCAACCGTACTTCGCCCACCTCAACTTCATCTTCGCGAGTCCTTTCCAGAAGAACTTCGCGCCCCACCATCATGCGCGCCAACTCTTGTCGCGTCATCTCTTCCGTGGGAACCGTCCCCACGAGGCGGCCTTCCCGCAAAACCGTGATGCGGTCGCTGATCGAAAGAACCTCCTGAAGTTTGTGGCTGATCAATACTAGGCTATAACCGTTATCTTTCATGTAACCTAGCGTGACAAACAGCTCGTCGACCTCCTGAGGCGTCAGAACCGCGGTCGGCTCATCCAGAATTAGCATGGCCGCTCCCCGGTAGAGGGCCTTCATGATCTCAACCCGCTGCCGTTCCCCGACCGAAAGCGTCCAAACCGGTGCCTGGGGATCGAGATGCAGGCCGTAGGCCTCGCTCAATTCGCGAATGCCATCCTGCACGCGATCAAGGTCCAGCAGCGGTTCGCGGCTGGACTTGAGGCCCAAGGCTACATTTTCAGTGACGGTGAGCGTATCCACCAGCATGAAGTGCTGATGGATCATGCCAATACCCTGGCGGATAGCGTCTGTCGGCGAATGGATCGTTACTTCGGCGCCGTCGCGCAGAATTCGGCCTTCACTAGCCTGTTGAAGGCCGTACAATATCCGCATCAGCGTCGATTTGCCAGCCCCATTTTCCCCCAGCAGCGCATGCACTTCCCCCCGGCGCACGTCAAAATCTACATGATCGCAGGCCAGGACGCCAGGAAATCGCTTGACGATTCCATACATCTGCACATAGGGCGCGTTCAAGCGGAAATTTACCGCACGATGCCCCCCAGTTGGTCTGGAGATTCCGTATACAATCTGTTCTTCAATCTTGCGTTGACCGATGGCCATGAAAAGATCCTTACATCTAAAAACTCCTCGTCAGCGGACGGCCCTTCACCTACTCTTCTTCCTCGTAACTACTCAGCCGCAACTGATTCGCAACCCTGAAGGAGGCGAGCAAAGGCGTTCTTTCTCCCCTCATTCTTGTATTTTGGGCGGTCGGCCGCAAGCGGCCTCCCTTGTGCAGGGGCTGCGCCCCCGCAACGCCCCCCTCCAAAACCATGCCTCACCGACCGTGTGCCTTCATCGCAACCTGTGAGCTGGCCAGCATGACGGCGGCTGTACACCAGTTGCGCCACCTGGAGCCTGAATGGTTCCAAGGATGACTGGCTGGTCAAGTACTGTGGCTTAGAAGTTACTCTTCCTCTATCAATACCGGATCCACGTCGCCGCTCTTGATGTCTTCAATCGCGCCGCGGGCGGCCTCTTTCACTTCGTCGGCTATCTCTAAGCTTTCATTGAATTCCAAGCGCAGTCCTTCGTTGGCAAAGGTCAACCTATAGACCGTGCCACCCAGTTCCCCGGCTTCCACCTTGGCGATCATATCTGTTATAACGTTGGCCCAGTCGTAAACCTGATTTGTTACGACAACATCCGGACCCAAAGACATCTGATCGCTCTGTGTGCCAAGCCAGGCTACGCCGTTCTCGCTGGCGACGCCGATCGCTCCCACCACCTGTTGCGCAGAGCCGGTCAGCACATCCGCGCCCGCCTGAATATGGACATGGGCCGCCTCAGCGGCCAGCGTCGTATCGCTGAAAGAGCCAGTGTAGCTAATATTCACCTGCGCATCCGGTTTGATTTCAGTAACGCCCCTCACAAAGCCGTCAATGTAAAGTTTGGCGTCACCCGCCACCGGGCCGATGACACCAATCACATCGGTCTCGGTGAGCATCGCCGCAACAACTCCGTTGACGAAACCGCCTTCGTTGGCCACTGCGCCGTATGCAAACACGTTCTCGAATCCCCGTTCTGCCCCCGTATCCGAAGATGTGCCCCACGCGAAACTGGTTTCCGTAAAGTCGCTGGCCACCTCGAACACTGAATTGCCGTATTGGGCGCCGTGGGCAATCACCAGGTCGAACCCCTCCGACGCATAATCTCGAATAGCCGCTGAAGCATCGGTCACTCGAAACATCCCTTCTGAAAACGCGATCTCCAGCGCGCTCTCCCCTCCCATTTCGGCCTGCACCGCCTTCAGCGAATCGAACATCGACTGACTCCAGGCAATATCCGTCGTACTGCTTGGCATAACGATTGCAATGCGAAAAGGATCCCCTTCTGCGCCCGCCGTCTCTGAGTCGGCACCCCTGTCTGATCTACCGCAGCCAGCGAGAAGCAGCAAAAATATCAAAGTCAGTATTCTGATTCGTCTTTGCATGATTCTCTCTTTATGGATAAGTAAGAAAAAAGTTGCATTGGCGACCGTTACTCGCCCCGCTCATACGACCTGGCGAGGGCCGCCGGCTTCTGTATCTGCCGCGCAGTGAAGGCAAGCACAACGATTGTCATAATGTAGGGCATCATCACGGCCACTTCCGATGGTATCGGAATGTTCAACGCTTGTGCCCACAGTTGCAGAGCATTTACCAGGCTGAACAGCAACGCGCCCCCTAACACGCCTACCGTACGCCAACTACCAAAGTAGACCAGGGCAACAGCAATGAAACCAAGCCCGTTCGTCATGTTCTCCTGAAATACGTTTTGCAGGCCAATGCTGAGTGAAGCGCCCGCCACCGCCGCCAACGCACCACCGATCATCAACGTGGTGTAGCGCACACCATTGACACTGACGCCCAAGGTATCGGCAGCCTCTGGGTTGTGACCCACCGCCCGAATCTTTAAGCCCAATGTCGTGCGGTTGATCACAAACCAGGAAACTGGCACCATCAAATACGCCAGATAGACCAAGATGTTGTGATTGAAAAGGATATGTCCAATACCCGGCAAATCGGACAATAGCGGGATCGCCAGCTGCCGAAATCCGCTGACCCCTTCTACCGAACCAATGAGCGTCTTGAAAAGCAGGCTGCTCAGCCCCAGGCCAAATAGATAGAGGCCAATGCCGCTGATACCCTGCAGCGACTGCATCGTCACACTGACGAAGGCTTTCAGCATCCCCATCAACACGCCAACCGCTACCGCCACCAGCACGCCCACCCAAAGATTATGCCCCTCGAACACTACATAAAAGGCAAAGAAGGCGCCCATCAGCATAATGCCGTCAACGCCCAGGTTCAATACCCCGGAGCGCTGCCCGAAGGTCTCCCCCAATGCAGCAAAAAGATAGGGCGTTGCCAACCGCACGCAGCTATGCAGAATTCCGATCAGTGTGGAAATCGTAAACAGTTCGTCGATCATGTCGGCATTAAATGGTTATGACTCCGGCCCGCCTCCCCTTTGAAGTCTCGGGTAGCTGGGCGTCGCCGCCTCTCACTTGTCCTCTTCGCGTCCAGCACCTTCAGATGCAACATCGGCAGATGCAACATTGGCGCCCTCTCCCGTTCCTGCCGGCGGTTCTTCAAACTGAGCTCCCTCAACCGCCTCTTCAGGCCCATCTTCCCCAACCCGGCGACGCGTGCGCCTTCGCACATACAAATCGCTTGATACCACAAACAGCACAACGAGTCCCTGCAGCGCGATGGCCAGTGCGCTCGGAACCTGCACCGCACGCTGCATCTTGTCCGCGCCAACCAGCAGCGCACCAAATAACGCCGAGGCTGGGATCGCCCCCAATGGGTGTAGTTTGCCAAACAGCGCCGCCACAATGCCGCTGAAGCCGTAGCCCCCGCTCAACCCCTCAAGCATTCGGTGATGTACGCCCAACACCTCCACCGCGCCCGCCAACCCGCACAGCATTCCGCTCAAAGCCAGCGACAAAGTGACATATTTGGGGACAGGAATACCCGCATAACGGGAGGCGTGGGGATTCAGACCCACCGCCCGAATGCGGTAACCGATCGTCGTGCGCCAGAGTAGGAAATAGACAGCGAGTGCCAGTAGAACCGCGAGAATCGCGCCGCTGTGGAAAAGTGTGCGCGGTACCAATCGCGGCAGCCAAATCGATTCGGGTAGCGCCGCGCTTTGGGGAATACTCGTTCCGGCCGCGACATGCTCCGGATCCAGCAACGGCCCGCGCAACAAAAAGTTCATCAACCGCAGCGCGATCTGGTTCATCATCACCGTAGTGAGAATCTCGTTCACGCCCAGACGCGCCTTCAGCAAGCCGGGAATGCCACCCCATACGAGCCCGGCCGCCGCCGCGCTCAGCAGCGTCAGCGGCAATAAAATCAAGCCCGGCAACTTGCTGAAACTGACCGCAAAAGCCGTCGCCGCCAACGCACCGACGACAATCTGCCCTTCACCACCAATGTTAATCACGCCGCCCCGAAAGGCAATACATATTCCGAGACCCACCAACAGCAGCGGTGTAGCCTTGGTCAGGGTCTGCGTGATTCCGCTGACGTTTCCCAGCGCACCCTGAATCAGTGCACTATAGGCCTTTACCGGGTCAGACCCTAACAACAACAGCAGCAATATACCAACCAACAGCGCGACCAGCATCGCCAGCACCGGCAGCAGCACATCGATCAGTTTGGCCAAATATACTCGAGTGTTCATCCTTTACTCAGTAACGCATTGCCAGTGCGCTTCGGGGACTGCCCACCAAAATCCTCGCGGCTGCGTTGCCTGCAGGGAATTGGGGACAAGGCAAACTGTACCAATTATAGCACCTCTCTTATAAATCAAATAGTGCTCCAAAACATACCTAAGCAGACTTATCGGCGTCTAGGTATAGGATTGCTGGCGCGGCGCGGGCAAAAACCGCTATCAGGCGCACCGGCACTTCCCCCACATTGCGCACCCCGTGCAGAACGCCTTCCGGGACAAACACCGTTGTATCCGCACCTACCCGATGACGCTCCTCTCCCAGCGTCACCTCGACTTCACCGCTGAGGAAGGTCAGGCTCTCCTCACAATCGTGGTAGTGCCGCGGGATTTCACCGCCGGGAGGCATGTACTGCTCCCACAATTCCATCTGCGTTGCGCCGCACGTGCCCGCAGTAATAATGCGAGCGCCTGGAATGTTGCTACGCGTGTTAATGGGGTCGTAGGCGTTATGAGTATGAGGGAGGACTGCCATCGAATCAAATCTCCGCTAACGAATTCAGACCGCTAACTCTGTTGCGCCCCGGACAACCTCCGCAGACGTAACATTCGACTGCCGCCCCGTTGGAACTCATAAGGAACGTCCTCTATTCTAGCCTGAAAACCCTGTCTTGTGAAAGCGTCAATTACGCCTTCGACATGCGGCGAAGGCGCGCCACCGATCTGCAACAACGGAAAGGCCCTCGCCTCAGTAGCGACCCGCAACATTTCCTGCAAAGCGCGAACATGGAACGTCAAGTCAAACTGTTCGCTATACAAAAAAAGAAAGTGGGATGAAAGGGCCACGTCAAACGAGCCGTCCTCAAATGGCAGGTCGGGCAATGATGCGTCCAGATAACGGCCTTCCCGCTTGCCCCGCAGATAGTCGGCCAGAAATCGACGCATCGCCGTCATCCGTCGCTCTCCCAATGCGGGCAGCGAAGGCACATAAGTCCAGACAAAGTCATCGAGATTGCGCGCCAGCTGTTCTAATATGATTTCGTAAGTCTCTTCGACCCGCTGTTCAATGGCCTCCCCCGCAAACGCGTACAGCGGATCGACCGAGACCACCCTGTACCCTTGCGCCGTCATCTCCGCATTGAAGCTGGCCGGCCCGTCCCCGCAGCCCAGAATTCGCCCGGACAGATCCCGCTCCCCCAGGTCAAACATCCCGCAGTACTCGTCCATCGTCCTCCCCCAGGGTACAACACCATCAATCGTAAAGGGCATCCTTTATACCTCCGCAACGAATGATTGCAGAGCATTTCTACCGACTGCCGCATCACGCAATACCAAGTCATACCAAAGGACATGGTAAGCCGCGATAACTCTCCTTACCTTCCTTGTTATCCTCACTACTTAACCTGAATTCGGAGTAAGTGAGCACCTTACCAAGCTGGTAGAATTGTAGCTCTGCAACCAAAATTCTCCAGCATAGAAAGGTACTCAGTGATGAGTATACTCAAACTGTTCTGTCATGTCGATGATTTCTGTCAGTGGTTGACGAGATGGGAGAGTGCCAAGCTGTTGGGCATGACTCGCAAGCGAGGGCCGGCGCCTCGTATGAGCATGAGTGAAGTGATGACGATTCTGATTCATTTTCACCAGTCGCATTATCGCGATTTCAAAGCCTACTATAGGCAACAGGTATGTACGCATATGCGCAGTGAATTTCCAGCGCTGGTCAGTT
>MPML01000022.1 GCA_002238445.1 Caldilineaceae bacterium bin5
ACCAGGTCAGACCGCACAGCTCCCTGGGCTACCGGCCGCCGGCGCCTGAGGCCCTCTTGCCTGCCGACCCTATCCCCGTGCTTGTCGGACTAACATAACAAGTGGTACAAACGTCGGGGGCAGGTCATACTTATGTGTGGGCTGCAAAGAGGAAATGATTCCCAAAAAAGGAAAAATAAAGCGTCCGCATTTTGCACATAGGCAGACAGGTGTATGTGCTGACCCAGACAATGCCCTGCACAAATTGGCTCAGGCTTTGATTATTCAATCCATCAATGACTCGGCAGATGGTAAAGAGGATTACTATTTAGGGTATGCCTGCGATGAATGCAAAGAAGAAATTGCATACAATATTGCTCCGCAAGTCATCGAAGCCAAACAAGAAAAGTCGATCATTGCAGGCGTTCGATCAGACATTGTGGTTTACAGAAAAGAGAAAGACCCTATTGCTATCGAGATTGTTGTTACTCACGACTTAGAGCCAGCCACCGAAAACCTATACAAAGATTCAAACGTCCCTGCGTTTTTGGTTCATCCAGAATGGGAGCAGCTTGACAGGTTTAATATCGCTGTGATTGCAGACAAAACAATTAACATAGAAGATGATATGTGTAGCCAGTGTGTTGACAGATACAAGGAAATAGAAAAGAGACAAAACTATGTGTCAAATACCGTTTCGTCTCTTTTGCAACCGTTGAGCGACCGGACACCTTGGACTTCAAATCGACTTCCGTTTACCCCATGGAAAAAAGACAAGTTTGATAATCCCATGTACTTCAATGTTCGCAAACAAGTGTTCACCAATGCACTTGCCTTAACCGAACTGGGGTTTATTCAGACAAGAACTAAAGCGTATTTGTTCAAGTTCGAGTTGCCAAATAAAGGTTCTGTATTTGCGAATTTTGGGTCAACCGAAGAAGTTCCAATCTGGAAAAATCCCGCCGCCCTAATACACTGGAATTTAAGTCAATATGACGATGATATGAAGATGGAAATTGTTAAAGAGGTTATACAGAGATGCAGAAAAGCAGGAATTGAAGTCAGAGTCAGTTTTTGGAATGGCATCTATGATCCATGGTCAGAGCAAAGGCCTGCCATGCCCTTAACCAATATAAACGACGCAATTATTTCTCAACTGCTGCGACATTAACAACAGTCAAAAAACACGGCGGCCCACATCTACTCATAGCCATACGGAACTGTCATACAAATTGCCCAAAAAAGAGGAAACGCAGGGCGTGAGTGGGTCAACAATTAGCAGATGTTACTTTGGTATATAATCCCCTTTACTTTTGGAGTGTGGCTTACTCTTTCCATACTCTGCCGGGCTGTCGATTTCATAACATGCAAAAAAATGATAGTCAATCTAATGTGCGTTCCATTTGAGACTTAGACTCTTTGCTCAATCTTCATACCGGGATCGAGGGAGTCTCGCCTGCCGACCCTGTTCCCGTGCTTGAAGGACTAACATAACAAGTGGTACAAACGTCGGGGGCAGGTCAGAGTTGCGTTTGCGCTAAGTCCCTGTTAACATTCTGAACTTTTCGGGGCACAGTTAACAATGGCGCCCTATCGAGCTACCTCTGGGCTGGTACACAGTCAGTCTTGAAGAAGGCCTATAGCCGCGAAGGAACGTGACGCCGGCAGTTCCAGAGGGATGACCCCAGACCCGGACTGCACGCCAGGCGGGATGAAGATCCTGCGCACACACGATATGCAAGGATACCGCAAATGAGCGATGCACTGACCGAACAGCTCGCCGTAGCCGGGCTGATCCATGATATCGGCAAGTTCATGTTGCGGGCCGCCGTCGGCGGCGATCGCATCTGGGACGGGGAGGCGCAGGGCGATTTCCGCTACAAACATGCCATGCTCAGCGCTGCCTTTGCAGAGCGATTCATCCCAGAACCCTGGCGCATACCCGTGAAAAATATGGCGGGCAACCATCACCGCCCGCGCACGCGCGAGGATCTGATCGTCTCGCTGGCAGATATGCTTTCGGCGGCGGAACGCAATGACGGAACCGAGGACGAAAACCCTCGCGTCCAGCATCCGCAACAGTTGCTTTCCATCTTTTCAGTATTAGAGGCCGACGGAATCAGGCAGTCTGAAGCCCAGCGGCGTTACCTGCCCCTGCGCCCCCTGGCGGTGGAACGGGATGTCCTCTTTCCGCAGAAAGAAGCAGCCAAGGCGGATGTCCGGCAGGATTACATCGACCTCTGGGAAGGATTGGCGGCGGAACTGGAAAACCTCAAAGCGGTTCACGAGCAGGACCCCGATCTGCCCTCCTATCTGGAGTCGCTCCTGATCCTGATGCAGCGGTATCTGTGGTGCGTGCCCTCGGCCTACTACAGAAGCCTGCCCGACATCAGCCTCTACGACCACGGCAGAACTGCGGGCGCGCTGGCCGCCGTCCTGAACCGCGACGAGGTGGACGCCGGTACCCTCGCGTGCTGGCGCAGCAACCCTGAGGCCGTCGAGGATAACCTCGCGCTTCTGGTGGGCGGCGACATCAGCGGTGTGCAGGAGTTCATCTACACCATCACCGCGCGCGGCGCGACGCCCACCCTGCGCGGGCGTTCCTTCTATCTGCAGATGCTCACCGATGTGTTGGCCCGCTATACCCTCCGCCGCCTGGCGTTGCCGGTCACCAACCTGATCTACGCCGGCGGGGGCAGCTTCTTCCTGCTGGCGCGGCCGTGTGACGCGGAGCGGTTGCCCAGCATCCAACGGGATATCAGCCGCATTCTTTTGCAGCAGCATGGGGGCGACCTGTATGCCGCCGTGGCCGCCGTGCCTTTGGCGGGCAGGGCGTTCTTTAACAGTTCAATGGGCCGCAAATGGGATGATCTGCACGAGGCGCTGCGCCGGCAGAAACTGCGCCGCTTCGCGGAGCTGGATGATGAAGTGGCCGCTCTCTTCAACCCGGCTGGCCACGGCGGAAACCAAGACCGGCTGTGCCAGGTATGCGGCCAGGAACACCCGCAGACCGCTTCGGAACGGGAGCGGCCGGAGGTCGAACCGGTACGAAAATGCCCGTCCTGCCTCGCGTTTGAGGATCTGGGTGACGACCTGCGCAACGCCCGCTATCTCGTGCTGAAGGAAACAGACCTGCCAGCTTCGCAACCCTTCGACCGGGAACGCCCCGCCGGGACGTGGCGCGAGACGCTGGAATACTTGGGCATGAAGGTCGATGTCAGTGTTCAGCCGCCGGAACAAAGCTCCGATACGAGACGCCATCTTTTTGCCTTGGATGACAAGGCCGCGTCCGGCTTGCATCCGCTCGCTCGCGTCGTGGCCGGCCGCCGGTTTCTGGTGAACCATGCGCCAATCCTGACCGATACTGAGTTGCGAGACCTACGTGTAGACCGGAGCATGACCTCTGCTGAAAGGGATGAACTGCCCCGGGAACCCGGCGGCGTGAAACCTTTCTCCGTTCTCGCCCACCAATCCGAAGGCATCGAGCGGCTGGGCATTTTACGCATGGACGTCGACAACCTGGGGCAGTTCTTCCAGACCGGTTTCGGGAAACGGGCTACGCTTTCCCGCATCGCCGCGCTCAGTTTCGCGGTCTCCCTCTATTTTGACGGCTGGGTGAACCAGGTTGTCAAAGAAGTCAATCGGATTGGTGGGCAGGACCGGGACCGAATCTATACCATCTATTCGGGCGGTGACGATCTCTTTTTCGTCGGTTCTTGGGACGCCATGATCGAACTCGCCGTCCGCATCCGCGCCGACCTGACCGCCTACGCGGCGGGCCACCCGGGTATCCACGCCAGCGCCGGCGTTGCTCTGGTGGGGGGCAAGTACCCGCTCTACCAGGCGGCCCAGGACGCACAGGAGGCGGAAGAGGCTGCCAAGAACCTTGTCTGGTGGGATGAGGGGACCCGGAAGCGGAAAGACGCAATCTCGTTCCTGGGCACGCAACTGCCATGGCGGACTTTCGGCTTGGAGACCGACCGCGCCGGCAACCTGGAGACAGCCCACGGACTTATGGATACATTGGTAAAGTTATGCACGGATGAAAGCCGCGACACGACCGCGCCCAGGGCCTTCGTGCGCGCGCTGACCGACATTCACCGCCAATATGCAGGGGCGCAAGCGCAGTGGCAAGAGCGTCGGGCTGACAGCGAAGAGATCGGTCATCCGCAAACGTTCCTGGGCCCATGGGCCTGGCGGGCCGCATATTCCTTGCATCGTCTGCATGACCGCGCCAGAATAGAGGAGATGAAACGGATAAATGAGAAGCTACCTGCGAACGGCTATCGAATGATGGAGTGGCTCGGCGTCGCGGCCGGCTGGGCCGACCTGCGTATACGGAGGCGGGAATAGAGGCAGGATTGCAGACCAGGGAGACAGGATTGCGGCATTGCGGTTTGAACCAGAGCCTGTCACTTCTACCCCCAAATCACAGTTCAGATATCTTTTCCAGGAGGAACGGGAATGACACGAAGGTCAAGACCAGACTCGAACCAGAGGGGCAACCGCCCCCGTGACCGCTCTAACCGCCCGCCTCGAGAGGCCACAAGAGCAACTATACCGGAATCAGATTTGAGTGCCATGATCACGCAGTCCGGTCCTGATAGCGCGCAGTTGCTGGTCAAGCACGCCGAAACCCTGGGAGGGCAGCTAAAAAATGCCAATCTGACGACAAGCCAGATCCGGGCGATCTTTGGCGAGGTGCGTCAAATCGATGCGCAGTTGTCAACGTTTGATCTGCCAGTGGTCGATCAGGAGCGAGCCCTGCGCAAACTGATTCTGCTCAAACCCAAAATGGCCTATCGCGCCCGGCGGGAGCGAGGCCGCGGCGTAGAAGAGTTGACCAACGTTCTCGATCCGGCGATCGACCTGGTTGTGGGCGGGACTGACCTGAAAAGTCAGCAAGAGCGATTTCGCCGCTTCGTCGAATTCTTCGAAGCCATCCTCGCCTATCACAAGGCTGCCGGCGGCAACTAAGCCGGTCCATGCCGGCCATCGCTATCTCAGGAGAAACAATTCATGGCGGAGAACCGAAGCATAAAGTTAGAAGGCCGCATCTTCATCACCTTTAATATTGCCGCGCAGACCGGGCTGCATATCGGTGGCTCCGACACCGGCATCGAAATCGGCGGCGTGGACAAAACCGTCATCCGCGACCGCCTGACCAACCGGCCTTACATCCCCGGCTCCTCGCTGCGGGGCAAGGTGCGAAGCCTTTTAGAGAAGTACAAGGGGCTGGAGCAGAATCAACGCATCGGCCAGGGCAATATCCACTCTTGCCAACAGTCTGAAGACTACGACACGTGCGCAGTCTGCCAGGTATTCGGCGTGCCGGGCGAACGCGACTTTGGCACCCCCACCCGCCTTGTGGTGCGTGATGTACATATGACCGACGCCAGCGCCAGGAAGCTGCAGGACCGCACCGAGTTACCCTACACAGAGGCGAAGACCGAAGTCTCTATCGACCGCGTCACCTCTGCCGCCAACCCGCGCCAGTTTGAACGGGTGCCCGCCGGCGCTGAATTCGGCCCGGCTGAACTGCTCTATACGGTCTACAACGGCAGCGACTGCGATCCACGCAAAGACATCGAGCGCGTAGCAACTGTGGTCGAGGGTCTGCAACTTCTGGAAGACGACTATCTGGGCGGGCAGGGCAGCCGCGGCGCCGGGCAGGTGGAACTGAAGGATATCGTCGTCAAGGTGCGCCGCAACTATCCCGAGGGAAAAGAGGTCGCAGGGGAATACGGCTCGCTGAGCGAATGGGCGGCTGATCTGGGCAGGTTGCAGGACGATCTGCGGGTTCGCTTCGGTCTGGACGCGTGAGGGGAGCCTGACATGCCTCACCTGCATCCGGTCGCGCTTCACTTTCCCCACGGGCTGCATGTCGGCGCCGGCGGCGTAAATCTGGAAGAGGCCAGCGTCGACATTCCCTCGGATACGCTCTTCTCCGCACTGGTCGATATATGGAGCCGGACGGGGGGCGATGCCGATCTCTGGACCAGGCCGTTTCGAAACGGCGAGCCACCCTTTCTGCTCACCTCGGCCTTTCCCTTCGCCGGAGACGTGCGGTTCTACCCCGCGCCCGTCGATCTGCGGCTGCTCATCCCCCCGGGCCAGCCTGAGGAAACGGTCGACAAACCGCTGAAGCGCGTCCGCTTTCTCTCCGAAGGGCTGCTGCGGCGGGTCCTGTCGGGACAGGGTCTGCCGGAGTTCCTCCCCGGACCGGACGAGCCGCCTGGCAAGCTTTCAGACGATCAATGCGCGATCCGGTTGCAGAATGGGGCGCTCTGTTTGCTGAAGGAGGAGGTACGCCGGTTGCCCTGCAGGTTGCGCCTGAACGCCCAAGGGCGCAAGCGTACTCTGCCCTTGCTCTACCGGCAGGCCGTCTGGCGAACGGAGCGCACGCCACGCGTCACGGTAGACCGCATAAACTCGGCCTCCAACATATTTCACGCCGGCCGCACCCGTTTTGCGCCCGGCTGCGGCCTCTGGTTCGGCGTGCAGTGGCGCGATCCGGACACCGCCGTCGGAGATCAGAGCGGCCTGTCCTACCGGGAAGGGCTGGAACAGAGTCTGGCCATTCTCGGCGACGAGGGCATAGGCGGAGAGCGCAACGCCGGCTACGGCGCGTTTGCGCCGGCCTGGGCCTGGGGGGCAGAGTTCCACCTGCCCGATCTGCAGTCCGGCAGTATCGCCTGGCTGCTGAGCCGCTATCTGCCCGCGCCGGCAGAGATCCCGCAATGTCTGAGCGACACCCGCGCCGCCTACAAGCTGGTTCGCGTTGGCGGTTGGGCGCGTGCGCTGCAAGGAGCCGACCAGCGGCGCAAACAGATCCACCTCCTGACCGCAGGCAGCCTGATCAAGTGGCCGTCCTCTTCTCCGGTTGGCACCGTCGCCGATCTGCAACCGCAATATGCGGAGAGCGCCAGAGACTTCCCCCATCCGGTATGGCGTAGCGGTCTGGCCATGGCAGTGGGACTGAAAGATCGCAAGGAGGCCGCTGATGGCTGATTACACCATCTATGATCTCACCGTCTCCGTCCTCACCCCGCTGCATATCGGCACGGGCAGGGAGTTGCTCAACGAATATGACTATGCGATCCGCAACGGACGCACCTGGCGTCTCAACGAGGGCGCTCTGCTCGACGCCCAGGATGTGGAAGACGCAGAGATGGCGTCCACACTGGCCCAAACGCCGCCGGCGCAGCTTCTGGGCGGCCAGGATTTCCGGCCCGACAGCGGGCTTTTCCGTTATGTGCTGCGGGGAACGCCGCGGTCGGAGGCCGAAGGCGCGCAGCTGCGCGAGCAGATCAAAGACGCGTTCGACCGCCCCTACCTTCCCGGCAGCAGCCTCAAGGGCGCGCTGCGCACCGCCTTGGCATGGAACGTGTGGCAACAGCGGCAGCTGCGCCCGGACATGACCAAAATCGACCGCCGCCGTCAGTGGGCTGCCCAGACCTACGAAAAGGAGATCTTCGGACGCGATCCCAATAACGACTTTCTGCGCGCCTTGCAGGTGAGCGACAGCGCGCCCGTTGACCCGGACCGGCTCCTTCTCCTGAACGCCAGCGTGATGAACCGGCGCGGCGCTCCAGGCGCGCCCATCGAGATGGAGGCAATCGCCCCGGATACGCAGTTTTCACTTACCCTGAAAATCGACGACGCGCTCTTTTCGGAATGGGCCGTCGCCAACAGGCTGCGCTTGAACGGGCAAGACCTGCTCTCGGATTTGCCGCGTGCCGTCCAGAACCACAGCCTGTCCCTCGCCCGCCAGGAGGTTGCATGGTTCAAAGACGTCGGCCCGGCTAAGCAGATTGCCGGATTCTATCAGCAACTGGCGGGCTCCCGGCCCGGGGCGCGCCGTTTCCTGATCAGCCTGGGCTGGGGGACCGGCTGGACGAGCAAGACTTTTGGACAGCATCTGCAGGCGGACGCCGACTTCATGGAACGTATCTTGCTCGACCACCGTCTCGCCCGCGGCCGCCGCCAGCGCGGCGACCCCTTCCCCAAGAGCCGCCGCGTGGTCGTGCAGATCAGCCGGGACCGCCAGGGACGCCCTGTCGAGAGCCCCGCCGCGCCTTTGGGCTGGTGTCTGGTCGAGATGAAAGAGAGGACGAATGATTCCTGAGTGGCTGCATGCAAGAGCAAGCGAACCAGAAATCAGAAAGCTGGCAGAGGTTTTTCGTCTGTTTGCAGATGAAGGGGCGGACCGGGAGAAACTGAGTAAGTCTACTGAGGAAGTTGCGGATATCGAGAAGCGTCTGGTTCGCCATAATCCTGAGCAGTTGGTTGATCCCGAACTAAAGGGAAGAACTCTGATCTGCTCGGTAGGCTTCCGCCCGTTACCGGTCATCCTGACGACCCTGATAGTGCATCCAGAAATGCTCTATCTTCTCCACAGCACTGAGTCGCAGCGAGCCGCAGAGGAAATTCGGGATGATTCCATAATCCGGGACCTATGGCCGAACCCTGAGGAGCGTATCATCCTGCGTTCACTTAGTGTGACCGACGCGCCCGAAAATTACGATCATCTCCGCAACATCCTGACGGAGAATCCGAATGGCAGTTTTCTGGTGGATAGTTCCGGCGGGGTTAAGGTTATGGGTCTTTCTCTGGCCGCTGCGGCATTCTGGCACAGAGTGCCGGTCGTATATCAACTGGGAGAAGAGGTGAAAGGGATCGTCAAGCCGTTCAGCGCCAAACTGATCACACTTGACAACCCCTTTGTGCATTTTGGTTCCACTGAACTCCGCAGCATACAGAATCTCTTCCAGTCCGGAAATTATGATGCTGCGAGCGCGCTGTGCGACAACATGCGTGAAGGGATAAGAGACCTTCCGACGTTAGGCAAACTGGATATTCTCCAGGAGTTCATTCACGTTTTCAGCAGTTGGGATTCATTTGCACATAGCCGTCTGGAGGATGACCCGATCCGCAAGACTGCGGAGATGCTACGTGCAGTTCAGGTCAAGATGGCGCGTTTCGGCCTAAATTTTGCGGATGACTCGGTGATTACAGACAACATTCACTTTTTGGAAGAAATTGAAAGCAGCTGGACGGTCGGCCAGCGCAGCATCAATGAAAGGTTCCGTCTCGTTGACATTTATGCATCATCACAACGACGAGCTCGCGCCGGCAAGTATGATGATGCGGTAGCCCGCCTCTACCGATGCCTTGAGATGAGCGCCTCTATCTGTCTTGATCGGGATTGTGGGATAGACAATCTCAGGAATCCCAATTTTCGCTTTTTTGAGAAAATTCTAGGTGATCGGAGGAAGATGGAGGCGGCTTTCGAGAAAGAGGCAGGTTATGCTTTTCCTACGGGTAGATCTCTGGGACTCAGGGATCAGATGACCTTGTTGGGCCTCAGTAGCCAACCCGTTCACAGACAGGTCGCCGGTAACTATAGACGCATGTACAAGGAAAAGCTGCTTGAGATGCGTAACAGGTCAATCCTGGCTCACGGAACTGTGCCAATTTCGGAAGACGAATATCAGGAGTTCGATCGTTTGACCAGGACGATTGTCAGTTTTGTTGTCGGCAAGAAGGGTGATCTCGAAAGGCTGCTTCAACGCGCTACGCATCCAGACATTACCATAGAACTTTAGTTGATTCGTCCCATGCTCCTCCTCAACTTCTCCCACGCCCTTTCCCAGGAACAGATCGCGCAGCTCGAAGCCATTGCCGGACAGCCCATCCAGCGCGCCATCGACGCCATGCCCCAGTTCAACGAACAGCAGCCATTCGAGCCGCAGCTGGCAGCGCTCCTCGATCAAATCGAACTCACCCCGGAACAGTGGCAGACCGAGCCGATTCTGATCATCCTCCCCGCCCTCAACTTTATCGCCGGCGCGCTGCTGGCCAACCTGCACGGACGCATGGGCTACTTTCCCCATGTAGTGCGCACGCGGCCGGTAGCGGGATCCATCCCCCGCCGCTATGAAGTGGCGGAGATCCTCGACCTGCAAGCCCTGCGCGCGGCCGCTCGCCGCGCCAGAACCGCGAACCATTGAAATGCTCGTCTCTATCGTTGTCACCGTCGAAACCGATACCGATACGCTGCTGCCTCGCAACGTCGGACGCGCCCACTATGCGGCCGCGTTGCAGCGTCTGCAAACCGTGAACCCGGGCCTGGTTGCAGCCATCCACGAACGCGACGGCCCCAAACCCCTGACCTGCTCCGACATCCTCAACGGCCGCGGCAACCGCGACGGCACGCGCCTCGAACCGGGCATGCCCTACTACCTGCGCGTCACCGGCCTGACTGATAACGTCAGCCAGGCGCTTCTGGAAGCGCTGGTCGAAAAACCGCCCGATGCAATCGAACTCCTCCACCATCCGCTGCGCGTGACCGGCGCGACCGCGAACGCGGCCGAGCACGGCTGGGCCGGCTCCACCACCTACGAAACCCTGGCCGCGCGCCAGATGTTGCCGGGCAGGTCGATCCCCAAACAGGTGACGATGCAGTTCGCCAGCCCCACCGCCTTCAAACAGGCCGGCCGCCAGATGCCCATGCCCCTGCCGGACCTGGTCTTCGGCAGCCTGGTTGAACGCTGGAACCGCTTCAGCCCGCTTGCGCTCAGCCCGGAGATGCGGCGTTTCGGCGCCGAGATGCTGGCGGTAACGCGTTACCGCTTGCAGAGCCGGCCGGTGGCGCAGAAGAACGGCGCGCTGCGCATTGGCGGGGTGGGCACCGCCACCTACCGGGCGCTGGGGGGAGACCGCTACTGGCTGGCAACCATGCAGATGCTGGCGGAGTTCGCCCGCTACAGCGGCGTCGGGGTGCAGACGGCAACCGGAATGGGCCAGGCACGGCGGCTGGAAGAAAACTGAGGTGAACCGATGCGCCATCCTCTCTATCTGGTGGAGCAGGGCAGCCGGCTGACGAAACGGGGCCGGCGTCTGAGCGTTGTCCAGGATGACGCGGTCGTCACGCAAGTGGCGCTGGTGCAGGTAAGCCAGGTGATCGTCTTCGGCAATGTATCCATCACCACGCCCGCCCTGCAGCTTCTGCTGCGGGAAGGGATAGAAGTCGTACTGCTGAGCCGGACAGGCCGCTTCTACGGCCGCCTTATCGGCGAGCAGAACGGAAACGGCGCGCTGCGCGTCGCCCAGCTGCAGCGCAGCCAGGAACCGGACTTTGCCCTCCGCACGGCCCGCCAGTTCGTGACCGGCAAACTGCACAACCTGCGGGTCCTCCTGCAGCGCTACGCCCGCCGCGCCGCCTCGACGTCCAACCACTGGGAGGCAACCGCGTTGACGCACGCCGTGGACGGGGTCGGCGCGATGCTGCCGCGCGTCGACGCCTGCCAGACGATCAACAGTCTGTCCGGGGTAGAGGGACGGGGCACGGCCGTATACTTCCGCGTATGGAAGGAGCTGCTCAAACCACCCTGGCGTTTTGAGCGGCGCATCCGCCGGCCTCCGCCCGACCCGGTCAACGTGCTGCTGAGCTTTGGCTACACGTTGCTGACCCAGAACATCTGGGGCGCGGTGCTGACCGCCGGGCTGGACCCCTATGTCGGTTTCCTCCATCAGCTCAACTACAACCGGCCCAGCCTTCCCCTGGATTTGATGGAGGAGTTCCGCCCCGTGATCGTGGACTCGGTCGTTCTGCGCTGTCTCAACAACGGGATCCTCACCCCCGACCATTTCGCGCCCGGAGAGGACAGTGAACGCCCGCTGGTGTTGACCGACGCGGGAATCCGTCTTTTCATCCGCGAGATGGAAGCCCGATTCGACAGGGAGTTCAAGAACGTGCATACAGGCCAGCGCACGACCTACCGGCGTCTGTTCCTGAACCAGGTCTACCATCTGAGCCGGATAATTACGGGCGCGGAAGAGGGGCCGTACCGTCCGTTTCTGATTCGCTAGGAGGCGTCCCCGTGCTGGTGGTTGTAAGTTACGATGTGCCCGAAGACCGGCGGCGTGGTAGAATTGCGCAGGCGTTGCAGGACTTCGGTGGTGAGCGCGTGCAGCTGTCCGTCTTCGAATGTTATCTGACCGCGCGCAACTGGACGCGGCTCCAGGAGCGGCTGGGAAAGATTATCAACCCAGAGGAAGACAGCGTCCGTCTCTATCGCCTGTGCGAGCAGTGCCGGGAGAACGTCCTGTTTCTGGGCTGCGCCGCGCCCATCGAAGAGCCCGGCCTGCGCATCATCTGAACGGGTTTAGCGATCACCCCGCCGCTGCCTGCCCTTGAGAGAAGGTGTCTGGCTGGGGGTGTTCGCTGCTCGTCTGGCAGTTAGGGAAGGAGGTACAGGCGTGGCAGAAGATCGCGGCATGTGCAGGGCTGGACAACACCCACGATCTGAGACAAGCGCATTGTCTCCCACCTGTAAACCCTGAAATTTCAGGCGTCAGAAAAGAACGAATCCCCGTGAGGGGATTGAAACATTTTATTGGTGATTCGTAACCACTCACCCAAAGTCTAAGCGTCAGAAAAGAACGAATCCCCGTGAGGGGATTGAAACTCTCCCGTTTCCTGGAAACCAACCTGCCAACCGGCTCTGTCAGAAAAGAACGAATCCCCGTGAGGGGATTGAAACTCTCCCGTTTCCTGGAAACCAACCTGCCAACCGGCTCTGTCAGAAAAGAACGAATCCCCGTGAGGGGATTGAAACCTGATAGTGCATGGGGTTTTCCTGTGGGTAGGGTAGGTCAGAAAAGAACGAATCCCCGTGAGGGGATTGAAACCCGACCACGACCGGACGGCAAACCCGACCCGACAAACTGTCAGAAAAGAACGAATCCCCGTGAGGGGATTGAAACGCGAACGGGACTGCAGGGCACGCGCGAGCAGTACGCGCTGTCAGAAAAGAACGAATCCCCGTGAGGGGATTGAAACGTTCCGATCCGGCGAACTGAACACGCTGATCAATATCAGGTCAGAAAAGAACGAATCCCCGTGAGGGGATTGAAACTCAAAGATACGGATGTACTGGTTCATTCCGGCCGGTGCGTCAGAAAAGAACGAATCCCCGTGAGGGGATTGAAACGAAATGCGAACTGACGATTTCGTTTCCAGTGGCGGGTCAGAAAAGAACGAATCCCCGTGAGGGGATTGAAACTTTCTTCGTCTCGCGCTGTTGCGCTTGCGTGTCTATGAGTCAGAAAAGAACGAATCCCCGTGAGGGGATTGAAACATTCCGATCTCGGTCGGCTCATCGCTCGGACCCGACGTCAGAAAAGAACGAATCCCCGTGAGGGGATTGAAACGGTCCCTGGGATCCCCGATATTGAGCTTCACCTTCAGAGTCAGAAAAGAACGAATCCCCGTGAGGGGATTGAAACATGTACCTTCCCAGTCATCCTCTCCCACCCCTTCATGCTCAGTCAGAAAAGAACGAATCCCCGTGAGGGGATTGAAACTGTTTGCGCCGCGGAGATGGCGTCCTGCGTGGCTTTGGCATTTTGTGTCAGAAAAGAACGAATCCCCGTGAGGGGATTGAAACCATCCACTGTGAAGATGCCTAGTGGATTATTCTCTGCGTCAAACGTCAGAAAAGAACGAATCCCCGTGAGGGGATTGAAACCCGCCAAGGCGTCAGTTTGCGCCATATTCTCTGAAAAACATTAGTCAGAAAAGAACGAATCCCCGTGAGGGGATTGAAACGTCGATCTCGATGGACACGTTCAAGCAGTGGATCGAGACCGTCAGAAAAGAACGAATCCCCGTGAGGGGATTGAAACGTACCTGATCTTGTCCATCTTGCCGTGCTCGTTCTCGAAGTGTCAGAAAAGAACGAATCCCCGTGAGGGGATTGAAACATGTACCAGTTGGTAGCCGAGCGCATTTCCGGTCAATCCGTCAGAAAAGAACGAATCCCCGTGAGGGGATTGAAACTCTGGCAGCGACCACACTACCACCAGTGTTGTTATGTCAGAAAAGAACGAATCCCCGTGAGGGGATTGAAACACTGCCAGTGATCGGACGGCCGCTCAAACAGGCGGATTACGTCAGAAAAGAACGAATCCCCGTGAGGGGATTGAAACCGACAACAACTGCGACGAGCTCGTCAATGCCATATCCGATGTCAGAAAAGAACGAATCCCCGTGAGGGGATTGAAACCTCGCACTTGCGGTGGCGGTGGTACGGAGCGGCGCCGTCCTGTCAGAAAAGAACGAATCCCCGTGAGGGGATTGAAACAGGGACGGCTACCGGCTCCATAGTGAACGGCTCTACCGGTCAGAAAAGAACGAATCCCCGTGAGGGGATTGAAACTCAAGGTTGTGCAGGCGATAGATGATGCCCTCGTACAGAATCGTCAGAAAAGAACGAATCCCCGTGAGGGGATTGAAACAGAGCGACGTACACGTGGTCAGGCCGCTGACCAATATCGTCAGAAAAGAACGAATCCCCGTGAGGGGATTGAAACAGAGCGACGTACACGTGGTCAGGCCGCTGACCAATATCGTCAGAAAAGAACGAATCCCCGTGAGGGGATTGAAACAAAAGTCTCGAGCATCATCCATTGGTTACACCCTCCTAGGTCAGAAAAGAACGAATCCCCGTGAGGGGATTGAAACGAATCAAGATAGTAGTTATAATCTTGATCCCCTTTTGCGTCAGAAAAGAACGAATCCCCGTGAGGGGATTGAAACAGATTCAGCGTTTCCAGCTTGCGAAAGTCGGTGTCGGGTCAGAAAAGAACGAATCCCCGTGAGGGGATTGAAACTTCCGGTGTCGTCGCCTTACTTGCCGATGACTTTTCGGTCAGAAAAGAACGAATCCCCGTGAGGGGATTGAAACTCTGCGTAGGCTTCGGCCAGGGTGTCCATCATGTTCTCAGTCACGTCAGAAAAGAACGAATCCCCGTGAGGGGATTGAAACACTTCCCAACTCTCTATGGTGATATTGTTCGGGTTATGTCAGAAAAGAACGAATCCCCGTGAGGGGATTGAAACTCGGTGGCCTTATCAAACTTGGCCTTGATAGCGGTACGTCAGAAAAGAACGAATCCCCGTGAGGGGATTGAAACCTTGCGGTAAGAATCTTTCAAACTCGAAAGCGTTCCGCGTCAGAAAAGAACGAATCCCCGTGAGGGGATTGAAACATTGGCGCATTGTCGCGCCCGTCTGCAAATCCCAAATCTGTCAGAAAAGAACGAATCCCCGTGAGGGGATTGAAACACTTCTCTGATAGCACGATGGAGGCTGAGGCTAGATCGTCAGAAAAGAACGAATCCCCGTGAGGGGATTGAAACGGATGCTGAGGCGAGATCTACTAGGAGGTTATGGGCTACGTCAGAAAAGAACGAATCCCCGTGAGGGGATTGAAACTTGACAAGTAGGGTTCGGATCAGAGCAGCCCCATCGTTCGTCAGAAAAGAACGAATCCCCGTGAGGGGATTGAAACTTTCGGTCCTCAATGCTCTTCACAACTCGTTGTTGTGATTGTCAGAAAAGAACGAATCCCCGTGAGGGGATTGAAACGTGGCGTCGCCAGATAGCAACGCGTTTTTTTCCTCTACGTCAGAAAAGAACGAATCCCCGTGAGGGGATTGAAACCAATTGCACTTTGTCCGTGAATGCCTTTGTACGTTTTTGTCAGAAAAGAACGAATCCCCGTGAGGGGATTGAAACAAGTGCGTCTCGGCCTTTTCCTTGACATCGTCGATGGTGGGTCAGAAAAGAACGAATCCCCGTGAGGGGATTGAAACCTATCGGGTACGTCCTGAGACAAAACGTCCTCTAGTACGTCAGAAAAGAACGAATCCCCGTGAGGGGATTGAAACATATACAAGGCCACAGCAGGCAATAATGTATACGTGTCAGAAAAGAACGAATCCCCGTGAGGGGATTGAAACTTCTGGATGATCGCCAGTTGCGCAAACGTGTAGTCCTGGGTCAGAAAAGAACGAATCCCCGTGAGGGGATTGAAACATCACGTTGCTTTCGATGACCTGCTCCTCCCCCCAATCGTCAGAAAAGAACGAATCCCCGTGAGGGGATTGAAACCTTAACTTCTCCCACACTCTCTGATACACGTGCGTCAAGTCAGAAAAGAACGAATCCCCGTGAGGGGATTGAAACCATCAATTCTGTCTGTCCATACTTTGTTGTTACACATAATTTGTCAGAAAAGAACGAATCCCCGTGAGGGGATTGAAACAACTTACTATTCGTGAAGAACGCAGCGTAACAATAGGTGCAGGTCAGAAAAGAACGAATCCCCGTGAGGGGATTGAAACTGTCACGTATCATTCGTAATGCGTCTTTCCTCTCGGCGTGTCAGAAAAGAACGAATCCCCGTGAGGGGATTGAAACTCTTTCCGATCTTGCCGCTCGCCAAGTTCATGTCTGCGTCAGAAAAGAACGAATCCCCGTGAGGGGATTGAAACGGCGCTCGTGCCGGTCGAAATGCTGGATCATCCGGGTCAGAAAAGAACGAATCCCCGTGAGGGGATTGAAACAGAACCGACTGCTGGCGGCAGACAGGGCACACGGTCAGTCAGAAAAGAACGAATCCCCGTGAGGGGATTGAAACGAATGGCGATCGTCGGCGTCGTCGCCGGAGCCAGCGCCATGTATCTGCTCTTACCCTTGCTATAATGACCCGTTCCAGCGGCAATCCTGCCAAACGAATCCAACGCATCATCCATCTCCGCCTCGAGCGGGAGAGGAAAGCTTATGGGAAAAATCCACAAGGAACTGGAAAATCTCCGTTACGACATCCAGTGGCTACGCGGCCACCTGAACGCCGTCGAACGAACGATCAAGCGAAGGGAGGGTAAGAAGGTACGGCATTCCAGCAAGGCGAAGGACGAACAACGCCTGATACAGCGCTATGGTGAGCTGCCGACAACCCTGGCAACGCTCACCTATTTCCGCGACCTTGAGCGATCCTATATCCAGGAGAAAATCGATCGCGTCGCCGAGCTGAAGCATGAGCTGGACACGCGCCTGCCTCTGACGCCCTGCGGCATGATTTACGCCATCGTAAAGGCGAAGCGGCGCCGCAAACGTCAGCTGAGCCAGCGTTGAGTATTCTGTTCAGCTTGTATTCTAAGCGACCGGGCTTGCGGTGGCCCGAACATCCGGCCACCGCACGGGGTCAGAAAAGAACGAATCCCCGTGAGGGGATTGAAACACATTGATGTGATCGTGGCGAAGGACCAGGACGAACGGCGGGTTTTCCTCCAGACGCTGAAAAAACATGGCGTGACCG
The DNA here is from genome assembly GCA_002238445.1 of Caldilineaceae bacterium bin5. Lineage (GTDB taxonomy): Bacteria > Chloroflexota > Anaerolineae > Caldilineales > Caldilineaceae > Bin5. The sequence continues at coordinate 17,151 of MPML01000022.1, forward strand.
AACTTCCCGACGGACGTTGTCATGGTAAGATAGGGGTATGAGCACAGATGTACAGTGTCTGCAGGCGCTCTTTGCCGAGTTCAATCAGAAGGGATCGACCGCGGTCCTGGATCCGGACGGTCCTGAACCCTCGAGGTTGGGCGTCATGGACAGCTATCACGTCCTCCGGGCGGCGGATCCCGTCTTCTGGCTCATGATGAAGGGTATCGCCTACCATGACGGCGCTCACCACGCGCATACCATCAAGGTTGTGTCCTGGTCGCAGGAGGACGGCTGGGAGTTGGACCTGGTCGACGATATAGGCCGGCGTTTCCACATCGAGCTTATCTTCCCTGAAACCGAGCCGGACCTGGTGGCGGGGTGGGCGCAATGGCAGGAGTACAAGGCGCGCAACCGCAAACGGTTCGATCTTATCGACCAGGGCATGCTTGCCGAGCAGGTGCGGAAGGCGGTCAACTGGTCATGAGGCTGCGCTACATGGTGGAGGGCAAGCTGCGGGCGGGCGTGGAGTCGTTTATCTATGATCCCATCGGCGTCTGGGTGGAGGGTCCGGGCGAGGGCCTCGACATTGTCATCCGGTTCCTCCCCGGCTATGATGAGGAGCAGGCGGCCGGCGATGCCGTCCTGGACCGTATGCGGGCGGCGGGCATGCTCGGGATCCCGGACGGGTTTCTTGAGTTCCACCAGGAGCAGATGTCTCCGTACCGGGGCGACCGGGGGGCTATTGTCACAACCGAGGATTTCTCGTCGGCGCATGAATGTGCCCGGGCGGTCCTGCAACGGATCAAGGCGGAGTATGTTTGACGGCGAGGTCGTGGAGCGCCACCGGGTCAGAAAAGAACGAATCCCCGTGAGGGGATTGAAACTCGCTATGGCTGCTCTCACGCTCCTCAATTGGCGTGGGTCCCAAATGAAACCAGGAATTTACGGGCGCCTGCGTTGCCAGCACGAGACCCGCCATCCCGGTATGAACACTGAGCGAAAAGTCTTAGTCTCAAATGGAACGCGCCTAAGGTGTCGTTGACATGTCTGCACACCCGTTACGATTCGGACTGCCGAAAACGGCAAGGCCGGAGGAGCAGCCCCTGTCAGGCCCAGTCCCGGGGCTCAGTGCCCTTCCACCTTCTCCGTGCAGTATATCAAATATATATTATTATAGTCTTGTACGCCCTCCCATAAAGCGCCCGCACAACTTTCGTACAAGCAGACGACCTGGGTGAGCACGCGTCCCCCTGTTCTGTGAGATTACCCTGACACTTTGCCTCTTCAGTCCCGGTCAGAACCCCTTCCCCAGCATCAACAAAGTCAGTCGGTTGGCCGTCGTAAAGATGGATCCGCCCCGCCTCGTGCACTGCTCTTACACATGCGCAACCTGGACGAATGGCTTGGATCCGCCCCAATTTCACCCAAAAAAACGCTTTCGAGCGGACATTGCGGACATATATATGAAAGATTTCATAAGAATGCCCCCTTTTTCCGCCCGCTCCCCCTTTCCAGAAGTGCCGCCAGCCAGGTACAGGGCAAGCCCATCCTGCTCGACCTGTGTCCCGTTAGCGCATACGCGTAGGGGCATCCTCCGCTTGTAGGCGCGCTTGCTGGCAAATGCCTTCGCGTCCTGTCTTTCCGCCTGATCCGGCGTACAATCTCTGCCGCGATTGCCTTGCTCCCTCCCACTATTCACGATTCCCCGCACCTACCCCTCAAACTGCAGCCCGTCTCCGACCCATCGAGAGTCCTGGAAAGCCGTCACGAGATTGAACCGCTCAGTTGGGTTGCTCAAGTGGATGAGCCCTTGTTACACTACTTCTCCTTAATATCATCCGTGAGACCAAAGTGGCTTTATCATGGATCGGGCGGTCCCTCCTGTTGATCGCCGGAAGGAAATAACGATTGGGGACCGCTGCGATAAAATGGACTGATGCACGGATTCGCAGGAAAAACACAGACGTGGTAACCGGCCCGCGTCGGCAAACACCAGGGAGGCAACAATGCGGGGATGGCGGTTGACGCGGCGTGGGGACTATATCAACAGCGAGCTTGCCAACCGGACGCGGGCGGCGGTCGTGTCGTTGGAACGTTCCGGCCTGTGGGCATTCGTTGTGCGCACCCTGCAAGGCCAGAAGAAAGGGCGGGGCAGGAACTATCCAACGGCGGCCGCGGCCATGCAGGCGGCGGAAGCGTCCATCGCGCCGGCCAAACCGAACAGAGAGATTGCGGCGCAGGTGATGGACCACCTGGACGCCAAACAGCGAGGGCCACAATAGGCGCAAGTAAGCGAACAGCGGCAGATCCTGGACGCCGCGCGCCTTGCAGACCTGCCCCCACACGCGAATCAAGAGCGCGGCGAATGAACTGGAGAAGGGATAAGCAGGGTCATGAGCGAAAACGGAAGGAAGCAAGAGGTAAGCAATAGAACCGGCTCCAGACTGACAGGGGACTTCGAAATCCTCCTGAAAGCAAGGGACACGCTGGACAGTTACGGCGTATTGAACTGGGATGAACGAGTGCCCGTTCATGAGTGGGAAGGCGTAGCCTCGGACCCAGAGGCGAAAGTGCTGCGTGTGATTGGTTTGAACCTGTCCTGGCAAGGGATATCAGGGAGGATTCCCGCTGAACTGGCCAGACTGTCCAAGTTGCACTGGTTGGAACTCGCCGGAAACGTACTTACCGGAATCATACCTCCTGCGTTAGGTCGACTCAGAAATCTGGAAATTCTGCGCTTGAGCGCCAACTGCTTGACAGGGGTCATCCCGCCATCATTAGCCCGGCTCTCCATGCTGTGCGAACTGGATCTTGGAAACAACAGATTGACGGGCCCCATACCTCCGGCTCTTGGCCAGCTATCCAACCTGTACCTCTTAAGCCTCTATAACAACGAGCTATCGGGAGCCATCCCACCTGAACTGGGTGAACTTACCGAGCTGGATGTGCTGGAACTGTCTGACAACCGGCTGGAGGGAGCGTTGCCATCTGAACTGTGCAATCTCACCAAACTGGAAAGTCTGTTACTGTCCGATAACCAGTTGACCGGGGGAATACCAGCCGATCTGGAAAAGTTACCCAATCTGACGATGCTTGATCTCACCGGCAACCAGTTTACTGGTGAAATCCCGCCTGAAATGGGCGGCCTATTCAGAGCGGGACCGGAGGATACCGAATAAGGGGTCCGGGAGGACCGGATTCTGTTCGCCGCGGGGAAGGGCGCCCACCAGGGGCGCCCCTACTTATTTGCCGGCCGGCGGCGGGCCCATTCCAGCAGGACCAGCAGTGCGAACAGCGGCAGGGCGGCCATGCGGCGCCAGCGCCATGGTTGGCGGGCGAGGCGGTATAGCCATTCGAGGCCGAGGCGGCGCAGCCAGTGCGGGGCGCGGGGGGCAGGGCCGGCGGCGAAGTGGAAGGGGCCGCCGGTGCGCGGGGCGGGGGGCAGGCGGGGAAAAGAGGGCGAGGGCGCCGCCGATGCCGAGGGCGACGGCGACCGGCAGTTCCTCTCGGTGCTGGTGAATCCAGATGTCCTGACGGGGATGGCCGTAGGCGACGAAGAGGAGATCGGCGCGGGCGGCGGTGAGATGCTGGCGGATTTGGGGCCAGTCGGCGTCGGCGGGGGAGCCGCCGTAGGGACCGGGGGCGGGGAGGCCGGGGTAGGGGCGGGGAAGCTCGGGGGGGGGGGGGAGATGCTGGCGGATTTGGGGCCAGTCGGCGTCGGCGGGTGAGCCGCCGTAGGTACCGGCGACGGGAAGACCGGGATAGAGACGGGACAGCTCGGCGGCGGCGCGTTCGGCTACGCCGGGGGCGGAGCCGAGGAAGAAGAGGCGCCACCCTTGCGCAGCGGCCCGTTGGCAGATGTGGTGGATGCCGTCGGAGCCGGTTACGCGTTCGTTCAGGCGTACACCGGCAAGGCGCGCGGCCCAGAGCACGCCGATGCCGTCGGGCGTACACAGGTCCGCCGCTGCCAGTACCTGGGCGAAGGGGGGATCGCGGCGCGCGGTCATGATGAATTCAGGGTTGACGGTGCAGACCTGGCGGGGGAACGGCGAGAGGTGAGGGGCGGGATCTTCTCTGGTTTCGGCGTGCGCTCGCGATTGTTCGATCCAGACGCTAACGCAATCAAGAGTCTGCTGGAAATCGACGCAGTCGACGCGCACGCCCAGAATCTGTAGTGATGCCCAACCCTGCTCCCGCGGAGAGCTCATTTTTTGGCGGCGGCCTCTTCGAGCACGGCCAGCGTCTCGCGGGCGGCTTTTTCCCACGAAAAACGTTTGATATTTTCATAGCCTTTGGCGATCAACTCCTGGCGCAGGTTCTCGTCCTGGCTGAGGCGCAGCATGGCGGCGGCGATTTCGTCGACGTTCTCGGGGTCGACGAGCAGGGCGGCGTCGCCGGCGATTTCGGGCAGGGCAGAGTTTTTGGCGCACATAACGGCGACTCCTGTGGTTTGGGCTTCGAGTACGGGCAGACCGAAGCCTTCGAATAGGGACGGGAAGGCAAAGAAGAGCGCTTTTTCCATCAAGGCGGCGACGGCATCGTCGGGCAGATAGCCGGGGAAGTGGACGCGGCCGGTCAGGCCGCGGGCGGCGGTATGGCGTTCGTACTCCTGGCTGAGCCAGCCACGGCGGCCGACCAGGACGAGGTCCCAGCCGATTTCATGCTGCTGTATGAGGCGGGCGAAGGCGTCGACGAGGCGCAGCAGATTTTTGCGGGGCTGGATGGTGCCGACATAGAGCGCGAACGGTCGTTGGGAGACCGATAGGGGCGCCGCGTCCCGGCCGTTTGCGGCGGCGTGTTGGACGGGCGGGCGTGGTATGGGGGCCTCGTGGATGACGCGAATTTTGGCTTCGGGCACGCCGTAGAAACGCTGCAGGTCGTTGGCGGTGTGGCGGCTGACGGCGATGATGCGCTGGGCGGCGGCGGTGCTCCAGCGGGTGGAGAGCTCGAGATAGAGGCGCTGCAGGGCGGTATGGGCGCGGGGGAAGTAGCGATAGCCGATGTCATGCAGGGTGACGACGGTGGGGGGCAGCAGCGCGGGCGGCAGGAAGGGGACGACGTGGGCCGGGACGAAGAGCGCGTGCGGCGGGCGGCGGCTGATTTCCCAGGCGAGGGTGCGGTGGGTCCACAGGCGGTTGCCCGGCAGGGTGCGAACGGTCACGGCGCGCTGGTCGTGCGGGGGCGGGGCGGCGCCGCGCATCGCTTCGGCGGTGGGCTCCTCCGGCGCGTAAAGGCGGAAGGCGAGATGATCGCTGGGCGCGGCGAGCATGTGGCCGATGATCTGGCGTGAGTAGAACTCGGTGCCGGTGGGCTCGGGCCGCAGGCTGCGGGAGGCGTCGATGCCGATGGATAGAGGAGAGAGTGAAGAGGAGCGGGGAGAGAGTGCTTCGACTGCTCCCTGTGTTTCACTTCTCACTGCGCACTCCTGGGCGTATCCCGGCCGCGGCGAGCTCTTGCGGGCCGATCGGACCTTCCCGGAGCAGTATTGGCTGCGGTGCGCACAGGTCGAGCACGGTGCTGGCCTGGGCGAGGGGGGCGGGGCCGGCGTCGATGAGGAGAGGGATGCGGCCGTCCAGCTGGGCGAGGACGGCGGCGGGTGTCGCGCAGGGGGGCTCGCCGCTGCGGTTGGCGCTGGAGGAGGCGAGGGGACCGACGCGACGGGCGAGGGCGCGCAGGAACGAATGGGCGGGCAGGCGTACGCCGACGGTGTCGCCGCCGGCGGTGAGGGCTGGCGGCAGGTGGCTGCGCGCGGGGAGTACGAGCGTGAGTGGGCCGGGCCAGTAGCGCTCGATCAGGGCCTGGGCCGCGGTTTGGCGCGCCGAGCGCACAACCGCGCTTGCCTGCTCGGCGTCGCCCAGCAGGACGGGCAGGGCCTTTTGGCTGGGGCGCTCTTTCGCGGCGAACAGCCGGTCGATGGCGGCTGCGTCGTTGTAGAGACAGACAAGGCCATAGACGGTATCGGTGGGCACGCCGATGACGGCGCCCTGCTCCAGGGCAGCCGCTGCCTTTTCCAGCGCGTTCGCTTGGTCAGCCGCAATCACGACTGTCATCAATTCCGCTCCGCTACAGATCGTACAACTCCATACTCGTACATCTCGATGCAAAGGTTTTGCGACTGGGGGAGTTTGCGCACTTGCAAGAGCCTGCATAGTTATTTTAGCTTTACTGTGCCCTGTGTATACTACTGATGGCTTAACAGTACGTCAACAATGATAGCGATATGAGAGACGAAAACCCTTTTGACGATCTGCTGGTGCTGGTAAAAGGCGCCGGCGACCTGGCGACCGGTGTGGCCTGGCGGCTGCACCGCTGCGGCATCCCGGTGGTGATGACCGAGTTGCCCTGCCCGCTGACGGTAAGACGTTCGGTGGCGTTTGCCCAGGCAGTATATGACGAAGAGCACGAGGTGGAAGGGATCACGGCGCGCAGGGCGCTGACGGCGGATGTGCCGGAGGTGCTGGATGCGGGGGAGATCCCGGTTGTGGTCGATCCGGAGGCGGAGGCGATCGAGGAGTTGGCGCCATCGGCGGTTGTAGACGCGGTTCTTGCGAAGACGAATACTGGCACAACGCTGGACAGCGCGGCGTTCGTGGCGGCGCTGGGGCCGGGCTTTGAGGCGGGTGTCGACTGCCATGTTGTGATCGAGACGAACCGGGGCCCCAGCCTGGGACGGGCGATCTGGGAGGGTGCGGCCGAAGCCGATACGGGCAGGCCCGGCGCGATTTGGACGCCGCCAAGTGGCAATGAAACTGGAGAGAGCGGCGAGCGCAGCCCGGCGGTCGAGGCAAAGGCGACGCGGGTGCTGCGTGCACCGGTGGCAGGAAGCTTTCAGGCATTGGCGCGCATCGGCGAACGTGTGCAGGCCGGGGAACCATATGGCAGGGTTCTGCAGCCGTCGGGCGAGGAGACGCCGTTGTTGGCGCCGTTCACGGGCGTGCTGCGCGGCCTGATCCACGAGAGTGTTGCGCTGCGGCCGGGCCTGAAGATCGGCGATATTGACCCGCGCGACGATCCCCGGCACGCCTTTTGCATCTCCGACAAGTCACTGGCTGTGGGCGGCGGTGTGGTGGAGGCTTTCCTGTACTGGCACTTTGGCAGAAGCGACGACAGCGTCACCGAGGAGATGGGATTCTGATGAACGATAATCGCTCGCAGCGGCCCCCTGAGCAGGGGGGCATCGAAATTTTTCCGATCCCAGGCATACCGCTGGTGCAGCCGGGTGATGATGTGGCGGGGCTGATTATTGAGGCAGCCGCGGCTGCGGGACTTTCCCTGGAAACCGGGGATGTCCTGGTGATAGCGCAGAAGATTGTCAGCAAGGCGGAAGGGCGGCTGGTCCGGCTGGCGGATGTGACGCCAGGCGAGGAGGCGGTGCGGCTGGGGGCGGGGGGAGGGGGAAACACGCCGGAGGGGGCGGTGCGGCGGGCGGAGGGGACAGGGAAAGACGCGCGGGTGGTGCAGGCGGTTCTGGACGATAGTAATGCGGTCGTGCGCGCACGCGCGGGCGTTTTGATCGTCGAGCAGAGCAGCGGCTGGGTGTGCGCCCACGCTGGGCTGGACCATTCGAATGTGGCGCCGGAGGAGGAGGAGACGGTGGCGCTGCTGCCGGCGGACGCGGATGCGAGCGCGACGGCGATACGCGGCCGCATTCTGGAGGAGACCGGCGCTGCGGTGGCGGTGCTGATCAGCGACAGCCACGGGCGGCCGTGGAAGATGGGCACGGTTGGCGTCTGTATCGGCTGTGCGGGTCTGCCGGCGTTGTGGGACCAGCGAGGGCTGACAGATCTGTTCGGATACGAGCTGGTCGCGAGCGAGGAGTGCATCATCGATGAGCTGTGCGCGGCGGCGACGCTGGTGATGGGTCAGAGCAGTGAGGGCCGGCCGGCGGCGATCATTCGCGGTTACAGGCGGCCGGACGCGGCGGATGCGCCGGCGCGGTCGATTCAGCGTCCGGCGGAGAAGGATATGTTTCGTTGAGAAGTGGAGGATACAAAAAAGGAGCGAGATAATCTCACTCCTTGGGAATAGTACCCCCGACAGGATTCGAACCTGTGCTCCCGGCTCCGGAGGCCGATGCTCTATCCACTGAGCTACGGGGGCATGGCGCACTGAGAACGATACCACAGCGGTTGCTCGTTAGGCAAACGACGTTCCTGAAACGGCGCCCGGCACCATAGTGCGGCGGGCGGTTGGAGAGCTGTTGCTCGCGCGTTTATAGATGACTTTCGGGCCTCCCTATGCTATCATTCTTTCCGGTTGCCACTGAACGGTTTTCGGTTGTCAAACAGTACGCGGCGGGCGAAACTGTGTACCGGGAAAGTTTTTGGTTTCGAGTTTTTAGTTTTTAGGTAACTACTAAGCCACAGCAGTTGACCAGCCAGTCATCCTTGGAAGCATTCGGGCTCTTGGTGACGCAACTGGTGTGCAGTCGCCGCCATGCTCGCCAGCCGACACGTTGCTAAGAATGCACACGGTCGGTGAGGGATGGTTTTGGAGGGGGGCGTTGCGGGGGCGCAGCCCCTGCACAAGGGAGGGCCGAAGGCCCGACCGCCCAAAATACAGCAAGGAGGGGAGAGAGAACACCTCTACTCGCCTCGTTCAGGGTTGCGAATCAGTTGCGGTTGAGCAGCTACGTTTTTAGTAACCCCACTTGTATCCGGCGACTGACTAAGAACTGACTACCAAGAGCCAAGAAGTTACTCCGAGTCTACAGGCATCCTGTTGTTGTCTGATTTCAGTAGTTGTCGTTAGAGGTCAACGGAACCTAACCACCAGCCACAAACTCGGGCTTTTGCAGGTGCGCACAGGATGCGGGCGCAAGAGCTTTCGACCACCGGTTTTAAGGAACGCGCCACCGTGTCAACGCCAGCAGCAGTTCGGGTTCAGTCCTTCGGAACGACCGTCTTCGCCGAGTATTCTGCCCTATCTTTGGAATATGATGCGATCAACCTGGGGCAGGGGTTCCCAGATTTCCCCGCGCCGGATTTCGTGATTGAGGCGGCGCGCACTGCGCTGGCCTCCGGCTACAATCAGTATGCGCGCAGCGCGGGCCACCCGCGGCTGGTGAATGCGCTGGCGGCGGTGTACAGCCCGGTTTTTGATCGCGAATTGGATCCGCTGACCGAGATTGTCGTGACCACGGGCGCGACGGAAGGGATCTACGCCACGGTGCAGGGGCTGATAGACCCGGGCGATGAGGTGATCCTGATCGAGCCGTTCTACGACAGCTATCCGCCTTCGGTGATCATGGCGGGCGGAACACCGGTCTATGTTCCCCTGCGGCCCATGCCCGGCGCCACCAGCGCGGCGGATTGGCGGATCGATATGGAGGATTTGCGGGCCGCGATCAGCCCGAAGACCAAATTGATTATTATCAATACGCCGCTCAATCCCGTGGGCAAGATGTACAGCCGGGAGGAGTTGCTGGCGCTGGCGCAGATTGTGCAGGAGCATGATCTGCTGGTGCTGAGCGATGAGGTCTACGAGTGGATGACCTACGACGGGACGCCGCACGTGCGGCTGGCGACGCTGCCGGGCATGTGGGAGCGCACGATTACGCTGGGCAGCGCGGGCAAGACTTTCTCCGTGACCGGCTGGAAGATCGGCTGGGCGATTGCGCCGGAGCCGCTGGCGCACGCGGTGCTGATGGCGCACCAGTGGATTCCTTTTGCGGTAACCACGCCGCTGCAGGAAGCGGTGGGGGCAGCGTTTGAGCAGGTGGAAGAGCGCAACTATCTGCATGAACTGAGTGTCATGTATCAGGGCAAACGGGACATCCTGCTGTCGGCGCTGATCGAAGTCGGATTCCCGCCGGTTACGCCGCACGGCAGCTATTTCATTCTGGTTGATACGACCGATTTGGACACGCCTCTGCCGACCGACGACCCGCGCGACGTGCAGATCTGCCGCTGGCTGACGAAGGAGATCGGCGTGACCGCGATCCCGCCCTCCGCATTTTACAGCCCCGAACACAGCCATCTGGCCGCCAATGTCGCCCGCTTCTGCTTTTGCAAGACGGATGCGATTCTGGAGGCGGCGGCGATGCGATTGCGCACGAATCTGTAACCCCAACGACCAGCTAGCAGTGGCTCTTGGCCGGTGGCTGCACTGACCACAGGACACTGACCGCTGGATAGTGACCAGAGGAAACTGGACATGGAATTACGGGTACAGCAGGGGAATATCGCTGAGACCGATGTCGATCTGATCGTCATCAATCTTTTCGCGGGCGTCACCGCGCCGGGCGGCGCGACGGGCGCGATCGACCGTGTGCTGAATGGCGCTATCAGCCGGCTGATAGCGCAGGGGGATTTCAGCGGCGAGGCCGAGTCGACGGCGCTGCTGTATGCGCGCGCAAATGGCGGGTCGGGAGCGGAAGAACAAGGGGGGCTGACCGCGCCGCGGGTGCTGATTGTCGGGCTTGGCAGCAGTGAGCAGTTCGGGATTGGCCAGATCCGGCGGACTGCAGCGGTGGCGGCGCAGGCCGCGGCCAAGTTGAAGGGCGTCAAGACGATGGCGACGATCGTTCACGGCGCGGGGATTGCCGGTCACGATGCGGATGCGGCGGCGCAGGAGGTGGCGTTGGGGACGATTTTGGCCAGCTACCGGCAGAAACGGTATGGCCGCGAGGATGCAGACGCGGGGTTGGCGAGTTGTACGGTGGTAGAGTACAGCGCGGCCAAGCTAGCCGACGTTGAACGCGGTGTAGCCAGGGGAAAGGCGATCGGCCGCGGGGTTTGCAGCGCGCGTGACCTGGTTAACGAGCCGGCCAATATTCTGACGCCTGTGGAGATGGCGGCCCGCGCGCGGGCGATGGCGTCCGAGGTCGGTTTGAAGATCACGGTGCTGGATGAGGCTGCGATGCAGGAAGAGGGCATGGGCATTCTGCTGGCGGTGAGCCAGGGCAGCGTGAATCCAGCCCAGTTTGTCATCCTGGAGCACGCGCCGGCCGGCAGTTCGGAGTCGCCGCTGATCTTGGTTGGCAAGGGCATCACTTTTGACACGGGCGGTATCAGCCTCAAACGCACGGGCGGCATGTGGGAGATGAAGGGCGATATGGGGGGCGCGGCGGCGGTGATCGGCGCGATGGAGGCGATTGGCCGCCTTAATGTTCGGCGGCGGGTGATCGGGATCGCGCCCTGTGTGGAGAATATGCCGGACGGCAAGGCGTTCCGGCCGGGCGATATTATCACCGGCATGACTGGAAAGACGGCGGAGATAATCAGCACGGACGCGGAGGGACGGCTGATTCTGGCGGACGCGCTGGCGTACGTCGCCCGTTTCGACCCGGTGGCGGTTGTGGATCTGGCGACGCTGACGGGCGCGATCGGCACGGCGCTAGGAATGCATATACGCGCCGGTCTTTTCAGCAACGACAGTTCTCTGGAAGAGAAGTTGATGGCCGCGGCGGACCACAGCGGGGACCGTTTGTGGCCGTTCCCGATGGATGCGGAGTACGGGAAGCCGATCAAGAGCGATATGGCCGAGGTCAAGAACAGCGCCGGGCGCGCGGGCGTCAGCAGCAGCGCCAAGTTTATCGAACACTTTACAGAAGGCTACCCCTGGGCCCATCTGGATATTGCCAATATGGTGCTGGCCGACAGCCGGATCAACGCGGAGACGCCGAAAGGCGCTACGGGATACGGCGTGCGGCTGCTGGTTGAACTGGCAGAACGGTACGCGGCCAGTGCGTGATTTTCCGTTGCAGGCAGCCGGGCGAGCGACCTCGAGGAAGCAGAGGCCGGCTACGAAGAATTAGACAGTAGTGGGAGAGACAGGTATGCGGATGAGAATGATACGACGGTTGGGTTGGAGTGTCGGGGGCGGTTTGTTTCTGGCAGGCGCGTTGCCGAAGTTGACGCTGGCGGCGGGGTTGGAGCAGACGGTAGGGACGGAGATAACGACCGTTGTGCCGGCGATGGTTCCGCTCTTAGGGGCAGCGGCGGGGATTGAGCGCTTGATGGAACTGGGCTGGCACTATCTCGAATGGGGCGCGTTGCGTTTTTTGGGCTGGCGGCCCAGCGATCTCAAGTCGCCCGGCTATATCGCGTTCAAACGCAGCACCAGCCTGCTGGCAGGTATCTTTCTTGGCATCGTGATTTCCAACTACAGTGGTATGCGTTTGATGAGTTATCTCAACCAGACGCTGCCCGGCTTTCTGGACCAGGTTCCGGATCTGTGGGACATTCTGGTCACAGGTTTGATGATTGGGGCGGGCACCAAGCCGACGCACGACCTGCTCGGGATAATCACCCAGGTGAAGAATTTGATCGGCAGCACAGCGTTGAAGCAGCGGGAGGAGGCGGGCGCGGCGCTGGCTGACAGCATTCTCAAGCTGCGGCAGGCCGATGCACCTGCTTCATACCGGGTGGATGTGCCGGGCGTGGGCGCGACACAGGTTCCCGGCTCGCAGGCGCAGGCGCCCCGCAACCGTATGCTTGACGAAAGCGGGGGCAGACGCCGCGAGCGCAATATAGACCGCTATGCCAACGCGCTCCACGATAATTTGTATAGCGGGAATTGAGGGGAGGGGCGTGGCGTGCGTAAACGGCACGACCTCACTCCTGGATTCGAACGAAAGTCGAACGGTTGATACTGGCCAACGTTGAGACATCTGCTTGAAAATGGCTGGTAGCGGCCCACTGGCCCTTGCTCGAACCAAGACCGATTCCGTCGAACCACTTATCCAGATGCTGGTCTGACACTGTTATCGCCGGAGATTCCCGCTTCCCTATTGGCCCCTCGAAATTGTATTACACATCCTCGCTCTTTACTTCCGGTCTTTAGCGCCCTCCGAACAGCTGACCCAGATCGACATTGCCGCCGCCACTCGCGCCTTTGCCGCCGACCTGGGGCAAGTATTGGGCGATCTTCTGCGCCAGTTTGTCCATGGGCATGGTCTGCAGGTAGGCTTTGCCCGGCCCCCGCAGCGTGGCGAGGAAGAGGCCCTCGCCGCCGAGCAGAATGTTTTTGAAGCCGCGCACGATTTCGACATCGAAATCGACGGTCGGATCGATCATGGCCACGTGGCCGGTGTCGACGCGCAGCAGTTCGCCCGGCTGGAGTTCCTTGACCAGGATCTCGCCGTCGAAGTTGACGAAGGCTCTACCGGGGCCGGTCAGCCGCTGCATGATGAAGCCTTCGCCGCCGAACAGGCCGGCGCCGAGCCGCTTGCGGAAGTGCATGTCCAGGTCGACACTTTTTTCCGCGCACATGAAGGCGTCTTTCTGCACGATCACCGACTGTCCGCCAGCAAGGTCAAGATCGAGGATCTTGCCGGGAAACTCGGCTGAAAAGGCGACCTCGCCCTCGCCCCTGTCGACGTAATAGTCGACGATAAAGAGGGATTCGCCGGAGAGCGCGCGTTTGACCATCCGGCCCAGACCGCCGCCGGTATTGGTCTCCATCTCCACGGCCTCCGTCATCCAGCTCATGCCGCCGGAGGAGGAGTAGATGCGCTGGCCGGGGGTAAGGCTGACTGTGACGACCGGCAGAGTTGTGCCTTCGATTCGATACTGCATTTCATTTGCTCCTAATCAATTGACATTGGGCAGTAGTTGGCGAGTTGCGTGGAATAAGGTCTGGAGGTATGACATGAAGTTAAAGCTCTTTGACCAAAATGCGAACTATCTGCCGAGTTCATTTTCGGTGCCACTGGTGAAAGTGGCGACAGTGGCGACAAGAGTGTCAGCGTTGGTGGACGAGGCGACCGGCCACGACCAATTCAGTCGTATGCTCAACCGCCGGCAACCGGAGCCGCGAGGCTGGTTGCAGATGGTCAAGGGCATTTGATCTATTACTTCGTTGTACGCAGACTGTGAGATTTTGTTGCCGGTGACCTATCGGTGGTCAGACTATCGGTCGGCGACCAGGATAGAATCATACATCGACAAGGAGAGCAGAGGGAAACGAAGGAGCCAATGCGCGGCTAATGGGGGCGGGGATCAGGGGAATGACTGGCTCCCGCCCGCGGTTGGGGCTCACCGCGGGCGGATTGCAGCCCTGTTCATCACCTGATCCCAGGAATCCTGGTGAAGACAGACGTGTGGGCGCAACGACTCCTTCCATTTTCACACCGACGCTCAAGTCACGCCCTTATACACTGCTCGCCAGGTCCGGCATTGTGTGATGCCTGCCAGTCAGCGTCTATCCTACCCAGAAACGGGAATGTTGAGCCTGCGCCCGATGTAAATTAGATCCGGATTCTGGATGTCGAAATCGATCACCGCCCACTGGCAGTTGCCGGAATCGGGGCTCTCGTCTGTGCGGACGTGTCCCATTTCCGAAATACGCATCCCGTCTTCGTTTTCGATCCAGAACCACCAGTTTCCTTCGCGCGGGCCGGCTCCGTGAAGAATGTGGGTGAACTGGCCTCCCCCTTCAGAGGTTCTCTTGGCCACCACCTCCCCATCCGGCTGCCAGCTGAAGACCACGTGATGGCCGTCGACCGGCGAGCCATTCCGCCGCACTGTACCGCGCACTTGCGTGTTGATGCCGTTGGGGTCGCAATGCACCAGTTCGGCGCGGTTGGCGAGGCTGTTGAGTTCTCTCAGTTCCTGGACTGAAATGTCATAGGAGGCCGCGATGCTGGCAAGTGATTCACCGTGTTGGACGATGTGGCCGTAGACTTTTTCGGCGCTTGGACGCTTCTGGGGCGCTGTGACCACCGGTTGTGACGTCACGTGAAGTTTTGAGGACACGGGGATATGCAGCTTCCGTCCAATGTAAGTGAAATCCAGACTCTGAATGTCGAAATCGAGCACGGCCCGCTGGCACATACCCTCATGAGGAAGTCTGTCGGTTTGGACGTGCGCCATTTCCGAAATTCGGGCCCCGGCATCGTTTTCGACCCAGAACCACCAGTTCCCTTCGCGGGGACCGGATGCCAGAAGGATGTGGGAGAACTGGCCTCCCTCCTGGCCTCCGGCGCCGGTAATCGCCCTGGCCACTATCTGCCCGTCCGGCCGCCAGCTGAAGACCACCCGAAACCCATTGACCGGCTGACCATTGAGCCGCACTGTGCCGCGCGCCTGAGTACTGTCGTTATTGGGCGAGCAGCTCACCAGTTCGGCCCGGTTGATGAGGTTGTTGGATGCTCTGAGATCCTGGACTGAAATGCCGTATGAGGCCGCAATGCTGGCAAGTGTTTCGCCCTCTCGGACGAGGTGGACGTATTCCTGGACGGCGCCTGGACGCTGCGGAGGCGCTGCGATTGCCGGCTGCGGCAACAAGAGCAGTGATAGCAGGAACAGTAGCAGTGTTGCTACTGCCGCCCGTTGCGTGCGCCGAGTCGATCTGAAAAGCGAAATATCTTCAGGCATCATGAAATACCTCCTGTAAGATTCAGGCTGGACTTTTAAGGAGCAGAGTAACTACTAAGCCGCTGGATAAAGGGCAAGACCGCAATCGTAAAGCCTTCAGTAAACCAAGTCTCGTTGACATTTGTCGAGTCTGGTCTGATCGGTGGCAATAGCAGGATGTCTACCTATAGGATCGCCGCCAACATTGGCAGAGAATCTACGTACTTCTGCGTAGTCACAGGCGTGTATATTCAGGCAATGAAGACGAATGTCGTGGTTGCGATGCCGGTCAGGGCGTTGCTTTGGCTGGCCGGAAAGACTCGACCACAGCGCGGCAATTCCGTTCCCCACAGCGGGGACGGGCGCGCGGTCATGCCGCTGATGTAGCGGCCATCTTGTTGTGTGACTGAAATGTTGAAGGCGACGAGACGTCTGCGAGGAGACATCCCGCCTTACAGAATGAGGTAGTGTTTTTTGGGGACAGAGGAGGGAGGGAGGAAGTACCCACTCCCTCCAGAGGCACTGGGCGGGTCTGTATTTTAGTGGCTGGTGCGCTTTCGACCAGACGAGCACATCAGAATTCAGTTCTTGATGTGTCATTGTGTGGGTGTATTAACACACAAGAGGACATTTGTCAAGAGAGTGAAAATCTGAAAATTTTCGTTGACGCCCGTGTAGCGTTAGTTATCAACCCTCAGTCGTCAACATGCCTGGATGGCGTACGCTGCGCTTTTCAGCGTACGCAGCCGTCGAATGTCCGGCCCTGGATATGGTGATAGACCGGTCCTTCGCCGTCCCTGGTGTACTTGGAACGGGCTGACATGTAGGAGAGCGCGATGGCGCGGCGCCACCTGTCTGAACGGTTGGGCGCGGTGTAGTGGAGCAGGAGCGAGTGGAAGAAGAGACCACCGCCCGCCTTCACCGGCGCCAGCTGCATATCGGCCTGGTCGTAGTATTCGGGATCGACCACGTAGTCGTCGGTCACGTTGATGTGGGGCTGCGACCCCCATTTGTGGCTGCCGGGAATGGCGGCCATGCAGCCGTTTTCTTCGGTGGCGTCGTCGAAGGCGAACCAGCAGGAGCAGAGATCCATCGGCTCGATCGGCCAGTAAGGAGAATCCTGGTGCATGCCCTTGGCCGAACCGACTTCGGGCGGTTTCAACAGGGCGGCGTTGCGGAACATTTTGATATCCGGGCCGATGATCTGTTCGAGAACGCTGACGATGTTGCCGTTGCTCCCCAGGGCGTTGAAGCGATCATCGGACTCCACCAGCCCGTCGATTTTGCGGATGCCGTCGCCCGGCGCGTCGACGTGGAGCTCGCCGCGCTGGACGCGCGGCTCGATCTGCACCTGAAGGCGCTCCTGTGAGCGGCCGCCGTGGGTATACTCGCGCAGACGTGAGCGCAGCCCCTCTACCTCATCCGGCTCCACCAGCCCTTCCACCACGAGAAATCCGTCCCGCCGGTAGCTGTCGAGCTGTTCCTGTGTCAGTTTGATTGACATGTTGACTCCTTGGTTCTGAATCAGGCCGGTTCCTTGGTCATCTCGCCTTTATCGGCGGCCGCGGCGTTCATGGTGGCCGCGGCTTTGTCCTGCGCCATCTCGGCGACGCTCTTGGTATGGAGACGCGCCGCGCCTTTCCAGTTTTCGCGCAGCTGCGCGCGGGTGTTGTTGCGCTCGGCGGCTTGCAGGCGGGCCTGGGCCGCGGGGACATGCTGCTGGTATTGCGGCAGCCACTGCGCTTGCGCGACCAGCATCTCGTCGGTCATCTGCCAGATTTCTTCCGGATTGCAGACGGCAGCGGTCAGGGGGTCGTGCAGCATGGCCTGCTTGAGCAGCGTGACATCACCGTGGACGGCGGCCTCTACGGCCATGCGCTGGACGTTGACGCTGGCGGCGCAGGTGGCGGCGCAGGCGAGGGGCAGGTCGCCGACGACGGGCATGTTCATGCCGTTCTTGTCGACGTAGCCGGGAATCTCGATGCAGCAGCCGTCGGGCAGGTTGGTGATGTGGCCCTGGTTGATGACGTTGAAATGGCCGCGGTAGGGGCGCCCAGTCTCGAGCCCTTCGATGATATAGGAGCCGTGCTCCTCGCTGCGTTTGTCGGGCGCGATGCGGGGCGGCTCCTGTTTCATCCAGTTGGGGAAGTCGGTCTCAAACCAGTTACGGCCTTCGGTGCAGACGCGCAGATAGCCGCCGGTCTCGCCATTGATCCAGCTGGAGAGATCGATCCAGTCGTTGATCTCATCGGGGCGCTTGCGGTACCAGGGCACGTATTCGCTGACGTGGCCGTTGGATTCTGTGGTGTAGTAGCCGAAGCGGCGGATCATGTCGATGCGCAGTTTCTCGGTGGTGGGGTATTCGGGGTGGCCTTCGAACAGCTCCAGCATGCGCGGCACCATATCGATGCCCCGCCACTGCACCTGGGTGTACCAGGTCTGGTGGTTGATGCCGGCGCAGATGATATCGACCTCATCGCGGTGCAGCGTTTCGTCGGCGGCGATGAGACCCTCTCTTTTGGCCCACTCCTCGATGCAGTTGGTGATCTGCCAGTGGCCGCCCTGCACGCCGTGGCAGAGGCCGACCGTGCGCACGCCGCCATACTGGTTGCAGGCCCAGACGTTCATGGCCATCGGATTTGAATAGTTGAGGAAGAGGGCATCGGGCTTGGCAACTGCGCGGATGTCGGCGCAGACGTCGAGCAGGGCCGAGATGGTGCGCTGGCCGTACATGATGCCGCCGGCGCAGAGGGTATCGCCAACGCACTGGTCGATGCCGTACTTGAGGGGGATGTCGATATCCAGTTGGAAGGCGGCGAGTCCGCCCTGGCGCACGACCGAGATGACATAGTCGGCGTCGGTGATGGCGTCGCGGCGGTCGGTTGTGGGCGTGATGGTGGCGGGCAGGCCGTTGGCGTCGATGTCCCGCTGCGCCAGCTGCACCACCATGTCCAGGTTGCTGGCGTTGATATCCATAAAGGCGAAGTGGGTGTCGGCCAGCTCGGGCACGGCGAGAATGTCGTGCATCAGCTTGCGGGTGAAGCCGATGGAGCCGGCCCCGATCATTGCGATTTTTATTGGCATGGAAAGGTTCTCCGTGTGGTCGAGCGCGCTGCCCGATGGCTGGCGGCCTGCCTGGTTGCGGGCAGGCTTGGAAGGGCGCGGATTCTTGCTATATGCTCTATAAACTCTGCGCTCTATTATACGACAACTACAGGGAACGCCCACAGAGGAGAGGCAGGCGGCGAGGCGGTATTGTTGATTGCGCCGGCGCTGCGCGCGATGCGTGCAGGTTGAGGAGGAGCGAGAAAGGTGGATCCCACCTCACTCCTCGTCTGCGCGCAGTGTCAGCGTGTAAAGAGATTGCGGCGCACGTAGCGGCCGTCATCGGAGGCGAGGAATGCCAGCGCTTCGCCAACGCCCTCGGGGTCTCCCAGGTGGGAGCGGGCGTCTTCCAGGTCAAACTCCCGGCCCTGGGCCTCTGCCGACTCGCGCATCTGCCGCAATTTCAACTCTGTCTCGATGCCGCCGGGGCAGACGACGTTAACGCGGATGCCCTTGCCCCTCAGATGGTTTTCCAGCGTCATTCCCATCCCATTGACCGCGCCCTTGCTGGTGCCGTAGGCGATCGAAGAGCTGCCGCCGGTGACGCCGGCCCCCGAGCCAACCAGCAGGATCGCACCGCTCTCGCTGGCCTCAAGCAGGGGGTAGGCTTCCTTTACGCAGAGGAAGACGCCGCGCACGTTGACCGCGATCACGTCGTCGAAGACGTCGACGGGGAAGGCGTCCGGCATCAAATTGGGGCCCCGCAGAACGCCGGCGGAGCAGATGAGGACGTCGAGGCGGCCGTGGCGCGCCTTCACCTCGCCGAAGACCCGCTGCGCGTCCTCGTGGCAGCGCACGTCGAGCCTTTCATAGCGGGCTTTGTGGCCCTCGGCCTGCAGAGACGCGGCCAGCGCTTCGCCGGCCTCGTCCTTGATATCGGTGATGATCACCTCGGCCCCGCGCTGCGCGCACAGCTGCGCGGCCGCGCCGCCGATACCCTGCGCGCCGCCGGTGATGAGGATGATCTTGTCTTTAACGTTCGCAGCCGTCGATGTCATGGTCAGTTGCCTGTACTGGTGGTGAATGGATGGTGGTCTGCCTGAAAGAAGACGGGAGAAAGGTCACATCCCGATCTCTGCGCCGGGGTCTCACGCTCTTCGTTTACGCCATACTGAGGCTGGCGTCGCCGGGCATATCGCAGTTGAACTCCATTGTAACAGAGCGCCCGCCGTCGCTGAAGATCACTTGGGCGTATTCGTCGGGGCTGGACGGCTGGCCGGTGGGGCGCCTGTAGTCGCCCAAGAGAATGCGCCGGTAGGTTTTGAACTCCGCCACCGCGGCCCGGTAGCGCTCAAAATCAGCCGCGGGCGCCTGCCACAGTTTCCCGCTGTAGCCGAAGCCGCCGGCGGAGTGGGAAAGGAAGTCGTACGTTGTGTAATCGTGGCGGTCCTGACAGATGTTGGTGTTGGCATAGTTGCCGGGCAGAACAGTGTTCAAGCCGTGCTGAAAAGCGCGCACCAGCGCCGAATGGGTCGTGTGGTCGTTCATCCAAAAGCTGTGGCCGCGGCGCGCGGTGCCGAGGTCGATGCGAAAACCACCGATAGAGCACTGTTCGATAAACAGGTCCGGACAGGCCGCCATTATCTCGTCCAGAACCTGGTACAACCCTTGCACGTGCCGGATCTGACGCCAACCGATTTCACCGTGGGCGAGATTGTGTTCCCAGTTGGGGCGCGGATCCTGGCTGTAGTCCCAACGAATCCAGCGCACGCCCCATTCCTCATAGGCGCGCACGATCCGGTCCAGCCACCACTGGCGCGCTTCTGCCAGACCCAGATCGATCAGGCCGAAATTGGAGTCCTGGAAGTGCATGCCCGGCCCCCGAACGAGCGGCACTTCGGGCGTGTCCCAGAACCAGTCTGGATGGGCGCGGTAGAGCTGGCTGTCCTTGTGGGCCCACTCCGGCTCGAACCAGGTGCCGTAATTCAGACCCTGCGAACGCACGTAGTCGGCGAATGGCGCGATCCCGCCGGGAAATTTTTCGGAATCCCCTTCCTCCCAGTTGCCGACGCCGTCGCGCCCATCCCCGCTGAACCAGCCGCTGTCTATGCAGAAGTACTCGAGGCCGGCCGCGGCCGATGCTTCGACCGCGGGACGCAGACTTTTAGCGGTAAAGTTGTCGAGAAAGGCGAACCAGTGATTGAAGGATGTCGGCGGCAGGACCTCCTCGCCGTCGAGGGAGGGCATGACATGACGGCGGATATGGCGGCGCAGCGCGTTGCCGCCGTCATCGAGGTCGCCGTCGAAGGCCGTGAGCAACACACGCGGCAGGGGTAGTGACTGGCCCGGCTGCAGATGCAACGCCAATCCCCACAGGCCGGCCTGCAGTTGAACCGGCCAGTCGCCGGCTGAGCCGCCCGCGCCCCGCGGCTCCGGTGTCAGGCCGATGCGCCACAGCCCCGACCATTCCACGAAGAGGGCAAAACCCTGGGTGCCCTGCGCATCGCAGACGATTGCGCAGGGCAGATGGCCGTCAGAGGAGCGACCGCCTTCGCCCGCCTGGATGGAGAAGGTGGGATAGACCTGCGGCGTCTTCAACAGCTGGCGGTCGACGATGGCAAAGTCATGGGGTGGAAAGTAGTTGGCCAGGAAGCGCACCCCGTTTACGCGCCGGACCCATGGCTCACCGAAGGCCGGCTGCAGCGGCAGGTCCAGGTCCCAGGTGAGACATTCGCTCAGATTGCGCAGGGGCTGGCTGCCCCGGTTCCTCAGCACGCCCCAACACTCCACCGCGCGCGTGTCAGCGAAAAACTGCATATGCCACTCGACTTCAGCGCCGTCATCGGTACGGGCCGTCAGCACATGCTCAGAACCGGTGACGCGCGCCATCCCAGCCACACGCCAGGCATCAGAGGCAATGCCGCCGATGCCGAAGGGGACGGCCGACTGCGGCGTATCGATATGGTCAAATTGCAGCTGCTCGCGCAGCATCTGAAACCAGGCGCTCATGTTGGGATCCTTGCTGAGGGAGAGGACACCGGATGACAAAAAGAAGGGAGAGAAGCAAGCATAGGAACTCGTTCCCTCTCCTCCGTCGGTATTCAACTGATTGAGCTGATACAGCAGATTTCACATATTCGAATGCAGGACCAAGGCTACACAACTGTCAGCCCATCGTCAACCTGCGCGGGGTTGCGATGTCCCGGATCTGCTGCGGGGCTGGCTGGTGGGCCGCCGTGGTTTCCGCTAATCCATGCTGAGGCTGGCGCTGCCCGGAGAATCGGTGTTGAACTCCATTGTGACAGAGCGTCCGCCGTCGCTGAAGATCACCTGGGCGTATTCGTCGGGGCTGGAAAACGGCGGGGGGTTGGGTTATTGGAGGGGGCGTTTTGCGTTGTCTGAAAGGGTACAGCGAAATGACCCAACAGTTTGGGACACGCCTGAGATTGGATGCGCCGCTAGCCGCGGGCACAGAAATCATGATAGAATGGCGCTACGTCAGCTGTGCTGCGCGCAGCCGCGATGTCGGAGGAGGCAGCATGGATTCCAAAGAAGCCCTGCACGACCAATCCCAAACGCAGAACAGTCAATCCCAGGCGGGCAAGACAGGGATGTCTGAGTCCGCTGCTTCGTACGTGCAAGCGGAGCGTCTTGCGCCGCCCGGCCAGTCTGTCAATCCCTTTGCCCCCGACGATGGCCGCTACGTCACCTTGGAAGAGTACTGGGCCAGGTGGTATGAGAACCCTTACCCGGACATTGACGTAAGCTACGAATGGAATAACGGCAGACTGGAGGCCAAGCCCTTGCCGAATGAGCCGCAACTCGACCTTTACAATTGGTTTCTCGATCTGCTACGCCGTTATATCAGTACATACCCTATTGCAAAACTGATCAATCTGGAGACCGGCTTTGTCCTGACGATTGAGGACCCTGCCGAGCCCTCCGGGCAGCGCGAGGCGGTGCGCAAGCCGGACATCGGCGTGATTCTGAACAGCAACCCGGTGCCGTGGGGAGGTATCGACCAGCGTCATTTTGACGGGGTCTGCGATTTGGTTGTGGAGGCGGTCTCCGATTCCACGCCGGCGGAAGTGCTGAGGGATACGGAAGAGAAGAGGCGGGACTATGCGCTGGCTGGGGTGAAGGAGTACTACATTCTCGACCCCGGCGGCGAGCACATGCGCTTCTACCGCCTCATCCCGGGGGGAGAGTACGAGGAGATACAGCCGGATGCTGAGGGCGTAATCGGTTCGGATGTGTTGCCAGGATTGCAGTTTCGGTTGGAGGAGATGGAGCGGCAGCCGAATCTGGAGGAGTTGGCACTGAACGATGTGTATTCCGGGTATGTGATACCGAAATTTCAGATCGCCGTCACCAAGTCTGAAACAGAAGCACAACGAGCCGATGCGGAGGCTGCCGCGCGCCAAGCGGAAGTTGCGGCGCGCCGAGCGGCGGAGAAACGAACGGAAGAGGAAGCGCAACGAGCCGATGCGGAGGCTGCCGCGCGCCAAGCAGAGGTGGCGCGGCTCCGAGGGGCGGACCACCGCGCGGAAGAGCACGCGCACCGAGCCGATGCGGAGGCTGCCGCGCGCCAAGCAGAAGTTGCGGTGCGCCAAGCGGCGGAGCAACGAACGGAAGAGGAAGCGCAACGAGCCGATGCGGAGGCTGCCGCGCGCCAAGCAGAAGTTGCGGCGCGCCAAGCGGCGGAGCAACGAGCGGAGGAGGAAGCAGCCGCCCGCCGAGAAGGCGACGAGCAGATACGGGCGATGGCAGAGGAGTTGGACCGGCTGCGCCGGCAGTCTTCCTGAATTCCTAGAGCAGGGCACTCTTCTCAGGCACGACCTGCTTGCAAGTGATTGTACCCTCAAAGACCCCTCTCGGTCGCGGCGCGTGTGGCCCCGAAATTGCCCCACAACGCAAACCTGCTAGCCGGAACTGCGACTCCCTTCTCAAGGAGTTACAGTGTAAGTTGCGGTCGCACTGGGGTTGCCAAGCCACTGTAGCCTAGCAGCTACAGTGGCGATAGAATGCAAGATCGTAGTCCGTGTTGCGCGCAGCCGCAATGCCGGAGGAGGCAGCATGGAATCCAGAGAAACCTTGCACGACAGTTCCAGATCGCAGACAGATACATCCCAGGCGGCCAAGACAGATTTGTCTGACCCTGCAAGCTCGTCCATGCAGGCAGAACCTCTTGCCTCGCCCGGTGTGTCTATCAATCCTTTCGCACCCGACGAAGGCCGCTACGTCACCCTGGAAGAATACTGGTCCAGGTGGTATGGGAACCCATACCGGGACATTGACGTAAGCTACGAATGGAACAACGGCAGACTGGAGGCCAAACCCCCACACAACGCGCCGCAACTCGACCTCTGCAGCTGGTTTCTCCAACTGTTGCGCCGTTATATCAGTACACATGCCATCGCCAAGCTGATCAACCTGGAGACCGGCTTCGTCTTGACGATGGAGGATTCGGCGGAGCCCTCCGGGCAGCGCGAGGCGGTGCGCAAGCCGGACATCGGCGTGATTCTGACCAGCAATCCGGTAACATGGGGAGGCGCTGATCGGCGTCATTTTGACGGGGTCTGCGATTTGGTTGTGGAGGCGGTCTCCGATGCCACGCCTGCAGAAGTACTGAGGGATACGGAAGAGAAGAGGCGGGACTATGCGCTGGCGGGCGTGAAGGAGTATTACATTCTCGACCCCAGCGGCGAGCATATGCGCTTCTACCGGCTAATCGCTGGGGGACGTTACGAGGAGATTCAGCCGGATGCCGAGGGCTTAGTCGGTTCGGAAGTGTTGCCGGGGTTGCAGTTTCGGATGGAAGATCTGGAACGGCAGACGGATATTATGGAACTGGCGCTGGACGATGTGTATTCCGGGTATGTGCTTCCCGGTTTGCGGGCCGCCCTCGCCAAGGCTGCCGCTAAGAAGCAACGAGCCAGTGCGGAAGCACAGCGCGCCGATGCGGAAATTGTGGCGCGCCAAGCGGCAGAACATCGGCTCGCAGCGGCAGTACAACGAGCGGAAGAGGAAGCTGCGGCCCGCAGAGAAGCTGAAGAGCGGCTCCGAGAGATGAAGGCAGAGCTGGCCCGCCTGCGCCGGCAGTCCTCCTGAGCACACATAGCAACAACCTCCTCTCACGCACAACCCGTTCAAAGAAGAATGCATTATAGAGGGCCCTCGTTGCCTGTTCGTTTGCGTGCCGGCCTTGCCGCCTGTTTCCGGGAACCTCATTTCCGACGAAACAACTTGACGCCCGAAAGATAAGAAAAGTCCTTCACCATGTCCACTGATGCGACCCGGTCCGGCCACAACGCACGCGGACCCACCGACCAATCTGAAGACGCGGTTGTTGATGCCTTGGGGCGAGTTCTCTCCTGCTCGGAAGCGGCGCGCAGTGCCCTGGCGAGTACGCTGCGGGAGGGCGGCACGGCGGTCGGTACCCTTGCCGGCGTGCGCAGCCTGGATATTGGCATGGAAGGAGAGCGCTCGTGCCTCGCCGGCTATGACGACGAGAGTGAGGTGCGGGTGCTGATTGACGCCATGTGCTGGACCGAACTGTCCCCGAGCCAGCCGAACGGGTATTTCAGATGGCTGCCGCTGGACCGGCCCGCGGCGCTACTGTTCGTTGCGCCGGCGGCGCGGCTGGCAAGGCTGTGGCCGGAGCTGTGCCGGCGGGCGGATGAGCAGTTTACGATTATCGGAGCGACGACGCCGGGTGATTTGCGCGCCGCGACAGTTTCCGGTGGGGAGCGGCGGTTGATGTTGACGAGTTGGGCCGCGTTGTTGGAGT
This sequence comes from Caldilineaceae bacterium bin5, assembly GCA_002238445.1. Classification (GTDB taxonomy): domain Bacteria; phylum Chloroflexota; class Anaerolineae; order Caldilineales; family Caldilineaceae; genus Bin5. The sequence continues at coordinate 42,267 of MPML01000022.1, forward strand.
TTATGGAGAGGGTGGTCGGTGGGGCGGGAGATGAGGAGACGGAGGCGGGTATCAGGCAACTGCGCGGAATGCTCGACCGGATAGACGCGGAGACCTGTTAGTCCTGACCGTTCGAAATTGCGGATAAAAGCAGTGGGTATGAAACCCACAACACATGAAAGAGGCCATTCATTATGCCCATTGACAAGACCCTTTTTGCTCACATTGCTCGCACTCACACAGACAAAGTTGAAAATGTAGCCGTTAGAGCACTAGGGCACATCCTGTCTCAATCAGAGGCCGCCCGCGAGGCACTGGCGGAAACGCTGCAGCTTGGAGGCACAGAGGTTGGTCTCTTAGGTAAAGTACAGACTCAAGCTACTGGCGAAAAAGGGGGGATTCCAGACCTCTCCGTCAAAGCCGACGACGGCACCGAGCCGGTACTGATAGAAGCGAAGTTCGATGCGCCGCTCACCCCAAACCAGCCCAATGGTTATCTGGAACAGCTGCCGCGGTGCAGACCTGCGGCACTCTTGTTCGTCGCACCCGCGGCTAGAATTGAAACCTTGTGGCCGGTGTTGCGCAAGAGAGCAGAGGAGGTGTATAAGCTGACCGTCTCTTCGGAGTTTGGCAAACTCCGAAGCGCTTCAATAGCCTGCGGAGAACGTCGCCTGATGTTGACCAGTTGGGCCGATCTGCTCGACCGTATGGAAACGCAAGCCAATAAAGCCGGGGACACAGCCGCCGAGGCAGACATTATTCAACTGCGCGGCCTCACTGACCAGATGGACGCCGAAATTTTTCTGCCCTGGCGCTCAGAGGATCTGGGCCCGGAGTTCGCCAGGCGAATGCTGAGTCTAATTGCATTTGTTGACGATTCAACCGACCGCGGCTGCGATGTTGGTTTCTTGGACATTAGAGGGAACGACAGACAGCCGAGATATGAAGGTTACGGTCGACACATGGAGATCGGTGGGGTGGCAGCGTGGTTCGGCTATATCTTTGATGGCTGGGCACAGCACGAAAACACTCCGTTATGGCTCTTATTCAAACCAGATACGCTTGAACACTTGCAAAAGGCGGGTCTGGCCGAAACGAGGGTGGTGCAGTGGAGAACAAAGGACTGGAGATACTGCATTCCGATTGCGTTGCCAACCAGAGTGGAGCGTGAGAACGCTTTGGATTCCGTGGTCGCCAGCCTGAGGGAGATCGCGGAGCAGCTGATGGCTTCGGACGCCTGACAGCCTGCACAGCGTGCGTCCGGAGGTCGTTTCCACCGATACCGTAACCTGATTTGCTTCGCCTGTACCCTTTCTGGTAAGGTCTGCAGGAGCCCTCGAAAAACCTATTGTTTCCTGTCACCGGGAGTACTCCATGACTGTCGCCGTACCGCTTGAACATCCGGTAAAGGACCGTCTCCTCACTCCGGCGCAGCGCGCTTTCTGGGAAGAGAACGGCTATGTCATCATTCCCAACGCGGTGCCGCAGGAAAATCTGGATGCGGTGATCGACGCGATTTGGGAATTCCTCCAGGTTGACCGGGATGACCCGGAAACGTGGTACGAGGCGCCGGTAAGCCGCGCCGGTATGCTGGAGATGTTTCACCACCAGTCCCTTTGGGACAATCGCCAACACCCCAAGATCTACCAGGCATTCGCAGATGTGTGGCAGCAGGAAGAGCTGTGGGTGAGCATCGACCGCGCCAACATGAACCCGCCGGCGCGCTCGCCCGACTGGGACTATAACGGCATGTTCCACTGGGATATCGACACGACGATGCGGCCCCTTCCGCGTATGGTCCAGGGCGTCCTCTATCTGACCGACACAACCGCTGACCAGGGCGGCTTCCAGTGCGCGCCGGGTTTCCACAGGCAATTCCATGAATGGATCAAGACGCAGCCGGCGGACCGCAACCCCCGCCGTCCCGATCCGGACGGGCTGGATATAAGGACGATTCCCGGACGGGCGGGTGATTTTCTGATCTGGGACAGTATGTTGCCGCACGGCAACAGCCGCAACCACGGCACGAGACCGCGGCTGGCCCAATACATCACCATGTTCCCGCCCAGGGACGAGGAAGAACGACGGTATCGCATCAGAGCCTGGCAGGAACGGCTGCCGCCGCGCGGCGATGCCTATCCGGGCGATCCGCGCGAACTTGAGCAGAAATTCGGCAAGACGGGGCAACTGACCGGACTGGGCAGAAAGCTATTGGGGCTGGAGCCATGGGCCTAATTTTTCAAATGTGACCGTCGCATCAACCTTTTTACCCATCTGGTAACTACTAAGCCATCTACAGTGTCTGTCTTGACCAGCCCTTTATCGCTGCCGCCATTCTGGCTATCTGATTGCGTATTCGGTTTGCGGCAGCCACGTTGGTGGAGCGGCACTGCTGGAATGAGCACACACGGTCGATGAGGCATGTTTTTGTAGGGGGGCGTTGCGGGGGCGCAGCCCCTGCACAAGGGAGGGCCGAAGGCCCGACCGCCCAAAACACAAACATAAGGAGAGAGAGAAAACTCTTGCTGACCTCGTTCAGAGTTGCGAATCAGTTGCGGCTGAGTAGTTACCCCATCCGTATCAGAGGAGAAGCTCCCGATCGCGATTGCCAACCTGCGGGTGCAGGAGAGCAACCAGCATGAACTGCCAATGGCCGGCTCGACACTGGCTATCATTCCGGTCATTATTCTCGTCCTCGCGCTGCAGCGCCATATCGTGCGGGGGGTCGCCCTCAGCGGGCTGAAGGGCTGATCCGTCTGCGAGAACCGATAGAGAAAGTAGCGAACGTCCACGGCCCGGCGCATAGTGCGGCGGGCTCTTTTTGCCTTTGCGGCCTGAGCGATACCTTTCTCCGAACCGCCGGCAGCAGATGCGAAGGCACAGATTTGACAGAATATGCTGTTTGCATAAGATAGACGCAGTCTGTGTAAGACAGACATAGCTTCGCAAGCCCCCCACGCGCCCTTTCCGAGCAGGGGCGTATCAAATACCATCTGGCCTGCCCGTTCTGGCCCGAACATAACTTCATATCATCCAAGGAAGGAGACCCACATGCAGTCGAACAAGCTGAGCAGACGTCGTTTCTTGCAAAATTCGGCCCTACTTTCCTCCGGCACACTACTGGCGGCCTGCGTCGGTGTAGCGGACCCGGGGGCCTCCGAATCGGCCGCGTCAGGCGATGACGCGATGGCCGAGGCGACCGAGATCGAGTTCACCGTCTGGGGCTCCTGGGACGCCACCTACGGCCTGCTGATGGACGAGTATAAGACAACATCCAATACCACCGTCACGATCACTTCGGCGCCCTTCGGTCAGTACCATGACCGGCTGTTGACCCGCTTCGCGTCGGGCGACCTGCCCGACGTCGGCATGATCGTCGATTTCGACTTCGCCCGCTTCCAGAACCGGGGCTTCCTGACCGACCTGACCCACTATGTCGAAGCCCATCCCACCTGGGACATCAACGCGCCCGGCTACAATCACTTCTATGACGTGATTACCGACTTCTTCAAGTCGGAGGGCAAGCCGTACGCGATCCCGGCGGAAGTGAACCCGATGGGAATCGGCTATAACATCGACATGTTTGAAGAGTTCGGCGTGACCACACCCTATGAACACTTCCAGAACGACACCTGGACATGGGACACCTTCGTCGAGACGGCCAAAGAGATGATGCGCGGCGAAGGCGACGAGAAGATCTGGGGCTGGACCAATGGCCCGGTGCGCATCTGGAACATCTCCAACCGCATCTGGCAGAATGGCGGCAATATATTCAACGAGGACAAGACCGAGGTACTCGTGGACCAGGAGGCCGCCGTTGAGGCGATCCAGTGGAAGTTCGACCTCTACCTGAAGCATGAACTGGGGCCGGCCAACCTGCGTTCGGCGGATGCCGGCGCCGGGGGCCTTTTCGATCAGGGCCGCCTGGCCCTGCGCGACGTGGGCACGTGGACGCGCAAGGGCATGGAAGGCTCGGACATCAACTGGGGCGTCGTGCCGCAGCCCAAGTCGGTGCAGTACGCCACCTGGACCGGCGGCTTCTCGTATACGATCCCCGTGGGCGCGCCCAATCCCGACGCGGCCTGGGATATGATCCAGTACACGGCATCGCTGGAAGGCGCGAAGTTCCTGCTGCGCAACGGTCATGCCGGCAGCTCGGTGAAAGCGGCGATGGAGTCGGACTCCTTCCTCTTCGAACCGCCCGCGCATCCCGAATCGTACCTGTTCATGATGGACACGGTGCACCCGCAGCCCTTCATCCGGCGCAACCAGGAGTTCCTGGAGATCTGGGACCGCGAGATGGACCTGGTGGCCATCGGCGAGAAATCAGCCGAAGAAGCCGCCGTCCAGATCAAGACCGAGACCGAGCCGCTGCTGGAGGCATAGCCGCGAGAAGAAAGTAATCAGGATTTTGAAGAGAGAAGCAGGGAAGGAGAAGCGTTCCCCTCCTTGCTTCTCTCTCTACACCATCGCAATTTCGGAGAACAACGATGGCGACCGGCCAAAAGGCGCAAACGGTTTCCGCTCCCTGGTCCATTTTGCGGCCCAAGGAGAGACGGCACAGAGATCTTTATGTCGCGCTTCTGTTTCTGGCGCCCAGCCTGCTTGGTCTGTTCCTGCTACAGGTGCTCCCGATTGGCACCGCCCTGGTGCTGGGTGTTTCCGAGTGGAACATTATCGACCCGGTCAAGTTCGTCGGTCTGAAAAATTTCGTCGAAGTTGCCACCGACGCAACCTTCTACCACACGCTCGAGAACACGCTCTATATCACAGTTGGACTGGAGATTCTCAACACGCTCCTGGGGTTGTGCGCAGCGCTGCTGCTGAAAAACGCGATGCGCGGCATCGACCTCTACCGTACGATCTACTTCCTGCCCCTGATCACCACCTGGGCCGCGGTCGCGATCGCCTGGCGCTACATGTACAGCCTGGAGGGCCCGATCAACGCCATGCTGGGGCCGTTGGGAATCGACCCGATCCCGTGGCTGTCGCGTCCCGAATGGGCCATGCCGGCAGTCATCATCACCATCACCTGGAAGACTCTCTCCTGGAAGACAATTATTCTGCTGGCCGGTCTGCAATCGATACCGAATGAGTTTTACGAGGCGTCAAGCATCGACGGCGCATCGAGGTTGCAACAGTTCTGGAAGATCACGCTGCCGCTGCTCTCGCCGGCGCTGTTTTTCGCCCTGATCATCGGCATCATCAACACGCTCCAGATCTTCGACCCGATATTCATCATGACCGACGGCGGCCCGGCCGATTCGACCCGGACTTTGAGCTACTACATCTACACACGCGGCTTCCAAAACCTGCGCATGGGGTACGCGGCGGCGCTCTCCTGGGTCCTGTTCGCTATTATTCTGCTCTTTACCCTCATCCAATGGATCTTACAGAAACGATGGGTCTTCTACCAGTAGACAGCGCCAGCCAACTGAAGGGAGTACGTTTTAGCCTTGCGCCGCAGGGCGGAAGCGCGAACGGCGCGGAGGTACTTGATGAAACTTAGGCGCAGGGAAACTATCAGCCTGCAGTTGGTCACACTCTTGGGCGCCGCAGCCCTACTGTTCCCTTTCCTGTGGATGATTTCGGCGTCGTTGCAGACCTTGCAGGAGGTTGAATCGTTTCCGCCGATTTGGATACCGGAAGTGCCGCAGTGGGCCAACTACGTCGACGCGGTGGTCAACTACAACATCGGCCGCGCGCTGATCAACAGCGCCGTCATTACAACCGTCTCGGTGGTTGGCCAGTTGATCGTCTGTTCGCTGGGCGCCTACGCCTTCTCGCGCCTGCGCTTCCCCGGCCGCGACACCCTATTCCTGCTCTTTCTGGCGACGATGATGATCCCGCATTACGTGACCATCATCCCGCTGTACACGATGGTCTGGTCTGCCGGGCTGATCGATACCTACACCGCGCTTATCTTCCCCGGCCTTTTCAGCCCGTTCGGCACTTTTTTGCTGCGCCAGTTCTTCAACCAGATCCCGATCAGCCTGGATGAGGCGACGTTGATCGACGGCGGCAACCACTGGCATATCTACCTGTACGTGATTATGCCGCTCTCCCGCGGTGGTCTGGGCGCGCTGGGTATCTTCAGCTTCCTCGGCATCTGGAACACGCTTTTCTGGCCGGTCCTGGTGATCAACTCCAAGGAGCTGTTCACGCTCCCACTGGCCCTGGCGATGGCGCAGGGGCAGTTCGTAACGCTGATCCATATCCAGATGGCCGGCTCGGTAATCGCCTGTGTGCCGGTCATCGTGGTCTTCCTGATGCTGCAGAAGCAGTTCATCGCCAGCATCGCTTTGAGCGGAATGAAGCAGTAGAGCAGTTTTCAATTTCGAGCTTTTAGGTAACTACTCAGCCACTACTGATTTGCGAACTGAATGAGGCGAGTGAAGGTGTTTACTCTCTCCTCATTCTCTGTTTTTGGGCGGTCGGGCCTTCGGCCCTCCCTTGTGCAGGGGCTGCGCCCCCGCAACGCCCCGCTCAAAAAACATGCCTCATCCACCGTACGCCGTAATTCCAGCGGTGCGTCTTATCCAAGGTGGCGGCGGCCAACGAGTACACGATGAGGTAGCCCGAATGGCGGCGTGACTGAAGGTCTGGTCCACACAGGCACTGTATATGGCTTAGTAGTTACGTTTCTAGTTTTTAGTGAACACCAGCGGGTAGTCGTTCGTTCTTGGTAGGCGCTTATCGGGCTACTGAAACGAAGACCAAAAACGCAGCGTGATTGCGCATCAATTCAAAGGAGATTGGCTATGACAGCTGGAAAACTGAGCAGACGACATTTCCTGAAGGGATCGGCGCTGGTTGCGGGGGGCGCGTTGATGGCAGCGTGCGCACCCGTGGCAGGCGACTCGGGCGCGACGGCGGCAGACGAAGGCGAATCGATGTCGGAAGAGCCGGTCGAACTGGTCGCCCAGTACTGGGGCACGCGCCCGGAGTTCATCGAAGACCGTGAAATAATGGCCCAGCGGATGACTGAGAAGTTCCCGAACGTGACGGCCAGCCAGAATTCGGTGCCGGGCGGACAGTACGGCGAAAAGGTGCTGACGGCGATCGCGGCCGGGACTCCGCCCGACACGATGCAACTGAACCACAGGTGGGAACCGTTTTTCCGGGGCCAGGAAGCGCTGCTGAACGTGATTCCTTTCGCCGACGCGGACGACGAGTTCACCTTCGATGTGTTCTACCCGCGCATTATCGAACTGGGCACGAACGAAGGCGAGCTGGTTACCGTTCCGCGCGGATGGAACCCGTTTGTTATCTACTACAACCGGGCGCTCTTCGCTGAGGCCGGCCTGGATGATCTGCCCACCTCGTGGGAAAACGATACCTGGAACTGGGACTCGTTCCTGGAGACGGCCCGGGCCCTTACGGCAGATTCCGACGGGGACGGCAGGACGGACGTGTACGGCATGTTCTTCCCTTACTGGTATCCATTCCTGCTGCTCGGCGGCGGGGACGTGCTGTCAGACGACCAGAAGTCCTCAGGCCTCGACAGCCCGGAAGCGCTGGCTGCGCTGCAGTGGCTGGCAGATTTGCGGCTGACGCATAATGTCTCCCCGTCACCGGCCGAAATCGAGGGGCTTGGCAGCGCACAGGACCTCTTCACGGCCGGGCGGGTTGCGATGTTCACAGCCGGCGCGTGGGGGATCGGCGCGCTGACGCGCGTTGAGGGGCTGGACTGGGATGTCGGGCCGCTGCCGCGCGCGGCGGGCCAGCCTCCGGTTGGCTATACCCAATACTATGGTCACGGCATTCCCAAGGGCACGCAGAGCGCGGATTGGTCGTGGGAATACCTCAAGATCATCAGCGACGAGGAAAGCAACATCACGGTGGCGCAGACGATCGGCGACGTACCTGCGATGAGCCATATTGCCGAGAGCGAATACTTCGCGGGTCTGCCCAAACCGCCGACGCGGCAGGTGTTTATCGACAGCGCCCCCCACATGCAGGTCTGGCCCACGATCGCACCGATTACGGAGATCATGTCGAGGGCGATTACGCCTGAGCTGAACCTGGCATTTCTGGGGGAGAAGTCGGTTGAGGACGCGGTCGCGGCGGCCGGACCCCAGGTCGACGAGATCCTCGCCGGATTCTGGGGAAATTAGTATTGATACGTTGAGATTTCCCCGTTAATGTATGCATCCAAAGAGGAGAGGATTGCTTCCTCTCCTCTTTTGGTTTGGACCATGGATTAACGGCCGGCGGCGGGGCGCGCGCCGGGCCGCTATCCGCTGACCACTGATTTTCGGAAAGGGAGAGGTGATGGGCAGCAGTCAGGCGCAGGTTGGACAGGCCGTGGGAAGTACCGCGGCCGGAAAACGACCGCGTATGAGCGGCATCGCGCGCAAGGAAGCGATCGCCGGTTATATCGCGATTTCACCTTGGCTGCTGGGGTTCATAATATTTCAACTGGCGCCGATCCTGGCGGCCTTCTATATCAGTTCGACCGAATGGCGCATCCTGGCGGCGCCCGAGTTTATCGGCATGCAGAACTTCGACAAGCTGCTGTTTGGGGATGACCTTTTCTGGCAAAGCATCAAAGTGACGGTCATCTACGTCATCTTCCGCGTGCCTGTCTCGGCCGTACTTTCGCTCGCGCTGGCGTTGCTGATGAATCAGCAGCTCGCCGGCCGCCGCCTCTTCCGCACCATCTACTATCTGCCCGCCGTCATCCCTCTGGTGGCGGTCAGCATGATGTGGATCTGGATCTTCAACCCGGAATACGGGGTGCTCAACTCTTTCATCCGGCTGTTCGGCATCGAAGGACCGCAGTGGATTCATTCGTCGCGCTGGGCGCTGCCGGCGCTGATTATCATGAGTCTGTGGCAGGTGGGGACGGGCATGGTCATCTTTCTGGCCGGCCTGCAGGGCATCCCGGCCCATCTCTACGAGGCGGCGACGATCGATGGCGCCAACACGTGGCAGCGATTTCTGAAAGTCACCTTGCCGATGCTTTCCCCCGTCGTTCTCTTTGCCCTGGTGATGAACGTTATCGGCAGCTTCCAGATCTTTACGCAGGCCTACATCATGACGCAGGGCGGCCCGGGGAACGCGACCCTCTTTCTTGTGCTCTACATCTACCGCAACGCCTTCGAATGGTTCCACATGGGCTATGCTTCGGCGCTGGCTTGGGTCCTCTTCCTGGTGGTTCTGGTCATCTCGCTGGCCATGTTGCGGTCGTCGGAACACTGGGTGCATTACGAAGGTAGAACTGGGGGCGCTTGATAGTGGCCACCGGACACCCGCAGCGAACGATGAGAAACACGATCGGTTTGCCGTCGAATCGATATCAGCTATTGAACCTGTCCAGCAGGCTTCTGATCCATCTGCTGGCGCTGGCGGGCGCGGCTGCCTTCCTGGTACCCTTTTTGTGGATGATCTCCACTTCGCTGAAGCCGATGGAGAAGATCTTCCAGTACCCGCCGCAGTGGATGCCGGACCCGATCCTGTGGCGCAACTACATCGAGGCGCTGACGGTGATGCCGTTTGGCCTCTATTTCCGCAATTCGATATATGTCACCGTTCTGAGTGTGGCGGGGCAGATACTTTCTTCGGCGGTTGTCGCCTATGGCTTTGCCCGTCTGCGCTTTCCCGGGCGGAATATTCTCTTCATCATACTGCTGGCGACGATGATGCTGCCCTGGCAGGTGACGATGATCCCGCTCTTCATCCTCTATCGCAATCTGGATTGGATCAATACGTATTATCCTCTGATTGTGCCCAACTTCCTGGGCGGCAGCCCCTTCTTCATCTTTTTGCTGCGCCAGTTCTTCCTTACGCTGCCGCTGGAGCTGGATGAGGCGGCCAAGCTGGACGGCTGCGGGCCGTTCCGCATATTGTGGCAGATTCTGCTGCCGTTGGCGGTACCGGGCTTGACGACGGTTGCCATCTTCAGTTTTCTGTGGAACTGGAACGAGTTTCTGTGGCCGCTGATAGTCCTGAACGACGTCGACAAGTGGACGATTCCGCTGGGGCTGAACGGTTTCCGCGACCAGTACGGGACCGACTGGAATCATCTGATGGCGGCCTCGTTTGTGGCCTCGCTGCCGGTCATCATTATATTTTTCATTTTCCAGAGCTATTTCATTCAGGGGATCGCGACGACGGGGGCGAAGGGGTAAGGGCTGGGGGGAACGGCGGGAGAACGGCGGGGAGAACGGCAGGGGGAGTGAGAGACGTCTTATCGCTTGTGGCAATTATGGAGAGTTATTCGATGCGCGCGGAGAATGTCCTTTTTATCCTGACGGACCAGTGGCCGGCTTCGGCTTTCAGTTTTTGCGGGGCGGATATCCCCACTCCTAATATCGACCGGCTGGCGGCTGAGGGGACGGTCTTCAGCAACGCCTTTACGACCTGCCCGCTGTGTACGCCGGCGCGGGGCACGCTGTTGACGGGGCGCTGGCCGCACGACACAGGGATTACCGACAATTACGCGGTGGGCTATTCGCAACAGTTTTCGCCGCCGCTGACGGAACGCACCTGGATCGATGAGGCCGCCCGGCTGGGCTACCACGTAGGCTACTTTGGCAAGTGGCATCTGGGGCCGATCAACCCGGAGGCGCGCGGCGCCCACGGTTTTGATCCCAACGCAGAGGCGCACCGCCAACCCTATGATCCGGAAACGAGCAACTTCTCCTACCAGTTCGCCAAGAACAACTACGAACGGCAGGAACAGGGGCTGATCAGAGGCCGCGCGCCGTTCTGGGGCGATACTGCGCAGCCCAAAGAGGAGTGCTCGCCATTTCCGGTGATGGAAAACGGCGTCTGCTTCCTCGAGGAGTGGGCTGCGGGCGATCAGGGCAAACCGTTCTTTCTGACGGTTTCCTCGGCGGAGCCGCACTTCCCGCACCATCTGCCCGAGCCGTACATCGGCATCGCTCAGGAGCTGAAAGAGAAGGTCGAACTGCCGGCTAACTTGCGTGATAACTGCGCGGGCAGGCCCTGGTTTCACGCGGTGGCCTGGTGGCCGTGCATGGACACGTCGCCGCTGGATGAGGAGGAGTGGCGCACGGTCGTGGCCTACTCGCACGCGCATATCATGATGGTAGACGAGGCGATCGGGCGGGTGCTGGACACATTGGAGCGACTGGGGTTGCGGGAGTCGACGACGGTGGTCTTTGTGGCAGACCACGGCGATATGGAGGGCGGGCACAACCGCTTCGACAAGGGGGCCTATTTCTATGAGGAGGTCTGGCGCATTCCGCTGATCATACGCAGGCCGGACAGGGCGCGGGCAACGCAGGATGCCTACGTTTCACTGATCGACGTGGGCGAGACGCTGTTCAGCCTGATTGACGCCGCGGCGACGGCGGAGCGGCCGCGCGCCGGGCGGGATCTACTGCCGCTGGTGGGGACGGGCAGGCGCCCTGACAGTTGGCCGCAAACGGCGTACGGCGTCTACAATCTCTATAATGGCATGAATTTTGCGGTGCGCGCGATCCGCAATGAACGGTACAAGTACGTCTGGAATCCGCAGGACATAGACGAGCTCTACGATCTGGAGGCCGACCCGCACGAGATGGAGAACCTGACAGAAGAGCCGGGCCTGGCGGACACCCAAGCCGAGCTCCGTAAACAACTGATACACTGGCTGGCCGAAATCGGAGACGATCTGCCCAGTCGGGTCGAGCTGCTTCCGCCGGCGGGCACGATTGTGGCGACGGGTGAAGCGGGACCGTAAGGGCAGTTTTTAGTAGTCAGTTTTTAGTTTTTAGGTAACTATTTAGCCATATACAGTGCCTGTCTTGACCAGCCCTTCATCTTCGCCGCCATTCGGGCTTTGTGATGGTGGATTCGGTTGGCGGCAGCCACGTCGCTGGAGCCGCACGGCTGGAATGCGCACACACGGTCGGTGAGGGATGGTTTTGGAGGGGGGCGTTGCGGGGGCGCAGCCCCTGCACAAGGGAGGGCCGAAGGCCCGACCGCCCATATGAGTGTCAGTCCCTGGCGGCGCTCGCGGGCTTCCTGACAGCAGGGGTCAGGGGTAAGTGACGCCTTCGCTTGCCGCGTTCAGGGTCGCGAATTGCTTTGGCTGAACCGTTACGAACAGATAAGGAACAGACTACCTATGAATCGCACATTTTCTCTCGACGGCAGCTGGCAGGTTATCTTCGACCATGACAACAAGGGCCGCACGCTGAACTGGCAGGAGCGGGAACAGTTCCACAGTTACCACGCCATCGAGGAGGTTGCGGTTCCGGCGTGCCTGGAGGAGTTCAGACAGGACTACGAGGGCGCGGCCTGGTATGGCAAGAGTTTCGCCCTGCCTGCAGATTGGGGTGGCAAGACGATCCGTCTTCATTTTGAGGCGGTCAATTACCGGGCAGAGGTGTGGGTCAACGGCGAGGCCGCGGGCGCGCATGAAGGCGGATATACCGACTTCGAGCTGGAGGTCGGTGATCTGTTGCACGCGGACTCGGAGAACTTCATCGCCGTACGCGTCATCACCCCGCTGATCACGCGCGATGTCGTGATCGACGGTCTGGGGCGGGACGATATGCCGCACTGGCGCGGCGCGATCGCCGGCGGGATCTGGCAGCCGGTTTCGCTGATCGCGACGGACGCGGTTTATGTTGAGAGCGTTTTTGTGACGGGCGACATCGGATCCGGTGATGTGCGGGTGGAGCTGGCGCTACGCAATACCAGCCTCAAGAGCCATAAGGCCGAAATTCAATGCCAGATCGCGTGCTGGACAGACGGCAGCCCCTCGGCTTCGGTCAGTGCAGAACACACACTGCGGCCGGGCAATAGCGAGATGGTGCTGGAGCTGAACGTGGCCGGCCACAGGCTGTGGCAACTCGATGATCCCTTCCTTTATCTGGCGACGACCAGCGTGAAGCTGGCGGATGGGCTTTCAGACCGGGTGGAGACGCGGTTCGGCTTTCGCGAGTTCACGGCCAAGGGCAAGAGCTTTTATCTGAACGGCAAGAAGATCGTCCTGAAGACGACCTTCAATGAGGCTTTCTATCCCCATTCGCTGGCCTATCCGCGGGACCTGGATCTGCTCAGGAGGGAGTTCGAGCTGATCAAAGAGGGCAACATCAACATGGTGCGGCCCTGGCGCAAGCCGCAGCCGCCGGTCGTCTACGATATGGCCGACGAGATGGGCGTTCTGTACGTGGGCGCGCTGCCGGTGGAGTGTATGGACAACTGGCCGCAGATCACGCCCTACACGCGGCAACGGATCGAGAACGAAGTGACGGAGATGGTGCTGCGCGACCGCAATCATCCCTCGATCGTCATCTGGGAGATGTTCAACGAGATCCTGCGGGACGGGCTGAAACGGCTGCGGCACACGACTTCGCTGAAGGCGCGCGAGCTGGATGCCACACGGCTGATCATCGACGAAGCGGGCGGCTTTGCCGGCCTGTGCAGCGTCTATCTGCCCGGTTCATACGAGCCGACGCTGATCAACGATGTGCATGACTACCCGGGCACGCCCTTCGCGCAGCAGAACTACGACAATCTGATGCTGCTGGGCAAGACGGAAGAGGAGCTGGCGGCGATAGGGCGCACGTCGCTCGGACAACATACGCGCAGCCATATCGAGCCCGGCCTGCTGACCAATATCTCCGAACTGGGCTACGGCAGCATCCCCGACCTCGAAGCCAACATGGCCCAGTACCGCCGCGAGGGCAACCCGATCACCCCGGACTACCGCATCCATGAACGACTGCACGACTCCTACCTGGCGGTCTATGAACGGACTGGGCTGGAGGAGGTCTTCCCGACCTTTCACGATTTCATGCTTGCCTGCCAGGAAGTCCACTACACGGGCAACAAGCTGATGGCGGAGGCCTGCCGCATCAATGCCGACATCGCCGGCATCGGCATTCACTCTCTCAACGACGGCGACTGGATCGTGGGCGCGGGTCTGATCGACAATTTTCGCAACCCCAAGCGCGCCTATTACGCGATTCAGGAGACCTTTGCCGACCGTTATCTCGCGATTCGCCCCAGCGCGCAGAATGTCTATGCCGGGCAGGATGTGCAGATTCTACTGACTTCGGTCAACGATGAGGAGGCTGTGGCGGGCACGCTCTCGCTTCGGGTCACGGCCAGCGACGGGCGGCTGCTGCTCGACCACACAGAGGAGACCAGCCTGCCGGCGGGGATCGTCGATCTGGGGGAGGACCGGGGGGGCACGGGCGGCCCTGCCGGCGGGCATCGTCGATCGGGGAGAGTACGGGGTGGTCACGGACGGCTTGGCGGGGCGGTGCCTGGTCGAGGCTGTCTTCCGCGTTGGTGACGCGGTTGTGGTGGAGAACAACAGCAGCTTCTATGTGCTGGGTCGGGAGGGATCGGCTCTGCCGCGGCGGGATGTGGCGTTGATCGATCTTGATGGCGCGCTGGGCGCATACGCGGCGGACTCTGACCTGCGTTCGACGCCATTTTCGGCGGAGACGCCGCGCAGCTATCGGGTGCTGGTGAATCTGAATGGCTGGGGCGGCGAAGAGCAGCCGATCTTCGCTGATCTGGAGCGCTGGGTCAGCGCGGGCGGGACGGCCGTGTTCCTCGGGGCGCCGCCGGAGGAGGCTTTGACGACCAGGTATCGGATGCAGAAACTCCTGGCAAAGGATGTTCTGCTGCCGTTCGCGATAACATATTTCAGCGGCAAGGGTCTGTGGACACCGTGCAGCCACGTTGTGCGCGAGCATCCTGTCTACGACGGTCTGCCATCGGCCTGCCTGATGGGGCAGGAGTACCGCGATGCGGTCTCACGCTGGTCGATCGTGACGCCGGAGACGGACTGGATTAGCGGCAATGTCACCTTTGACTGGTATGCCGGTTTGAAGCACAAGCAGAACTACACCGGCGTGACGGCCGCGTTCCACGGCGCGGACTTGACGCAGATCTCGCATGGCGAAGGCAGTTACATCCTGTGTACGCACCGGCTCGTTGAGAATCTCGGCAAGGATCCGGTGGCGGAGCGGCTGTTGAGCAACCTGGTGCGCTGGGCTTTGGGGTAGTTCTTGGATCGAGAACTATGACCGCTGGATCCTGACGTGCATTTGCAGCAGGAGCAAGGGCGGGCAGTTTCGGGCTGCACTTCAGATTGAGGAGACGGTATGGACAAATCAGCGCATGATGAAATTCCGTTCGAACTGTTCGCCAGTTTCGAACGTATTGAGGACGGCAACCCGACTTTTTTCTGTGAACCGCCCGAGTGGGCTGCGGCCGCGCATGCCATCGTCGTGGGCGATACGGTCCACTATCTGTGGGGCAGACGCAGAAAGGACAACTACTGGGTGCTGATGCACAGCACCGCGCCGGCGAGCGACCCTGCGGCCGTCACCCACGACCCGAGGAACCCTGTTCTGGTGCCCTCGGAGGCAGGGTTTGACGACTTTACCATTGAGTACCCGTTCCCTTTCCGGAATCCGGCTGACGGCAGGTTCTATGTCTACTATCTGGGCCGGCGGCTCAAGCCTCCCAAGCAGACGGGGCTATTGGTCGGAGACGGCGATTTCGGCGCATGGACGCGGGTGCGCCAGACACCGGTAATTCCCGCGGACACGCCTTTCGAGAGCGCAGGTTCGTCGCACCCTTCGATGGCGGTTGACGGCGACACGATCCACGTTATCTACACGGGCGAGTCGGAAGGGAATCCGGTTATATGCCACGCGACCGCGCCGACGAGTGACCCGGCGACCGTCACCAAGGACGCGGGCAACCCCATTTTCAGCGGCAGCGGTCTGGCGTGGGACAGCCATGGCGTGCGCGAGGCGGAGATCTTCAAGGGGCCGCGCTATTTCCATATCCTGTACGGCGGACGGGCACAAGACGACGAGGTATGGAAAATCGGACATGTACGCACGCAGGATTTTCGCAGTTTCGAGGCGAACCCGCACAACCCGATCTTCACGCCTTCTTTGGACCGCGACGAATGGGACTGTGACGGTATCCTGACGCCGCAGGTCTTTGAGGCCGGGGACGCATATTACATGCTCTATGCGGGCAGGAAAGGGAGAGAGTGGCAGAGCGGCCTTGCCAGGGTGGAAAAACCGCGCGGATAGCGAAGCGGAACCGCGCCGATAAACGATGCAGGGAAAGAAAAATGCAGAGCGCATGCGCTCTGCATTTCGTGCGCCTATAACAGGCAATGGCGCGTTCTATACTCTCCTCAATGAGCCCCCTGGGACTCGAACCCAGAACCCACGGCTTAAAAGGCCGTTGCTCTACCAATTGAGCTAGGGACCCGCGTCAACGGCTCTGAATTGTAGCCGATGGGTGAGATCCAGGCAAACTTTGGCGCGTCAAGGGTACATAGCAGCATTGGGGTGCGTTAGCAGTTGCTAGCGGTCATCTGCAAGAGATCCGCTAACACATTCACAGAAGCGAAAGCTGACAGTTTCCCTGCTGCCGTCGTCGGACAACACGATGCCTGAAACTGGCAAGCAGTTATAAGAGATCGTAAACTAGGGACTGGAATTGCAAAACTGATTTTTCGCGAGGAGAATACCATGTCCAATCCCGACGCTCAGTTCGATAAAGAACTCGAAGCCGCCTACCTGGAACTCGATAAGGCCCAGAAGAATCTGGCCGAGCTGCGCCGCAGGCTCCCCCACGAGCCGGTCAGCGATTACCAGCTGCAGAGTGCCGACGGTCCCGTCAATCTTTCTGCCCTGTTTGGAGACAAGGAGGACCTCATTCTCGTCCACAACATGGGCTCCGGCTGCTCGTACTGCACGATGTGGGCGGACAATTTCAACGGTGTCGCCCACCATTTGCAGGACCGCGCCGCCTTTGTGCTGGTCTCGCCCGACAGCCCTGCGGACCAGCAGGCGTTTGCGCGCGGACGGGGCTGGCGCTTCCCCGTTTACTCCGCTCAAGATTCGACCTTTACGGCTGACATGGGCTTCCAGAGCACCGCCGGCGGCTTCATGTCCGGCTTCCAGCCCGGCGTCTCGGTCTTCCGCAAGAAGGAAGACGGCAGCATCACGCGCGTAGCCAAGGACCACTTCGGCCCCGGCGACTCCTACTGCGGCGCCTGGCACCTGTTCAGCCTGCTTCCCGACGGCTGGGCCGGCTGGGATCCGCAGTTCGATTACCCCGACCAAGACTAACCTCTGAAAACTGAAAGGCGGCGCTGCGAAGTCAGCGCCGCCTCTACTCCTGGTGCATCTCGAAATGGGGGTGCGTTTCAGACTGCCCCTGGTCAGTCACGAGGACATCCACGAAGGCCGCGGAGGCGTACAGAAGGGCACGTAGGATTGAGACGCCGGCGACTCCAAGGTGATGCCCCCAAATCCGGGATACAACCCGCCTGGAAAGAAAATCGACGACTCAATCAACCATCGTGGTTGAGGCTAGAGGATGGGCGGCTCGTCAAGATAGTATTCGTCGCGCAGCGAATCGGCCTGGGCGACCCAACTGGCGAAGTCGAGCTCTTCGCCTGCCAGGTGAGCCGGGATGATGCGGGCCAGCTCGTTCGGCGGGCACTCGGCCAACTGCCGGAATGTGAAGATGCCGGCGGCGTAGAGTTCATCTTCGTACACCTGATCGACGCCGTGGATGCGGGTCAGATCTTCGGGCAGGGGTCCATCGTAGACTGCGCCGATCCGGTTGTTGGCGTGGGCCAGTTCGCGGGCCTGTTCGGTCCAGGCGCGGGTGTCGCTACTGGGGAGCGCCCTGGTAATCTGTTGCAGGGTTTCGGCATCGACGCGGGAGAGCTGATCCCAGGTAAAGATGCCGACCTGATAGAGGCGGCGTTCGTAGAGGTCGCCGATACCGTAGACGGCGGTGAGGTTGTCGGGCCGGTTTGCAGGAGTTTGTTGTGCGGGTCGTCCGGAACGTGCATTTTTGCGGGCGCGGCGTCCTTTTTTCGGCGTTGAATCGACTGCAGAGGCCTCGCCATCGGATGCTGGGCGTGGGTGCAACGCCGGTGCGCCATAGCTGTGCGAGGGAGGTACGCCGGGGAGCGGCTGAGATGCCCTCATGCCGGACGGCGCCATTGCCAGGTCGACGCGTCTGCGCCGCCCGCGATACCAGACCCATTCAACCAGGGTCGAACTTACCCAGCCGAACAGCAGGCCAACCAGGATATAACCGAGCAGACTCGTCAGTTCCATTCATCCCCCTTCGTACGACACAGGAGAGAGGCCAACATTCGCCAGTAGAAGGCGATTCCCGCTCTCCTCTTCACACTTGTGCACACAGCAGTTTGCCCGTTGCCTGTTTCGCCCCCGCCAAGTGCGCTAACTTGCGGTCGGCGGCAGCGAAATCCAGCGGTTGGGACAATAGACGGACAGACAGGCAAGGCAGGTAACAGCCTGTTCTTGCCTGTGTACGCTGCTTGATTTTCCACCGACTTCTATAGGACGAGCGCTGGGGGCCGGGCTCCACTACAGAAAGTGTATCCCGCGGCCAAAGGGTTGTCAAAGCGCTGTTCTCTTTGGCTTGCGGCGCTGCCGCGCGGCCTCGTAGAGAATGACGGCGCCGGCGGCGGCAACGTTGAGAGATTCGGTTGCGGCGGCCATTGGGATCGCTATTGCCGCGGCTCTATCTTGCAGTTGTGAACTGGCCCCGTGCGCCTCGCTGCCGAGCACAAGCGCGGACGGGGTACGCCAGTCGACTTCATCGTAGAGGATGCTGCCCTGTGCGCTGGCCACATAGAGGGATTGGCCGGCGGGCAGGGCGGCCATGACCGCTTCCCAGCGTGGCAGGATGCGGATTGGAACGCGAAAGTGCGCGCCCATCGCGGCCCGCAAGACTTTGCCGTTGAACGGGTCGACGCAGCCGGGCGCGAACAGGACCTGATCGACGCCGGCGGCGGCGGCCGTGCGCAGGAGCGTGCCGGCATTGCCCGGATCCTGCACGCCGTCCAGAATGAGGGAGAAATCGGCGGGGGAAGGCGGGGGAAGCTCCGGGATGGGGGTCACGGCGACGATGGTCTGCGGCGATACGGTCTCGCTGATCTTGTCGAGAAGGTCGGCGGGCACGAGGTGGAGCGGACAGGTCTTCTGGAGCCGGGCCACAAGGTCGGGCTGGGCTTCTGCTGCGGCGGCGGTGATAAAGCAGGTGTGGAAGGCTGCGCCATTTGACAGGGCGTCCTGCACCAGGCGCGTCCCCTCCAGCAGACAGAGACCGTGGACTTGTCTGTGGCGGCGGCGGGGGAGGTTGGCCGCCCGTTTGGTTTTCGGGGTGGCGGGGGTGGGGGTTTTTTTTATTCAGCTATGTGGGGCGCAGGCAACCCATCCGGACACCGGGCGGCGGCGGCGCAGTTTGGCCGCCAGTTTGATTTGCGGGTTGGCGGGACTGGTGATTTCTTTCATTCAGCTATGTGGAGCGCAGGCAACCTATCCGGATCGCGGGCGGAGGCGACATGGGGAGATTGGCGTGTATTGGATGCAGGCAGTCCCGCGGTCACGATCTTGCCCGGCGTCGTACGGGCGAGGCCGGCGCCGGACATAATAGGACAAAAAAGCAGAGACGAATGTCTCTGCAATTTGTACTCTGAATTTTCAGACGGCCCGGGCGGCCGTTGCGACAATGCGTTCGATCCGCGAAGCGGCAGCGGCTTGATCAGTTCAGGTGGCTTTTTGCCAGGTCAGCAATTGCGCTGAATCCGTCTGCGTCGTTTACGGCGATGTCGGCCAACACTTTGCGGTCCACCTGTACATCGGCCTGCTTGAGCCCGTAAATCAGGTGGCTGTATTTGAGGCCGTTGAGCCGGGCGGCGGCATTGATACGGGTAATCCACAGGCGGCGGAAGTCACGTTTACGGTTGCGGCGGTCGCGATAGGCAAAGGCAAGTGATTTGAGCATTGCCTCGTTGGCGCGCTTGAAGAGCTTGGAGCGGCTGCCAAACTGCCCTTTAGTAAACTTGAGCACCTTCTTATGGCGCCTGTGCGCATAAACTTTTGGTCTGGAACGTGCCATAACTTGAATCCTTGTATCTAGCGATTGCTATGCCTGGGGGCGGGAAGCCTCTGGGCCTGGCCCGCCTGCATGGATTGGTAGGCGATGGAAACTGTGGTCCGGCAGGATGCGACAGCGCTCAGCATTCTGTCCAGCTCGCGACCACAGAAGAGACAGGCCTAGCCGAGCAACTCTTTGACCAGTTTGGCCTGACCTTTGTTTGGGCTGGTAATCTTATGGCGGTACTCGCTGACTTTGCGTTTTTTGCGGCGCAGATGGTTTCCGCCCTGTTTGCGGCGCAGCACTTTGCCATTTTTGGTTACACGGAAACGCTTTTGTGCGCCCTTATGGGTTTTCATTTTAGGCATAGGTCTTCTCGGTTGCTCCGGCGCCCCTTGCGAGCAGGCACATATTGGGACTGCATTATGCGATGCAGTGGTTGAACAGACAACGCGCGCCCTCTTAGTGCGGGGGCGCATGGAACATCATAACGCCCGTTCGCAATAGAGAGCGCCATGCAAGCCTAAATGATAGCACAGCCAGCCGCAGGGTTCAAAATTGGGCGGGCTGCACTGGCGGTTATGGGAATCGGCTACGCGGCTGGGGCGAGAAGCATCACCATGCTACGGCCCTCAAAACCTGGGCGAGATTCGACGACCGCCTCGTCGGCCAACTCTTCCGTGACCCGTTTCATCAGGTCCAGGGCGATGTCCCTGTGGACGATCTCACGTCCACGGAAGCGGATACGTACCCGTACTTTGGCGCCGTCTTTCAGGAACTTTCTCGTTTTGGTGAGAACGACCTGAATATCATGTTCGCCTGTTTTAGGCCGCAAGCGCACTTCCTTGATCTCGATCTGCTTCTGGGCCTTGCGCGCCTCCCGCTCCCGCTTCTGTTTCTCGTAGAGGTATTTGCCATAATCCATGAACCGGCAGACCGGCGGATTGGCATTGGGGGCAACTTCTACCAGATCCAGATCTTTCTCCTCGGCGGCCTGCAGAGCGGTCTGCACATCCATAATGCCGAGTTGAGTCCCGATTTCATCGATGACTCGCACTTCGCGCGTACGAATCCGATGATTGATTCGTGTTGTGTTTCTGCTAATTCCTGGTCTCCTTTGGGCGTTTGGCCCTAGACAGCAAGACTATAAGTGCCCCACTCCCGTTATGAGTGGAGGAATCCTTGCGCTCAAATAGTAACGTAGTAGCGCATTGAACGACCTGATTCAAAAGGGGCTGCTGCCAGAATACATCTGCGGTGAATTATCGACTCCAAATCATCCGCGAGTATATCATTGCGAAAGTGTTACGTCAAACTTGAAAAAAGGACATAGCGCATACAAAAATGGGGTCGATTTTGTGGTTACCACTGGGGGTAGACCGGGTTGCGCGGCCGGCAACGCCGGGCCAGCCCAGATCCGAAATGCATTCAAGTGGACAGAGATGTGTCGCTGATATTGGGGCGGACGTTGTCTGAATCAGGATGTGGGGAATTTGTATGGTTTGAGGATGGCTGGCGATGGGTCGAATTCTGAAGCGGAGCCTTCATATCTGGCCGCCGCCAAGCTGTTGGAGCCGGCGGCGGCCGGAGCCAATCATGTTTACAGTATCTTGGCGCGGCCTGCACTGGGCGGCCGTGAGGAAGCCCATCTGTCAGCATGAAACACCAGTGGAAACTGTTACGCGCGTCACTGCTCCTCAGCGCAGCAGGAGAACAACAGGGGCGCCCGGTCGAGCGCCCCTGCCTCTCTGATTTATCACCGCGCCAAAAGGGCGCCCATCGAAAGTCTATTCATACCAGCCGGAGCCAATGATCAGTCCATCGTGGCGCACGGCCCAAGCGTGCTTGGTCTCCTCCTCGCCGGTGGCAGGATTGACGAAGACATAGTGTACCCACAGTCCCTCCGCCGTCGCTTCCAGCATGTCGGTGCCGAAATGATAGCCGGTGGAGTCCAAGCCCAACTCTTCCTTCAAGTCCATACCCAGCAGATCCGGGTTGGCGTGGGCGATCAGCTGATCACTCTCGTCGAAGATGTAGACATAATATTCCCCGTCCACGCTCTCCGGCGTATTGTAGAAGGCGACCGTCTCTTCCCGGCCATAGGCCTTGTAGTACCGGAGCGCGCGGTCGACCATGGCGACGGTATATTCGGCCGGTCGCGCCTTGGTAACGGCCGTGGGCAGAGTGGGCAGAACCTGATACCAGCCGGAGCCGAACAGCAGCCCATCCCGCCGGACCACCCAGGAATGCTTGTACTCCTGGTTGCCGGTGGCAAGGTTCTGGAAGAGATAGTCCACCCACAGTCCCTCTTC
>MPML01000115.1 GCA_002238445.1 Caldilineaceae bacterium bin5
AAAAGGAGGGATTTGCAAAAAAACGAAGCGTTGCGCGCGCAAACCGCTGTCGGCAGGGGAGATTAGGCTCCCCTACAACCGTTAATCACAGTGTAGGCCGACCAGCCCATGCCCCGACTGACAACGGCGTTCGCGCACGAGAAAGCCCGTGGGCGCCCCATTGCCGCCAGGGTGCAAGTCGTGCATATGCGTCTGACGTGAAGCGTGGATTACAGCAGCTATAAGTCAGGAGGAAAAAATTTAGAGTGCAGAGGTCAACTCTCTGCAATCAACCGTCTAAGGTTCGCGTAGTTGATGCGCATCGCCTCTTCCCGCGATCCGCTTGGCGGCAAAAAGTGCGTCGCCACCGACAACACCGCGTCGCTGCCGCGTTCTCGCAGGCTGCGTAGAATGGCGGAATAGTCCACGTCGCCCTCGCCCAGCGGGCAGTAGGTAAAGTCCAGTTGCAGGCCGTCCCTAACCGTCAGGTCCTTCAGGTGCAACCCGTGTAGATAGGGATGGATGTTCAGGAAGCCGGCCGTCGCCACATCCGCCTCGCCGCTGTTCAGGTTGTCAGCAGGTCCCCACATCACCTTGATGCGCGGTGAGTTGAGCGCCTCGGCCAGCCGGCGGAAATTGCCTGTTGTATTTGTATAGTTCCAGGGCATCATCGAGAGCGCCAGGTCACGTCATACTTCTCGGCCTCCTCCAACGCCAGTGAGAAGGCCCGTACCAGCTTATCCATTTCGGCGTCAGCGATATAGCCGCCTCGCGTCAACCAGCGCATCGGCCACGTCGGCTTGGCAGCCGAATACTCCCCCGGCCATGCAAACGTGAACACGCCCACAGCGGTGACCCCCAGCCGCGCCGCAATCTGCATCGAGCGCACCATGTCTTCCATGTCCTGCCGAAATTCCGGATGTTCCTCCATCCCGTTCACGTCGAGATCGGTCAGATGGATCTGCTTGAACGGGTTGCCGACATTGATCAGAAAGATCTCCAGCCCATGCCCAGCAACCCGCTCGCCAAGGCGGTCCACCGCGGCGTCGTCCAGCTCCCGCATAGACGGTCCGTCAGTGCCAAGCGTGTTGAACCAGACACATTCCGCCCCGATCTCCCTGGCCTTCGCCAGAGAATCGTCAAAGGGTAGGCCCAACTCCGGCAGATACATTCCCAGTTTGAATTTGTGCTCGGTCATTTCTCGGCCTCTCGTGCTGTCAGTTCTGCAGCGGCTGCAGCCAGCGGTCCAGGCCCGCCTCCGCCAGATTTTGAATCCAGTCGTGGTGCGAGCGCGCGACGCGGTCGGGGTTTTTCCGGCTGCGGGCGACAAAGCCTGGCACCTTGGACCGGCCCGTCGGCAGGCCAATCCGATTGTAACGCGTGTCGACGCTCCAGCGGACAGTCTGCGACCGGTTGGGAATCGAGCGATGCACGAGCCGTTCCATTGTCAACAGCACATCCCCCGCATCAACCTCGCAGGTGACGATACTGCTGGCAGGCAGGTCCGCGTCGGCGATCCCTCTCGCCCCCTTATGCCCCGGCGTCTCGAGCCACAGATCGTGCGGAATCAGACCCTCGCGATGGGAGCCCGGAATCACCTGCATGCAGCCGTTCTGCTCGGTCGCCTCAACGAGCGGGATCCAGAAGTTGACCACCAGCGTTTCGCCCGCCTCCGCAGGAATCAGATAGGCCAGGTCCTGGTGCCAGGGAATATCCATCAGGTCCAGGTCCGGCATTTTCGGCCGCAGTGCAAATTGGGGATGGGCCAGAATTTCAGGCCCGATTAAGGACTCCGTCGCGTCCAGCAACACCGGCGAAGTCCGCAGCGTGAACATGCCGGCCGAAATCGGCTTGCCCCGTGAAAAATAGTTCTCCCACAGCCAGTTCCGGTCCCTGCAGGCTTCAGACGCCAGCGCCAGCCGGCTTGCGAAGGGAGCGTCATCAAACGTGTCTTTAGCGTCAAGCTGACCCTGCTGGATCGCCTCTGTGATCGCCCCGTCTACTTTCTGCGTCAACTCGTCGATCAGAGGCTGCAGCGCTTCACGCGGCAGCCTCTGGCGCAAGATCAGAAAGCCCTCTTCCTCGAACTCCTCAATCTGATCCTGTGTCATCCCTCCCGCCTGCAACGCGCTGTTGCCAGCCTGCTGTTCACCCGCTGCCATTTTACCTGCCATGTCGTCCTCCTGTGATTCGCCATCGCAATTGGCTATGCCGGAACGCATGCAACTAATGTGCAGTGTTTGCTCGGAAACAGTATAGGCTAAAGCAATAAGCGACGCTACTCGAAACTAATCAGTCACAACTGATACGCAAACCTGAAAGAGGCGAGCAAAAGTGATCTCTCGACTCTTTACACTTATATTGGCGGTCGGGCCTTCGGCCCTCCCTTGTGCAGGGGCTGCGCCCCCGCCACGCCCCGCTCCAAAAGCATCGCTCACCGACCGTGTGTGCGCATTCCAGCGGTGCCGCCCCTGCACCGAGGCTGCCACCAACCGAATACGTAATCAGATTGCCTGAAGGGCGGAATGGACAGAGGGATGGTCAATACTGGCACTGTGTATGGCTAAGTAGCTACCGCTACTATGGGAATTGCAACAAGCCTGTCCCGGTACCGACCCCCGACAGCACGCATCCTGTGTCCAGATCCTGTAATTCCGGCTCGCCGCAGTACATGCTTACGCCTGGCAGTATGACACTGCCGCAAAAACTGCAATTCAGACTAATAGGGCTTTCGTGTACAATACAACGACGGCCTGCCACTGGGTATAGTTTCAGCACTGGTACAGCCTCTCCTGGGTTGGCTGGGTTGCCACCTTTTGGACTCTCATCAGAACTATTTTCAGGCGACTGACAACAAGAGTCAGAATCAAATGACTCGAAAGTGAATCCATGATGGCAAACAACGGAAAGTCAGCCCAAACTCTTGGATATGCCCTCATCGGCTGCGGCGGCGCGGGACGCGCACATGCCGGCTGGGCCGCAGAAACCGAGGGCGTAGCCGTACGCGGATTCTGCGACATCCACGAGGGCGCCGCGCAACAGCTGCAAGCACAGTACGGCGTCCACTACGCCACCACCGATCCGGAGCGGGTCTTCGCTGACCCATATGTGGATATCGTTTCGATCGCCACCTCCCACAGCTCCCATGCCGAACTGGCCGTCGCCGCCCTCCAGGCCGGCAAGCATCTCTTCCTCGAAAAGCCGATGGCCATGACCACCGCCGATTGTTTGCGTATTCATGAAGCCATGCAGGCCGCCGGCACCAAGCTGATGCTCAACTTTTCTATCCGCTTCTCGGGTGCCGCGCGCGCCATCCGCCAGCGCCTGGCTACACCCAAAGTCAGCCACAGCCAGTGTATGATGAGCCCCGCCGACCTCAATCGCTGGCGCTGGCATCCCGTGGAGGGCGGCGGCCCGCTCTGGGACGTCGGCGTTCACATGGTGGACTACCTTTGCTGGATCCACGACAGCGCGCCCGTAGAAGTTCACGCCATTGGCGGCCAGGTGACTCACCCCGGCGAACTGGGCAGTCCCGATATGATTGACACTGCCGCGGCAACAATCCGCTTCGCCAACGACTCGGTCGCGACCTTCCTGATGAGCGACGCCGGCAGCAATTCCGTAATCTCCAAATGGTTCTTCGAGTTCTTCGACGGTCAAAGTTCGGCTGTACTCTATGAACACTTCCGCAAGGTCACCTTCTCAACGGACGACCCGGAGGAAGGCCAGCAGAGCGAGACGCTGACTCCGGCCCCGATCGAACGTCTGTCGTTTCTGGTCGAAGCGATTCAAAACGACACCGAACCGTACGTGCCTCCGCAGGCAGGGATCCTGTCCACCCTTCTGGTCGAAGCGATCACAACTTCCATCCAATCCGGTCAACCGCAGAAGGTGGACCTGTCCGTGCTGCCCGCACCTCACCCGCAGTAGTCGGGGCCAGGGAAGAGAATACTTCCTGCAACCAATGCTTTCTGGCAGTGCGGCAACTGGAGAACCGCTGATGAACGGCATCGAAGCTATTGCAGCAATCCTGAAAGAGGAAGGGGTCGAATGGCTGGCCTGTTATCCATCCAATCCGCTGATCGAGGCAGCCGCCCAGGTCGGTATCAGGCCCATACATTTTCGCCATGAACGCGGCGCGGTCATGGCCGCCGACGGCTTCAGCCGCACCAGCGGCCGCAAGCGCTTCGGAGTCGTCGCCGTCCAGTCCCAGGCCGGGGCCGAAAACGCGATGGGCGGAATTGCCCAGGCCTACGCTGACAACATCCCGGTCCTGGTCTTGCCGGGCGGCGTTCAACTCGACCAACTGTCGGTGCGGCCCAACTTTTCCGCCGCGAGCAACTACCAGGGCATTGTCAAGCAGGTAGAAGCGATCTACCGTCCCGATCAAGTCGCCGCCGTAATGCGGCGCGCCTTCCACGCTCTGCGCAACGGGCCGCCGGGTCCGGTCGTCGTTGAGATGCTGACAGATGTCTGCGATCAGGAGGTTCCTGCCGAAGCGCTCAACTACCGGCCGCCCCAGACCATGAAGCAGCTTCCAGCCGAGAGCGATATTGACGAGGCGGTAAAGTTGCTGCTGCAGGCCGAGAAGCCTGTCATCTGGGCGGGCGGCGGCGTCCTGCTCGGCGGCGCCAGCGACGTGCTGCGCGAGCTCGCCGAGTATACCGGCATCCCCGTCTTCTGCACGATGCCGGGCAAGTCGGCTTTCGATGAGCGCCACCCTCTCGCTCTGGGCGCGGGTAGCCGTGCAACAACCCTGCCGGCGCACCGCTGGCTGCAGGAGTGCGACCTCCTCCTCGCCATCGGCACCAGCCTCACCCGCGGCCCCTACTGTCAGATTATTCTGCCGGGCAAGGTCATCATCCACAACACCATCAACCCGGAAGATATCAACAAGGATGAATCGGTCGACATCGGCCTAGTCGGCGATGCCAAGCTGACCCTGCAGGCAATGATCGAATCAGCCAAGTGCCAGATTGGCGATGCCCGCGACACCCGCAGCCGCCAGACCGCCGCCGAGATCGCAGCCTGCCGGAAGCCCTGGCTCGACGAGTGGACGCCCTTGCTGACCTCGGATGAAGAGCCGCTCAACACATACCGGGTCATCCACGACATCAACCGCACGCTCGACTGGGAAAACAGTATCGTTACCCACGATGCCGGCGCGCCCCGCGATTCGATTGTGCCTTTCTATACCGCCACGGTTCCGAATAGCTACATCGGCTGGGGCAAGACGACCCACCTCGGCTTCGGCCTACCGGTCATGATTGGCGCCAAACTGGCCCATCCCGACAAGTTCTGCCTTAACTTCATGGGCGACGGTGCTTTCGGCATGTCTGGCCTGGATCTGGAGACGGCAGTGCGCGCGCCGGCGCCGATCACGACTGTGCTGCTCAACAATGGCGGTATGGCGACATATCCGCCGGGCAATTTTGCCACCGCGCGCGAACGTTATGGCGTAAGTCACATGGTCGGCGACTATGCCAAAATCGCAGAGGGGCTCGGCGCGGTCGGCATCACCGTAACCAAGACCGGCGAGATGGTTCCGGCACTGCAGCGCGCCCAACGGCTCAACGCCGACGGGCAGACCGTTCTTATCGACGTCCATTCCAACCTTGAAGCCCGCCGATCCCGCTGGGACCGCTGACAGCCGCCCGTGAGGGCAATTTCAATTCCTGCTTTGAAAAGTTAAGGAGACAAACGAATGAGTGTATTGATCCACGTAGGGGTAAGAGCGTCCGATCTATCCAAGTCGATTCGCTTCTGGCGCGACGGTCTGGGCCTGCGCGTCGCCGGCGAGAGGGGCATCCGCTACGACCTGACCGACGGTTACCACAACTTCGCCGTCTTCCAGCACCAGGGCGACGATCGCCCGGAACACGTTTCCGGCATGCTCGATTATCTGCATATCGGCGTCGGCGTCCCCGATGTATCCGCCGCGGCCCGCCGCCTGCGCGATATGGGCTACACAATCTATTCCGATGGCTTGGGCGGCAAGACGCCCCTCGATCCCGATAACCTGGAGCAGCCCGCCTTCAAAGTCGAGGATCCCGACGGCATCACCATCGACGTCAGCGAAGTCACCACCATGTGGCCGGGCACGACGATTCATCCGAACCAGACGGCTCAACCGGAAGCCTAGTCGCCTTCAAGGGACCAGGCAAGCTTCGCATAGCAGGCCCTTCAGTTCAACCATGCGTGGTGTGGGGAATGAGAAGCTTCCCTGCACTGCGAGCTACTTCACCCAAAATATCTGGGGCTGCTACGGGACCTTGAAGCGGGCAGTCATCCCGCGCGGGCAAACGTTCAGAACTCAGCAGCCTTCCACTCCTGAAGTCTGCAGTGCTCCCAAAAACACACCTATTCTTTCTCAATCCGTAACTACTAAGCCGTATGCAGAGCCTGTCTTGACCAGCCTGTTTTGACGAGCCCTTCATCCCCGCCGCCGTTCAGGCCCTCTCATCGTGTATTTGCTGGCAGCCGCCACTTTGGATGAGCCGCACAGCTGGAAAGACGCCGAACGGTGGATGAGGGATGGTTTTGGAGGGGGGCGTTGCGGGGGCGCAGCCCCTGCACAAGGGAGGGCCG
>MPML01000023.1 GCA_002238445.1 Caldilineaceae bacterium bin5
GGGGGTCGCGGTGGACGTTGCAGTCGATGTTGCCGTTGGCGCAGACGCAACCACGGCCTCAACCTGTTCGCTCCACCCTCCGGGTCCGCCCTCGTCGTAGCGGGCGCGTAGCTTCACCTTGTAGCGCACACCTTCGTCAAGACCGGTGATCGTGTACGAAGGCTCCGTCGGGAAGGCATTGCCCGACTCGTCTGTCCAGGTCTTGAAGTTCTCGCCCACGCGCGCCCAGCTGATCCTGTAATCGCGGGGCGTATTTGCCGGCGCATCCCACGACACATCCAGTTGACCCGGTACGGTGCTTTCAACCCGCACCGTGCCGACCGCTTTCGTGTCGTCCTGCGCAAATGCCGGCTGGCGCCCGGTCAGCACAATCACTGCATATGCCAGCATCAGCGCCACAAACAAGACCAGGACTTTCCGTGCATTTCCAGGGAAGTAAGACGTACGCGTGTCCGACGGCTGCATCGAATCTGCTCCTTCGCGGTGAGTTTCTCGAAAAGACAGGCAAACACTGTGCCTCCCTCTCCCATATGACCAGAATACGGCTGGCCGACCGCTGGTACAGTTCCATCGCTATGTCGATGGCTTAATCGCAATGTCCGTGGCTTAGCCGACAGATTCTGGCGTGCAGAGTCTGCCGCAAAGAGGCCTGACTGCAGGAAAGGGAGCAGCCAGGACGACCTCGCCTCATGGGCCTTTTCCAGGGAAACTGTGGCCGGATCGGGGCACCTTCTGGAAGGGGATTGATTCGAATCTATTAAATATCTTCGGTCCCCTGACTGTAAAAAATAACCGAAATGTACAGCATTTGTCCTGTTATTTTGGACCAGATTTGGTAACTTAAGGGTTCCGGTTTCGGTCCATTCAGCGCGTGGGGACGGTTTCATCGGCTGTTTGCGGCGCGGCGCCGGTGCACGCCTCGGCCAGTGGCGCAGCTCTCGGGGCCAGCCATCTGAACGTCAGCCAGTACACCCGGATAGCCGGCAGACGCCGCGTGAAAATTGGATTTATGGACTCGCTGCCGGAAACGAGAACTGTCCAAGGCCGCAATCCCCGGCGTCACGCACTACATGCCGCTCAATGCCGACCGATCCGCAGCCCTGGCCGCCTTTTCCGTAGCCAGCTGGGACGGAGATGAGTTGACCTGTGCGCTGCGCGAGCGCCGGCCAGAGCCGATCATCCTCCGTCCGCTGACCATCGCCCACAGCGGCGTGCGCGCCAGTGTCCCATTCTTTATTCTGGAGGAGGAGATCGACCTGCTTGAGGATGCTGTGGGGAGCCTGGCCGCGAGTGGGCGTTAGCGGGGCCGCGTTGCGTTCTTCCCTGAAACATGGACTGATTTCGGTCCCATGTGGGTCGTTGACCCTGTTTGGGGCACATTTTTTGTGTTAGGCCGTTCCCAAATGGGCACTTAATTGCGCTTTTCCAAGGCCAGGCGTGTATAGTATACTTCTGACAGTTGTTGAACACGGGTACACGCTGGCCCCAAAAATGGGCGCCGCCAGAACCCTGGCACGGGACAGATTACACAATGCCCGGGCCGCAAAACCCCCGAATCCGAAAGATGTAGCTGAATTGAGACGGCAATGACAATGGCAACCGAGAGTGAACGGATCGCCCGCATCGAGGGCGCCTACGAGCATCTGGCGACAAAAGCCGATGTGGAAGCCGTTAAGACCGCTGTGCATGACGTCAAAACCGAAGTGCAGACGGTAAGAACAGAGGTGCAGACGGTCAAAACGGAACTGCAAAATGAGATACAGACGTCCAAGTCGGACCTGCGGGGGGAGGTGCAAACCCTCAAGTCCGAATTGCAAACGGAGATACAGACGTCCAAGTCGGACCTGCGGGGGGAGGTGCAAACCCTCAAGTCCGAATTGCAAACGGAGATACAGGGCGTCAGATCCGAACTGAAAAGTGACAATGCAGCGATGCAAGGAGAGATAGCCGGAATCAGGAATGATCTCCGGTGGATTAAGTGGGCCCTCGGCATCGTCGTGCTCGGCGTCCTGCTGCCTTACTTGCAATCGTTGCTTGAACGCCTGCCCTGAGCGCACAGTTATTACTGGTGTGCGCGCCCCCTCGCATCGCTAGCTAGAACAGATTCAATCAAACATGAAGATGCAGGTCGGATCAGAACTTGATCCGACCTGCTCTTTGTTCTATGGGGAATCTGCCTAAATTGTAACTACTAAGCCACAGTAGTTGACCAGCCAGTCATCCTTGGAACCATTCAGGCTCTTGGTGACGCAACTGGTACATAGCCGTCGCCATGCTCGCCAGCCGATACGTTGCGAAGAAGGCACACGGTCGGTGAGGCATGTTTTTGTAGGGGGGCGTTGCGGGGGCGCAGCCCCTGCACAAGGGAGGCCGCTTGCGGCCGACCGCCCAAAATACAACAATGAGGGGAGAAAGGACACCTTTGCTCGCCTCGTTCAGGGTTGCGTATCAGTTGCGGCCGAGTAGTTACCCTAAATTAACTTGCGAACCGCGAGGAGACAGCGCGCAGCCTGGAAAAAGCAATAGCGCCGTCAACGCGATCGGGAAGAAATGTTTACCCTGTTACGTCGCGCGAGAAGAAGCGCTGCCATTCCGCGTTTGAATCCCCGAATGGCCATGCTATCATAGCCCCAAATTAAACGCGCAACGCAGCCAGAGAGAGCAGAGGATACAGATGACACAGAACCAGGAGCAGTGGACAGCCCTGAAAGACGCGGTCGACGGTGAGTGGATCGCGCAGCAGGCGCAGGCGTTGGTGGAGATCCCCAGCGTGACGATGCAGGAGGCAGAGGTCTGCCAATTCTACGCTGCTCAGCTGCGCGAACTTGGCTTTGACGTCGACCAGCGCCGGGTGACGGACGGCCGCTACAACATCTATGCGCGGCTGGCGGGGACAGGAGATGGCCCCAGCCTGATGCTGAACGGGCACCTGGACACGATTCCCATCGGCGACTGCGTGCCCTGTCGCCGCGAGGGGGACCGGCTTAACGGGCGCGGGGCCACCGACATGAAGGGGGCGATGGCGGCCAAGCTCGGTGCGCTGCGGGCGCTCAAGTCAGTTGGCGTTACCCTGGCCGGCGACCTCTGGCTCTCCGCCATCGTCGGCCACGAACAGCCGGAGGCCGGAAAGGACGGCCCCCTGGCCCTGATCGAGGACTGGAAAAGCGGCCGCATCGGCGGCGACAGGATTCTGATCGGCGAGGGCTGGAACGAACTGTGGGTGATGAGTATGGGCACCATGGTCTTCGAGATCGAGCTCACATCCCCGCGCGGCGGGACCCACACCACTTACGTGCCATTCGGCGAGAACCCGATTCGATTCCTCGGCGACCTGATCCAGCGCATCACCGCCTACCAGGAGGAGCTGGACAGGGGCGGGCTGCATCCCCTGGCGGGGGCGGAGCGCATCGATGTGGGGACGGTGGAGGCAGGCGACTACTTCAACCGCACGCCCGTGCTTTGCCGGCTGACCGGCACGTTGCGCTGGGGGCCGCGCGCCAACGCGGAGGAGGCTCTGGCCGAGCTGCGCGAACTGGTGGCGCCTATCGCTGAGGCCGGCCAGCTGGAGTTGAACGTCAACATGATCCACGAAAGGGAGCCGTTTGAAACGCCCGGCGACGATCCTGCGGTGCAGGCGGCCGCGCAGGCGCACCGCTTCGTGCATGGCGGGCAGGCGGAAATCACCGGCAAACGCATCGTCGGCGACGCCAACCTGTACGTCAACCTGGGCGGCATGCCCTCCTTCTACTACGGCCCTTCCAATGAGACGGCCCATTCGGACGGGGAGTGGGTATCGCTCTCACGCCTGACGCAGGCCGCGCAGGTCTACGCCCTCACCGCCGCCGAGTATTGCGGCCTTAACGGCAATGGGCGGTGATCCTTCTTAAACGAAGCTGGAACAGTTCCTGATTCCTAACCGGCAACCACTGGCTCTTATTCAGGATTGACGGCCGCGCGGTGCTGGCCGTCGATCATCTCTTCCACGTAGCGGCGGGTGGCGTTTACGGCCGCGTCGACCAGCTTCTGGCCCTGTTCCGCGTTGGCGTCAAGGGGGCTTCTGTCCTCCTGGTCGTGCATCACTTCCATGCGCACGTTATGCGGGCAGACGGCCAGCGCCATCGCGGTCTCGTACTCCTGTGCGTGGCCCGGCACCCCTCCCTTGCACAGCTTCTCGGCTTCCGGTCGGCTCAGATTCCAGTAGGAGTGGAACTGCACACTGGCCTCCGGCGCCTCGGCCGCGAAATAGAGATGCCACTGGCCGATGATGCCACCTATGGGAGCCTCGTTGCCGCCGTGCCCGTTCAGGATCAGAACATTTTTGACGCCGTGGCGTATCAGGCTCTCCACCGCGTCGAAGACCACGCTCAGCCACGGACCCGGCTTGGCTGAGACGGTACCCTGGTGCCTCATGTGATGCTCCGAGATGCCGGCGCGTATCGGCAGCGTGACGATGACCTGGGGATAGAGCTGGCGGGCCACCTGTTCAGAAACATGCGTGGCCATGCGGATGTCGTGCTCCATGGCCAGATGCTCGAGGTGCTGCTCGATGCTGCCGG
Source organism: Caldilineaceae bacterium bin5 (assembly GCA_002238445.1). Classification (GTDB taxonomy): domain Bacteria; phylum Chloroflexota; class Anaerolineae; order Caldilineales; family Caldilineaceae; genus Bin5. Next base: position 4,557 of record MPML01000023.1, read on the forward strand.
TGGGAATGATCGCCGTCTGAAACTTGCCCTCTGCCAGCGCTTCGCGAAACTCGCGCCGGGTAAGGTCGCCCATAAAGACATGTTGATTTTGCATTGTTCTCTTTCTCCAGGCTTCAGTTTCTCATGTTGATTCCGTTTGACGCCAAGCTTCTTTCTGAACTGTGACTATACCCGCAACAAAGACGTTACTGAAAACGGCCGTTACCCCAGGCGCTCCTCGACCCGGCGCAGCGCGGCTTGCATCTTCTCCTGGCGCATCGCCGTCGTGAGGTCGCCCCGGGTGCGCTCCAGCACGCCTCGCAGGACGTCGGTCTGGCGCCGCAGGCCGCCGGTGACCGCGTCGGGGAAATCGACCGTCAGCAGCAGCGAGTAGATCTCGTCCATCATCTCCAGGTAGGGATCGGCCTCCTCGACGCGATCCCGCCGCATCAGATCGAGGGCGAAGCGGCGCATTTCGGTGGCGGCTTCAGTCAGCCCCTTCAGGTAGGCGGCCCCGGTAACGCCCAGTTCAGCCGGCGTTGCCAATGGGCCACCGGTGATAAAGGCGTAGAGCAGATGGGCCTCCACCAGCTCCTTCAACGCGTCCTGCGTGTAACCGGTGTGGTACAGCTCCGGGTGGCCGGCGAGAGGCTCCACCATCGCCTGCGCGTCGCGGCGTGCAGCGGCCAGCATCTCTTCCGCTGCGGCCAGCTCATGGCGGTGCATGGCGCGGATGCTGTGCGCGCAGTCCCGGATCAGGCGGCGGCTGCGGCTGAGTGTGCCATCCCGCAGCTGGCTGATCTGCTCCATCTGTTGTGTAATCTCGTCAACAATCCCGTCAAGGGCCTCTCCGGATCGATTAGACATTAGAACTGTCCTCACATCTGTGGCGAGTACGGCTGCTGAACACGGGTCACTGGCTGCCGGTCTCACTCTGGCCGCTGAGCGCGGCGCGGCTGCTGTAGGTATTCACGGGCACGTAGTTGGGGGGAGGCGATAGGGTCAACGGCGGCGGCGCCTCTATCCCCTCGGTTAGCGACTTGTATGCAAAGAAGTTCCACGCGATGCGGCTGATCTCCTTCATGGTGCGGTTGCTGGTCGGCCAGTCCATCCAGCCGGCGCGCCACAGGTAGACGGCGATGACATAGGGCCCGCTTGGCCCCCAGATCAGCGCCAGATCACTGTGCGCCTCGTTGACAAAGCCGTGTTTGTGGATGATCCAACTCTGCTCCGGACGCGGCAGCCCGCCCCACACCATCTCGGTAAATTCATCATGGCTGACGTAAAAGAGTATCGCCGCGCACTCTTCGGGCGTGATCTCGCCGCCGAAGGTCTCGATCAGAAGCCCCTCCCCTGCCTGGCAGCGGTAGATTTCTGCCAGCAGCCGGCCCAACTCGGCAGGCGTGGACTGCAGGTGCGTATCCGGGTTCGTGTTCCAGTCGGTGCGGCTGTTGGCCTCGGTCGGGATCTTGCTGATGATCGATTTATCGTCGTAGCCGGTCTGAATATATGAGTTTGTGAAGCCGAGGGCGCGCATCATCTCGGTCACCCGGCGCCCGCCGGTATAGATATCGCCGCTCCCGACCCACTGCAGCAGCCGGTTCGCGGCGGCGTTGTTGCTTTCGCCCAGCGCAAAGTCGATCCACTGGCCAACGGCCTCGTTCTCAAAATCAGTCATCTGCCGGTAGGCTTCGCTGGCGATGGCGATCTTCATCGTCGACATGCCGGAGAAGGCCACATCGACGTCGACGGTGGCCTCTTCACCAGTTGTCAGGTCCTGCACATAGATGGCGGCGAATCCGGGGAAGTCGGAGGTGTATGCGTCCAGTTCGCGGCCCAACTCCGCCATCGTCAGCGGCAGCGGAGCCGACTCCTGCAACACCAGGTGGGCAGTGCGCGCATCCGTGCTGCTGAGCGCGTCGAGAATCAGTTGCGCGCTCTCGTCGATCAGCAGCGTCTGCCCTACGGTGCCGGATGTCCACTGCCAGCCGCGCTGTGCCGCGCCCACAAAAGTGGCCGGCAGCGTCGCGTAGGGGGCAAGGCTGTCACTCTCCTCTTCACCCGCTGCGCGCGTTCCCCCTTCGGTCCGCCAGTTCCACTGCGGCGGCAGCACTCGCCCCGGCTGGGGTGGATGATTCAGCTCTTCGCCCACCCGCCACAGCCACATCGCCAGCTTCTGCGCATCATAGCTGTAACGCGCCGGTATGTCCCTGCGCTGCTGGGGGATCCCGGCCAGCTTGCGCAGGGCGATATCGACAAAGTCCGGCCCGTCGAGGTACTGTTGTGCCTCAGCCAGCATCGCCGCCGTATCGACCGCAAAGTCCACCTCCTCCGGCCGCAGTACCAGGCGCGTCTCGTCATAGTAGACCGCAATCGGCTGGCCCAGGCCGGAGACGAGGGCCGTCTCAATATCCGCCGGATCCTTCAGATGGCTGAGCTCCAGGCTGGCCAGATGCACGCCCGGCGCGATCGGCGCGGCCGCGGCCTTATAGCGCGTATAGAGAGGGAAGATGGAGAGCAGTGCGATGAGAGGGAGGGCGAAGCGCAGGAATCCAGCCATTTCAGATGCTCATATCACGCGATGGCGCCAACAGCATATGCGGAGCCGGGCTGACGCCGAGCATGGAGGGCCCTTTTGGAAGGGACGAGGCTTGTCCTTCATTCATCTTTTTCAAGATCCTGAATCCTCCCTTCAATGAAGGCAATAAGGTCGATGTCGTCAGCCTCCCGCGCCAGTTCCAAAGCGGCTCTCAAGTCGGCAATGGCGTCCTGGTATAGACCAAGTCCGGCCTTGGCATCGCTTCGATTGAGATAGATTTGTTCGTTGTCGGGCTGCAGACGCAGGACCTGATCATAGTCAGCGATTGCTTCCGCGTGTTGACCAATGAAGAACTTGGCGATACCACGCTCTCGATAGGCGCTGACGTTTTTGGGATCCAGCTGAAGAGCCTGATCATAGTCGGCGATCGCTTCCCGGAAGTAACCACGCTTGAAATTGTCCACGCCCCGCCAGTAGTAGTCACTGGAATTTTGCGGGCGGGCGCAAGTGGCGACCGCGGCAAGAGCTATGGCGATCGCGACTATCCAGACCCATATCCGGGGAGGGCGCATTGTAGACCTCTCTCTCCACCCCGATGGACAAAAAGCGTTTGCTCGGCAACGGTCGCCGGACGCCTTTGCACGATCATCTAAGACAGTGGCCGCGCTGCTTCGCGGCCAGCGCCCTCACGAACCCCGAGCCACTACCCACTGCCGTTCATTCCCACTCAATCGTGGCGGGGGGCTTGCTCGAAATATCATATACGACCCGGTTGACCCCGTCTACCTCGTTGACAATGCGGCTGCTGACCCGCGCCAGCAGGTCGTAGGGCAGCTGCGCCCAGTCCGCCGTCATGAAGTCATCGGTGGTGACCGCGCGCAACGCGATCACGTTGGCGTAGGTGCGCCCGTCTCCCATCACGCCGACCGTCTGCACCGGCAGGAGCACTGCAAAGACCTGGCTCGTCTGGCGGTAGAAGCCGGCGGCCCGCAGCTCGTCCAGGAAGATGCGGTCGGCCTGTCGCAGCATCTCGAGGCGCTCCCACGTCACTTCGCCGAGGATGCGGATGCCCAGGCCAGGCCCCGGAAATGGGTGCCGCCAGACGATCTCTTCGGGCAGGCCCAACTCCTCGCCGATGCGGCGCACTTCGTCTTTGAACAGCATCCGCAGCGGTTCGATCAGCTCGAAGGTCATATCCTCCGGCAGGCCGCCCACATTGTGGTGCGTCTTGATCGTGCGCGCGTTCGCCGAATCATCATTGCTGGCCGACTCGATCACGTCGGGGTAGAGCGTGCCCTGCGCCAGAAATACTTTGTGCGAAGACTGAGAGGCGTTCCCTTTTTCCTCCACCAGCCGGTCCGTCTCTTCTTCGAAGACGCGCACGAAGCGGGCGCCGATCCGTTTGCGCTTCTCCTCCGGCTCGGTCACGCCGTCCAGGTCGTCCAGGAACGCCTCTTTGGCGTCCACCGCGACCAGTTGCATGCCCTGGTGCCGTTCGAAGGTGTCCACCACCTGTTCCGCTTCGCCGGCGCGCAAGAGGCCGTGATCGACAAAGATGCAGGTCAGCCGCTCCCCTACGGCGCGGTGAACCAACGTGGCGGCCACTGCGCTGTCGACGCCGCCGCTGAGCCCGCAGATCACCCGACCATCCGGCCCGACCTGGGCCCGGATCCCGGCGACAGTTTCGTCGATAAAATGGCCCGATGTCCAGTCGCCCGTACAGCCGCAGATGGGGCCGACGAAGTTCTGCAGCAGCGCAAAGCCGTTCGGGGTATGCACAACCTCCGGGTGAAACTGGAGCCCGTAGAGTGAACGGTCTTCGTTCGCGATGGCTGCGCACGGCGAGTTCCCGCTGCGCGCCACCGTCTCAAAGCCGGTCGGGAGCCGCTCCACGCGGTCGCCGTGGCTCATCCACACCTGCTGTTGCCGCGGCTGTCCGCCGAAAAATCGGGTCTTTCCTGTCACTTCGATCTCTGCCGAGCCGTACTCCCGCTTTGCGCTCGGCGCCACGTGGCCGCCCAGCGCATGGGCCAGCAGCTGCAGCCCGTAGCAGATGCCCAACACCGGCACACCGCTCTCCAGCACAATGTCCGGCAGCGCCGGCGCGCCCGCCTCGTAGACGCTGGCCGGCCCGCCCGACAGAATGATGCCCCGCAGCTTCAACTGCGGCAGCCGCTCTGCCGCCCGATCCCACGAGATCATCTCGGCGTAGACGTTCGCCTCCCGCACGCGGCGGCAGATCAACTGGCTGTATTGGCTGCCGTAGTCGAGGACGGCGATGGTGTCATGTTGCATGAACGGCTCGTTTCAATCCATATTCTATAGTGCGATTATGCCTTCTCAGCGGCTGCGACCCCGCTCTCCGTCAACTAGCTTCGGCCGTCTTGGGACGGGTGATCTCAACCTCAGCCATGCCGAAAGTGGTCTCCAGATCAGGGACGGATTCCCCGGCGTCGGAAAGGCTCGTGACATGGTAGGCCATTGCATCACCAACCGACATTTGAGGGTCGGGAACCGGATCGCCGCTCGCTATCAGACCCTCAATGTGAAAGACGATAGCCTCGCGAACTGTTGTCTGGATCTCTTGCCAACCCTTTCCTGTAGCGACGCACCCGGGTAGTTCGGGCACATAGGCGCCGTAGTTGTTTGGCGTCCGCTCGTAAACAACGGCGTAGTTGAGTTTCATTATTTTCCCTCCCTGAGCCCCGCCTGCTTCAGTATACTCAGCCACGTCCCTATCGGGATGTCTGTGCTGGGGTGCCCCGCAATGGTCACGGCTCCGGGCTAGCTGGGGTGACGATATTGCCGGTGACTGCCACGAGTCCTGACAAGTTGCCAGCCGTCCCGTTCTACCAGGCGAATGGCTTCCCTAACTTTCGGCATTCCACACCTTGGCCGCATCGCCCAAATACACGATTCGCCAGCCACCATTCTCAAGATGATCTACGATCATATGGAAATTCCCGTATTGTACATCGCGTAATGGAGAAGAAAAGGCGCGACATCCACGCCTATCTTACCCACCTGTCACCACCTCGGCCAAATGCCCCCATCCTACAGACCCCATGAATCCCCGTCCGAATCTCTTAATCGAGCTTGCCGTCTGCGCGCTCTTGCGTCACCATGATAACCAGATACGCTATACGCAATAGAAAGGAGTCCCCATGAAACTCGCAAACAAAGTCGCGCTCGTCACCGGTGGAGCACGCGGCCTCGGCCGCGCTTATGTCCTCCATCTCGCCAAATTGGGCGCGGACGTGGTGATCAACGACGTCGACCTGAACGCCGCCCAGGAGTATGACGAAGCGCTCAACGCCGAATCGGTGGCCGCAGAGGTGGAAGCGCTGGGCCGGCGCGGCCTGGGCATCGAGGCCGACGTGACCGACAAGGCCGCGGCGGAAGCAATGTTGCAGCAGACCGTGGATGCCTTCGGGCAGATCGATATCCTCGTCAACAACGCCGGCGGCATGCTCTATCCGCCGCTCAACACTACCGCGGCCACCGCGCCGGCTGATCACTACCACTACATCATGGACATCAACCTCACCGGCACCATCTTCTGCTGTCAGGCCGCCGCGCCATACATGCAGGCCGCCCGCAGCGGCAAGATCGTCAACACCGCCTCGCAGGCCGGCCTCTGGAGCGGCCGCAACCCCGGCGGCATGGCCTACAAGGTCGCCAAAGCCGGCGTGGTCCACTACACCCGCGTCCTCGCCGCGGAACTGGGCCCGCACAACGTCCATGTCAACTGCATCGCGCCCGGCTTCGTGCTCTCCTCCCGCGCCGTCGCCGGTGGACGCAACAGCCCGGAGGTGCGCGACCGCCTGCTGCAGGACATCCCACTCGGCCGCCTGGGCATGCCCGAAGACTGCGCCAAGGTGGTTGAGTTCCTGGTCACCGACCTCTCCGACTACGTCACCGGCCAGTGCATTCCCGTCTGCGGCGGCTACGTTGCCTTTTGAGCTGTGGCGAGAATCGCCTTCTCCGCGCGCCACTTGACAATGTCAGGGAAAGGGGATTAGATGGGGCTGGCGACGCACCCTGATTGCCAGTCGCCAGCGCAGGTTCCGGCCGCAAACCGCTGGCCGCAGACCACCGCAGTTGCTATCCACCGGGAAAATGAAACCGAGAAAGGTGAGACTATGCGATTCGATCTTCTGATCAAGGGCGGCGAAGTGGTTGATCCCGGCGGCGGGAAGAGCGGCCGTCTGGACGTGGCGATCAAGCGCAACCGCATCGCCTCGGTCGAGGCGGACATCCCTGAAGAGACGGCCTTTCGCGTCGTGGATGCCGCCGGCCAGTACGTCACGCCCGGCCTTGTCGATCTCCATACCCACGTCAACTACGGTTGCGGCTTTTACGGCATCCGTCCCGACCCGATCGCGGCCCGCAGCGGCGTGACGACCTGGCTCGACGTAGGCTCGTCCGGGGGATATAACTTCCTCGCCTTCCGGGAGTTCATTATCGAAAAATCGCGGGCCCGCATCTATGCCCTGCTCAACATCTCGTCGATCGGTCTGACCGCGAAGACGTGGGAGCTGGCCAACCCCGGCTACTGCGATGTCGACCTCTGCTGCCAAATCGTAGACCTGAACCGGGACGTGCTGCTGGGCGTCAAGGCGCGTATCGACCAGCTCACCACCAGCGGCCAGGGCCTTGACCCCCTGCGCAAAGCCCGGGAGGCGGCGGACCGCTGCGAGCTGCCGCTGATGACCCATATCGGCATGGGTCCGCCGGGGATCGACGGTGTGATGGAGTTGATGCGGCCCGGCGACATCCTCACCCATTGCTTCACTGGCGGCACAATGCGCATTGTCGAGGATTCAGGCAATCTGCGCGACACGGTCAAACGCGCCTGGGATGCCGGCCTTGTGCTGGATATCGGCCATGGCGCGGGCTCCTTCTCATTCAAGACCGCGGAGGCGTTGATGGCGCAAGGCTACCGGCCGGACGTAATCTCATCCGACATCCACCAGATGAGCGTCAGCGGCCCGATGTTCGACATGCCCACCTGCCTGAGCAAATTCATGTCGCTGGGTATGAATTTCGCCGAGGTAGTTCACGCATCCACCGAGCGGCCGGCGGCCGTGTTGGGGCTGGAGAAGGAGATTGGCACGCTGCGGCCCGGCGCGCTGGCGGATGTGGCGCTGTTCGAAATCGTCGAGGGGGACTTCATGTTCTACGATGTCTTCATGAACCCGCGCCCAGGACAGCAGCTAGTCCGCAACACGCTGACGATCATCAATGGCCGCGAGATGGCCCACCAGTCCGATGATCCGCTCATGCCCTGGATCGAGCTTTCCGAAGACCAGGAGACCTTGATCGCCGAGGGTCATACGCCCCCGGTGATGGCCGCCTGTTGCAAGCACTGATTTTGCCTGAAATGAGCACCCATATCCAGATTTCCCGGTCACAAATAGACAGCTTATGTCAGCGCTGGCAGGTCTCTGAACTGGCTCTATTTGGCTCCGTTGTACGTGAGGACTTCGGCCCCGACAGCGATGTGGACGTGCTGATCCAGTTTCAGCCGCAGGCACGGCACACTCTCCTCGATATGGCACGCATGGAGGAAGAGTTGCGTCGGATTTTCGGTCGAGATGTGGATCTTGTGGAACGTTCAGCGGTCGAAAAGAGTCGAAACCATTTCCGTCGCAAGGCGATTCTCCAATCGGCGGAGCCAATCCATGCCGCGTGACGATGGACAACAACGCGACACCTAACCGCAACTAATCTGAGGAGCACAACAATGTCCGCACAGATTCCCGATACACACGTTGACCTGTTGACCGGCCCCATCTTCGCCACCCTGACGACCCTCTCCCCGTCCGGCGCGCCGGAAAACACGATCGTCTGGTGCTCGTGGGACGGCACCCACGTCCTCGTCAATACGGCCGAAGGGCGCCGCAAACCGAAAAACGTCCGCGCCAATCCCAAAGTTGCCCTGATGGCATTGGACCCTGAAGATGCATTCCGCTGGATCGACGTGCGCGGCGTCGTCGAGGAGATCGTGCCCGACCCGGACTTCGCCAACATCAATGCCCACGCCAAGCTCTATGTAGGCGCCGACGAATACTACGGTAGCTTAATGCCTGCCTCTATGAAAGGGAAGGAAGAGCGGGTAATCTTCAAGATCAAGCCGCGGCGGGTTGTGATATCTCCTCCCGCTTAACCTGCGGCTGCCAGCGGCCTGCTACGACAACTCACTGATCATTGGAGGCGCGATCTGGCAGGTCCAGCAGCATGATCGCCATCCTGATCCCTCTCTCCATCCGTACGCCGGTCCGTCGAAACCGGTGACGCAGATAGAACCGTTCGGCGTGGGCCGTTTCGAGGATAATCTGCCTACAGCCCTCCTGCTGCGCGATGTCGATGGCGCAGTCCAGCAACTGCGCGCCCAATCCCAGATTCTGGCAGGCCGGAGCCACCGCCAGCGTCGTGATATTCAACACGCGGCCGTCGGGCTGGTGGCTCTCCTGCGGGTCCTCGTCCAGCGCGGGCTCGCGCAGTGCGGCCCACTTCTCAGTCGTCAGATAGCCGGCGATGAACGGAGGCTCGTCGCCGCGCTCCCCCTCCAGAACGGCGCAGCCCTGCGGGAAGGTCACCAGACGGCTGCGGATGATCGCCGGCTCCTCCTGCGCGCCGTATGCGCCGAAGATCTCCTGGTCGAGCGCCACAATGCCCGGCCAGTCCTCCAGCGCGGCGGGCCGCATCCGGTATTGTTCGGTCATGTCTGGTCTGGGCCGCTGCCAACCTCTACCCGGCCGCTACTGGCCGGGACCATCGCTCTCCGGCGAAATGTGATCCTTGCGGGGATTGACCGCCACGGTGCGGAACTCGCGAACCAGTTCGATCAGCCCCTCCACCGCGGCCTCGAGAAACTGCTCCCCCTTTTCGCGGGTGGCGGCTGTGGCATCTCCCAACACACCGCTGTCCGTCAACGTACTCCAATACGGCCACAGGTTGGCGACCGATCCATCCTCCCGTTTGCCCATCAACAGATCCGTCTGGAAGCTGGGCGACAGCGGCGAGCGCTCATCCACCGCCTTGTCCATCTGCACCAGATCCTCCGCCAGCGCCAGATAGAGGGCTGTCTCGTACTCGCCGGCGTGGGAGGTGCCGCCAAAGTCCGACGAGCGGATCTTATTCCCTTCCTCCCTGCCTTTACGCACGCCCCAGTGGTTGACCGACGCGCACAGGGTCTGGCCTTCGGTTTCAAGCACCGTCAGACGGGCGGCCATCTCCACCGGCGCGGTGTTGCTGCCATGCCCGTTCACCATCAGGATGCGCTTAAAGCCGTGGTGGGCCAGGCTGACACAGACATCGCGCACATAGTTGATAAAGGTATCCCAGCGAATCGTGATCGTGCCGGGAAAATCCATGTGATGCGGGCTGTACCCATGGCTGATCGGCGGGATCAGCACCGCTTCATCCGGGATGCGCGCCACTGCCCGTTCGCAAACCCCCGTGCAAAGCCGTACATCGGTGTCGATCGGCAGATGGTAGCCGTGATCTTCGTAGGTGGCAACCGGCAGTACCGCCACCTTGCCGGAATAGGCCGCCTCACGGCAGGCAGACCAGGTCATCTCAGCATAGCGGTAGGTCGTCATTCTCGATCTCCTCTCATAATTCCTGGCTCGTAACTACTAAGCCGCAACTGAATCGCAAACCTGTACGAGGGGAGCAAAGTTGTTCCTTCTCTCCTCATGATTGTCATATGGGCGGTCGGGCCTTCGGCCCTCCCTTGTGCAGGGGCTGCGCCCCCGCAACGCCCCCCTCTGGCTACCCACCGTGCTGGTTCTTTCCCACCATCGTGGCATGCCGACAGTGCGCCCCAACCAACTTGGCGGTTGCCAACCGAATACGCCATCACAAAGCCCGAATGGCGGCGAAGGTGAAGAACTTGTCAAGACACACACTGTATGCGGCTCTGTAGTTACCCTGGCTCTGTGTTCCTGGCTGGCCGTCACCAAAAACACTCCACTGACTACGGATAAATTCAGTTCACCCACACCGCTGCATAACAGTGGGCAAAGTCGTGCGCCACCAGCCTCTGCCGGCCTCCATTCAGCGAGATCAGATGGAGGAATCCATCGTCAACACGTACCAGCCACGCCTCGTCCGCCGACAGATCATATCCCGGAAAGGCCAACGAAGTCTCTGTCGAATATTTCAGGATTTCACCCGTCTGGTTGTTGTAGATATGAAGATGCCAGCTGTTGGGGCTTCGTTCCACGCTGTGAACGAAAAGCCAGCGCCCGTCCGCGGAGAAGCGCAAAGACCGGTTCCGCTCAAGGGGATTGTCGACCTGCAGCAACTTTGTAATCTCGTCTGTGGTAAGGTCGTAAACAAAAACATGGGTGGTCCCCGCGCCCGTTCCGCCTTCAACGCGTGCGCCGATATACAGCCGGTCGGGGAAAGCCGGATGCGCAGCCAACGCTACAGGCGTGATCTGTGTCGCATCGGTCGCGTTCTGCAGCGCGCCAGCCAGCCTCTCCATCTCCACAAGCGTTCTCAACGCAAGATTCGGCAGCGTCACCTCATCCACCCGCAGGCCTTCGTCCGGCTGAATGAAGGCAAACCGCCTGTTGTCCAGCCACGCCACCGACCGGCCGCGCCCAACCGCCATTTGCGTTTCTCCCACTTCGTTTCCCAGCCACAGCACACCGTCCCCGCGCACCACAACCGTCCTCTCCCCGTCAGGCGGCCAGGCAGGCATACCTTCCAGAGTACGGATCGCACACGCGCCCTTGTCGCACTCCGCCTGACTCAGATAGTTGAACCGGGAGGGCGACTGCCGGCGGTTGTCATATGAGTAAAAGAGCATCCCGCCGGCATTGGTCCCCACTGCATACAGGGGGGCATTGTCAGACCGGTAGGTCACATCCTGCGCGCTCCCCTCACGCCAGATCTGTACCTGGGAGGCGCTCGCCGCCGCTCCCCATTCCCCCAATCTCTGCAGCAGAACCCCGTCATCGTTCGGCAAGGAGTACATCAGACGAAACGACCCGCTGCCATTCTCCTCGACATATTCGCCTTCCTGCAGATTGTAGCGGTACAGGTTGGCGCCGTTGAACCGTTCCGCCGTGCAGAGCAGTTGCAGGTCCTGTTCGGGCAAGGCTCTGGCTGGGGCCGTATCAGCGGCCAACTGCTGATCGGCATACCGGATCCACTCTTTCTGAAGCCAGCGCATGTAGCTGCCCTGACTTGCCTGGCTCCTGTTGTACGGGAGGGCGTTGAGCAGCCACGGGCTATAGGTATCGAAGCGGAACAGCAGTCGCTGCAGCGAGGCCGGCGAGCGCTGCGGGTTGGACGCAAGGATAAAGTCCACGATGCTATAGACCATCTTCTGGATATATGGGGTGATGTTGTTGTAGGAACGCTGGAGATAGACCCAGTGAAGGTTCGTCACATCGTGAATCGAACCTTGCAAAATCTCCTCATAGCTGGCAGCCTCCAGAGGCCACGGTATAATCCCCAACCGGCTTAGTTGCTTGTCCAGTAAAGCGCGGAAGAATACGATTTTTTCACAGCAGCGCCAACCAACGACGTCGGCGATCCCTCCACTCACGATCAGCGGCGCGTAGCCGGCGCGTACAGCCTGATAACCGGCGTCATCCACCGGGCTGCCGATCAGGCTCGGCGTCGGCAGTTTCAGCCCCGGCCCGTCAGCTTCCATGCTTTTTAGTAACGCATTGGACATCCCATCCCAGTGGGATCCGGACGGCGCCCCCTCCGCCATGCGCGCGAGCGAGCCGGACTCGGTGGACAGTGTCACCTTCAGTCTCCAGCTGCGGCGGCAGCGCAAACCATCCACATTTCCGCAGACTGCCGCCAGCATAGCGTCCCATTCGCGCGCCAGCTGCTCGACCGTGTCTGCGTCGCGTTCCGGGTATTCGACCGTCAGATAACGGCCTGTGAACGTCTGTTTCTCACCCCAGAAGGAAGGGTAGGCGGGGACTAGCACCCAACTGGTCTTTTCGTCCCGGTAGGTAACGATCTGGTGAAGAGTCACCGGCGAGCCGTCAGCACCAGTGTAAGGGAAGGCCAGAGTGACGGTCGCCATCCCCCAATCAGAAGTGAATGCGACATCCACTACCTGGCCGGTGGGCGCCTGCTCATCAGCGCCGCCGACCAGGGCCAAGCCGAAGAACGGCCGGTCCCAGCGTATTCCGCTGCGAAGCATTCCCTTCTGGGTTTTGCCCCAATTGGGGTAGTCCGGCGAAATCATGCCGCCGAAGAGCGCGCTGTCGCGGTCGCGCTCGGCCTCCTGCACGATTCCATGCACGGCCAGCACCTCAGCTTCGACGGTGGCAGCGATAGCATCCAATCGTCTCAGAAAAACATAGCGCACGCCCCAGATGACCACCACCAGTAGCAGCAGCAGAACAAGCGACGTCGAGAAACGCCTCAGCCTGCTGCGGCGCTTCGGCGCCCGCGCCTCTACCTTCGGAACTTCCTCTTGGCGCCGGCCCTCCTCATCTTCAAGTGTCCGCCACTCGAGCCCCATGGGGTTGTCCGTAGCCCGTGGTCAGCAACCCACGGCTAGTGCAGGTTCCGCTTTGACCCCTCTAATTCACGGCCCCTGCATTCCGCCTCGTCCGTCACACTAACCCGTAAAACGTTGCTGCGTTGTCATGCAGCAACTTGCGCTGCTCGGTCTCGCTGCGGTCGGCGATGATCTCTTTCAGCGCCTCCACCCAACCACGGTAGGTAGAGTCTGCACCGAGCAAGCAGACCGGCCAGTCGCCGCCGAAGACGACGCGGTCGGGGCCGAAGCTGTTGAGGCAGTGGTTGACGGCTGGCGCCAGGTCCGCGGCGGTCCAGCCGGGCCGGGTGCGGGCGATGATCCCGGAGATCTTGCAGATCGTGTTGGGCAGTGCGGCCAGCGCTTCGATGCCGTCCATCCACAGCTGCCGGTCATGCCAGAAGGGGTCGTTGGTGTCGGTATGGTCGGCGATGGTCAGGTTGGAGTCCGCCTGCCCTGCATCGCTGCCGGGCAGGACGCCGCTGATCAGGTACGGGTCGCCGTTGCCGCAGTGATCGACCACGAAGCGGGTATCAGGGCATTGCTGCGCCAGCGTTACGCCGTCGCCCAGCTCCGAGGGCCGCATACAGAGGTCGAAGCAGAGCCCCAACTCGCCGAGTAGCTGCACATTTTCGACGACCTGGGGCGCCAGGCAGGTGCCCTGCGGCGTGCCCGGCCCGTGCAGCACCTGGCGCACGCCTTTGATCGCGGGGCTGCCGGCATAGCGCCGGATGTAATCGGCGAAGTCGGCGGTGGTTACGTTACCGCCGATCACCGCGGCGGCGGTCGGGTTGTCATCGGCAGCGCAGAGTTCGATCAGATGCTCTGCCTCGATGACCTTCTGTGCCGCGGTTACGTCCACCTCCATGTAGACCGTTTTGACGACGTTCAGCCCTGCGGTCGCGGCCAGGTAATCGCTGGTTACATAGTTGCGGTTCAACGTCGGCGCGCTTTCCAGCCAGGGCATATCAAGCCGGCTCAGGTCCCACAGATGTTGATGCGTATCGATGATTGGAAGCATGGGAACCGCCTTTGTCAGAGATTGAAACGTTAAGAGTGAGGAATAAGGCCGGAATGGACTCTCTCTTCCCGGCCTCTTTACTCTCTTCTCGTTGTTTTGGGATTACGCCGCCAGCAGCTGCTCCGCATTTTCGACCTGCCACTGCAGCTGCAGCTCGGTCGTCTCGTGCGGCTTGAACTGCCGCGCCACCGATGCGATAGAGACGCCGCCCAGCAGCTCGATCTCGTCCAGGTCGGCAGTGCCCATGCCCTGGTCGTGGCCGTAGCGCAGGAAGCCCAGCTCCATCGGCTCGAAGCCCATCGTCTTGGCGATGACCGCGTCGGCTGCGAAGATATCAGTGCCCGCCGCGGCGATGCCGAAATCCAGTCCGTCGGTGCCGCCGGGTCCATTCCCCTGCAGGCCGCGTGCGCCGTCAAAAACGGCGACATCGGGGGTCATGAAACGGGCCAGCCGGATCAGGTTGATGCTCATGGCGCGCGACTCTTCGGGGACGCGGCGTTCGGCATGGGTATTGAAGCCGTGCATCTTCACCCGGTCCTGCCGGTAGATGGTGCCCATGATCATGTTCTTCAGCGCCAGCGTGACAACGCAGGTATCATGCGTCTTGGGAATGGCGAGCGAAATCGTGCAGGGGCAGTCCAGTACCGTACGGGGCATGCGCACGATGGTCTCGCTGCCGTCGGCCAGCACGATCGGCGTCGACTCCCATTCGGTCTCCCGATGCAGATCCATCAGGCGCAGCGGGATCGAATATTCCTCTTCCAGCGCGTGGTAGCCGAAGTTGCGGTAGGCGTCCCACGTGTCCTGGGCGCCGGCCTCGGCGATGAGGACTTCGCGCGGCGGATTGGGCGTGGTGAGCAGGAAGTCGAGGACGCCGCGCAGCGCGTCGGCGTGGCTGGAGGCGAGCTGGTTCTCGCTGCTGAGAAAGTTCGGCTTGAGCATCACCTGCTCGGCCAGGCGGGATTCCACATCGGCCCGCACCAGGTCCAGCGCGTTGAAGACGTTTGTGCGGCGATCCCCGCCGTTGACGAGACTGACTCGTGCTTTGGACATCGTGGCCTCCTTGAGAAAGGTCGGACGTAATTGGTGGTGTAAGGGGGCACCCGTGGAGAGAAGGCTTGTTGTTCACAAGACGCATTGGGGTATCCCGGTGATGAGTGTACTCGTGGTTTACCGCTGTGTCAACCGTTGCCCCAAAGGATTGTATGCCCTGTGTGCTGGCATGTTTTTGACAGCGCCTGGCCACTCTAGTGGAAACGTGAGCTAAGAGGTAGGACAGAACGGTTCACCATGCACGCGAAGGACAGACCACTGCCAGGCCGGCGAAAGTGATGGCCCGCTGGCCTGCCGTATGCAGACCGATGCAGTAAGTCCTTCGTTAACGGTAGTCTGAGCACGCGGGCATTCCTAAGGGAATAGGTTTGACAAGAGCCGCTTCTTTGCCTACTGTATCGACACGACTGATGCAGTAGGGAGTGTAAGGTATTGAGCAGACGCACAAGACTTCGCCAACGAATTCTCGAAGGCCGCTCTGATGCGAATATCCGATTTGACGAGTTGCGCGCCCTGTTGTTGAGATTGGGATTCGTCGAACGCGTACGGGGAAGTCATCATATCTGTAACTACTTAGCCATATACAGTTTCTGTCTTGACCAGCCCTTCATCTCTACCGCCCTTCAGGCTATCTGATTGCGTATTCGGTTGGCGGCAGCCAGGTTGCTGGAGCCGCACTGCTGGAATGAGCACACACGGTCGGTGAGCGATGGTTTTGTAGGGGGGCGTTGCGGGGGCGCAGCCCCTGCACAAGGGAGGGCCGAAGGCCCAACCGCCCAAATGCAAAGAGAGAGTATAGAGGAGTGAGGAGAGAGTAAACAGATCTGCTCGCCTCATTCAGGATCGCAAATTAGTTGTGCCTGAGTAGTTTTTCATATCTTCAGAAAAGAAGGGGCGACCGAGAGACTGAATCTGCAACGCGACGGCAGCCATGCCAAGCCCTATCAAGTCAAGTAGATTCATGAGGTTATTCTGAAGTACAAGTTGGAAGAGGCGTGATGTACAAGTACGAGGTCATAATTTACTGGAGCAATGCTGACGACACATTCGTGGCGGAGGCGCCAGAGCTTCCCGGGTGCATGGCACACGGCGATACGCAGGAAATTGCGCTTCAGAACATCAACGAGGCGATGGCACTCTGGATCGACACGGCGCGTGAATTTGGCGACCCTGTACCGGAACCCAAGGGGGAGCGCCTGATGCTGGCATAGGCCGGTGATTTCGGTCTATCCTATTCCCCGGGTTTGGCCCTCAGTTTTCTGTAATTGCAAACGCATACGAATATGCCCACGATACGGAGCTCTGCCAGGAGACACAGAATGGACAATCTGGAAGCCAGGCTGGATCAGTTGGAAGAAGACGGCTTCATTACGGTCGAAAACGCGCTCAACCCGGAAGAGACCGAGCACGTCCGCCAGCGCATCAACCATGCGCGCACGATGGGCTGGGAAGAGGGGCTGAACGACGTCGGCAATATGTGGTTCGATTCGCTCCTGGACCGTGAGCCGGATACCTACGCCCCCCTTGTCGGTCATCCCAGCATCCGCCCGATTTTGGAAGGGATGATGGGGCGGCAGTGCCAGCTGCGCAGCTTCCGCGCGCACATCAACCCGGGCCCCTATCTCCAGGAATGGCATCTCGATTTCTACGGCTACTGGCAGGAAAAGCACGATCTCGGCCACGGCCGTCTTGTCGTGCAGCCGGTCGGCATCAACACCACCTTTTACTTTCAGGACAACGGTCCGGACCTGGCCCACCTGAAGTTTGTCAAAGACGGGCACAAGATAGAGCCGCCCCACCTCGACCCCATGGACCGGCCCAAGTTCGAGGCCTGGTGCGAGGCGCAGGAGCACGTTATCCTCTATCCCAAGGCGGGCGACTGCGTCATCTTCATCAACCATATCCCCCACCAGGGCGCCAAGCACCAGGAGCACATCGAGCGCAGCAATGTCGTCTGCCACTACCAGCTGACGCCGATGTATGAAGGGATCTGGCACGTGTCGCAGCCGCGCGGGTACGACGGGACGTTTCCGTTTGCGGAGGAGCGCAGGCCGTGGACGAAGGGGTAGCCTGGGCGGTACATTCATCTGGTTTATCGATTGCCTGGAGTTGAGAAACGGACTGGGAGATCCCAACAGGAGGTGATCGGATAATTGGTGAGAAGAAGAGGTTAGAGTTCACATACGCGGACTACTTTACTACACCCGAAGACAAGCGCTGCGAACTTCTGAACGGAGAACTAGCTGCGACCCCCGCGCCCAACGAAGCACACCAGAGAACACAGGCAGAATTGGGCTATCATCTGATGACCTTCGTGAAGACCAAGGGACTGAGCGCATCTATTGTTCCTCCAAGGATGTCGTCCTTTCGGATACCGACGTAGTGCGTCCCGACATGTTCTTCGTCTCCACTGCACAAGACGGCCTGGCGACTCCCGGCGATCATGGGCTGAAGGTTTCCTGTACTTTGCTTTGACACCTACCCACGCCATCGCTTGAGAACGCGACCAAGCGAACCGTCCCCACCGATTCCACCTCGATCACTCAGCGCTAAGGAGCTTCTTTTCTGGGGAGAACGTCCAGTAAGCCGATCTCTATCCTCGACGCGTCCAGATTCAGAGGCTTGAGCTGCTCGTGCGCGTTGTCCGGATAGTACAAGCCGGCAATGATGCGGTAGCTTCCGGGAGGCAACGACTCAGGTACAGTAACCTTGTGCATCGAAGTGAGGATCTGGCCGATTTCCCATCGATGAGAAGGGGTGTAATCCCCCCCGGGATTCACGTCGGCCTGTGTCACGCTCAAGCCCGTTTCGTCTACCAAGTGAACAAATGCTTTTACCGGGGTTGGTGCGCCGGTAACCATCCAGTACAGCTGTACGGGCGCCACTTCCCCTGCATGGGTTGGGGGAGGATCGCGCACGGCTTCAAGCCGGAGGCTACCATAGTTGGCTTTTACCGGCGTGACATTCCAAGTTCGCGAGGTCATGCCGGAGGACACAACTACAATCACAGCGCCAAAGACAAGCCATGCGGCTGCAGGAAGAAAGTCACGGTAAGGAGGTGAAGCTGTTGTCTCTGCGCCCTTGCCTCTTCGCCTGGAAACCACAGGGTAGATTATCAGGAGGAACACCAACAGCCAGCCCAATGCCGTTAGAGTGCGGCCAATCCAGACCGCTCGGGTGGCGCCCCAATAGAGAACGAGCTCGTGACTTCCAGCAGGAACTTGCACGCTCACCAATGAAAGCCTTCCCGCAGGCTCGACCGCCGCTCGCACTCCGTCTATCGTCACCTGCCACGCAGGATAGAAATATTGGTGAAAGAGAATACGAAAGTCCTGCTCTGCCGAAACAACGAATTCCTGCCGCAGGAATCCGGCACGCGTGGGCAATACTTCCACTGAGCCCAGAGACTCTGACTCCTGGAGTTCGCCGTCGGGTAGAACATCGTGAAAGAGAGGGTCGGTCTCTACCCAAGAGGGCCTGAACTCTTTGGGCCATTGCTGGTCCCACTTGTTGGTCATGCGCCGGAGGGAAGTGGCTGAGAGATCCGGGTAGTCCTCGTCCTTTTCGGTAGGGTAACTAAGGCCGCCAACTGAATAATAGATGACAAATGCCGTTGAAAGGACCAGTGCCACCTTGTAGGTCCAGCCTGGCAGCTTTCGCCCAACCCTTAAGGCCTCAAGGGACGCTGCGACCAGCAACGATGTACCGAAACCAGCTAAGACCAGGAATCGCCAAGTGAACTGCAGCTTGTCGAGTACGCCCTCGGCAGCGTGCCACAGCCACTCGCTTCCACGAGTCGTCATCCATACTGAGAAGATAGTAGTAACAAGCGCAACCAGGGTAAAAAGGCGGAATCTCGCTTCTTTTGACGCGAAGGCGAAAAAGGCAACAGCGATGGCAACAGGAATGGAATAAACGGGAACCGGTCTGGCGGGCGCCCATCTGTTTCCGTACTGCATTGGAAAACCAAGGTCAAAAATGTAGCCCCAAAGTCCGAAGGTTTCTTTCCAGTGGCTCATCGTATATCCCTGCCCAACCTGAGTCCACCTCAGTTCAGCCAGGACCGGAACGGAGTACCATGCGCTCAACAGTGCGCCACCAGCCATTGCGATGACTACGATGATGAATACCCGGCCCGCGCCATTGTATTCGTTACGGCCCTTCAGGAATGGTAAGGACAGAATACCTACAGCAAGAATCGAGATAGCGGTCATCAGTGCAGTCAGTGAGTGCGTAACTACCAATGCTGCAAATGCCAGTCCGGCCAGAATGAGCGAATTCCTTCGCTTGTCATCCTCAAAGAGCAATGCTTTTGGGACCGAGAGGAGTTTTATTGAGTGAAACCCGCGTGAAGTTGCAATTCGAAGCGCGTACATTGCGAAAGCGGGCAGCCAAGCGAAAGCGAACAGCTCCGGAAAGGCCCCGCGGAAGAACAGATTGTACAATCGATAGGGGTACAGTTGATAGCAGATCACACAGATTATCGCAGGCCAAACCGTTGTAAAAAGCCTTGTCAGGCCAAACATCCACCACGCAGAAAGTGCGAATCCTACAGCGATAACAAACCTTACGCTTGTCAATACATCAAGCCCGGCCACGTGCAAAAATGCTGATAGAAAATAGAATGCGGGCGGGTAGAAATTCAGAAGCGGGTCGCCGTACCCATATGAGGATTCTGGAAACCACCGCGGGTAGATGACGCCGTCACGCAGTGCTTCACCAACCGTGAGGATGCGGTAGAAATGAAACATCGCGTCGTCAGTTTCGGTAGGCCACTCAGATGTCAACGCCATCAGCGCAGTGAACGAGAGTAGCGCCAGTGTAAGCCCAGTGAACAGGTCACGATGGCGTTGCCCTCCTATTGCCAAGCTGGTTAACAGTTGCACAGTTCCGCTCAGTTCAGGCTTTCTGATTCTTAGGCCCTTTTGCTAGATGGCGCTCGAAAAAAGTACCCTGGTGAGATAGCTTTGAAGTTTGCCACCAACAAAGCATCTCACCAGGAAGACCAACCGAATGTTAGCGTACCTTGACGACTTCTGTTTATGGGTGTATGTGCTCGTAGACGACATGAGCCAGGCACTGGAAGGTCATCGGAGACGACCGGAGGCCAAGCCGGTGTGTAGCGATATTGAACTGATAGCAATCTGTCTCATCGGCGAATGGTTGGGTTGGGATGTGGGACATACGCAGGCACATCGGGATAAGTTTCCCATCCTGCCGGGACAGAGCCCCTTCAAAGCGATAACTTCAAGGCCGCAACCTCAACTCCAAACTGAGTAACTGGCGACCAGATTGTATCAACGCAGCCGCTGGCCACTGAACAGAGATATCCCAGTGTGAGTTTACTCTGGCTTTTCGGCCATGTCAATGAATTCTGCCGAAAGTTCAAGCCTGATTCCTGTTGAGAACTGATCCTTCACAGGATTCTGGAGTCTTGCCCTCTGAAAACAGAGTCACTACAATGTGGCATACAGTTCGGGACCCCGCAAGGAGACACAGAATGGACAATCTGGAAGCCAGGCTGGATCAACTCGAAGAAGACGGCTTCATTACCGTCGAAAACGCGCTCACGCCGGAAGAGACCGAGCACGTCCGCCAGCGCATCAACCATGCGCGCACGATGGGCTGGGAAGAGGGGCTGAACGATGTCGGCAATATGTGGTTCGACTCGCTCCTGGACCGTGAGCCGGATACCTTCGCGCCCCTCGTCGGTCATCCCAGCATCCGCCCGATTCTGGAAGGGATGATGGGACGGCAGTGCCAGCTGCGCAGCTTCCGCGCGCACATCAACCCGGGTCCCTATCTGCAGGAGTGGCATCTCGATTTCTACGGTTACTGGCAGGAAAAGCACGATCTCGGCCACGGTCGTCTTGTGGTGCAGCCGGTCGGCATCAACACTACCTTCTACTTTCAGGACAATGGCCCAGACCTGGCCCACCTGAAGTTTGTCAAAGACGGACACAAGATAGAGCCGCCCCACCTCGACCCCATGGACCGGCCCAAGTTCGAGGCCTGGTGCGAGGCGCAGGAGCACGTCATCCTCTATCCCAAGGCGGGTGACTGCGTTATCTTCATCAATCACATTCCCCACCAGGGCGCCAAGCACCAGGAGCACATCGAGCGCAGCAACGTCGTCTGCCACTACCAGGTGACGCCGATGTATGAGGGGATCTGGCACGTGTCGCAGCCGCGCGGGTACGACGGGACGTTTCCGTTTGCGGAGGAGCGCAGGCCGTGGTCGAAGGGGTAGCGGCGGCTGGCACAGACGCTGCTTGCGTCGGTGCAGCCCCGCTTTCTGTAGCAACTTTGCGCGCGACGATGCTTGGCCCTCCCGCATTTGGGCGTTACTATCATCTGTTATACTGAAGCAAAGCCTTGAGAAGCGGGCTAAGAATCTAAACCGGAGGTTCTCATATGATTGATGTGAAGCCGCGGTTAAAGCTCACATACGCGGACTACCTTACTACACCCGAAGACAAGCGCTATGAACTCCTTGACGGAGAATTGGTGATGACCCCCGCGCCCAACGAAGCGCACCAGAGAACGCAGGCAGAATTGGGTTATTATCTGATGGCCTTTGTGAAGGCCAGGAGACTAGGGCGCATCTATTACTCCCCCACGGATGTCGTCCTTTCGGATATCGACGTGGTCCAGCCTGACCTCTTGTTCGTCTCCACTGAGAGAACGCACATCATCACCCCTGATAACATACAGGGGGCTCCTGACCTCGTGGTTGAAATTCTCTCCCCCTCCACAGCCGAGCGGGACAGAGGGTACAAGCGTGCGCTCTACGCGCAACACGGCGTTAAGGAGTACTGGGTAGTGGGTACAGACGCCGGCGCCATCACAGTTCTGTTGCTGGGCGACGAAGGCTATGAGGTCGTTGACACTTTCGGCGAAGGCGATACGCTGACTTCGCCCACACTTGCCGGGTTCAGTCTGCAAGTGGACGAGATATTCGGGTCGTAGTCACCACACACCCCATAAACCTCCTCCCAATGAAAATAACCGACATCCGCGCCGTCTATCCCAACTACCGCCAACCGCTGGGCGGCTGGCGTCCTTACCTGTGGCAGATCGTCGTACGCGTTGAGACCGATGCCGGCGTCACAGGCTACGGCTATGGGGGCGGCGGTGTGGCCGCGGTGGAAGTCGTCAACCGCCACCTGCGCGAGCTGCTGCTGGACGAGAGTTGCGACAGCCCTGCTGACATCGAGCGCCTGTGGGATAAGCTGTACGACGCCTCGATCCCTTACGGGCGCGGCGGTATTGCCATCATGGCGCTCAGCGGCATCGATACCGCGCTTTGGGACCTTCTCGGCAAGGCCGAGCGGCAGCCGGTTTACGCGCTGCTGGGGGGCATGTCGGCGCCCAGCATTCGCGCCTACGCTTCCGGCAACGATCCGGCATGGTTCGCGGAATGCGGGTTCACCGCCCACAAGGTGCCTTTTAGCCGTTCAGTGGACGCCTCCACTTTGGAAGGCGCCGCGGCCGCGGCGGAAGAGTCCCGCCGCCATCTGGGCGCGGACGCGCTGCTCATGTTCGACTGTTACATGGCCTGGGATGCCGCTACGACGCGCGAAATGGCGCGTATACTGGCGCCATACGACATCTACTGGTTCGAGGACGTGTTGACGCCGGATGACCTGGACGGGCTGGCCGCGCTACGGCCGCAGATCAAGCCGATCCTGCTGGCCGGGGGCGAGCACGACTTCACCCACCACCGCTTCGCCGACATCGCCCGCGCCGGCGCGCTCGACATCTGGCAGCCGGACGTGACCTGGTGTGGGGGCATCACCGCCACGCGGCGCATCATTGCGCAGGCGCAAGAGGCCGGCGCCACCGTCATTCTGCACCGCGGCGGTGAGCCGTGGGGTTTGCATGTTATCGCGGGGACGGAGTGTGAAGCGTTGGGAGAGTTGGTGCTAGGCAACCGGAACAGGTCGCATGAGGAGTTGTGGCTGGACGAGCCGCAGCCGGTGGATGGCTATCTGACCCCCAGCGACGCGCCCGGCTTTGGCCTGCGCCTGAACGAAGAGCTTTTGGACTGACCACCGCGCCTACACAAGATAGGGGATCGTCATCGGTCCTTCTGGCAGCACCGCGACGGGCGCGTCGGCCCCCAGAGCCGCGACGGCTGTACTGATGTGATCATTCAGGTCGGCGACCGGTGTGAGACCGGCGCGGGACACGGCGTCCGGCTCCAACTCGCTGTAAATCGCCACCTGCGCCCGCAGCGCCACCTCGGCGAACTTCTGCACCTGCCACTGATCCAGCATGTGAAAACCGGGACGGAAGATCGTCTTCAGCATCGCCTGCGGCGAACTGTGCTCGTAGAGCAGCTTGGTAAAGTTGCCGTGCGCGGGGAAGCCGTCATTGCAGCGCGCGGCCACGATCATCTCGCCGTCATCCTCGATGATCTCGGCGGCGGCGCACATCCCCTTCACCGACTGGTAGAGGTTCTGGTCGAGGGGGAAGCCGCTGTTTGTGGTGATCACCAGTGGGAAGCTGCGGTCGACGGCAGCCATCGCCGTCTCCTTTGCATAACGGCAGCCCTTTTCGTGCGCGGTGATGACGTCGCCGCAGAAAAAGCGGGTGATCTGCCGCTTGTGATTGAGCGTGACATTCACCAGGAAATCGACCGGCAGGACCGACCCGTTGGCCCGGATCTGATCCTGGGTCGGGTTGCCCTCGAGCACGCCCCATTTGCTCTGCGGATGGCCGATCATTTCGGCACGGTGATAGTGCAAAATCGAGGCCAGGTCGGCCACGCCGGGGAAGACGGCCTTGTAGCCCCCTGAAAAACCGGCCATGAAGTGCGGCTCGATAAAGCCGACGAGGATGCGCCGGTCGGCCTCCGCGTACTCCCGGTTCATCATCAGCGGGCCGCGCCCGTCCTGCCCAGGCCGCACGACGGCCATACTCTCTTCTTCGTAAGCGTTGTGGTTGACCACCCGCAGCCGTCGGTAGACATCCGCGCCCACGATCTGCTCAAGCTCCTTTGCCGTGTTGGGCCGGTGCGTTCCCGTGCCGACGACAATGGTGACATTCTCTTCGGGCACATGCGCCAGCGCCGCCAATATCCATGGCAGTAACCGGTCCGAAGGCAAGGGGCGGGTGCCGTCGGCGATGACGATCGCAACGCGCTCGTGCGCGGCTACCGCCTCCGCCAGGGGGCGCGCGCCGTTAGGCCGCCGCACCGCGTCCTGGAACGCTGCCTGCTCGTCCGGCAGTCCTTCGACAAAGCGCGGACGGATGATCGTCGCGTTTTCGGTGGGCAGCTCGGCTGTCAGGCCGTCTTGGCCGTATTGGAGATGGATTTGCATTGTCAGCACCTGTTCAAGTTTACAGTTATCGATGGCCACATTGGCGTGGATGGTGAGTAGCCATGCTTCTATCCGCTAATCACGAACCACTTATGTTCATCTCCGCTATGAGTAGCGTAGAATCTGCTTCTCGTGTATTCTAGCCTTCTAACGACAGAGCGGCAAGGGATACGGAGCCGCTGGTTCGCGGCGTGTACATTTCGCGGTCTATTGTCCGCTGTAGTACCTGGGTTAGGGATATGCACACGTACAAGGCGATCCTTCGCGATAACCAGATCGAGTGGCTCGAATGTCCTCCCGAAACATCTGGTGCCATGCAAGTCTATATTACATTCCCGGAGGAGAAGGATTCCGAATTTTCGTCTAAACGAGGGGAATTGATGGAACTTGCACGGAGAGGCACATTTGCCGATATTCCCGACCCCGTTGCCTGGCAGAGGGAGCTCCGTGCCGAGCGCGCCTTGCCTGGCCGGGATGTATAGTGCTGTACACACTCCTCTTTGAAATCTGATGAACTGCCTGTGGAAACGCGCACAATGACACAGATGAAACAGTACCCGTACTCAGTTATCGAGCAGGATGGAACGACCTACGCGCTGGCACGCGACGGCAGGGACAAGAAGCTATGCGTGCAGGGCGATACCGCCGGCTTCAGCGGCGAAACAACGAACGGGACGCTGGTCTGCCCGCTGACCGCGGAGAACGCGGCCGCGCTGCGCGACCGCCTGGCCTGGTTGAATCCCGTGCCGCTGGGCGTGGAGACATCCTTCGGTTTCGGTGACCGGTTGGGCGCGGCCACGCCCGGCCACATCCGCTCGGTCCAGGGTACCGGCATCGCGCCGATCTTCGCGCAGCAGTCGGTGCGCGAGAACGACCGCATCGGGCGCACGCCGCAGGAGGTGGTGGATGACGCCATGTGGGGCGTTGTGCAGATGGGCTGGCGCGACCCGTGGGGCGCAGACGCCGACCATGTGAAGCTGGTGAGCGACCTGCCCGCTTTCGTCGTCGCCGGCTACACCTTCTACACGATCGATCCCAGCGACCATGTCGACAATGAAGCCGAGACCGATACGCTGCCTGCCCTGCGCGCCAAGGTCGAAGCCCTACCCTGGGCGCGGCTCGATACCACCCTGGACGCGCTGCGCGTCGACTATCTGGCCGCCCCCATCGAACTGGCGGGACTGACGCTGACCTTCAGTGAAGAGAGCCTGCTGCGGGCGCTGGCAAAGTACGGCCGCGCCATCGTTCATACGCTGGATATCGCGGCCGCGCTCGATCAACAGATGGGCGGCACACGCTATGATCTGGAAATGTCAGTGGACGAGACCGAGACACCGACATCGATCTACGAGCACTACTTCATGGCGCACGAACTGTTGCGGCGGGATCTGCCGGTCGTCAGCCTTGCGCCCCGCTTTGTCGGCAAGTTTCAGAAGGGCGTCGACTATATCGGCGACACCGCGCCGTTCGAAGCGGAGCTGGTTAAGCACGCGGCTATTCTCAAGCATTTCGACGCTTACAAACTGAGCGTCCACACCGGCTCCGACAAGTTCAGCATCTACCCGCTGGTCGCCAAATACGCCGAGGACCGGGTGCATGTCAAGACCGCGGGCACCAGCTATCTGGAGGCGCTGCGCGTCATCGCTGACCTTGACACATCCCTCTTCCGCCAGATTCTCTACCACTCGCGCGCCCGCTTCGAAAACGATCGCAAAACCTACTTTCTCGACTGCCAGCCGGACAAGGTGCCCGCCAACGCCGACCTGTCCGACGCAGACCTGCCGGGACTGCTCGAGCAGTTCGACGCCCGCCAGCTGCTGCACGTAACATTCGGCTCCAATCTGGACCGCTACGGCCCGCAGATTCACGGCCTGATCGCCGACCACGAGGAAGCCTACGAAAAGGTGCTGAACACCCACTTCACCCGCCATCTGACGCCCTTTGCCAACGGCGCCGCGGCTGGCAGCCGGTGAACGGCATCCCCCAAGGAGAAATTAATGGCAGCCATACAGGAAAAGCCATCCCTGCTCGAACAGGATAGACGACAGCTCCACCCCCTGCATCACCCTTCCCAATCCGAGAATCCGATCATTGTCGAGCGTGCCGAGGGTGTCTGGCTCCACACCACCGACGGCCGCAAGATCCTGGATGCCATGGCCGGCCTGTGGAATGTCAATGTAGGCTATGGCCGCACTGAGCTGGCAGAGGCTGCCTACGCGCAGATGAAAGATCTGGCCTATACCTCCAACTTCGCCGGCATGACCAACCTGCCCGCCAGCGAACTGGCCTACAAGCTTTCCGGTTACGCTTATCCCAGCCTCAAGACGACCTTCTTCACCTGCGGCGGCTCTGAGTCCAACGACACCGCCTTCAAGACCGCACGCTATTTCTGGAAGCGGGAGGGGCAACCGGACAAGGTCAAGATCATCTCCCGCCGCGAGTCCTACCACGGCATCACCCTCGCCACGACCAGCGCCACGAGCGTGCCCCGCTACCACAAGATGTTCGGTCCGCTGGTGCCCAACTTCCTCTACTGCCACGCGCCTCACCCTTATCGCTACGAAGGCGACCTGCAGGAGGGCGAGACGGTCGGCGAGGCTGCGGCGCGCGATCTGGAGGAGACGATTCTGCGTGAAGGGCCGGAGACGGTGGCCGCGTTGATCGCCGAGCCGGTGCAGGGCGTCGGCGGCGTTTTCGTGCCGCCTGAGGACTACTTCCCCCTCGTGCGCGCCATCTGCCACAAGTACGACGTTTTGCTGATCGCCGACGAGGTTATCTGCGGCTTCGGGCGCACCGGCGAGATGTTCGCGCTCAACCGCTACGGCATCGAACCGGACATCCTGGCATTCGCCAAAGGCATCACCAGCGGCTACCTGCCGTTGGGCGGCATCCAGATTAACGACCGCATTCTCGACGCCATGAACAGCGCGCCGCAGGATGAGGCCTGGATGCACGGCTTCACCTACTCCGGCCACGCCGCCTCCTGCGCGGTCGGTCTGCGCAACCTCGCCATTATCGAGGATGAGAAGCTGGCCGAACGTTCGGCGGAGATGGGCGAGCGGCTGCGCAGCGGGCTGGCCAGGTTGAGCGAATTCGGTAACGTGGGCGATGTGCGCGGTTTGGGGCTCCTCTGCGCCGTTGAATTCGTCAAGGACCAAGAGACCAAAGAGCCGGACAATGAACTGGCCACGAGTCTGCAGAATGCGACCGCGGCGCGCGGCGTGCGCACGCGCGCCCTGAACGGGAGCCTGGCCTTCTCGCCGCCGCTGGTCATCAGTGAAGACGAGGTCGATCAGATCGTCGACGCCATCGGCGCGGCGCTCGACTCGATGTCTGAGTAGCGATCTGTTTGGTTGGATGGAAGAGCGCTTGAGACAGACTGAGGCTTGCTGCGGGAGACAGAGCTTTTGAAGAGCCTGGAGGAGATTCGCTCAATCTTGCGTTCTCACCGGCGCGAATTGAAAGAACGATACCACGTGGAAGATATCGCTCTCTTTGGCTCCTATGCCCGCGGCGAGCAGACGGAGGCTAGCGACCTGGACGTTCTGGTCACGTTAAGCGCGCCACTGGGCTGGGAGTTCGTCGATCTCCACGATTATCTGACTGAATTGCTGGAGACCAACGTTGAACTGCTCACGCGCGGCGCTATCAACAGAAAGCCTCTACTCCGCCACTTCATTGAAAAAGACCTGATTCGTGTCTGAACGATACAGTCATCTTTCCCGCTGCCCTGGAGATCTCACATGTCATCCGAAAACGCCCCGACCCTGATCGGCTCTTCCCCCTATTTCTTTATTCGCGACCTGGCTGCATCACTCGACTACTACTGCGATGTGCTCGGTTTCAGGCGGCCCCACCTGTGGGGCGTACCGCCGACATTCGCCATGCCCGACCGCGACGGCTTCATCTTCATGCTGAAGCAGGTCGAGGATGTCAGCACGATCACGCCCAACGAGACCCGGGGCGGCCTCTGGGACGCCTATGTCTGGGTTCGCAATGTGAGGGCGCTCTTTGCCGAGTTCGAGGCCAATGGCGCCGAGTTCGCTTACGAGCTCACGCTCCAGCACGAATACGACAACCTTGAGTTCGCCATACGTGATCCCGACGGTTATGTGATCGCTTTCGGACAAGGCGTTGAGGACGAGGAATGACCACAACAACGACGACGGACCGCAGCGTCAACGGGGATACCGGCTCGCGCCGCTTCTCCATCCTGGCCGGACGCGACATCAACCGCGAAACATACGTCGAAGAGTGGGCCGAGGCCGGGCTGACCGTTGCCGACAGTCCCTATGACCCGCAGCCCTCGCTGCGCATCGTAGGCGGCGAGGTCGTGGAGTTGGACGGCAAGGACCGGGCCGATTTCGATGCGCTCGACCGCTTCATCGCCGATCACGCTCTCGATCTGGCGGTGGCCGAAGAGGCGATGGCGACCCCTTCACATCAGATCGCGCGCATGTTGGTCGATATCAACGTGCCGCAGCCCACCATCCGCCGCCTGGCTGACGGCTGCACGCCGGCCAAGCTGTGCGAGATCGTGCGTCACATGAACGTGCTCGAGATGATGATGGGCCTTGGCAAGATGCGGGTGCGCAAGACCCCGGCCAACCAGGCCCACGTCACCAACTGGCGCGAAAACCCGGCTTTGCTGGCCGCGGACGCGGCCGAAGCCGCGCTGCGGGGCTTTGCCGAGATCGAGACGACGGTGCGCGTCGCGCGTGCAGCGCCGCTCAACGCGCTCGCGATTCTCGTCGGTTCGCAGACCAGCCGCGGCGGCGTGCTCACCCAGTGCGCGGTCGAGGAGGCGTTCGGCCTGCGGCTGGGCATCAAAGGGCTGACCTCCTACGCGGAGACGCTTTCGGTCTACGGCACCGAGCGCTCCTTTGTCGACGGCGACGACACGCCCTGGTCGAAAGCCTTTCTGGCCTCGGCCTACGCCAGCCGCGGCATCAAAATACGCTTCACGTCCGGCACCGGTTCCGAAGCGCTGATGGGCTACGCGGAGCAGTGTTCGATGCTGTATCTGGAGGCCCGCTGCCTGCTGGTGACAAAGGGCGCCGGCAGCCAGGGCGTGCAGAACGGCTCCATCTCCTGCATTGCCCTGCCGGAAGCGCTGCCCGGCGGCGTGCGCGGCGTGCTGGCCGAGAACCTGCTGGCGTCGATGTTGGGGCTGGAATGCGCGTCGGGCAACGACGCGCTCGCCTCGCATTCGGCGCTGCGCAAGACGGCCAAACTGATGCTGCAGTTGATCCCCGGCACCGATTTCATCTGCTCCGGCTACAGCGCCATTCCCAAGCAGGACAATATGTTCGGCGGCGGCAACTTTGACGCCGAGGATTTCGATGACTGGACCGTCATCCAGCGCGACATGCGGGTGAACGGCGGTATCCGCCCGGTTCGCGAGGCCGATGCCGTCGCCGCCCGCCGGCAGGCCGCGCAGGCACTGCAGGCGATCTACGCCGAGCTGGAGTTCCCGCCGATCGGGGACGAGGAGGTGGAGGCAGCCGCGCTTGCCCACAGCAGCGAGGATATGCCGGAGCGGGATATGGTGGCCGATCTGGCCGCGGCCGATCGCTTCCTGGAGGGTACAGCCAATCTTTCCGATGTGGTGCGCGCGCTGCATCGCAGCGGCTTTGAACAGGCGGCCTCCAATCTGCTCGAGATGGGCCGTCAGCGGGTGGCGGGCGACTATCTGCAGCCGTCGGCCATATTCGAAGACGGTTTCTCCGTGATCAGCGCGGTCAACGACCGCAATGACTACACCGGCCCCGGCACCGGCTACCGCCTTGAAGGGGAGACCTGGGACGCGTTGCAGCGCATTCCGCAGCAGAAGTCGCCGCGCGACTTTATCGACGCGCAGGTGGGGGAGCCGCTACCCAACCTGGCCGAGATCAGCACGGCCAAGGTGGGCGCCTCCGCCAATGAAATCGTGGTCGCGGTGGGGCCGGCTTATGGCCGCTCGTTGGTGAAGACGATTGGCGAGCTGGACCATGAAGAGGTGCTGGAAGCGCTGCTCACCGGTGTGGCGGAGGAGGAGTTCTACGGCCGCGTCGTGCGGGTCTATCACAGCGCCGACTGCGCCGCTATCGGCCATGCGGGGGCGCGACTGAGCGGCTCCGGCATTGCCGTCGGCCTCCAGAGCCGCGGCACGACCGTCATCCAGAAACGGGGGCTGGCGCCGCTCAACAACCTGGAGCTTTTCCCGCAGTCGCCCAGCCTGACGTTGGAGATCTATCAGGCGATCGGGCGCAACGCGGCCCGCTATGCCAAGGGGCTGAGCCCTCTGCCCGTCGGCGTCAAGGTCGACAACGGCGCCCGCCTGCGCCTGATCGTTAAGACGGCCCTGCTGCACCGTCGCGAGATCGAAGATATCGCGGAGAAAGCCCCCCAGGAACTTTACTTCCGCTGGGAGCCGGATGTGTAACGGCGAGGAGTAAGTGAAGAGGAGTGAGTGAACTGCTCGTTGCTCGACTTTGAGCGCAAGGAATCAGCAAGATGACAGACGAAAGGAAAGAGGAGAGAGAAGACGCCTCTCACGCCTCGAATGGGGATTATCCCCTCTACGCCAACCGCAGCGACACGCTCACCGCGGCCAGCGGGCGCCCCTTGCGCGACCTCTCGCTGCAGAAGACGCTGACCGAAGATATCTCCTCGGAGGACTACAGCATCAGCGGGGAGACGCTGCGGGCGCAGGCCGAAATCGCCCGCGACGCCGGCTACCCGCAGTTGGCGCAGAACCTGGAACGGGCCTCCGAGTTGACCGCCGTTCCCAACGAAACGCTTCTGGAGATGTACGAGATGCTGCGGCCCGGACGCTGCAGCTTCGAGGAGTACGAGGCGCTGGCGCAGCGCCTGCGCGACGAGTTCAACGCCGCCGCCACTGCCGCCTTTGTCGAGGAGGCCGCTACCGTCTACCGGGAACGCGGCCTGCTACGCCGGGAACTGGAGTGATTGAAGGGCAGTTTTTAGTAGGCAGTTTTTGGTTTTTAGGTAACTACTAAGTCACAGTAGTTGACCAGCCAGTCATCCTTGGAACCATTCAGGCTCTTGGTGACGCAACTGGTGTACAGCCGCCGCCATGCTCGCCAGCCGACACGTTGCGAAGAAGGCACACGGTCGGTGAGGCATGTTTTTGTAGGGGGGCGTTGCGGGGGCGCAGCCCCTGCACAAGGGAGGGCCGAAGGCCCGACCGCCCAAAAAACAGAGAATGAGGAGAGAGTAAACACCTTCCCTCATCTCATTCAGGTTCGCAAATCAGTTGTGGCTGCGTAGTTACGTTTTTAGTGGCTGCGGCAACCTCGAAGGCCAGGTATCATTTGAGACCAGTAATCGGGTATTCATAGCCATGTCCACCAACGACCCACCGCAGGGCTTCCTGACCGGCCTCTGGTATATCCTGGGGGGCCAGCGTAAATTTGTGGTCCTCTCCGTCCTCAGCGGGCTGCTCTTCTCCGCGACGAGCCTGGTCCCGCCGCTGCTGGTGCGGCGCCTGATCCTGTGGATCACCGACGGCGGCGGCTCCACCTCCGGCCTGCTGGCGATGACCGCCGTGTTGGGGATCGTCTATGTGCTGCGCGGCGTTGGCCGCTACTTCTACGGCCAGTTCTCGCACGTGGCCGCTTATGGCGTCACCACCAGCCTGATGGCGCGCGTCTACCGCCATCTGCAGCAGCTCTCCCACAGTTTCTACAACCGCCAGCGCACCGGCGCCCTGATCGTGCGCTCCATCAACGACATCGAAACGCTGGAGGACTTCGTCGCTCACGGCGTGCCCGAGCTGGTGATGGCGACCGTCATTCCGATCGCCATGTGGTGTGTCCTGTTCTGGATTCACCCCTTGCTCGCCCTGCTGGTGGTGCTGCCGCTGCCGATCGGCGGCTATGTCATCTACCGCTTCACCAGGCAGATTCGCGGTATATGGCGCCAGGTGCGGGCCGGCATCTCCGAGCTGGTGGCCCAGGTACAGGACAGCTTTTCCGGCATCACCGAGATCAAGTCTTTTGGCCAGGAAAAGTCGCAGGCCGATCAGGTCGCGCGGTCGGCCGCCGACTACCGCGACAGGATATGCGCCGCCACGAGGATCTCGCTGCTGCCCTCGTCAATCGTCGAGTTTTCCGGCGGCTTGGGCGTGATTGTAGCCGTGTGGGTGGGCGGAAGCCTTGCCCTATCGGAATCGTTGAATGTCGCCGACCTCTTCGTCTTCATCGCTTACCTGGTCTATATCTACCAGCCATTCCTCAAGCTGGCGGACATCAGCGACACATTGCACCGGGCCGGCGCAAGCCAGGAGCGCATCTTCGAACTGCTGGCCGTGCAACCGGATATCAGCAGTCCGCCGGACGCGGTCAAGCCGCAAATTTCCCGCTGGGACGTTGCCTTCCACGATGTCTCCTTTGGCTATCAGTCGGAAGAGGTGGTGCTGAACGATATCGATTTCGAGATCGGCGCCGGCGAGATGGTGGCACTGGTGGGGGCGACAGGCGCGGGCAAGACGACGGTCAGCCGCCTTATTCCCCGCTTCTACGATCCCCAGGACGGGCAGATTAGCGTCGGCGGCCACGACCTGCGCAGCCTCGACCTGGAGTTCCTGCGCGCCAATGTGGCCTCGGTCATGCAGGATGTCTTCCTCTTCCACGGGACCGTGCGCCAGAATATCGCCTTTGGCCGCCCTGAGGCGACGGTCGATGAGATCGTGCAGGCGGCGCAGGCGGCCAACGCGCACGAGTTCATCGTCGAACTCCGTGATGGCTACAACACCGTTATCGGCGAGCGAGGCGTGCGCCTGTCCGGCGGCCAGAAGCAGCGCATCTCGATCGCACGCGCGCTGTTGAAAGACGCGCCGATCCTGATCCTGGACGAGGCCACCTCCTCAGTTGATACCGAGACGGAGTGGCTGATCCAGCAGGCGCTGAACCGCCTCACCCGCAACCGCACCACGCTGGTGATCGCCCACCGCCTCTCGACCATACGCCACGCCGACAAGATCGTCGTGCTGGACAGTGGGCGCATCATCGAAACCGGCGCGCACGATGAACTGATGGCGCGCGGTGGACGCTACGCCAAGATGGTTGAGACGCAGAGCGTGGCCCGCTCCTGGGAACTGAGCCGGCAGCCGGAACTGCAGCCGGCCGGCGATTAGTGGGCGGCGCTTGACTCTTGATTGGCCTAATACGCCTACCATGATGTGAGAACCAACATTCGGAAGGATCAAAAGGAGAGGTGGCTATGGGTTCTGCACTGGAAGACAAACTGGAAATGGCGTTGGCCGGCCTGAACCGCGTTCGCCTGGGCGAGGTGAATACGCCGCTGGAACATCTGCCGCGTTTCAGCGCTGCCCTGGGGGGCCCGCAGGTCTATATCAAACGGGACGACCTGACCGGGCTTGCTTTCGGCGGCAACAAGACCCGCATGCTTGAGTACAGCCTGGCGGTCGGGGTGGAGCGCGGCGCGGATACGATCGTCTACGGCGCGGCGGTGCAGTCCAACTACTGCCGCCAGCTGGCCGCGGCCTGCGCCAAGCTGGGCATCACGCTGCACCTTATCCTGCGGTCGGAGCGCGAGATCGACAAGACCGCCATCACCGGCAACAACCTGCTGCAGCGACTGTTTGGCGCGCATGTGACGGTGATGTCAGACAACGACCGCGACAGCCAGCAGGAGATGATCGCGGCCAAGGCCGAGGCGCTGCGCGCGGCAGGCCACAACGTCTACGTGCCGCGGCAGGCCGATACCATTGACCTGGATGTCATCGCCTACGCCCAGTCCGCGCTTGAAGTGGCGCGCCAGTGCCGCGAGCAGGAGATCGAGCCGGGGCACATGTATGTCTGCGCGGCCGACACGACCCAGGCCGGGCTGGTTCTCGGGTTGAAAGCGGTGGGTAGCCCCATGCAGGTGAAGGGGATCACCCCGTCCGCCAAAGGAGACAACGAAGGGCGCATGGCCGATATCGCCAACCAGGCTGCGGAGCGGCTGGACCTGGACGTGACGCTGACCGCGGCCGACTTCGACAGCGACGACTCCTTCGTCGGCGAGCGCTACGGCCT
Source organism: Caldilineaceae bacterium bin5 (assembly GCA_002238445.1). GTDB lineage: Bacteria > Chloroflexota > Anaerolineae > Caldilineales > Caldilineaceae > Bin5. The sequence continues at coordinate 39,043 of MPML01000023.1, forward strand.
CCCCACGCCGGAGGGGCTGGCCTCTCTGCGTCTGCTGGCCCAGACCGAGGGCGTCCTCACCGATCCGGTCTATACCAGCAAGGCGCTGGCGGGACTTGTGGCCCACATCCGCAGCGGCGCGTTGCCGGCGCAGGAGCCGGTCGTCTTCGTTCACACCGGGGGCACGCCGGCGCTCTTCGGCTACACCGACGAGATGGTGGCCGCGTTGGGGTGATGCAGAACCGGAAAACTGACGGGCTCGCGGCGGCGCCGTGATGATGATCGCGCCGGTCCTTGTGCTGTTCCTGGCGTTGCAGCGTCAGTTTGTGACGGGTCTGACACAGGGAGGCATCAAGCTGTAGGCCGCAGTCAGTTTGCACCGGACAGGGCCGAACAGACGCTCGGGGCTGCGTCCGCGAACGACTATGGGAGTGATCTATTTGGGGTTAAGCCTGGCACAGCGATGACATTGTGAGAGGTACTCGCGCCGGCATCCACTAACCCTTCAACGCGCCGATGGTCAGGCCGCGAATAAAGTACTGCTGAAACAGGAAGAATATGATGACCGGCGGCACGGCCATCAACACGCCGGAGGCCATGGCGATGGGGTAATCGTTGCGCCCCGTGCGCTCCATGCCGCGCAGCAGGGTCACGCCGACCTGGATGGGCATCAGTTTCAGATCGTTAATCACGGCCAGAGGCCACACGAAGTCATTCCAGGTTGCCACGAAGGTGAAGGTCCCCAGTGCCGCCAGCGCCGGTTTGGTCAGCGGCAGCGCGATCTGCCACCACAGGCGGATCTCGCCGGCGCCGTCGATGCGCGCCTGGTCGAACAGCTCGGACGGCAACGTTAACATGAACTGGCGAATGAGGAAGACCGCATAGGGTGACGCCAAACCAGGCAGGATCATGACCCAGTAGGTGTCATGCAGATTCAGCAGCAGCGTCAGCATAAAGGCCGGGATCAGCCTGGAGAAACCGGGCAGCATCATCGTGCTCAGCACCATCCAGAAGATGAGATCACGTCCTCGAAAGCGCTTGCGCGCGAAGGCATATCCGGCAGCCGCGCACAGGAGCAGCCCAAAGACGGTAACCGTGACGGAGACGAAAAGGCTATTGGCCAACCAGCGCAGCACAGGAAAAGTCGAACTCAGCACCTGCTGATAGGACTCCAGGGTGGGCTCCTTCAACCATAGGCCGGGGGGCAGAGCCTGCGCCTGTTGGCCCTTCTTAAAGCTGGTCAGCACCATCCAGTAGAGGGGAAACCATGAGATGAGAGCCCAGAAAAAGAGCAGCAGCAATGTGAAGTTGCTGCCGATCCATTCTCGAAACTTGCGCCAGGAACGACCTTCAGGCTGGATTGGACGCGAGACAGGCTCTTCAGGGACAGTGGGTTGTTTCAGCACAGCGCTCCCGGGCTCCTTTAGTATTCCACCACGGACCGGAACCAGCGGAAAAGTACCACCGCCAGCGCCAGGGTGAGCAGGAGAAGCGCCAGTCCGACAGCCGATGCGTAGCCGACTTTGAGAAAGACAAACGCGTAACGGTAGGTAAGGAAGGCGAGTGTCAGCGTGGACCCCACCGGCCCGCCTTTAGTGAGGAAAAAGACGGAGACGAAGAGCTGCATTGCCACGATCGTCGTCGTCACCGCCACATAGAGGATGCTCGGGGTCAACAGGGGAATGGTGATGTATATTGTCTCGAGCCACCCGGTGGCGCCGTCAATGTGGGCGGCATCGAACAGCTCGGAAGGCAGCCCTAGAACTGCGGCCACGAAGATGATAATCCCAACGCCCAGCCCGGTGACCAGGTCCATAAAGACGAGGGATGGCATGGCTGTTTGCGGATTCCCCAGCCAGTTGACAGGGTCGATTCCGACCACACTCAGCAGGTAGTTGATCAGCCCGAACTGGTTATTGAAGATGTAGCGCCAGACGACCGCTACAGCGACGAGCGAAACCACGCTGGGCAGATAGAACGCGCTTTGCAGGCCCTGACGCATGCCTTGACTGCGGAACTTGGTGATCCTGATCGCCACCGCAAGCGCCAGTGCGACGGCAGTGAATGTGAACATCCCCACGTACGATAGCGTGTTGCGTACAGATTGCCAGAAACGCTGGTCATTCAGCACGTGGTCAATGTTGTCCAGCCCAACCCAAACCGGCTTTCGATCGTACCATTCGAGCGCGGCCATCACGACGGACATGACCGTAGGCACCAGCACAAAGACCAGGAACAAAACCAGGAAAGGTGTGACGAAGATATAGCCCCACATCTCCTCACGCTTGGCATAGTTCATGGCTGTCCCCGATCTTGAGAGTCTGAAAGGGTCTCCCGCGAGCAGTGTCGTCGCGGGAGACCGGTTTTATCGATGGTGGGTTTCTACGCACAGCTCTCGAGAGACGAGTTGATATCGTCGGTCATCTCCTGCATCACCTGTTCCGCGCTCTTGCCGGAGAAGGCGCCCTGGAAATGTTCCTCAAAGATCGAGCGCACCACGATGGTCTCCGTACTGCGCTTGGCATCGAACCATGCGTTAGGCATCAGACATTCTGATGTATAAACCACGAGGGGGTCGTCGGCGACTTCCGCCAGAATGGACTTGCGGAACGGCAACATTCCGGCCGACTTAACCAACCATTCTTCGCTTTCATCGTTGGTCATCCAGTGGAGGAACTTCAACAGTCCTGGCGTATCAGCAGGGTCCTCGGGCTTGAAGGGCACCAGACCGGAGTAGTTTGCGCCGCCCCAGGCAATGGCGGGGTGGGGGTCATCGTGTGGATACTGGATAAAACGCCAACTGCGTTCGTTCACGGTATCATTAACGATCAGGGTCTCGGCGTCCAGCTCCATTCCGTCTTGGCGGGCGCCTCCCGGAACCACGTTGCCAACCTGCATGAGGACGTTGCCCTGGTCGATGAGGGCATTGTTATCGTCGCCGGTGTACCCTGCCGGATCGGGAATCAGGTCGCTTTCGGCCAGTTCTTGCATCCATGCAAGGCATTTGATCGCCTCGGGCGAAGCCATGTCAACGCACGATTCCGTCTCATCGGTCCAGAAGTGGGCGCCGAAGCAGCGGAAATACAGGAGAGTCACCCAATGAAAAGCCGGTGTGGAATGGGCGGATGGAATGCCGAGGCCGTAGCGCTCGCTGCCGTCCGGTCGTGTACCCCGCACAGCCTCAAGCCAGCCATTGAACTGGTCGATGTTCCACCCGTAGCATGGCGCTTGAGGGCCAGTATCCATCGCGCCCGCTTCCTCGACCCCATCAAGGTAGATAACCCCGGACTGGCACACCGGCCAGTACGGCACCATGTACACCCTGCCATCGATAGAGCACTGTTCAAGCATTCCATCGACCATATCGTTGGTCAACTGCTCTTCCAACGAGTCGGTGAGGTCCAGAGCCAGACCCACCTCTAAGGCCGAGAGGGCAAGCTGGATCCAGCCGCCGCCGACTACATCCGGGGGCGAACCGGCCGCGAGGGCCGTTGTCACCTTGCTGCCCTGCTCCCACGTCAGGGGAAGCACCTCTACCTCAATACTTGGGTTCTCGTCCATAAAGGCATTCGCCCGCTCCCACTGCCAGGAACCAGGCTCGCCAAGAGACGACGAGTAGTACGGGAAATCCCAGAAATTAATCGTTGTGGTTACAGCCGGGGGCGCAGCTGCTCCGCCCTCACCCCCCGGCGCCGCTGGCACAGCGCAAGCAGCCAGAAGGGCTCCCGTGCCAGTGACGGCAGACAGCTTCAAGAAGTCACGTCGACTCAGCTTGTTCCGTTTCATGCTCGCTTCTCCTTTGATCTGATAGTTTGATCTGATAGCAATTGAAGTGCATGCAACAACACGTACTCTCGTCAAATGCATCCGAGGGGCTGAGCGCCAACGGTCCTAAGTCGACGCAAGTCGCTGTCCAAAATCTGTCATGGTTTACTCATGCGGTCGTCTATTGACCACGCCATCCCGTATCAATACCGACATAGTTTTCTACAAAGTGCTGATGCCGTGCAGGCAGCGCCCTGATAAACGCCTGCGCTGATTCAGGGAGCGGCCACGGCGCGTCGATCCAGTAGCTGCGCGGCCGGAAGCCAAGGCCGCAGGACAACCGCACCTGGTCGATCTGGTTGGAGAATGCGGCGTGGTACGTGCGCGCCGCGAAGATGATCATATCGCCCGGGGCCGTGAAGAGGGGCACCATGCCTGGCACATCGAAACCGACATAGCTTACCGGTTCACTCCCCTGTCGGTGGAATGAGCGCCGGTCCGGGGTCAGCGCAAAGCCTTCCGGTCCCGCCCAGTCTTCCACGTGGGAATCTTCGATCACGGCCAGTCCGCCGTGTTCAGGATAGGAGCCTGTGAGGTAGAGCCAGCGGCCCGAGGGCCAGTGGCCCCGGTTCAAAACATCGCCGGCGTTTTGCGGGGGGCCTTGGTTGAATCCATGCCAGTCGGAGTGCCAAGAAAGGGGAGCCGAGCCGGGATTGCGTAAGATCGCGGCTGAGCGGTGGATGGTCAGCTCGTCCGCTTGGCAGAAAAGTCGATGGACCCGCAGAAAGGGCTCGTAGTCGAGCAGTTGCCACAGCACGGGTGCGTGCTCAACAAAGGAGGTGTGGGTGTAGCTCTCGCCGGGGCCCAATGCCCCGTCCGGATCAATAACCTGTTGAACCGCATCCTGAAGCTCCTCAACCAGCTCCTCAGACAGTACCTGCTTGACCACCGCGAACCCATGGGCGTCAACACATGCCTGGGCAGCCTCCAACGCATTGAGGCCGAATTCATAGCGATACGAAAGCGCGGGTTTCTGAATGTCAGCGTAGGTCATAGGGGAACTCCTTGGGGCTTTGGGAAGTCATGACCATGCTCCACCAGCGCACACACCGGCTCAGGCGCGACACTTTCACTTGCGCTAAGGAACACAGCTGCTGGCAGGATGCAGCGATCCTTGCATCGTTGCGGCATGCCTTATCCACATATTATTATATCTAAGCACCACCCTTGTCAAACCGTTTTTCACGGTCCGCACAGCCCCTTTTTACAACCTGCTCACCTGCTGTATAGTTCTCCCTGAAGCGCTTGCCCTGTGTTCGTCCACTATCTTCTTTCAGAGGTCTATCGTGAAGATCACCGGCGTTCGAACCATTCACTTCGCTCCATTCGCCAACATAACCTTTCTTGAACTGACGACGGACAGCGGGATCGTCGGCCTGGGAGAGACCTATTACACGCCCCGCTCTGTTACGGCTTATATCGGTGAGGTATTGACGCCGATGCTGTTGGAGAGAGACCCGCGCCAGATCGAGGCCTTCTGGCGCCGGGCTTACGAAAACTCCCACATCTACGGCAATAGGGGACTGGAGATGCGCTGCCTGTCCGCGGTGGATGTGGCGCTCTGGGACATTCTGGGCCAGGAGTTGGGCCGGCCGATCTGGCAGCTTCTCGGCGGGACGAGCAATGCGGACGGCGTGCCGGTCTACAACACGTGCGCATCCTCAGGGTACGGGCATAAAGCGCCGGATATCTCGCGTAAAGTGGACTCCGCTGCAACTGGCACTTATCGGGACTATGAAGCCTGGCAGCCCGGCGGCGATGCCGGTGAACTTGCCCGCTCGCTGCTCGATATGGGAATCCGCGCCATGAAGATTTGGCCCTTTGATCGGTTCGCCCTCGCCAATCACGGCCAGACGATCTCGTTTGCAGAGATCGAAGAAGGATTGCAGCCGTGGCGGCAGGTCCGGGACGCGGTGGGACTGGAGATGGATATTATTCTGGAGGGACACGGCTATTGGGCTCTTCAGCCCGCCCGCCGCATCGCGGAGGCGCTTGAGCCCTACAAGCCGGTCCTCCTCGAGGATTTGATGAAGCCTGACAACCCGCGCACGCTGGCCAAGCTGCGCAGTTCGACGCGCACGCCCATCTGTGCCTCGGAGCTACTGATGAATCGCTACGCTGTAGAGGAGATGATACGGGCAGATGCCTGTGATGTGGTGATGACAGATGTGACCTGGGCAGGCGGCATCACCGAGGCGCGCAAGACGGCTGACATGGCCGAGACCAACAACATGGGTGTGATCTTCCACGACTGCACCGGCCCGGTAACGCTGGCAGCCTCCCTTCACCTGGCCGCCCACGCCACCAATACGTGGATGCAGGAGATGGTGCGCGCGTTTACGTTGGGGTTCTATCTCGACCTGGTCGATCACCCATTTGTGGTGGAGAATGGGCGCATGCAACCGCCCCAGCGCCCGGGGCTCGGCGCGGCATTGAGGCCGGAGGCGCTGGAAAGGGACGATTGCCAGATTACCACATTAGTCTAAAGCACGGCCTACCCAGCCACTTGCCCCAAGAAGAGGTCCCGGCCTGCCACCAGTGTCTGCATCTTGCGGTCGGCGACCGAGCGCGGCAGCATCCAGAAGCCGCAATCGGGGTGAATCCACTTGACCCTGTCCTCGCCCAGCAGGTCGACCGCGTTCTGAATGCGCCGGGCGACTTCGTCGGGGCTCTCCACCTCGTTGTCCTTGATGTCGATGACGCCGATCCCCAGGGCGATACCCTCGCGCAGGTCGGTGAAGACCTCCAGCTCATCATAGCCGCGGCGGGCGAACTCCAGCACCAGGTGGTCCACGTGCAGGTTGTTGAGGAAGCCGAGCAGGCTGGCCCAGAAGCCGCTCTGGATACTCTGGCCGCCGTAGTTGCCGAAGCAGAGGTGCAGCGCGCGTTCGCCACGGGCGCCGTCCAGCACATGGTTGATCGGCTCGTGCACCCAGGTGGCATCCTCAGGGTTGCCGGTCAGATTGGCCTCGTCCACCTGCAGGACCGGCGCGTCAATCGCCTCGACCTGGCGGCGCAGCACTTCGGCGATGGCCATGGTCAGGCTGGGCAGGTCGCTGTAGTGGCGGTCCAGCAGCGTTTTCGCCAGCATGTAGGGTGCGGTCACGGTGAACTTGAGCGGCGCGGCGGTCAACTCCTTCACCATCTCCCAGCTTGAAGGCAGGTCCAGTTCGCCTTCGCCGATCGGGCCTTCGACCACGGCGGCAGGCTGCGTGCGGAAGCCCATGCCCTGCTGGGCGCGAAAATCGTCCACATCCTTGCGGCCCATCTCGCTCGAGATGCCGGACATCGGCTGTACGAAATATTCGATCATCCCGTTCGTTTCGGGATGGTTGACGTCGAAGCGGGTCAACTCGCCATCGGAGATCACGTCCAGCCCGGCCAGCTCCTGCGTCTTGAGGACGACGAGAATGGCGTCGCGCAGATTGGGGAAGGACGGATAAGCGGCCAGCCAGGTTGGCAGTGGATAGCTGCCGACGACGGTTGTCTTGATGGAGGGTGCGGTCATTGGGTGCTCCTGGTGCGGGATGTGTAGTGTCGGTGAAATTTTCTGTATTGGTAGGTGGTTAAGGCTTGTTATCCATTGACTTTTGAGAGACGCAGCGCCAGGTGATCAAAGTCCTCGGTGCACTTCTGCCGGATGGCACCAATGCGGTGCGCTGCTTCTGAGGCCAACGGCTTACGCCCTCCGTCTGGTCTGTCAGATAGGCCGCGCTGGGCGGCAAGCGGTTCAAAGTATTCTTCTTTAACATCTCTCTCGGCCCTGACTTGTGCCCAAGGCCATTCCCTGGGCAGATCCAGACCCGCCAGGACCCACGTCTCTATCTCTTCCCATGCGTTTACGGCCAAAAATTCGGTTGTGGCGCCGCATAGCATTTCCAGTTGATCGAGTCTTTGACGCCTTCCCGTTTCGCCGTCGCGATCGACACAGAGTATGAAAACATCCGTCATCCCCCTGTATTGCTGCACGATTCCCAACATGCGTTCCGAGTTCAGTGCCTGATCAATGCCGCGCAGACGTGGGTCTTGGCACACTCGAACGCGTGCTCTGGGCTTGCCGATGGCCTGGAAGAGTCGCTCGAAAATCGGTTTCAGGATGTGCTGGTCCTTTTGAAAATCTTCCGGGATGATGAGGACCCTCAATTCCCCACCTCTTCGTCATACCCCTCGGTAAAAGCGAGGGCGTCCTCCATCCAACCGCCGGTGAGGAGGCGTCCCAGTCCATGAGAGTTACGCAGTTCTCCGGCCTTTGGCAGTTCGGAAACAGGGCGAATGATGGCGTCGTCCTCATCTTCGAGGCGACAGACTACGGAGGTGTTCTGGAACGTCTCATCGTTCATCACCGTCAACAGGTCCGGCGAATGGGTGGTGGTGACGACCTGAATCCCTCGCTTTGCGGTCTGCTTTTCGATCAGTTCCAGCAGAAGCCACTGTCGCGCAGGATGGATACCGTTGTCGATCTCCTCAAAGAAGTAAAGGCCGTTGGAGTCCGGTCCGAGCAGCACAGTCAGCATGGCCAGGAATCGCAGCGTGCCGTCCGACGCGGCGTATGCGGAGACCTTCCTACCTTTCGCTTCGAGGAAAACAAGATGGACCCGACCGGAGGGGTCGGTCGGAAATTCGAAGTCCCGCACATCCATTGGCGTCAACTCACGTATCCATTCGACCAGCGTCTCCTTGCGCTCCGGGTCTTCGCAGATCGCCTGCAACACGGTTGGCAAGTGCTCGCCACCGTCGCCGAGCACGATCTGGCCGGGGAAAGCAGGCTCCCGCATACGGCTTGGCACTAGGTCCAAGAAACGCATGCTGGAAAAAATTCCTCTGAGTTGCCAGACAAGGGATCGGTGCTCTCTTGAAAGGGCCTTCGACCCAAAAATCTGGGTTAGCCCTGGTCTGTCTGTCCCCACCTTAACGGAGTTAGGCTTACTACTCTTGGAAGCGCCTTCTGCGGTGAAAAGAGATAGTTGCCTATCGTCCGGTGGCAGGAAATGTAAATCTCCAGGGGTTGATTGGGTCGAATAGATCCAGTCTGCAGAGTGCTTGAGGCTTTCCTCTTTCACCTGGAAAGCTCCGTCCCTATCTTCATCCCTACCGACTCTGATCGTATAGGTGAAGTCCTCTACTCCGACCTGAAGCAATAACGAAGGCTGGTTGAAGCGGATGATTTCATCCACTGCGCCGCGAATCCCCGCCCACTCAATCTGGCCTCCGGCGCCGTATTTGCCACCGACAATCTCAGCCAGCGTATAGCCGCGGCCGATGCCGTGCAGAAAGCGGAACGCGTCGCGGATGTTGCTCTTGCCGCTGGCGTTGGCGCCAACGATGACGGTGAACGGGCCGACGCGCAGCGTCTCGTCGGCGAAATTCTTGAAATTTTCGAGTCGAATTGAGGTGATCATAACGCCTCTCCAGATCCACACCGCCTGCTAGTGCGGAAGATCATATCACGGGAATACGGAGGGATGGTAATGAAGGGTGTTCTCTCACTCATCTCTCCTCTTGACTCTCTCCTCAGCAGTTCCAGTTTGTCTTTTCGTCTGAATTGGTAAACACTGCACCTGCACAGCGCGCCACAACTGTTGCGCCACCCAACCACCACTCCCAACGCAGGTGACCATGACAAACGAATCCCAACCTTCACCGGTAGCAGCCTTCCGCGCCAAGATGGCGGCGGGCGATATCTGTATTGGCGCATCGATCACGCTGACCGACCCGCACGCGACCGATGCGCTCGGCGATTCGGTCGATTTTTTCTGGATCGACATGGAGCACAGCATGATGAGCGCGGAGGCGCTGGGCGGGCATCTGCTGGCGGCGAAGGCGCGCAGGAAGCCGGCGCTGGTGCGCGTGCCCGGCAGCGGCACACCCTTCATCAAGCCGGTGCTGGACGCAGGCGCGGACGGGATCATCGTGCCGCAGGTGCGCTCGGCCGCCGAGGTGCAGGACGTGGTAAACAGCTGCCGCTACCCGCCCCTGGGCGAGCGCGGCTATGGACCGCGCGTACCCGCCAACTATGGGCGCGACGGCGGCAATGCCTACACCGAGCGGGCCAACCGGGAGATCTTCGTTGCCGTCCAGATTGAGAACGCAGAGGGGTTCGCTGCCCTGGACGATATCCTGGCTATCGCCGGGCTGGATTCGATCGCTCTCGGGCCCTGGGATCTTTCGGCATCATTGGGGCTGCTGGGTGATGTGGAGCATCCGACCGTGATCGAGGCGGTGGACAGCATCATCGCCCGCACGAGGGCAGCCGGTCTGTTCGTTGGGGCCGGTATGGCACCCGACGCCCGCTTTGCGCTTGGTATGGCGAAGCGCGGTGTGCAGTGGTTACAGGTGGGCGACGACTGCGGCTACATGATCCTGGCGATGGACCAGATCACGGCTGAGATGCGGAGTCAGCTGTAGCGGATTAGCGGCCGTAGAGAAAGTGAAACAGGCCCGCTGCCCCCTTTTGGGCGCGTGTTGATGCAAAAAAGCGCCCCAGCGGTTCCGCTGGGGCGCTTACGTTATAGCGGTAAGTTGAACAGAGATTGCTGAGGTTAGGAATATACCCTCTATCGTAACAACGCTCTGATGGCTGGCGCCTCGTTAGTACACCTCACGTCTATGCCCTATACGAAGCACCACAATAATTCTGTCATCATCCTGAATGTCACAGATGATACGATAAGCTCCAACGCGAAAACGCCAAAGGCCGCCCATGCTAGCCCTCAGCATCTTCGCGCGGCCCAACTGTCGTGGGTCCGAGGCCTTCGCGATACGGCCTGTCAGTTCCTCTTGAATGCGCTGCGCTGTTTGCCTGTCTAATCTCCGCAGCTGACGCCTAGATGCGGGAGCGTACCTTATCGTCCAAGCCAAGATCGGCTCTTATCTCTTCATCACTGTACGTTCGCTCTACACCTTGACGAATCCGGTCCGCCGATGCACTCGCTAAGTAATAATCCTCGGTCTCTTCCAATCCGCGCTCGATGATTTCACGCAGATAAAACTCCCGTGATCGGCCGGCATCCTCTACCAGTTCATCAACGGCCCGCCGCAATTCCGGCAGGGTCCACAGTAAAACCCGATGCGCCAGAGACACCATCTTCGCCCGAACTGTGCCCATTTTCTGTCCTCCTGCACGCAAATTGTCCAAAGGCAGTCAAGGCCCTTCTCATTCTGATTTATCCAGCCTTTTGTCCTGCATTCGATGACACGTGCTGCGACAATTGTACATCCGTTCATCTTTGCCGTCCAGCTTCGCAGACAGCTTCCTTGCTGTAGAGATCTCGCGGCTTTATGGCAGCCGGTGCTGGCACAGTGTTCATTCTCCCCTATCAACTCTCCCAATCCGGAATCTCCACGATCTGCCCGCCTTGCAGCGCGCTCTCGTGCGCGCACATGCCGGGCAGCGCCATTCTGAGCGCGGCGTAGATGTCGAGAGGGGGCGGGGTGTCGTCGCGGATGCACCCGACGAAGTCCTGGACCATCATGTACTCGGCAGTGCCGTGTCCGCCCTGTGTCGCCTCCGGCGGCGCGTCGGTCACGTTCTCGGTGATCGGCATCTCAATCATGTTGTTCAGGTGCGGCACCGAATCCAGCCATGCGTTGGTCTGCAGCGGACTGGTCGGCGGGCGCGAGGTCTCGAGGACGCCGTCGGTGCCGTAGATCGAGTAGTAGTGGAACATCGGCTCGCGGGTGATGCCGAATGCGACCAGAATCTTGATGACGCCGCCGCTGGCCGTCTGCAAAATCGCCACTTCGGTGCCGGATTTGACGCGGACGGGCAGGTCCCCGGTTCCGCTGGTGACGCTCATGCCGCTGGCGGCGACGCAGCGCTCGCCGGTCACTTTAAGCAGGGGGCCGAGGCTGTGGGTGCAGTAGTGAATGGGCGCCATGGAGGCGCGCCAGGTGGGCGAGCCGTCTGCCTGGCGTAGCAGATAGCGCGTATCGTGGATGTACTCGGCTTCGGCGTACATGAAGTCGCCCAGCAGGCCCTGGCCCCACATCTCCTGCCAGCTCAGGATATGCGCCCAGTAGCAGCAGTTCTCGGCCAGCATGAACTTCTGGCGCGGGTGGGCCTGCACCGCGGCGAGGATCTGGCGGCATTCGTCGATGTTGGTGGCCAGTGTGACTTCCTGCAGGACATGGCAGCCGGCATCGAGCGCGGCAACGGTATGCTCGCAGTGCAGGGGAACCGGGGAGGCGACGAAGACGATGTCGAGCCCTTGCGCCAGCATCTCGTCGTATGCGCTGCACAGGTGGGCCTGAGGGAAAATCGCGCCGAACTGTTCGAGCGCGGCCGCGTCGATGTCGCAGCCGGCGACGACGCGGCAGTCGGGCATGAGCTCGAAGACGCGCGCCGGGCCAAGTCCGCGGCGCAGCCCGACAACGCCTACACGATAACTACGCATAGCGAAACTCCCTTCAGAAACGAGGAAAGAGTGAAAAGGGGCGAGGAGGAAGAGAGAACCTTCCTATTCTCACTCCTCGCCGACGGCCTGACGCAGGCGCGCGGCGCAGTCGATGCGGCGGCCGGTCGCCATGGATTCTTGCGCGGCGAAGGGGATGATCATGCCGGTCAGGATGGAGCGCGGGTCGTAGGGGCCGGATGGGTTGGACTGAAGCCAGGTGACGAAGTCACGGTGGATGCGGAAATCGGCGCCGCCGTGTCCGCCGACTGCCGGCGGCAGCTCGACCGATTGCGGCTCCTCGCCGTTGCGCCAGAGGGTTACCGAAGCGGACGGGTGCCCGGGCCGCACCGTATGCATCACCACTTCCACCTGCCCTGCCGTGCCGTTGACGATGTATCGCCGCTCGTAATCCGGCCCGGAGGTGGTGAGATGGAAGGTGTAGAGAATGCCGTTGGCGAGCAGGCCGGAGATGGAGCAGCAGTCGCCTGCGGTCATGGGTCTGTCGTCGCCTTCGGTCCAGATATTGCGCGTGATGGTGGCAGTGCAGTCGACGACCTCGGCGCCTAGGCAGTGCTGGATGGTGTCGGTGTCGTGGGTGAGTTTGCCTTCGACCAGGGTCGACGAGGGCGGCGTTCTGAAATGCGACCACACGCCCTGCGACCAGCGGTTGCCGGTGTTGACGTGCCCGAGCACGCTCTGGATGCGGCCGAGGCTGCCCTCGTCGATGATGCGCTTCATGGCCAGCGTGGCGGGGAAGCGGCGCAGGTTAAAGCCGATGAAGAGGGGATAGCGGTGACGAACCACCTCTTGGTACAGCTCCACGGTTTGCTCCCAAGTAAAGGCCACGGCCTTTTCGAGGAAGACGGGGATGCCGTGTTGCAGCGCGGCGAGCGCATGTTCAACGTGGTCGACGGCGTAGCTGCCGACGAGAACAAAGTCGAGGTCGGGCGTACTGTCCAGCATCTGGCGGTAATCCTGGTAGAAGCAGTTGCCAAAACGCTCCTCTTCTTCGGCGGTGGGATCGCGCGGGTCGGCCACGGCGACGCAGCGAACCGTCGCTTCCTCCATCGCTTCGAGGCTCTCCATGTGGTAGCGCCCGCGGCGGCCAAAGCCGATGACGGCGAAACGATATGTTGGTGTTGTCATATCTGCGTCTTTCTCCTGAATCTGTCTATCGTCTCTACCATGTGCGGGTTTATCTGCATCCGGTCCTGTAGTACACTCAGGCAGCCTTATGAAATTCCATTACTATCCTGACACGGATTCCCTCTATATTGACCTCTCCGAAAAACCGAGTACGGATTCCACAGAGGTCGCCCCAGGAGTTATTCTGGATTTCGATGAGAATGGCCAGCTTGTCGGCATCGATATCGACCATGCCAGCAAAGTTGCCAATCTGTCGACGCTGGAAGCGAAGTCGCTACCGGTCCAGACGTTGACACTCGTTTAGTTCAGGATCCTGCCTTCGTACACATCCTGCATACGAAGTTGCAAAACTTCACCCGTTACCGATTGCGCGCAGGTCGGCCACCACGCCCTGCGTTTCGGCTTCGTAGAGCTTCCAGATCACGCGCAGGCTTTGCAGGCTGCGGCGGCCGTCGGTGAGCGGGAGGCGGTCGTGCTCCAGGCAGTCGACGAAGTGGATCAGCTCGTTCTCGAGATGCTTGCCCACTGCTGCCTCGAACAACAGTTGCTCGCTGCCTTTCTCCGCTTCTTGCGCGCCCTGATGCAGCAGCAATCTCCCCTGACTGATCTGTCCTTCCAGCATGCCATCGGTGCAGTGAGCATGAAATGCGTACTTGAGGCGCGTGCCCTTGGCGCCCCAAGTGCCGAAGTGGTAGCCGAGCGCGCCGTTGGCGAATTTGAGGGAGACGTTGGATGTGCCCTCGCCCTCCATCCAGGGCGTGCCGAAGTTGGTGCCGAGATGGGTGCCGGAAACGGGCTGCCCCATCCAGGCGAGCAGGATGTCGATATAGTGGCAGCCGTGGCTGAAGAGCTGGCCGCCGCCGAGCGTCTCTATACGGTGCATCCAGCTGCCCGGCTCGGCCTGCGTATGCTGCTCAGTCCAGATCGATAGCTGGAAGAGGTCGCCGTAGGTTCTGGCTTTGAGCAGGCGCTCCATCTCGACGACGATCGGGTGAAAGCGCATGCAGTAGGCGACCATGAGGGTGCGGTTGGCGCGCTCGGCCGTCTCGATCAGATCCATGCATTCGGCTTCCGAGTTGGCCAGCGGCTTCTCCATCAGCAGATGTTTGCCGCGGCGCAGCAGGTCGATGCCGATGGGATGGTGGAGATGGTGCGGAACGGCGAGAATGGCGGCGTCGATATGATCGAGGATTTGGCGATAGTCGGCCGCGACCGTGTTGCAGCCCATCAGGTCGGCCGTCGCTTGCGCGCGCGGCAGGTCCGGGTCGACCGCGGCGGTGAAGAGAGCGCGGCCCTGCAGTTTCTGGAAGGCGGCGCGATGGGACTGGCCCATGCCGCCGCAGCCGATCAGTCCGATGCGAATCATAACAGCAGTTTTTAGTGGTTAGTTTTCAGTTTCTAGTTTTTCGTAGCTGCCGTGTGCGAGCACCGATGCGAACTCTTCAATACGCTCTTCATACCGGCCAACATTATACCCATCGCTATGCACTTCCGGTAAGGAACAGAATTTCGCAGCTTTTAGCACGCTTGAAAAGAGTCAGGCATTCAAACACTCGAACGCATGGGAAATCACTTAAGGAATCGCCGAGAGACCAGCCCAATCTGTTTCTTGCAGCGTTAGGGGTTATGTCCTGAACCACATTGGTATCCGTTGCGAAGTTTCTTCTACGGTACTGGAGGGCCAGATTCTTGCGTAGAAAAAAGAGGACTGTTCGTCAGAGTAGTTTTGCTCTTTCGCTTCACAACTGACGGTGGTTAACAGAAGCCGCGATTCAGACCGAAATCTCTACCCCTTGATTCCAGTACGCGCGATGCCTTGGATGAAGTGCTCCTGGCCGATGAAGAACATGACGACAATCGGCAAAATACTGATGACCGCGCCGGCCTGGATCAACTCCCAGCGCCCACCCGACTGGTTGGTCAGCAGCGTCAGCCCCAGGGTGATGGTCATGGTCTCGACCTTGGTGAGGAAAATCAGCGGCCCCATGAGGTTGTTCCAGGAGCCGAGAAAGGTGAAGATGCCCAGTGTGGCCAAGCCCGGCTTGGAGAGCGGCAGGAAGATACGATAGTAGATCTGAATAAAACTGCAACCGTCGATGCGCGCCGCCTCCACCATTTCCTGGGGGATGGTGAGATAGAACTGGCGCATGAGGAAGATGCCGAAGGCGGTGCCGAAGAAGAACGGCACGGTGAGCGGCAGATGTGTGCTGAGCCAGCCGATGTCGCGATAGAGCTTGAAGAGGGGAATGAGGGTGACATGGAAGGGGATCATGATCGTGGCGAGGATGATGGCGAAGATAACGTTTTTGCCCGGGAAGCGCATACGCGCGAAGGCGAAGGCGGCCATTGAGCAGCTCAAGAGGGCGCCGACGGTGGCAAACAACGCGATCTTGATGCTGTTGATCAAAAAGAGATCGAAGGGCAGCACATCGAAAAGCCTGGGGTAATTCCCCCACTGCGGCGGAATCGAGATCCACTTCGGCGGCAGCAGCAGTACTTCACCCGGATCCTTGAGCGAGGTGGAAATCATCCAGAGCAGGGGAAGGAGCATTGTGGCGCCAACGAGGGTGAGACCGGTATAGAGTAGCACGCGCCACGTGATGTGAAGGACTCTGTAGGAGGTCAGGCCTTCGGATGCGGCAGCAGAGGCGCCAGGCCTCGCTGTGGTGCGGGCCTCATCTATGGGGGTTGCGTCTTGTGCGCTCATGGTGGTTCTACCTCAGAGTTCGTAATGGACCCAGCGTTTCTGGAACCAGAACTGGAACAGCGTCAGGCTGACGATGATAACGAAGAGTATATAGGCCAGCGCGGAGGCATACCCCATGTGGAAGTTCTCAAACCCCTGTTGGAAAAGATAGTAGACGATCGTCTTGGTGGCGTTAACCGGCCCACCTCTGGTCATCACATAGGCCTGGGCAAAGACCTGGAAGGAGTTGATCACGGACAGGGTAAGGACGAAGAAGGTGACGGGCGAAAGCAGCGGGATGGTGATGTTGACGAACTTGTGCCACGAATTTGCGCCATCGACGGTGGCGGCTTCGTAATAGTCCTGGGGAATTCCCTGCAAGCCGGCGATGAAGATGACGATGTTGTAGCCCAGACCATGCCAGATGCTCATGATCATAATGGCCGGCATAGCCCAGGTGACACTGCTCAACCAGCGCACACCGCGGAAGCCGAAAAAGCGCAGTATCTCATTAACGAGGCCGAAGTCCGACTGGTAGAGCCAGAGCCAAAGCACTGAAATGGCGACCACCGAGGAGACAACGGGCAGGAAGTAGATCGTGCGATAGACGGCCACGAACCGAATCTTCTGATTGAGCGCGATCGCCAAGAACAGGGCCAAAACCGTTCCGGTGGGGACGGTTCCTAATACGTAGTAGGCTGTGTTCTTGATCGTAATCCAGAAGAGCGGGTCTTCGGTGATGAGTTCGATATAGTTGTCGAAGGCCTGCCACTTGGGCGTGCTCAACAGGTTCCAGCGGGTAAAGCTGTAATAGAGCGAAGCCAGCACGGGGCTGGCGGTAAAGACGATCAGCCCTAAGATCGTGGGCAGGATGAGGATGTAGGCCTCGATCGCTTCCCGGCCCCGGTTACTCCCCAGGAATTCACGCAAACCACTGCGCGCAGGTGTCGTTACAGCGCTCATGCAACTCTCTCCAGACTGCGAGGAGAGAGAAAAGAGGAGTCAGCCCTCTCTTTTCTCTCTCCTTTCTTCTCTGCACTCACTCCGCGCTGTTTGCTATCCGAGCAGTTCTTCGCGGGAGCGCTCGAGGACGGCGTTGACACGCGACTCGAGGTCGTCGGTCGCCTCTGCCACCGTCTTGACCTGCAACATGGCCGCTTCCTGTTCCTCGACGGCGATGCTGGCGATCTCACCTTCGGCGGGACCGTTAAAGACGGACGTAGCGTCTTTCAGAAGCTGGTTGAGGATCCACAGCTGCGTGGGCGGATCGGTCCGATCCTGCACGTAGATCAGGCCCTCCGCGGTGGGAATATGGGCGGGGAAGGGGAAGATCGTCTCGGCGTACATGACGGCGCCGTCGCCCATTGTCAGCCACTTGATGTATTCCCACGACTCATCCGGGTGCGGGGCGGAACTGGTGATCGAGATACCGTTCTGATAGGCGTCGATCGTGTTCTCCCCGGTGACGGGATGCGCGGGCGGCGTGAAGACGTCCCACTCGAACTCCTCGATTTCGGAGAAGGAGGGGATCATCCAGTCACCCATCACGGCGAAAGCGACGCGACCGGTTTCGAAGGGGTTGAACTGCAGGTTGGCTTCGGGCGGCATGGCGACCTTGTGTTCGTTGACCAGGTCGGTCATCCACTGGAAGGCCTCCATCGGCCCGTCCTCTTTGATAAGACAGTTGTTGTAGTCCTCGTCATAGAAGGCGCCGCCGGCCTGGAAGATCCAGAAATTCATGCGGGAATTGCCGTCGACCGGTTTGTCCATGCCGTAGGACTCGGCTGAGCCGTCGTCGTTGATGACGGTGAACTCTTTGCCCGCCTCGACGATCGTGTCCCAGGTCCAACTCTCGTCCGGATCGGGGATGCCCTTTTCGGCGAACCAATTCTTGTTCCAGAACCACATCGTGCCGGAGTGCCAGACGGTGGGGAAGGCGTGCAGGTCGCCGGAGCCGCACCGGATCGTGCCGGGTTGCCAGCGGCCTTGTGTGATAGCGCCCTCGTAAAAGTCGTTGAGGTCGACGCCATCACGCTCGACAAAGGGATCGAGCGGGATCGTCACCCCGTTGTGCGCGAACCGCACGTGATAGTAGGGCGAGTGGTGCATGATGTCGGGTGAATCGCCGGCGGCGGTGGAGGCCAACATCTTCTGCCAGTAGTTGGCCCAGGAGGTGATGTCCTCCTGCAGCTTGATGTTGGGGTAGGCCTCCTGGAAGGCCGCCTGCAGGGCACCCTGCTTCTCCACCTGGAAGCCCCAGTACGCGAGCCGCAGTTCGACGGTCTCCATATCGGCGTCGCCGCCGGAGTCCATCGAGTCACCGGCGGCGGGCGCCGGCGCGGCGCAGGCCGCGGTCACCATGACGCCGGCAGTCGCCGCGGCAGCGTGCAGGAATGAGCGACGTGACATCCGCTTGCTGACCAATGCGTTCTTCTCCATCGTCTTTTTCTCCTTGGATCGATTGGATTGGATTGAATGTGTGTTTCGGGGCAGGAAAAACTATTAGTAGGAAATTGTAACATATAGTGAAAATGTATCAAAGGGGGCTTCGCGCGGCTAGGTGTGTGGCCTTATCGGGGCGCGCACAGGAGTAACTGTGCGGAGGCGCTTGCCTACGCTATCATGACGCCATACTATTGGAAGAAGCTCGCGGACCAGCCAACGCAGCTTTGATTGTGAGAAAAACCCATGCTATTCAAACCAGAAATCGCGGCCCGCTTGTGGGATACCTGGCTGTACTACCACGAGGGCACACACTACCTCTTTTATCTCCACCGCATGCGCGCCGGCGGCGGCTATGACGGCATGAGTGTCGCCACTTCGGATGACGGTGTCCACTTTGCCGACCGGGGGCCGATCATCCACAAGGCGGCAGACGCCAACTGGTTGGGCACCGGCATGGTCTGGCGCGCCGGCGACCGGTTCATGCTCAACTTTTCGGAGGAGCGCAACGGGGTGCAGGAGATCTTCTTCGCCGAATCGGACGACCTGTTGCAGTGGCGGCGGCTCCCCGACGAGGCGTATGTGTGCCGGTCCGACCCGCGCTGGTATGCAGAGGACCCGATGTTCACAAGCCAGCGCTGGGACTGCATCTGGGTGCTGCCGCGGGAGGACGGGCCGGGCTATATCGGCTTCCTCACTGCGGTGGCCAAGGATGGGCCGCCCGGGCTGTGCGGCACGGCCGGCTGTGTTGTGTCCGATGACGGCCGCCATTTTCGGGCTGCGCCGCCTGTGATCGAGACCGGCTTGTGGGGCGAACGCATCGAGGTCGGCGCGGTGGAAAAGATCGGCGACCGCTATTACATGCTGCTGGGGGTCGGCAAGTCGCACGCGTTGGGGTCGCGACATCTGTCGGACCTGCTGGCAGGCGAATGCGGGATGTACGTTCTCTCATCCGAGGCGCAGACAGGCCCCTACCGTCTCGACCCCGGCCAGCGTCTGCTGCTGGGTAATAGCCCCAAGCGGTTGAACTACTTTGCACGATTCTATCGATGCGGCGATCAACTGCTGCTCAACCACCACACCGTGCCGCGTCAGCACGGCGGCGAATCCTATTTCTCGCCGCTCAAAACGGTCCACCGTGACGGCGCGGGCATTCTGAGCCTGCGCTGGTGGCCTGGCAATGAAGCGCTGAAGGGACGTGCCCTGCCGGTCGTGCTGGAGGGATGCGAGTTCTACGGCCTGCGGACCGATGATTGCCCGGTCGAAGCCGGGCGCATGCACCTTGCTGCAGCGGCCGGCGGGCTGGCGATACTTCCGGTGAAGTACGACCTGGCGCGCGGGGTCGTTCTCGAAACGGAGTTGACCTTTCAGGAGTTAAGCGGTCCTCTCGGCGGCGTCGGATTGTTCATCGAAGGCGACCCGACCGGCGCCGGCACGTTGTTGGTGGCGCAGAGCGATGATCGACTGACGACAGGCCCCTATACATCACCCACCGGAGACGGCTACGCCTTCCAACCTGAAGACGCCAAGCCGCTCCCCTTCAAACCGAAACAGACTATGCGTTGGCGGCTGCTGTTGCGCAACGAGTTCGCGGAGCTCTACGTCGACGACGAACTGATCCAAGGCTACACACTGCCCCATGCCCCGAGCGGCCGGCTGGGATTTGTCATCGAGGCCGGCACGGCGGCTGCGGCGAACGTACGCGGCTGGGAAATGTCCCTCTAGGCACACGCATTCCAACACGCATCCACAACTGACTGGGGGTCTTTTAACCGGCGCCGGAGCGGCCGGCGCAGCGCGCGCGGAACGGGTATGCGGCTAATGAAGAAAGCGCTAGCCTTTGATTCCAGTCAGAGAGATGCCGCGTACAAAGTAGCGCTGCAACAGGAGGAAAACCAGGAGCACAGGCAGCGTGACGACGACGGAGCCGGCCATCAGGCGGGGCCAGCTGGTGTACCACTGCCTCTGTACGAGGGCGACGCCGAGCTGAACGGTAAAGAGATATTTGCGGTCAAGGAAGATGAACGGTCCGAAGAAGTTGTTCCAGGAGGCCATAAAGGAGAAGACGCCCAGGGTGGCCAGGGCCGGTTTCATAAGCGGCAGGGCGATGCGCCGGTAGATGCCAAAGGAGTTGCAGCCGTCGATGCGGGCGGCGTCTTCCAGCTCCACCGGCAGCGAAAACATGAACTGGCGCAGCAGGAATGTGCCGTAGGCGGAGCTGAGCATGGCGGGCACGATCAGGGGCAGATGTGTGTTGACCCAGCCGACGCGGTGCATGACGATGTAGAGCGGGATAACGGTGACGGCATAGGGCACCATCATTGTCGACAGGACGATGATGAAGAGGACATTTTTGCCCGGAAAATCGAGGCGGGCGAAGGCAAAAGCGGCGAGCGAGGATGTAATGAGCTGGCCGCCGACGCTCAGAACCGCGATCTTGACGCTGTTATAGAGGAATATCCCAAAGGGCTGGTCGAGGAAGAGGTCGCCGTAGGCTTCCAAAGTAGGCTCCAGCGGGAGCCAGGTTGGCGGGATCTGAAAAGCCTCGAATTCGGTCTTGAACGAGGTTGAGATCATCCACCAGAAGGGAGCCAGCGCGGCCAAACCCAGCACAATCAGCAGAATGTGGGTAACGGTGTTGGCCAGGAGCTCCTGTTGTTTGAGACTTGCCACACGCTCAACGCGTGCCGCGCGCATGGAAGAAACTCTTTGCACGGGTATCCCCTTTTTCGACGTTCGCCAACTCCCCTACCGCCGGCTCAGGCCGCAATCGCCACTGGTTTCTCAATAGTGTACCCACAGCTTGGCCAGACGCACCTGGATCATCGTGATTGTAAAGATGACCATGGCCAGGATCCAGGCCATAGCCGAAGCATACCCCATCTTGGAGCTGCCGAAGGCCATCTGCCAGAGGTAATAGATGTAGACATTGGTCGAATTTATCGGTCCGCCCTGGGTCATAACATAGATGAGGCCAAAGGTCTGGAAGGTGCCGATCACGCTCATGATGAGAATGAAGAACATGGTGGGCGTGAGCAGCGGGATCGTAATTCTGAAGAAGCGGCTCAATGGCCCTGCGCCGTCGATGGTGGCGGCTTCATACAGGTGATCGGGGATCCCTTGCAGGCCGGCCAGATAGAGGACCATATTGTAGCCGAGCCCCTGCCAGACGGTGACCATGGCGACGGCGGGCATGGCCCAAAAGACATCGCTGAGCCAGTTGGGCCCGTCAATACGGACCCAGGAGAGGACATAGTTGATGAGACCGAATTCCCCGTCATAGAGCCATCGGAACATGAGGCCGACGGCAACAACCGAAGTGACCAGCGGCAGGAAGAAGGCGAGCCGGTAGAGGTAGCGTAGCCTGATTGGCCGGTCGAGCAGTGCGGCCAGAATCAGCGGGAAGGTCACGGAGGGCACGATGATCCAGCCTGCATATCTGAACGTGTTGCCCAGAACCTTCCAGAAGAGGCGGTCGCGGCTTACCAGGCGGGCGTAGTTTTTGAGGCCAACCAGTTCGGGCGGACTAACCATATCCCATGTATTGAAGCTCATGTAGAGGGATGCGGCGATGGGGAGGAAAATGAAGGCAACGATGCCGATGATGAGGGGCGCGATAAAGAGATAGCCCTCATATCGATGCCAGCGAATGTTGCTTTCTTTCGTCTTGGCGACGAGGCGGGTCAATGCCTGTGACTGAGCCATAATTTGTCCTGCGACACACCTGGAGCCGCGCAGTGGGAGGCGGCGATTCCAGGTGTATCGCAGGCTTGGGAGACTTCCGGATCGGTTTTACCTGTCTGTCCGCTACTGAACCCGAGCGAACATCAGACCTTTAGTACTGTTCCTCATTGGCGTCGAGGAGGATGTCCTCCATCACCACCTGTATCTCGTTGAGCGCTTCGGCGGGGGTCATCTGCCCAAGGAAGGCGGCCTGCAGGTTGGGGATGACGGCGGTGCCGAGCAGTTCACCGTGGTTGACGCCGAGCGAGTCGTTGGCAGCCAGGTCGGAGTTGAAGCAGGCATCGACAAAGACTTCGCCGCCGCGGGCAGCCATCTCCTCGGTCACGAACCCTTCGGGGCGGCCGGCGGGGATGGAGAAGCCGGTTCTGCCCAACACAAGGGCGGCCTCGCCGGTCCACATATGCCTTTGGAAGGGCGTGGGGGGGGCGGGGGGGGAGGAAAAGGCCGGTTCTGCCCAACACAAGGGCGCCTTCGCCGATCGACATATGCTTGAGGAAGGCGAAGGCGGCGTCGGGATGGTCTGTGTCGGCGACGATGCCGAAGCCGGAGGTCCACATCATCGTTGTCTTGGGGCCGCCCTCGAAGGCACGCGGGTTGCGCACAACATGCCAGTCGATCTTGTCGGTATTTTGGAGCAGGGCGACGGTATCGATTGTGTGGCTGGCCCACATGGCGATTCGCCCCGTAAGCTGCCGCGAGCTGGCGCCTTCGGTGGACAGCTGTTCGGGCGAGGGTGAAATATCGTGGGTAAGGATGGTGTCCACGAGCCATTCGATCGCTTCGATATTCTTCGGATCGTTGGCCGTGGGCGTGGTGAGGTCCCAGTTCCAGCGGTCGAAGTATCCTTTGCCCTCGTTGGCCCACATCCAGTGTTCGTTGGCCCAGGGACCGGTCTGCGTCATCCAGCCGAAGATCTTGTCCTGGCCCTCGCCGGAGGTCAGCTGCTGGCCCATTTCGAGGCAGTCGGCCCACGTCCAGCCGTCTTCGGGGTAGGCAACGCCGGCTTCATCGAAGAGGCCCTTGTTATAGATTACAGCGTGCGTAACATAGTCCTTGGGCAGACCGAAGAGCTTGCCTTCGACGGTGTAAAGCTGGAGCAAGGCAGGCGCGACGGGGTCATCGTCGTAATCGGAGTCTGCGTCGAGGTAGGGATTCAGATCGACCAGAATGCCCTTTTTGCTCCAGATTCTGGGCGGCCCATAGGTGGCCACGATGGCGATGTCGGGGGGATCGCCGGCGGCGATGCGGGCGTTGATCTTGGCGAGCATATCCGGCCAGGATCCGATGGTAGGGCTGATGAGAATATCCACGTCAGGCATGACGTCTTTGAACTTGTCGAATGCCTCGCCGTGTACTTCGTCGGGTTCGTAGCCCAGGTATTCGAGCTGGATGCCTTCGGCGGCTGCACCACCACCGCCGTCGGAAGCGGCCGGTGATTCGACCGGTTGACAGGCGGCGAGAAGGGTTGCCCCGCCGATGGCGCCGGCTGTCAGTTGCAGGAATTCGCGTCTTCTCATGGGCTTAGCGTTCACAGTGGTCTCCTCTTGGAATATTGATGAAGGTTCTGTGCGTGGATTGCCGGTATTCTACAGTACCTGAATTTCATTGGCAATCGTAACTACTCAGCCGCAACTGATTCGCAACCCTGGACGAGGCGAGCAAAGGTGTTTTTTCTCCCCTCATTCTTGTATTTTGGGCGGTCGGGCCTTCGGCCCTCCCTTGTGCAGGGGCT
>MPML01000024.1 GCA_002238445.1 Caldilineaceae bacterium bin5
CTGCGGCTGCATGCCCGTGGCCTCGAGTTTCCAGTCGAGTACCTCCTGTCCCATGCCGGTGCCGGATACGCCCACAGGGCAGACGCAGTTGACCGTGACTTGGCTCGGCGCCAGTTTGCCCGCCAGCACTTTGGTCACGCCCGCGCCCCCCCGCCCCCCGCCAGCACTTTGGTCAGGCCCACGACCCCAAACTTGGCCGCACAATAGTGGGCCAGCATCGGGAACCCCACCTTGGACGCGTCGGAGCCGATGTTAACGATGCGGCCGCGGCCGCTGGCGCACAGCAAAGGCGCGGCCGCCTGGCAACACAGAAACGTGCCCTTCAGGTCCACGTCGATCACCCGGTCCCACTCCGCCTCGCTGATCTCCGCCAGCCGGTTGAAGGCGATGACACCGGCCGAGTTGACCAGCGTGTCCAGGCCGCCAAAACGCGCCTCGCTGGCCGCCACCGCGGCCGCGGCCGACTGCGGCGACGTTACATCCAATTCGATAGCCAGCAAATTGCCGCTGCCCAGGCCCCGTTCGGCATCTCGCAGACGTGCAGCATCGACATCCCCGATCGCAACCTGCGCGCCGCGTGCCAGCAGCGCCTCCGCAATCGCCAGCCCGAAGCCGCTCGCCCCACCGGTAATCAGCGCACGACGCGGGTCAGTCTGGATATCCGACACAGTCTCCCCTCCCCGAATTCATCGGCGGCCAGCGATCATTGAACCTGAACTGCTGACCACTGCCGTTCTCACTCAAATGAGTACTTGCGCACGATCTCTTCGCGCACGTGAACACCCAGCCCAGGCGTGTCGCGCACGGCCAGGTAGCCCCCCTCCTGCACCCAGGGATCGCTGACCAGCTCATGCTGCATCGGCGACTCATGCGGCTTGAGGTCCATGCTGACGCCGTGGTCGGAAATGGCCAGCAGATGGACGCTGGCCGCGGTGTTGAGCGCGCTGCTCCACGTGTGCAGGCTGAACTGCAGATTCTCCACCTCCAGCAGCCGGATCACCTCGCGTGAGCCGGTGATGCCGTGGCTGCGGCCCGGGTCGATCTGGACCACATCGACGCCGCCGCTGCGGATCAGGCGTCCGTAGCTCTCGACATCCCATTCATCTTCACCGGTGCCTATCGGCGTCGCCACCGCGGCCCGCAGCCTGGCATGTCCCTCCAGGTCGCGCGGCAGGAGCGGCTGCTCGATCCAGCGCAGGCGGTACGGCTCCAGCTCGCGGAAGCGCTGGATCGCCGTCGGCACGTCCCACAGATTGCGCGCGCCGGGCGTATCCACGATCAGCTCGCGCTCATCGCCGATCACCTCGCGGATGCGGCGCACGTACTCGATATCGCGCGCGGCGTCCTGCCCGAAGACCGCGTCCGGATGCATGCCCCACCCCGCCTTGACGTAATGGTAACCCTGCTCCACCATCCAGCGGAACTCGTTCAACGTCCAGTCCAGGTCTTCCATGTCAAAGATGAACGAGGCCATCGCCACCACCTTGTCATGCAGCTTGCCCCCCAAGAGCTGGCAGACCGGCAGCCCCAGCGCCTTGCCCTTCAGATCCCACAACGCCATATCGATCGCGCTCACGCCAAAGGCCGCAATCCCTTCCGGGCCGTACCACCAGACATGGGCCAGCATCTTGTGCCAGGCGCGCTCCACATCACGGGCGTCCTCGCCGATCAGCAGCGGCGCCAGCCCCTGCTCGATGATCAGCTTCGTCGCCAGCGCCGCCTCGCGAAACTGGGAGATACACTCGCCCCAACCGACCGTGCCGTCATCTGCCTCAACCCGCGCCAGGGTGATGTAGCGCTCAATGCCCTTATAGTGGGGTTCCGGATACGCGAGCGCGAATGCTTGAACTGTGCGAATTTTCATGGCTCTTCCCTTGTGGAGTTATCGAGTTTGAGGCTTTAGTCCTCGGCAACAAGGCGGAAACGTGAGAAGGCGGTGTAACTGAAAACGGAACTACACAGCCGCGACTGATTCGCAAACCTGAATGAGGCGAGCAAAGGTGCTCTCTCCCCTCATTGTCTTATTATGGGCGGTCGGGCCTTCGGCCCTCCCTTGTGCAGGGGCTGCGCCCCCGCAACGCCCCCCTACAAAACCATCGCTCACCGACCTTGTGTGCGCATTCCAGCAGCGCCGCTCCAGCAACCTGTCTGCCGCCAACCGAATACGCAATCAGATATCCTGAATGGCGACATGGATGAAGGGCTGGTCAAGACAGGCACTGTATATGGCTTAGTAGTTACCTGAAAACTAAGAACTGACTACTAGGGCTCTTTGACGTTTGTCTGAACAACGACTTCCGGGTGCAAATTACGCCTGATCGTCGAAAGGCGGCGCAGCTGCGCAAAGAAAATTCGATACGCCTCTGGTGTTCTCCACGTCCTCCGCCGAAAAAAAGGTGTTCTTCGCGACCCTTCGCGTGACTTCGCGGATCAAATGGTTTTGTCTATTTCAACAGTAAAGCGAGAAACATCCCTAACAGGCCTGCAGGCTTTCAGTTCATGTTGACATCTGAACAGCCTTCCCAAAATGTCAACGGAACCAAAAAACCGCAGTCAAAAACTGCCCTTCACCACTGGCTTGGCGGTCAGCGTTGCCCGCATCGGGAAACTGACCGTAACCGGGCCAAGCAGCCCCGAAACCGTCTGCCCCGCAAAGACAAACTCGGACTCATAAGGTCCCGTGCTGAAATAGTTCGCCAACGTATTGTAGACGATCACTTCCAACTCGTTGTCCCCCTCGCGCACCTGGCCACTGATGTCATAGAGGTAGGGGCGTGCCAACTTGACGCCCACACTCTGCCCGTTGACAGTCACCTCCGCCGTCGTATTCACCGCGCCCAGGTCGAGAACGACCTCTCCCTGCAACTGCTCATACGTCAGGGTGAATCTCTTCTTGTAAACGGCGCCGCCGGAGTAACTCTCCAACGCATACTGGCTCCAATCACCCAACGGCAGCGACGCGTCAGCGCATTCGAAGCGAACTGGCTGGCGGATAGCCCCGCCGGCGTAGACCCCGGCCCTCTGTTCCACGCGCAGCGCCACCTGGGAGATATCCGCCACAGGAGCATCCAGCCGGATCTGCCCATCCCGGACTGCTGCTTCCACGCCGTCGACCCATACTTGAACGCCCTCGGCATCCACATCCAGATGCAGCGTATGCGTCCCCGCCGGCGCTTCGCACCTGTACCAGCCGACGCGTCTCTCTCTGTGCGGCGTGATCTCATATCCCAGCTCGGAAGGCTCGGCGAACCAGGTCAGCCGCGCCGCCGCACGGTCTCGTACCGGCGTCGTCGAAGGATCCAGCAGCGCAGCATACGCCCGCAACGGCTGACCGGGCGGCTGCACACAAGCGAGCAGGAGAAGATTTAACCCCTCCTGTAAGTCGACCTCTATCGCGGCCGGAACCGGCTCTCCGGATGCCTCCGGCAGCAGAGCTTCCCCATTCAGCCACGCCTGCTCCACCTGCCCACTGTCGGCCCCCAGATGCAGGACCCAGCGCCCAGCCCGCGGCGCCCGTACATGCGTGTACAGATAGCGGAGGCGCTCCTCATGCTCGTCGGCAATGTCGAAACACAGAAATGAATCCCCGACCCCTTGGCTCCCGCCCCATACGTCGGTGCCCGGCTGCCCGAATTCCTGCGAATAACAGACAGTCTCCCAATGCATCCCGCCGGCGTCCAGCGCATCCGTGTCGCCTGCGATCAAGGCCGCCACTTCCGGCGGAGCCTGCCCGCGCTTGAATGGGCCGCCGGCCCTCCAGTAGGGGCCAAAGCTATAAGTAAAAACGGGCCAGCTGCCGTCGTCGTAGTCGCGGCTGTGCCAGCCCCGCGCAACGCCCGCCGTCTCCTCCTCCCGGTAGCGGAACTGTCGCGCCTCCGCGGCGATGTGTTCATCGCTTGCCGGATCGCGGAAATCGCCCCAGCGGTTGTCCATCGTCGGCATCAACCGGAACGACCAGTCGCCCGTCAGGTGCAGCGGGGCCAGCGCCGAGGCGAAGCGGGCCTGTGCGCCATACTCGCGCCCTTCATGGCGCACGCGCACCGACTTAAGGCCCCCGTCTCCGACAGTACCCTGCACCGCAACGCTATCGCCCGACGCTTCCACATGGGTGATCGCCCCCAGATTGTCCGCCGTCACAGCCGGTCTATCCCCAGGCGGGCGCATCACCAGAACGATGCCCTGGTTGGCCTCCATCGTCAGCCGCACCGTCGTCTTGTCATCGGTGCAGCAGAAGCGGTGGTGGGGCAACACCTCGCCGCTCCAGCAGTCCCAGATCTCCGGTTCGCCGCGCACGCGCAAGGTAAACGTCAGATCTCTCCGCTTCGATTCGACATTGTAGAGGAAGTAGATGTCAAGCTCGCCTGCTTTCTGATGCGTGTGGAAGACGTTCTTCTCTGAAGCGACCACATCGCGGTCGATCGCGGCCGCGATCGTGATCGCGACATCAACCCCCCGCTGCTCCGCATGGGGCGTGCGCATCGTGTCCTGGCTGGGCAGGAAGATGCCCTGGCCGCCCTGCTCGTTGCTCCGCCGGTAAATGCTGTCCCCAGCCTGGGTATGCGCCTCTGAGCGATGGGCGGCCGTCTCGCTGGAAGCGATGCCAAAGATATGCTGCAACAGCGCGCACACTTCAGGATCATCGCGCCCGTGCTCCTGTGACGCACCGGGCAGCCGTCGGTAAGCCACTACCGTGCCGCCCCCGTCAAAGAACTCTTTGAGCTTTGTCAGCGTCTGATGCCGGATCGTCGTCATCGGCGGCAGCAGCACAGCCCGGAACCGGATACCTGCTATCTCCAGCGTCCCGTCGCGCACAAGGGCCTGGCTGAGAAGGTTGTCGTCAACGAAATCGAAATCAATCCCCTTCTCATAGATCTGGCGGGCGAGCGCAAAGGTGGACATCGCGCATTCGTCGGCCGCGCTCGTGAATGAATCCCCCCGTAACCAGTTGGCGTGAACCGTCGTCAGCGGGTAGAGCAGCGCCACATCCGCTACATGCGTTCCCTGGCTCATCACCGCGCTCAAACGCGACACATAGTCCACAAACGTCTGCCAGTGCTCCCAGTAGGGCTGGCGCCAGTGAATCGACGGCGGCACCCACTCGTACCAGCCGCCCAGCGTGTTGTACAGCCCGCCATGCTGATTGTACAGATTCAGCCCATACGCATAGTTCTCATTCGTCCAGGCAACGTTCTGCTCCTGCGACATGCCCCAGCCCGACCCCCAGTAGACGCACATCGAAGCCCGCTCCCGCTCGTAAATGTGCAGGATCGAACTGGACAGCTTGGCGTCGATGAAACAGCGCTGGCCGGGCAGGCTGGCCTCGGGATCCTCGTTGCCGGTGACGTGGAACCAGCGCATCAGGCGGAAAAAATCGCCGTAATGCCATGTCTGCCCCAGCATATCCTGCCGTCCCCAGGTCGCGATCGTGCCGTAGCGCATCCCCCGCTCTTCGTGCCACGCGTACAGCGGCTTGTAGAAGTTCTCCTCCAGCGCGGCGGACATCACCTCGTAGTAGTCGCAGCGGATCTTGTCGGTGAAATCGCCGATGTCGTGGAAGAGGCCGGCCAGCCAGGGCGCGGGATCATAACCCTTCTCCGCCTTGAACCGCTCTATCAGGTTCGGCGCGTAGAGGATGTTGCCGTTGAGCACATAGATCTCGTCCTGCCCGTAGAGGGAGAGCGTGCCGGGTATAAATTCGCGCAGCCGCTCTTCGTGTTCCTGCCAATAGACTTCGAGCCAGCGGGCGGCGACATGGGAATTGAGGTAATCTAGATCGTGCGGCTGGCTGGCGACGACCATCAGCAGCCAACCGGCCTCCGGCGCTGTCCAGCCTATCCGCTGCCCCTGCACAGCCGCACTGAGATCCTGGTGCGATGCCGGATCCAACCGTTCACCGTCCGTGCGGTATGCCGCCGCCGCCAGAACCCTCTCCCCCGCCGGCACCTCGATCTGCAAGGCACTGTTCCCATTCGAGCGCTCCTCGTGGATGACCAGGCGGCGGCCCGCCAACTCCGGCCGCGCGGCGCGTTCGGCCCGCAGCCGGTCCTGCCAGGATTCCCGTCCCTCCCAGCAGGAGAACCAGGCCTGCAGGCCAAGACGGCTATGTTCAGCCACCGAGTGGCGGAAGAACTCCCACCACTCCTCGCTGAAATAGGCCGGGTCCGTCCCGTACCGCTCGCCGTCGAGATAGCGCGGGTAGTACCAGGTCCCCCCCACGCCCTTTTTCTTCAGTTCCTCCAACTGCCAGGTCAGGCGCTCTTTATCCAGTTCCCCCGTCTCCCAGAACCAGGTGACGAAGTCGCTGTAGTCGAGGGAGGGTTGGCGAAAGAGTTGTAGCAGGGAGTCGTAGGATGGAGCAGTCATTTTAGAAGCTCTCAGCTATGAGGTTTTGATTCTGTCGGAGCGGGAGAGGCTCCTCTGTTACAACTGCGGGGCGATTGCGGAGGCGTGCGGCTTCATACGGGACTTGCGGTGCAAGTCAAAGACCGGAACGCATGTAAGAGGCATGGACAGCTGAATGTTATTCGGACAGACGCCCATCATTGTAACCGCAGGCTGTGACGGGTCAAACCGTATGCAGGAGGTGCTTGAGGGTGTGCTTGGGCTTGAGGGTCCAGCCGCACTTGCGGCTACTCGTCATCCTGACGCTCTCGCAGATACCTGTCAATCCGTGCGCCGTCCTCTCGCTCCTTGTCTCCCTTGAAGTAGAGCTCGATGAAATCAACGCGGCGTTCATGGATGAAATAGGCGAAGATGACGCGCAGCGAACTGTTGCGCAAATACTTGCAGGCCAGGCGGGCTTTGACGATTAACAGGGACTCGGTCTGCGTGAGGATGCTGACGCGCCTGGAGGGCGTTGGCGGTACAGCCGCGATCACTTCTCGAAACAACTGCAAATCTGTGGGGAGTGACCTGTACTTTCTGGAGAGTCTTCTGCGTTCTCGCTCAAATTCACGTAGTTCGCTATAGTGCATCGTCCGATTCACTTACGGAGTATCTGTCATCGCGATAGAAAACAGTCTCGTAAGGAATCGGTTTACCGTAGCGAGCACATTTCCAGGGGATGTCATTGTGCAAATACTCGGATAGTTCGGCAGCGCTCATGCCGGAGAAACGATCCAACACCTGCTCGATGTGTTCGATGTCACGCGCGCGCAACAAATCGGTATCAGAACGTCCGGTTGGAAGGTATCTGTTCTGGCTGTAGTTGTGGTAGACCTGCTCCGTCTTTTGGATTGTCCCTTCCTCTTCCATGCAGTGCAGAATCCGGGTTAGATTGACTGACGTCGGACCGTAGCCGTCCTTGATGTAAGTCTCACCCATCAGGTTCTCTTCGAACTTCTCGTAGTAGTCGAAGTCGATGAAATAGAAGAGGTTATGCAGAACGGCTTCGCCGATGTTCGGTTTGCCCTCGACCCTGCCGAGAACGTAGAGAATCACCTGCCGAAACACGTCGGGGCGTTCTTCTTCGACGCGAATCTGGAGCTCTTCGCTCTTCGGCGCTGCTTCGTCTATAGCCTGCCGGCGTGCGTGACCGACAGACCGCTTTTCAGTCAGCATACGGGAATGTCCCTTTTCTCCAGTATCGCCGTCCTGTGCTTCGGGGAACCGGCGCCAGGGACATAGGAAAGACGACCCTGGCGTGCCCTTGTGCTGCTCATTCTAAGCCAGGTCGCCTGAAGCGGCAAAGTTGATTGGAATTTCGCGTCGAGCGAATCAGACCTTAATCGCGCCTGAGGTGAGACCTGCCACAAACCAGCGGCTGGTGAAGACGAAGAGGATAACCAAGGGGATCGAGCCGAGCAACAGCCCCGCCATTGTCAGCCCGTAGCGTGTAAAGTACTCTGTCTGATAGGCCCACAAACCCGGTGTCAAAGGCAGAAGCGCCTGCTTCTGGACAGTCAGGTAGGGCCAGATCAGATTGTTCCACGTACCCAGAATGTTCAGAATCGCGGCCACGCCCAGCATCGACTTGCTCAGCGGCAGCGCAATCCGCCAGTAGCCCTGCCACTCGCTCGCGCCGTCAATGCGCGCCGCGTCGAACAGCTCCTTCGGCAGGCTTTCAAAAAAAGTGCGCAGGATAAACATGGCAAAGACCTGCCCGCTCGCGATCCACGGCAGAATCATCGCCCAATACGTATTCATCAGGCCGAGATCCTTCACCAGCACAAATGACGGGATCAGTGTCATCGCCGAAGGCACCATCATCAGCGACAGCACCAGGTAGAACAGCACCTGCCGGCCCGGAAACTCCAGAATGCCGAACGCATATGCCGACAGCGACGCCAGCAACAGGACGCCCACAACCGTCACGCCGCTAATGATCATACTGTTCTTGATGAACTCCAGCACGATCTCAAAGGCAAAGCCGTAATTCTCCCAGTGCAGCGGGAAAGTCAGCGCAAACGGCTGCCGGGCAAACTGCGGGATCGTCTTCAGCGAAATCAGGAATGCCATCACCAGCGGCGCAATCCCTCCTACCAGGAACAGACCCAATAACACAATCCGCCACCAGTCCCCGCGCAGAAACACGCCCACCTGCTCGCTTCTGGTCCGCCTGTACTGTTCTCTCGTCCCCGTCACCGCCGCACTCATCGCATTAACTCCCAACTGCAGTCTATCGTCTTGAGTCTATCGTTTCGAGTTTTTCGTTCTATCCTCGCACCAGTCGGTCTTACTAAAAACTAGAAACTGACAACTAAGAACTGCCTCTAATACTCCTCAGTCGTAATGAACTTCATATTGACCAGCGTCAGCACAAGCGTGAGGAGGAACAAGACGACGCCGATGGCGGAAGCGTAGCCCATCTTGTTGATGCGGAAGGCGTTGAAGAACATCCACATCCCCGGCACCATCGTGCTGTTGATCGGCCCGCCCTGTGTCATCGCAAAGACCGCCGTGAACTCCTGCACACCCCACATGATCGTCAGCACCGAAATCAGCTTGATCTGCCCGGCGATCAGCGGCAGCTCGATCGACCAGAAGCGCCGCATCTCTGAGGCCCCGTCGATCATCGCGCTTTCCACGATCTCGTAAGGGATCGCCTGCAAGCCCGCCAGCAATATCAATATCGCTACCCCGTCCACCCATGGGAAATTGCGCAGCATCACCGCATACAGCGCCACATTCGGGTCCGACAACCACGCCCGCGTCCAATCCTCCAAACCTGCCCATATTAAGATCGAATTCAGCGGGCCGACCTTGACATCGTAGATGAACTTCCACAGCATCAGCGGCACGATCGCAGGAATGACCACCGGCAGAATCATCCCCAACCGAAACGTATATTGCGCCCTCCCGCCCCGCAGCCGGTGAATCAGAACCGCGATAAAAAGAGACACGCCAACCGTGGAGACAACATACCAGGCCGCCAGTTGCAGCATGTGGTCCATCGAGTTCAGAAATACCCGGTCTTTGGTGAAGAGTTGGATAAAGTTGCCCAACCCCACAAAATCCGCGGACAGGCCCGGCGCCCACTTGTACACCGATCTGTACAGCCCTAAGAGGGCGGGATAATACATGAAGACGAGGAGAAAAACGAAGGTGGGCGCGATCATAGTGTAGGCGACGCGCCCTTCGTAGATACGTCTTCCGAGCGGCTTTCTGCGTTCCTGTATGTCCACGGCCTGGGACGCAGTATTGGGCAGGGCGGGCATCTCTTTTACAGCCATCAGCGCATCCTCATCCTTCAGTGGTTCGTGAATAGTGAACTGTGCCAACCGCTAACCATTTGCATAGATCAAAGGCAGATGTTCGTCGTCCGCGATCACTTCACCCACGCGCAGCCGCTCGGCCACCTCTGCCGGCAGCGCAGCCGGCCGGCCGTTGTACACAGCGCCTTCCGGCATGAACAGCATCGACAGCGCCCGCCGTGAACGGGTCGTCATGTTGGGGCCGGCCGCATGGGCGATCATCCCATTGACGAAGACGCCGTCCCCCGCCTTCACCTCCGCCGCGGCCGGCTCGATCTCCCTCCACTCGGGATACTCCTCCAGCAGGCCGTCGATCTTCGCCTCGTTCAGGTTGCCGGTCACATCATAGCGGCTGCTTTTGTGCGTGCCCGGCAGAAAATACATGCAGCCGTTCTGCAGCGTGGCGTCGTCCAGCGCAATCCACAACATAATCGACTGCCGCGAGTGGAATGGGTCCATCGCGTTGTCCACGTGCCAGTTGGTTGGGTGCGCCCAAGGCTCCTTCACCAGCGCATGGTCGTGGTACAGGCGGATGCCGTCCACGCCTGCCAACTCTGCCGCCAGCCGCCCCAGCCGTCGGTCCGTCACCAGCGCCTTGATTTCCTCACTCGTCTTCCACAGATTTACGCACTGTACGAAGACACCTTCATAGTAATCGTCGCGGCCCTGGTTGTGGCGTCCGTTGATCCTGAAGTGCCGCGCCATGCCGTCGGCCAGCGCGGCGCGCCATGCCGTCGGCCAGCGCGGCGCGCCATCTCTCCAATTCGTCGCTGTCCAACAACGCTTCGACGACGAGGAAGCCGTTTTCGCGATAGAACTCGACCTGCCCTTCAGGCAGTTGCGTGTTCAACTTGGCGCTCTACTATTCACAACTGTCCAAACGCGGCTATTGTGGAGGATTCCATTCCTGTGTCTTTGTGTCCGCAAGTCCACGTGAGTTGGATAGCGAATGTCATGAACCGAGTTGAGAATTTTCACCTGTCGCGTTGGTTCCGGTGTTAACGACAGTGGATTCTTGCAGCTTGTTCTTCTATCCTATTAACACGGGAATCCCATCGTGCTAATCTCATTTACTATTTCGCAAAGTTCTTGCCCGTTTCAATCGCTTGGCAAGTTGGGCAGGGCCTGCGCCCGGTGCCTTAGGTTGTCGCTCATAGCGTTCCAATATCGCCACTTCGTCACCGTATCGCTTTTCCTTGCGGTAGATTAAGGCAAGCTGCTCATAGTACCAAGGCGCTACGCCAGAGGGACTTGTCGAATCTTTCGATTCAGCTTCGGTAGCAGTGACTAGCTTTTGTAGCAACTTGATCGCTTTGTCGTGCTGTCCTTCTCGTTTCAACTGTTTAACCTGCTCAACGTGATCAGTAAAATGCTTGCCTTCCACGAATCCTGGTTTATCCCGACGGAAAAGATTTCTTACCATCACATAGTCTCGATTTCTTTCGCCGAAAGTAGTCAGTCGCCAGTGCAGTTATCGGCCATCAGCCACTGACCACTAATTATATTAAGAGGAGTGGGGAGAGCATCTCTCCCCACTCCTTTTCACTCATTCCTCGCTTCTAACACTCCAACCCTTCTACCTCGATGAAGCGGTCAGCGTAGGCGTCGAAAGACTCCTGGATGATGTTCAGGGCGGTGTCCAGGTCCATCTGATCCAGCATATAGGAGCGCCAGGCTTGGCCGGTCTGCTCCGCCGACTCCCCGTCCATCGTCACCACTTCGTACACAAACATTTGCGACTCACCAATCTGTTCCGTCAGCAGTGCAAACGCATCGCCGAAGCGGGGGTCGACCGGCACGTTCTTGACATTGGGCATGGTGGTGCCGATCTCGGACTGGATCGTGTACAGGTTGTCCGGCACCGAAATCCAGCGCATCAGGTCGATGGCCGCATCGATCACGCCGTCCTTCTCGGAACGGGTGGCGACTGCCACCTGGTCGCCCACGGGACCGCCAATCGGCCAGGCAGGTGTCGGCGGGTCGGTGGCATAGGCGCTGCTCTCTTTGGTCACAACCGGCGCGAAGAAGGTGCTCCACTCGAAGTCGACCAGCGGATCGTATTGCAGGCGTGGGAAGGACCAGGTGCCGTTTTCCATGATCGGCTCGATCTTGTTCAGGAAGCGCGAATGGGAGTCGGTGGCGCGGGTGGTCCAGTCCGCAGGCCGGTATTGCACGTTCTCTTTCCACAGCTCCATCCAATCCCGGTACTGGGGCAGGTGGGCGTGGAAGACGCCGTTTTCGACGGCGCAGGCAACCTCCTCGCGGGTGGCCGTGCCGCGGTCGGGGTTGACCTGCGGCTCGATCTCGCCGGCCATGAGCATCCCACCCATCTGCAGGCGGTACCAGTGGTCGGTATCGTCAACCGGGCCGGTCCAGCCGCCATAGGCGTCAATACCTTCATCGCGGAAGGCTTGGCAGACGGAGAGGAACTCGGCGTAGTTCTGGGGCGCTTCAAGGCCCAAATCGTTGAACCAGTCGACGTTGTAGTAGAAGAAGGTGGTGATGAGGCCGAAGACGATGTTGTAGTAACCGTCGCGCATCAGCGTTTCACCGGTCGGGATCGGGTAGAACTGGTCGACCCACTTGTCGCTGCCGGGGTCGCCGGCCGGGATGTAGGGGTTCGGCTGGTTGAAGTAGGGCGTCAACTCTGTCCACCAGTTCTTATCCAAATCGTCCTTGATGTGCCAGTGCGGGTGTGTCGTGATGTGCGGAATCGTCCCCGCCGTCTGCTGCGCGATCGTCCATTCACGGCCGCTGATGCCCTGGGGAACGCGGATCCACTCGATGCTCACGTCGGGGTGTTGTTCCGTGTACCCGTCCAGCACCTCAAGGACCTTGTTGTGCGGCAGCGGGTTGTCTTCGGAACGTTCCATGCTCTGGGTGGGCGTCCAGCCGCCCCAATACGTAACCAACTCCTTGGGTTCGCCCATCGCATCTTCACCATCGCCGGCCGGCGCTATCGGCGCCTGGCAGGCAGCAAGGCCTACGCCGGCGGTTGCGATACCAACAGTCTTTAGAAACGCGCGTCGAGAAACTGCACGGTCTGTCATCGTTCCTTTCCTTTCTTTGAAGTTGTGAAATAGGAATTCCGGGATGACCCGGCATGGTTTCAGTCTACTGTGCGGCCGTCAACAATGAGGCCCGCAGCCAATAGTTGTGTGACCGTGGTGAATCGGAGGAACTGTCGGTTTTCTGCTGGAATAGGCCCTCCTTTGCCGCCGAAGGGGCTGTGCGATGCGCTTCTGCTCCACTGGAACGCGGGGGTAAGTATAATCGGATTGGCGCCCTATGTCTAATAAATGTGGCTGATCGTTACAGCGGTTGACTTAACAACTCCCTATGCTATGGCTGTCCGAACGCCTGGCCTGCGCCGAACGCCTATATGCCGTCAAGCATAAGTGAGAAGTCCCAGGCGTAAGAGGTGTTTCCTCTCTCCCTCACTCCTCTATACTTTCTCCTTGCATATGGGCGGTCGGGCCTTCGGCCCTCCCTTGTGCAGGGGCTGCGCCCCCGCAACGCCCCCTACAAAACCATCGCTCACCGACCTTGTGTCCTCATTCCAGCCATGCAGCTCCAGCAACCTGGCTGCCGCCAACCGAATACGCAATCAGATTGCCTGAATGGCGGCAGGGATAAAGGGCTGGTCAAGACAGACACTGTATATGGTTAAGTAGTAACTATGCCCTCAAGTATGAAGTGAGAAGCATCTGGCATAGGAGGTATTCTCTCTTCTCTCACCCCTCGCTACAGCGGTTGACTTAACAACTCCCTATGCTATGATTGTCGCAACGTGTACCCCGCGCCGCAAGCTTTTGTCACCGCAAATGAGGAGTGAGAAGCCCTATAAGTGTGAGATATTCGCTCCTTTCTCGCACCTCGCTGTCGGCGCTAGCAAAAGCCTGGATACGAGATCGTTTCGCCATGCGTTGTTCAACACCTGTCGACAGTGTATAGCAGACGGGGTACCGGCCACAGACCACTACACACAGGAGTTGCACGATGAGCAAGTT
The DNA here is from genome assembly GCA_002238445.1 of Caldilineaceae bacterium bin5. GTDB lineage: Bacteria > Chloroflexota > Anaerolineae > Caldilineales > Caldilineaceae > Bin5. The sequence goes on from MPML01000024.1 coordinate 13,703, forward strand.
AGCCCTACTCGGCGGCGAGAAGGCCGTCACCACCGAACCCCATTCCGCCGGCCACCACCGTTCACCCATGTGGGAAAGCGGCAAGGCTGCCGACTGGGATGAGTTCTCCGAGGCCTTCGCCAAAAAGATGCAGGTCGCCTACGCCCTGCCCGTCTCCTCCGGCCAGGTCGCTCTCAACTCCGCCCTCGTCGCTGCCCAGGCCGGCCCCGGTGACGAAGTCATCGTTCCTTCCTTCACCTGGATCGCCAGCGTAAGCTGCATCATGCACAACAACGCGGTCCCCATCTTCGCCGACGTCGATACCAAAACATACACCCTCGACCCGGAGGACGTGCGCCGCAAGATCACGCACCGCACCAAGGCCATCATCGCAGTCGACCTCTACGGCCATCCCGCCTACCTCAAAGAGCTGCTCGCCATCGCCCGCGAACACGATATTGTCCTCATCGAAGACTCAGCCCAGGCCACCGGCGCCTACGTCGACGGCGAGATCGTCGGCGGCATCGCCGACATCACCTGCTTCAGCTTCGCCGGCAAGCCGATCGCCGCCACCAGCGGCGGTGTCATGACGACCAACAGCCGTGAATACTACGAGCGCGGCGCTCTGGGCGGGCAGCATCCCTCGACCCTGTCCAAGATCCTCACCAACTCCGAGCTCCTCAAGTACGCATCGACCGGCGGCTACGGCGACAATCACCGCATCGACCGCTACGCGATGACGGTGGCCTACGAGGCGTTGGAGACCTTCGAGGAGGCCAACGATGCCCGTATCGCCAACTGCGACCTCCTCACCCAGGAGCTGAGCAAGGTGAAGGGGATCACGCCGCCCCAAGTCGAGCCCGGGAACAAGCATGTCTACCACATGTATTCCAGCCTCTACAACGAGGAAGAGCTGGGCGTGCCCAGGGAGGTCTTCGTCAAAGCGATCAACGCTGAAGGCGTAACCGCCCTCACCTACGTCAACAGCGCCAACTTCCTCTTCCACCCCGGCGGCAAGCCAATGCCGTCCGGCCCGATCCACCATCGCGCCATCTTCCAGGAACAGAACGTCTACGGGCACGGCTGCCCCTTCCAATGCCCCCATTACGACGGTGAAGCGGACTACTCGATCGGCTCGCTGCCCGTTACCGAAAAACTGGTCGACCAGGAGTTCAACTTCCTGCAGCCGCATCTCTCCGCCCCCAACGGCCCCGACCAGATGGAGCAGGTCCTGGACGCCGTGACCAAGGTGGTCGACAACATCGGCGACCTGGAAGGCTACCAGGTCGACTAACAACTGGCCATAGCGGTCATGCGCTGCCGCCGCGCCGTATGCGCGCGAGTGGACTGGAGAGATTTCAATGTTGGAAGAACTGAGCCACGACCAGTGGCAGGAATACGAGCGTGAAGGCTATCTACGCCTGGGACGCTGTCTGACCGACGATGAACTGGCGGCGCTGCAGCAGCGCATGGACGGGATCATGCTCGGCACCGCGCCGGTCGACTATAGCCGCATGATGATGCAGCTGGACCGCATCCCCGGCAAGACCGATGCACCCGGCAGTGGAGGGAAAGGGCACAAAGGCGCCACCCTCCACTATCGCAAAATCCAGGATCTTGAGTTCGACCCGCTCTTCCTGCGCTATATGCAGAAGCCGCTCTTCCGCCACATCTGCTGCATGGTATACGGCGCAGACACGACGGTCGCCTGTATGCGCGCCATGTTCATGAACAAGCCCGCGGCCGACCCCGCAGATGGAGGCGGCGGGCAAGCGGGGCAGTCCGTCGGTGGCACCCACCTCGTCTGGCACCAGGACCGCTGGACCTATTTCGACCGCGATCCCCTGATTACCATCTGGACCGCGCTCGACCCGGCCACCGTCGCCAACGGCTGCGTCTACATCGCCCCCCGCCGCCATCACGCCCTGATCAACCCCAGCGACGTCTCCGGCTTTATGACCGATGATCAGGCCCAGGCCCTGGTTGCGGAAGTCGAGACGATCCCGCTCGAAATGGAGGCCGGCGAAGCCGTGCTGCTCCACAACTATCTGCCGCACAGCTCCGGCGTCAACAGCACCGCCACTGCCCGCCGCGCTTTCAGCGTCTGTTACATGGATGCCGCCACCGTTGATTCCCAAAACCATGCGTACTCGCTGATCTTCGGCGACGGCGCGCTCGACCCAGCGCGGCTATAACGGCATTAACAAGGAGTGGGGAAAAGAAAACACCTCCCGCTCCTCGATAGCGGCCTTACCGGCACATACATTTGTCACCAACCACTTGTCACCAGCCACCACAGTTTCAGGCAGGAGAGTAAAATGCAACCCGAAATCGCACTGGCTAAACGGGAACAGATGCTGCAGGATGGCTTCTGCTTCGTTGACGACATCCTCACCGAAGAGTTTCTGCAGGAACTGCGCGACGAATCGGAGCGCCTCATCGCCGCCCACGTTCCCCCGCCCGACGTGAGGTACCAGGGCCAGCACGTGGATGTAAGAGGTGAGGAGAACGACGTCATCAGGAGGCTCTTGGAATGGCAGCCGGCGCGGCAGGCGCTCGACGAAATGGGGTTCGGTGATTTCGAGAGCACCGGCGGCATCATCATCCTCACCAAAGATCCGGGCGAACCGGCCCTCTACTGGCACCAGGACTGGGGGAGCTGGGAGGATCCGATCAGCCTCACGCCCTGGCCGCAGCAGATCTTCGTCTCCTACTATCTGAGCGACACCAGTGTCGAGAACGGCTGTCTCAAGGTCATCCCCGGCACGCACCACAAGCGTATTACGCTGCATGATGAACTGGTGCCCGCGCACGAACAGGGCGCGCGCTACATCGAAGAGGACCACCCCGTCATGTTCGGCGACCATCCCGACCAGGTCGATATATGCGTGCGCGCCCGTTCCTTTGTGTTGGCGGACGCCCGTATTCTGCACTCGGCCCGCCGCAATCTGACCGATGAACGCCGGACGCTGATCCTGGCCTGGCACCGGCGCCGCGACGAAGTTTGGGACAAGCCCCCCGCCTACTGGCAGGGCGAGATTCCTGAAGCCCTTGCCAACCGCGACGCCAACCGGGAGTACGCGCGCTCGCGCATCCCCGGTGAATATCTCGAATTCAGCGACCAGTAAGGTGCTATAATACTATGGGATAACCCCAACGGGGCCGGGAGCTTGTGAATCTCGTGAAAGAAGGTGAGCTTCCTGCCTTGCAGTTGCGAAGTCGTTACAGAAGATCGTGATTTCAGGCGAGCGTTATGCTGCGCTCAGGTAGCGACGCGGTAGTGCATGTACCATTTGGTCCGCTTCCTTGGTCAGGCTGATTTTCAGGAGTGCACAAGCGAAGGTGATTTCTCTCTCCGCATTCCCTGTTTTTGGGCGGTCGGGCGCAAGCGCCCTCCCTTGTGCAGGGGCTGCGCCCCCGCAACGCCCCCCTCCAAAACCATCGCTCACCGACCTTGTGCGCTCATTCCAGCCGTGACGCTCCAGCAACGTGGCTGCCGCCAACCGAATACGCAATCAGATTGCCTGTATGGCGGCAGAGATAAAGGGCTGGTCAAGACAGGCACTGTTTATGGCTTAGTAGTTACTCGTGGAGTTTGATTAGGGCGTAAAGGTAGGCTTATTGCACCTGACCCCTGTGGAAAGGGAGTTGAGCGAAACGCTTGACCGGTCAGCCCATCTGCTGACCTGAAAGAGCGTCGAGAAAAACGTAAACCCTTTGTTCAAGGAAGCGATAATCGATCTTGATGAATATGCCAGCGATGATACCGATCAGGCCTACAAGATAGACATTGCATGAAATTTCTTGTTATACTTGCTTGCATTCTCCCATGGGACTCGCTGGATGGATATGCCCGGCGCGAGCAGAGGCAGAATCTCCTTGCAAGCCGAAGTCGCGTTGGCCGAACGGTGCGTGCCAGTACAGAGTGAAGGGCGCCTATTGGGCCCACATCTATTTTCTTGCTCGTAAAAGGAGCATCGATTCCAGCAGAACCCCGACAGTTCCCCCGATTTACCACAATAAGACTACAATTTTGACTGCAGGCCTCACCGTTGACAGCCGCACTATTGACCGAATTCATGCCGGCTCAGACCGGAATTTCTACTTCACTACTTTGCAGAAGGAAAAGGAACAATGACAGACCGTGCACTTTCTCGACGCGCATTTCTCAAAACGGCAGGAGTCGCAGCGTTAGGGGTAGGCTTGGCGGCCTGCCAGCCAATACCCCCGATCCCCGACGGCGAAACCGCGATGGGCGAAGTAACCGCTGCCCAGGTGACCGACCCAGAAAGCCTCAAGGCCTTCGTCCTCGGAGCGAAGGCGCGCATCGAGGCGATCACTGACATGAACGAAGGCGCAAAACTCAGGGAGGGGCTGAAAACCGAGGGCTACTGGAAATCCGGCTCGACCTTCCTCATCATCTTCCTCATGAACGGAGACGCGTTCATTCACGGAAACGATCGTGAAGCGGAAAGCAAAAACCTGATGGGTGTCGAGGACGAACGCGGAACCAAGGTCATCGAGAAACTCTTCGCGGCCGCTGCCCAAGGCGGTGGCTTCGTCAGATACGACGACGAGGGCCCAAAGACCGCATACGCTGTCGAATACATTTCCGGGATCACCGCAAGACGATTCGTACTGGTCGGCGGCTTCTCGATGGACGTCTCCAATGTCCCAATCCAGATCGCGGATCTCCCCAAGCCCCCCGTTACCGCGTCGGAAGTGGTGGACCGCGAGACACTCATCGCCTTTGTCGAAGCCGCGGCCGAGACCTACAGCAATGCCGTCTTGTCCGAAGGCTACAGCGCCCTCACCGGGGTCCGAAACGCCTTCCGCGTCGAAGGAGGGGACTGGAAGTCAGGCTCCATCTACCTGTATGTCGTGAGTGGCGGCGGCGTCACCCTGTTTCATGGGTCCGAGCCGTTTCGCGAAGGCATTACCACGGACATGACGAGGACGGACTCCAAGGGCGTGAGATTCGCCGAGGAGCTGATCGGCGGCGCACGCCGCGAAGGTCGGAAGTTTCTGCGCTATCACTACGACAACCCGGCCATCCAGGGAGACGAGGAAACCGGTTCGCCGAAGCTCGGCTACGCCGTGAGCTTCCAGCCGCCCAACACGGAACAGAAGGGCGTCATCGGCTCCGGCATCTATATCGACACAGACGAGGAGTAAACCTCGGCGCACGGGACCCCACGCTCCCGATGCCGGGCTTCTCTTGCGGCAGGTTTGGTCACTTTGGCACGACCGGCGCGTCGGAGTAGGGGGCGCCTATGGCCCGCCGCGCCTGTGCGGACAGGGCGGCTTGGACGATAGCGGCGCCGTTCTGTTCGATTGTGGCCGGTGATTGAAACGCTGATGTCTGCATTGCGCTGCCCTTACTTGACCGATAATCGTTTACAGCCGCAGTTCAGTATGGTGCGGGCAACGATAGTCGATGATCTGCCTTTGCCCATTGACCAGCTTAGGACAATCGTCGGCGAAGGAATTGCCGGTCTCGCCTTCCCAAAAGCCGGCTCGTAGCAGTCTGATCAACTCTGGAAGAGGAGCGAGTGAAGATTCTTCCGGATGAGCGCAGCTTGGGCGGGCAAAGGTGAAGACGTTCAGAGATATGAATTCCAGAGGATAGCTCTTGCTTTACACTCCTGACTTTTCATTTCTTATCACTGGCAACCGGATACTGAACTGATGCGATTTGCCCTCTTTGGCGCCGGCCGCGCCGGCACAATCCACGCCCGCAACATCGCCGCCCATCCCCGCGCCGAGCTCGTTTACATCTTCGACGTCGATCAGGCCGCCGCGCAGCGCCTCACGGACGCCCGTCTGCTGCACTCGGCGCGCCAGAACCTGACCGATGAGCGCCGGACCCTCATCCTGGCCTGGCACCGGCGACGCGACGAAGTTTGGGACAAGCCCCCCGCCTACTGGCAGGACGAGATTCCCGAAGTCCTTGCCAACCGCGACGCCAACCGGGAGTACGCGCGCTCGCGCATTCCAGGCGAACATCTCGAATTCAGCGGCCAGTAGGGTATTATACTTTGGGATAACGCCAACGGGGCCAGGAGTCTTTGAAACTCGTGAAAGCAGGTGAGACGCCTGGCTTTCAGTTGCGCAGTTGTTGCAAAGAATCGTGATTTCAGGCGCGCGTTATGCTGCGCTCAAGTAGCGACGCGGTAGCGCATGCACCATTTGGTCCGCTTCCGTGGTCATGCTGATTTTCAGGAGTACACAAATGAAGGCACAGATTGAGATTCCCCAAGACGTTGTTGCCGACTTTTGTCAGCGCCACCAAATTCGTCGCTTGGCTCTTCTACAAAAGAGTCTCACGTCGGAGGAAGACTTGGATCTCATCGTGGAGTTTGATTCGGATGCGAAGGTAGGGCTGTTACAGTTGGCTCGTTTGGAACAGGAGTTGAGCGAAGCGCTTAACAGGTCAACCCATCTGCTGACCTATAAGGGCGTCGAGAGAAGCTCTAACCCCTTCTTCAAGGAAGCAATTGTCGATTCAGCTGTCATTCAGTATGAGCACGAATGATGACAATGTGCGTCTTGTTGCCATGGGAGTCTATGCCACCAAGGCGGTAGAAATTCTGGGCACGACAGGCCAGGATGAGTTGGAACAGAACGAGATAATGCAGTTCGCTCTGATAAAGCTGGTGGAAATTGTAGGCGAGCCGGCCAATTGTGTTTCCGAACAGACGCGAAGGAGATACAGTGAGATCCCATGGACTGACGTCATAGGAATGCGCCACCGGCTAGTTCACGATTACGAGGCTATTGATCTCAGTATGGTGCGCGCAACAATTGTCGACGACTTGCCGGCGCTAATCGAAGATCTTAGAGCGATTGTTGGTGAAGGAGTTGCTGATCTTGCGTTCCCAAGGACTGGCCCTTAGCCGCTTCGTTACCTGGGGAAGAGGAGTCAGTCATGATTTTTCTGGAGCAGCGCAGACTGGATCATCCCGACTCCCCGGACGCCATGAAGGTTGAGTTTCAGAGAGTAGATTTTACAACCCATCCCTGACTATAAAACTTTCCATCGCTGTTCAGTTGGCCCATAAGCCATGCGATTTGCCCTCTTTGGCGCCGGCCGCGCCGGCACAATCCACGCCCGCAACATCGCCGCCCATCCCCGCGCGGAGCTCGCTTACATCTTCGACGTAGACCAGGCCGCCGCGCAGCGCCTCACAGACGCCCGCGGAGGGCAGGTCCCCCGCGGCGCGCATCAGATCTGGGAAGCGGACGACGTCGATGCCGTCCTGATCGCCTCATCGACCGATACCCACGTCGACCTGCTTCGCCAGGCCATGCAGGCCGGCAAACCGACCTACTGCGAAAAGCCGATCGATCTCGATATCGAGAAAGTGAGAAATTTCGTGGACGAAGTCTCCGCGAGCGACCCGCCGGTATTCATCGGATTCCGCCGCCGCTTCCAGCCTGAATTCAGTTCCATGCAACGGCAGGTCCGGGACGGCGCAATCGGACAGATCGAGTCCATCCGTATCATTGCCCGCGACTTTGCCTTGGCTCCTCTCGCCTTTCTGCAGCGCTCCGGCGGCCTGCTGCGCGACAAGATGATCCACTACTTCGACCTGGCCCCATGGCTCGCCGCCGAGAGGCCAACCGAACTGTACGCAACCGGCTCCTGCCTCATCGACCCCGTCGTCGGGCAGATGGGCGACGTCGACACCGCGGTGGCGGTCCTGCGCTTCCCCAGCGGCGCGCTCGGTACAATAGAGAACGGCCGGCGCGCGGTCTACGGCTTTGACGACCGGATCGAGGTTTTTGGCGCCGAAGGTATGCTGCAAGGCGGCTCGGCCCCCGCCGACAATCTGGCCCGGTTCACCGCGACGGGCATCACGCAGAATCGCTTTCCTGACTACTACGGCGAAGAAAGCTTCGCCTACGCGCTCGATGCCTTCATCACCACGCTCGAAAGCGGCGCGGCCGTCTCGCCCTCGCTGCAGGACGGCTACCAGGCCCAGCTGCTCGCCGAGGCTGCGCTGGAGTCCATACGCTCCAACCGGCCGGTGAAACTCCAATGGACATAGAAAAATTGTAACTACCAAGCCACAGTACTTGACCAGCCAGTCGTCCTTGGAACCATTCAGGCTCTTGGTGACGCTACTGGTATACAGCCGCCGCCATGCTCGCCAGCCGACACGTTGCGAAGAAGGCACACGGTCGGTGAGGCATGTTTTTGTAGGGGGGCGTTGCGGGGGCGCAGCCCCTGCACAAGGGAGGGCCGAAGGCCCGACCGCCCAAAAAACAGAGAATGAGGAGAGAGTAAACACCTTCACTCGCCTCATTCAGGTTCGCAAATCAGTTGTGGCTGAGTAGTTACGAAAAATTGAACATTGCAAATACGCCACCGCTTCGCCCTATGCACCCGAAGGAGATCCCATCAGCTCGCGCCTGCCTATGAACGCCAATACTGACCCTTCAGCGAACGCCTATCAACTCCACGACGGAGAGAGCGTCCTCCTCCTCGACGAAGCCCTGATCCAGGAGGAAGACGGCATTACCCGCGCCGTCCAGCCCTGCACCAAGACCCCGTTCGTCATGGAGCCCGACCCGGACAAGCCCTGGGAGGCCTGCGGCCCCGGCATGAGCAAGCGCATCCACCTCTACGGCACGGCTCTCTACGACGATCTGGCAGGCAAGTATCGCATGTGGTACTTCGGCCGTATGGGCCCCCACTGGCGCGTGCCCGATGGCAACTACCAGATCCCCGGCCTCTATGTCCCCCGCACCGACGAAAGACCCTTCCACTGCAACGGCGTCACCGCCGACCGCCATGGACGCGCCTTCGTCGACAACGATCGCGGCGACCTCACCCTGTACGCCGAGAGCGACGACGGCATCAACTGGACCAAGCCGGAACTGGGCATCTTCACATTCAACGGCAGCTCAGCCAACAACATCATCTGGGATCTCCACGGCGCCTCTGTCTTCATCGACCGCGACGAGGAGGATCTGGACAAACGCTATAAAGCCATCGGCTTCTGCCGCCGCTACCGCAGCATCTTCCTGCTCACCTCCCCCGACGGCATCCACTGGGACGACAACGTTACCGTGACCCTGCCCGAGCAGGGGCGCGTCCATAACTGTCTTGAGCCGGTGGTAAAGCGCAGCAACGAGGGCACATTTAACGTCACCTGGGACGCGGCCGCCTCCCTCTACCGCGCCTATTCCCTCCAGCGCTTTGACGATAGCCACAAGCGGCGGGTCATCTGCTATTCGGAAAGCCCCTCTCTGGCCGGCCCCTGGAAGGACTCCTACCCGATCCTGGAGCCGAGCCACTGGGACGACGAGATCGCCCGGCGCAGATACAACGCGCTGCGCGCCGAGTTCCACAACATGTCCGCCTTCCGTTATGGGGGCCTCCATATCGGTCTGCTCGGCGTCCTCTACGTGACCGCCGAGCAGATCCCGGGCGAGAAGAATCAGATCCCCTGCGACGGCCCCATCGACGGCCAGTTCGTCTACAGCCGCGATGGCATCAACTGGCAGCATGCCGACCGCGCCCGCACCGCCGCGCTCCCGCGCGGCGCCGGCGACGCCTTCGACAGGGGCATGATCATCGGCACGGCCAAAGAGCCGATCGTCGAAGGCGACGAAATTCACTGGTACTACACCGGCTGCGAACACACCCACGGCGAAGTCAACATGGAGAAGCGCGTCAAGCGGCTGGGGCGTGCCACCTGGCAGCGGGACCGCTTCGTCGCGCTCGCCGCGCCCGGCGAGGGTACAATCGTGACCAAGCCCTTGCACCTGCCCGCGGGCGCCGGCGCGCTCGAGCTGAACGCCGATGCCGCCGCTGGTCAGCTGCGCGTCGAACTGTGCCGCCCCGACGGGCGCGTTCTGGACGGCTTTGCTCGCGCCGACTGTCTTCCACTACAATCTGACGACCTGCACTGGCAGATCAGGTGGAAGAACGAGCAGCAAACAATCGAAGGCCCGGTCCGGATCCATTTCTTTCTTAATCGGAGTAAGCTTTACAGCTTCACATTTCAAACCTGACGACAACTGGCCACAGAGCACGAACAATCAGATCGAGGACTCCAATGAGCCTGACAACCCAAGAAAAAGAATCCTTCGAAGCCAACGGCTATCTGCTCAAAAAAGGTCTCGTCTCCCAGCGGGAGATCGGGCAGATCCGCCAGGAATTGCCAGACATCCACCGGCACATGGTGGCTGACCCGCCGCCTGAAGTCCACGTCGCCTGGGAGGACGAGGACGCGCCCGATGAGAGCAAAATCATCCGCCAGCTGATGCACAGCGAGCTGGTCAGCCCTACCCTCAACCGCATCCTGCGCAGCGACACACTCGTCGAAATCGTAGCCGAGCTGATGCACCCGCAAGTCGCTCTCTACCACAGCAAACTCCTGCCCAAAGAGGCCGGCATCGGCGCGGCAACGCCCTGGCATCAGGACTACGCCTACTGGAAGACCGACGAAAACCAGCCGATGATGCTCAACTGCCAGCTCGCCATCGATCCGATGACCCTCGAAAACGGCTGCCTGGAGTTCATCCCCGGCAGCCATCGCTGGGGACTGCAGGACCATGAGCGGCACCAGGAGACCTTCGGCATGTTCCTGCCCGGCCGCTACTACAAGCGGGACGAGGGCGTGACCATCCCGATGGAGCCGGGCGACGGCATCTTCTTCACATCCCTCGTCATCCACGGCTCCGCGCCCAACCTGTCGCCCCACCCCCGCTGGGCCAACACCTTCGCCTACAACGTGCCCGGCAACGGCGAGCACCAGGTCCGCGAAATTCTGCGCTGACGCCAGTGGTCAGTGAAGTCGCTAACCACTGGAAACCGGCCGATGCGGGGCCGCTATGTCGCACCCTGCCCAAATTGGTTACAACGGTGGTTGTGTGTATAATTGCCAAGCACCGATTCTGGACATTGGGTGAGCCATTGACCCCTTCCCCCAATTATCGAGGCTTTCCCCACTGCGGCCTTCCAAGACCTGCCCTATTTGTCCAGTTCTGCAATCGCAGAAATCCGCTTAGTTTTCAATTCTTGTTTTGCTGTTTTCGGTCCTCAGCAACTTCATGCCGTTCAGGCCTGGCGCATGCTACTGAGAACGAAAATCGACCACTGAACACGTGCAGTTCGGTATCCAACCAACCCATTGGAGGAGATTTCATGACCCAGAGGCACATTTCACGACGAAGATTCCTGCAGGTATCCGCCTTTGCCACCGCTGGCGCGGTGCTGGCTGCCTGCGGCGGCGGCGATGCGCCTGCCGCGGAAGCGCCCGCTGCCGAAGCGCCGGCCGCATCCGACAGCGGCGACGCGATGCCCGCATCCCAGTACAACGAAGCGCCGATGCTGGCCGATATGGTCGCCAACGGCGAAATTCCCCCTGTAGACGAGCGGCTGCCAGCCAACCCGATGGTGATCGAACCTCTGAATGAGGTCGGTCAGTACGGCGGCACCTGGCGCCGCATCGGTGTCGGCCCCGGCGATGCCGGCATCTTCAGGTATCGTCTCATGTACCCGCAGTTGGTGCGCTACAACACCGACGGCTCCGATATCGGTCCCAATCTGGCCGAATCCTGGGAAGTCTCCGATGACGGCACGACCTACACCTTCCACCTGCGTGAAGGCGTTAAATGGTCGGACGGCACCCCCCATTCCTCCGGCGACTTCATGTTCTGGTATGATGACGTGCTCGGCGATGAAGACCTCGCCCCCAGCTTCCCCGTCTGGCTGACCGTCGGCGGCGAGCCCGTCGTCATGGACGCGCCCGACGATCTCACCATCCGCTTCACCTTCCCCGGCGCGCACGGCATCTTCATGACCCTGATGGCCGGGGCCAACGGCGCTTCGATGACCTGGTATCCCAAGCACTATATGTCCCAGTTCCATCGCAACTACACTGACGAAGAAGAGTTGAACGCACTGGCGCAAGAAAATGAGTTTGAATTTTGGCACCAGTACTTCAACAACCGGCTCACCCCCCGCCTCAATACCGACGTGCCGTGCCTCTTCGCCTGGCGCTTCACCAAGATTACGCCCGAAGTCCCCGTCGTGCTGGAACGCAACCCCTACTACTGGAAGGTGGACACCGCCGGCAACCAGTTGCCCTACATTGACAAGGTTTCCACCGACATCGTCGAAGACTCCGAAGTCCTGAATCTGCGCGCCGTAGCCGGTGACATCGACATGCAGCACCGTCATATCCTGATGGAGAACTTCTCGCTCTTCAAGGAAAATGAAGAGGTCGGCAACTACGAGATCCTTCTCTGGAAGTACGGCGAAACGAGCGATGCCGTCATCTCCTTCAATCTCTGCCATCCGGACCCGGTTCTGCACGAGATCTTCAATGACAAGCGCTTCCGGTTTGCCATGTCCCACGCGATGAATCGCGATGAGGTCATCGAGGCCGTCTACCTCGGCCTGGGTGAGCCGGGCCAGCCGTCGCCGCTCGCCACCTCGCCCTTATACGATGAGGCGCAGGCCAAGAACGCCCTTGAGTACAACCCGGACCTGGCCAACTCCATGCTGGACGAGATGGGCCTGACCGAGACGAACTCCGATGGCATCCGCCTGCGTCCGGACGGCGATCCGCTCAGCATCGTCTTCAACTACGCCCCCGTCTTCGGCTCCTGGCAAAGCATCGGTGAACTGATGCAGAAGTATATGGCCGACGTCGGCGTGCAGCTGTCGCTGAAAGAAGAGGCCCGTCCGCTCTGGAGCCAGCGCGTCCAGGCCTCCGAGCACGATATGACCGTCTGGACCGGCTCCGCCGAGTTCAACCCGCTGATCGACCCGCGGCACTTCCTGCCCTTCTCTCAAGGCAGCTCCCACCACGTCGCCTGCCATGCCCTCTGGTACAATTCCGGCGGCGCCAACGGCGTAGAGCCGACCGGCGACCTGCGCACTACCATCGACCTCTACGAAGCGATCAAGGCCACGCCGGATGTAGACGAGCATAAGCGCCTCTTCCAGCAGATCCTCGATCTCAATAGGGAAAATCTGTGGACGTTCAGCATGGCGGTCGGCCTGCCTGCGCCTGTCGTCGTCAGCAAGAACATGGGCAACGTCCCGCGCGAGGGGGTCTCCTCCTGGCATCTGCAGACGCCCGGCAGCACCGTGCCGGAGCAGTACTATCTCAAGAGCTGATAAATTCAGCGGCAGTTGTAAGTGGTCGGTTGCCAGTACATTCACTGGTGACCGACCACAGGCCGCTGGCGCTTCACTGACTACTATCCACTATCAACTAACCACTGGTGTTCAATGTCCTCATTCATCTTCCGCCGCCTCATCCTGATGGTGCCGACGCTGTTCATGATCTCCTTGATCTCCTTCGTCATCATCGAACTGCCGCCCGGCGATTATATGACCTCCTATATCGCCAACCGCATGGCGATGGGTGACGACGTTCGCCAGGACGAGATCGATGCCCTCGTCAAACAGTACGGGCTGGACCAGCCGGCTCCCGTACGCTACACCAAGTGGCTGGGCAACGTCTTGCAGGGCAATTTCGGCTTCTCCTTCGAGTGGTCGCTTCCTGTCAGCGACCTGATCTGGGATCGTCTCGGCCTAACGGTGGTGGTCGCTTTCGCCGCGCTCATGTTTTCCTGGGTCATCGGGCTTGTCGTCGGCGTACTATCAGCCGTCTACCAGTATTCGATCGCTGACTATTTCTTCACCGCTCTCAGTTTCATCGGCCTCGGCACGCCCAACTTCATGCTCGCCCTCATCATGATGTGGATCGCTCTTGCCTATTTCGGCGTCAACATCTCCGGCCTCTTCTCACAAGAGTTCATCGACGCCCCCTGGAGCTTCGCCAAGTTTGGCGATATGCTCAAACATCTCTGGGCGCCCGCCATCATCGTCGGTACAGCCGGCTCCGCCGGCCTCGTGCGCACCATGCGCGCCAATCTGCTCGACGAGCTCAGCAAACCCTACGTCGAAACCGGACGCGCCAAGGGCCTCAACGAACTCAAGCTTGTGCTCAAATATCCCACGCGCGTGGCCCTCAACCCCTTTGTCAGCACCATGGGCTGGGCCTTGCCGCAACTCGTCTCCGGTTCCATCATCGTCTCCGTCGTGCTCAGCCTGCCCACCACCGGTCCGCTGCTGTTGCGTGCGCTCCTGACCCAGGACATGTATCTGGCCTCCAGCTTTCTGCTCATGCTCAGCACATTGACGATTGTCGGCACGCTGATCTCCGATATAATGCTGGCCTTGCTCGATCCCCGCATCCGGATGGGAGGCTGACATGACCACAGAACAGCCGGCCACCGGCACCGTACAGACCGGCGATCTCCACCAGGCGCCGCACGACACCGACACCTACCTCCCCATCGAGGAAGAGGAAGAGCGCGTCTACATCGCTACGCCGCTGCAGATGATGTGGTGGCGCTTTCTCAAACACAAAATGGCCATCATTGGCGCCATAGTCGTTATTCTCCTCTACGTGGTCGCCATCTTCGCCGAGGTGCTCGCCCCCTACAATACCGATACCTACGAGGTCGCCCTCACCTACGCGCCGCCGCAACCGATTCACTTCTTCCATAACGGCGAATTCCAGGGCGCACCCTTCGTCTACGGCCTCACCCAGGCCCGCAATCCCGATACCCTGCGCATGGAGTTCCAGATCGACGAATCCGTGCGCTACCCTCTCCGGTTCTGGGTCGAAGGCGATCCCTACAAGCTCTGGGGCTTCTTTCCAAACAGCCGCCATCTCTTCGGTATCGGCGACCCAATTTTCGACGCCTCCGCCGCGGTAACTACAGATACCCCGTCCTTCTCCGTCATATTTCTGCTCGGCGCCGATAAGCTCGGCCGCGACATGTTCACCCGCATCGTCTACGGCTCCCGCGTCTCTCTCTCCATCGGCCTGATCGGCGTCGCGCTCAGCTTCGTCTTCGGCGTCGTCCTCGGCGGTATCTCCGGCTTCTACGGCGGCGTAATCGATGTCCTCATCCAGCGGGTCATCGAGTTTATCCGCTCCGTGCCCTCCATCCCTCTGTGGATGGCCCTCAGCGCCTCCCTGCCGCAGGACTGGTCCAGCATCAGAGTCTACTTCGGCATCACCATCATCCTCTCGTTGATCGGCTGGACATTCCTGGCACGCGCCGTGCGCGGCCGCTTCCTCTCCATGCGCGAAGAGGAGTTCATCCTCGCCGCCCGCTTCGCCGGCGCCGGCGAAATGCGCATCATCCTGCGCCACATGGTGCCCTCCTTCTTCAGTCACCTGATCGCCTCCGCCACCCTCGCCGTCCCCTCCATGATCCTCAGTGAAACCTCGCTCAGTTTCCTGGGCCTGGGGCTGCGCCCGCCCGCCATCAGCTGGGGCGTCCTCCTGCAGGAATCCCAGAATCTGCGCTCGGTCGCGCTCGCGCCCTGGCTGCTTCTGCCCGGCGTCTTCGTCATCATCACCGTCCTCGCGCTCAACTTCTTCGGCGACGGCCTCCGCGACGCAGCTGACCCGTACCACTAGTGGTCCCCGGCCTGCAGTTTCCAGTTTCCTAAAACCTCTGAAACTACTAAGCCACAACTAATTTGCAATCCTGAATAAGGCGAGTGGAACTGTTTACTCTCTCCTCACTCCTCTATACTCTCTCTTTGCATTTGGGCGGTCGGGCCTTCGGCCCTCCCTTGTGCAGGGGCTGCGCCCCCGCAACGCCCCCCTCCAAAACCACGCCTCACCAGCGGTGCGCCGTCATCGCAGCATGCCTGCTGTCGAGCAAGGCGCCGCCGGCCAACCGTTCACTCTGATCGCGGAGGAAGGAGATGGCGGTCGTGTGGTGAAGGGCGCGTAGGCACGCCTGAGCGGGCCTTGGGAATACCGGTCGTGGGCGACACGCTCGCGATTGCCGGGCGCAGCTGATCTGCATGGTCGTAAAGTGAAAATGGTTGAGCTGTTACCTGAAAACCCAGAACGCAAAACGCACAAAGGGCCTACCCCCATGCGCACGCAACACCCAAACATCCTCGTCTTCATCTGCCACGACCTGGGCCGCTACCTGGGCTGCTATGGCGTCCCCGGCGTCCGCACACCGCATATCGACGCCTTCGCCGCATCCGCGCTCCATTTCGAGAACAGTTTCTGCGTCGCGCCCCAGTGCAGCCCCTCCCGCGCCGCCCTCTGGACCGGCCGCTATCCGCACGCCAACGGCGTGGTCGGGCTGGCCCACTCCGGATTCGCCAATGACCTGCACCCGGACGAGCAACATCTGGCCCAGATCCTCTCCGCCAACGGATACGAAACCCGTCTCTTCGGTACCCAGCATGAGGCTAACAGCCCGGAACGTTGCGGCTACCAGCATGCCCATCCGCGAGGGGTCTGCGCCGAGCTGGCAACCGCGTGCTGCAGTTTTCTGGCGCAGCGCGAACAGGATGCGGCCCCGTTTTTCGCGCAGATCGGCTTTACCGAGCCGCATCGTCCGTTCCCGCATGATGTGCCGAAGATCGACGCAGATGCGGTCGCCATGCCGCCCTACCTGCCGGATATCCCCGAAGTGCGCGCGGATATGGTCGATATGGAGGCCTCGGTTGCTTCGATCGACAAGGCGTTCGGCAGAGTGCTCGAAGCGCTTGAAACCGCGGGGGTGGCGGACGATACCGTCGTTGTCTTCACCGCCGATCACGGCATCCCGTTCCCGCTGGCGAAGATGAGCCTCTACGACGCCGGCATCGAAGTGCCGCTGCTCATGCGCATCCCAGGTTTAGAAGGGAGCCGGCGCTATTCGGAATTCGTCACGCACGTGGACTTTGTGCCCACCGTGCTCGACATGATGGGGATTGAAAAGCCGGAGAATCTGCAAGGGGACAGCTACTGGAATCTGCTATGCGGGGATACCTACAACCCGAGCGAATACGTTTTCTCCGAAAAGACCTATCACACCTACTACGATCCCATGCGCGCCATCCGCACAGACCGCTGGAAACTCATTGCCAACTTCGAGTTCGCGCCGACGATCGAGACGCCGCCCGACTACGTCAGCAACGCCAAGGGGTACCCTGAAACCAGCATAGCCCTGGACATACCCTACACAGAGATGTACCATCCGCCTTTCGAGCTGTTTGACCTGGAGCAGGATCCGTTGGAACAGAACAACCTGGCCGAAGACCCGGACTACGCCGGCATAAGAGACGATCTGGCGCGGCGTCTGCGCGACTGGATGGAAGAGACGGACGATCCTCTTCTCGAAGGGCCCGTGCCGCAGGCCACCTACACCAATCGGATGCGGGCCTTCAAGAGCATCTGAGCATTGGCCGTAGGAAGACCCCTGCGATCCTCTCAACGGCTTCTAACATCTCTGCCCCGTAAACGCGGCAGAATTCGCCCCGTCCGCCGGCAATATGAGCGGTACACTTCTCCGTACCGCGCCAGCAGAAGCGCCTCCTCCGTGCGAATTCGGCTGGTCACGTCCAGGCAGGTCATGCCGATCCACAGGCCGCCCACCAGCCAGTTGGCCGAAAGCAGCAGCGGCGCGCTGAGAATCAGCAAGAAAGCGCTGTAAATGGGATGCCGCAGCCAGCGGTACGGCCCTGTCGTCACCAGTTGATGGTCAGCCTGCAACCGGGCCGCGTCGCTCCAGTGGCGGCCCAATTCGTTCTGCGCCCACTGCAACAGCCCAAAACCGGCCAGAGCCAGTCCCAGTCCTGCCCAGCGCAGACCATCCCCTACAGAGAGAGCAGCCCAGTTCAGCCACCGGGGCGCCACTAGATAGAGGAGCAACACCACAGGCGGCAGGATGATAAGAACTGTCGTCACTCGCTGTGCCAGCATGCTCTTGTGGGTCGACAACCGCGCCGGATCGTCCGCCTCGTACTTGTGCGTGTAATAGCCCCGATGCGCTACAAAAGCAACAAAAAGTACGGCCAGGATTATACGAAAAGAGATGTCCATAGCGGATTCCTGCGATCAGTTACCAGTTAGTTGCCAACACCCGCCCCCAGCCACGCCCCGAACCATTCGTGGCTCAAGCGGTGATTGTACCCATGCGGACCGGGATGCACGCCCAGCGAGCAGCGCTCCCCGACCCCCAGCAGCTCGTACGCACGCGCCGCCGCGGCGAACTCCTCGCGTACAGCCGCTATCGGGAAAATATCATCCTGTTCCCCCGCGATCGCCCGCAGCGGCCGCGGCGCGATCAGAGCCGCCAAGTCTCCCATCTCCGCCCATTCCAGGATGCCGGGCACGTAGTTGCACTCGCAGTGATACAGGTCGTAGATCGACGCCCGGAACGAGCAGAGATAACAGCCCGGCACGGCGACGGTGATCCGCTCGTCGACCGCCGACAGCCACAGCGCGATCGTGCCCCCGCCCGAATTGCCCGTGCAGCCCAGAACGCCCGGCACCACATCCGGCCGGCTCTGCAGAAAAGCGATCGCGCACATGCCGTCCCAGCAGCGTTCTCCCACCAGGTTGCGGCCCGCCATCTGGTAGGCGAAGGCCAGGTGGCGGCAGGAGTTCTCGTGCACGCTGCCGCGCCCGTCCTCGGTCTGCCGCTCGCCGAAACCGCGCTGCTCTACCGCGCAGACCAGATAGCCGGCTTGCGCCAGCGCCTGCGCGTAATTGTTGTCCACCTTGAGCCTGCTCTCCCGCTCCGCCGCGTTGGGATAGTTGCCCAATATCCACTGCACCGACGGATTGTGCCCGTGAAAGACCAGCACCGGCCGGTAGGGCGGCTCCGTATTGGGGACCAGCAGATAGGCGGGGATGCTCACGCCCTCGCCCGCGTCCAGAAGATACTTCTCCTCCACATAGCCGTCCCGTTCCACAGCTTGCAGCTTCTCCGCCGCCACCGCCGCGGGCGGCGTGCGTTCGGCCAGGCCGAGCAGCTCCAACGTCTTCGCGCGCAGCGCCCCCTGCCACGCGCCAAACTCTGTTTCCGTCCGCGCCTCGAACGCCAACCTGCGCGGCGCAGCCTCGTACACCGCATCCACATGCGCCTGCAAAAGAAATCGGGAACTGCCCATCGGGAAATCTCCTGTTCCAAATGTAAACTGAACGCTGCGCTGACCGTCCAAGGCGGGCGGCCCGACTCGAATCATACCCGCCCCCCGTTCGGACAGCAATCGCGCCGGCTACACACCGCTGCCAAGTAAATTTTCATTGGTTGACAGCCCAATCCGGCTACAGTACAATGCGGCCCTACCGGAAGTATACATCCCAAGACGCTTGGCCGCGCCTGGGCGCGAAAGGAAATATCAGACCCACCCAGAACACCAGACAATTCGCCGCGCCGCCTATGGCGGACGGTAGACCTTTTCATAGTGCCAGGGGGCATCGATCAGCAACCCCGCAGGGCGGGTGTTACTCCTCGGTTTTCTCTTCAAACAGCTTTCCGCATCAAGTCAAAGGAGAAAGGTCATGGCAAGACGCAAGATCACCCGGCGTAAGTTTATGCAACTCTCAGCTGCCGCAACAGCTGGCTCACTGCTGGCTGCCTGTGGCGCCGGCGGCGATGAAGAACCGGCCGCCGACCAACCGGCAGCTGAGGCGCCCGCCGAATCAGCGGAGCCCGCTGCAGAATCCTCATCTCAGTACAACGAAGCGCCAATGCTCAAAGCAATGGTAGACGCAGGCGAGTTGCCTCCGATAGATGATCGCCTGCCGGTCACCCCGCGCATCGTCACCCCCATCCATGAGGTCGGGACCTACAGCGATTCGATCCGCGGCTTCACCCTCAACGAGACCGACCGCGCCGCCCCTGCCTACATCGTCAATCGCGGCTTTATCGACATCCCCACCGACCTGGAGGGATTCGGTGCCGGGTTGCCGACCGGCGGCTGGGAACCATACCTGGCGGAAAGTTTCGAGTGGAACGGTGACGCCACCCAGCTCACGATCCATATGCGCCCGGGCATGAAATGGTCGGACGGCGAACCGTTCACTTCCGAGGACGTTCTCTTCCTGTGGGAGGATCTGTGGTTCAATGAAGAGTACACGCCCATAGCGCCTACCCGCTGCTTTGTGGATGGCCAGCCGGTGGTCCTGGAGACGCCCGACGATTACACATTGGTCTTCAAGTTCCCGGCCCCCTATCCCACCTTCCCCTTCCTGTTCCGCGGCCGCCTGCTTGCCACCACGCCCAAGCACCACCTCAAGCAGTGGCATCCCGATTACACCGATGGGGCTGAATACGTCGATCTGAGAGAGAATAACGACTATCTCGATCCCGATTTCCCCGGCGTAACTCCCTGGATCTCGAAGGGCTATGACGAATCAGGGCTGCGGCTGGAACGCAATCCCTACTACTGCGCCGTAGATACCGCCGGCAACCAGCTCCCCTACTGCGACAACTACCTCTTCCCCTACGCCGGCACCCAGGAGAACGCCGTCCTGATGGCAATTGCCGGCCAGATCGACGTCGGCATTCGCAACATGCAGCTGTTCGAGAGCCTGCCGACCCTGCGCGAAAACGAGGAGCGCGGCGACTACCGGCTGCTGTTCTGGCCGGGCACCTCTTTCACCACAGGCAATCACATCACCATCAACTACCGCCTCCAGAACGAAAAAGACCAGGAGATCGCCGAGTTCTTCCGCAAGAAGTCTTTCCGCAATGCCTTGTCGATGGCCATCAACCGCGACGAGATCAACGAAACGCTCTACTTCGGCGCCGGCCGGCCGTCCAGTTATGCCCTTGCCTCCTCATCCCCCTACTGGGATGATGACATGGATTCCATCACCATGGTTAACGGCCAGTTCGACTTGGCCCAGGTTGACAGTATCTTCGATGAACTGGGCCTGGAGAAGGGCGATGATGGTATGCGTACATTCCCCAGCGGTGAGCCGGTGACGATCATTCTCGATGCCGCCACCGAGATTACGGTGCATCAGCAGGTCGCGGAAATGGTCGTGGCCGATTGGCGCGACGCCGGCCTCGACGCCCGCCTCAACGCAATCCAGCGCTCGGTCCTCTTCTCCCGCTGGCGTGCCGGCGAGTCCCATACTTACATGTGGGGCACCGATGCCAACGAAATCCCCCTGATGCGGCCAAACCAGCCGATCTTTACCCCCAAGGGGCATGCGCTTGATATGTTGCCGGTGCACTACAATGACGACCCCGAGTGGCTGCAGGAACTCGGACCGCCCGAAGGCGGCGACGCGATGTTCGCCCTGCAAAATGAGATCAAGAAAGAGATCGACCCTGTCGAGAGCAAACGCTTGCACAAGGAGCTCTTCAAGTACCACACTGACTGGCAGTTTGACATCCATATTGTCGCCGACGTGCCGCTCATGGTCCTGGTCGCCAACCGCGTCGGCAACTGCCCCGAAGTAGCCAATGGTCTGCAGGACTTCACCTACGCCTATCCGGAGCAGTTCTACATTAAGTCGTAACAAAAGTAAGGAGTGAGAAACTACGAGGAGTGAGTTTGGCCGCCGCTGAATCCAGGTTTTTGGACATTCGGCGGCGGCCAAATGGAGAGGCGTTTTCTCTCCTTTCTCACTCCTCTTCACTCTCTCCTCTCACGGCCACAGGCCGCGAACCACCGCAGTCCCGGGGTCCAGATGCTGGATTACGTCATACGCAGAGTGTTGATAGCAATTCCCACACTCCTGCTTATCTCTTTCATCTGCTTTATCGTCATCAATCTCCCCGCCGGGGATGTGATCACCACCTATGAGCAAAACCTCATAGGCAACCTCGGCTGGGGTGAAGAGGAAGCCAGAATAGAGGGCGACAATATCCGCCGCGAGTACGGGTTGGATCGCCCGATACCGATTCAGTATTTCTATTGGCTTTTTGCCTTTCTGCAGGGCGACTTCGGCGTCTCCCTCGTCACCTACGACCGCGTCGCCTCCGAAGTCATCTGGACCAACCTGGGCTATACGATGCTGATCGCTTCGCTCTCTCTCGGCCTTTCGTGGGCCGTGGGCCTGCCGATCGGCATCTATTCCGCCACCCGTCAATACTCCGTGTCGGACGGCGTTTTTACCGTCATGAGTTTCATCGGCCTTTCCATGCCCGGCTTCCTGCTGGCGCTGGCCATCCTGGTCTTCATGACCTTCGTCCTCGACGCGCCTCTGCTCACCGGCCTCTATTCCCCCGAGTATGTCGACGCGCCCTGGAGTCCGGGCAAAGTCAGGGATCTCGCAGCCCATATCTGGCTGCCGGTTCTCGTAGGCGGCATTCCCGGCATCGCCTCCCTCATGCGCATCATGCGCGGCAATCTGCTCGACGAATTGGGCCGCCAATACGTCGAAACCGCCCGCGCCAAGGGGATGGCCGAAAAGGTCGTCATCATCAAACACGCTGTGCGCGTCGCCATCAACCCGCTGATCAGCCTGCTCGGCATGCAGTTTCCGGAAATCATCTCCGGCAACGTTATCACCGCAATCGTCCTGGGCCTGCGCACCATCGGCCCTACGCTCAACTCCGCCCTCCAGGCCCAGGACGTCTATGTGTCGTCCGCCATCCTGATGATCCTGAGCGTCATGCTCGTCCTGGGTAACCTGGTCGCCGACCTGCTGCTGGCCTGGATCGATCCGCGCGTCCGCTTCGACTAGCGCAACTCGCAACCGCTGCTACTGGCCGCGAGCCAGTAGCCACGAACCACTGGTGTCCTATGAGCGCCTCCACCGATCAGATACATGGCGCGCCGCGTCCGCCCGCCGCTGATATAGATGTGGCCTCCACCGAAGATGTGGCCTCGCGCGGTCGCATCCTCAGGGCGCGCATCATGGCCAACCGCCTCGGCATCATCGGCATCGTCTGGCTGGTGTTGATGGTCACTGTAGCGCTCTTCGCCGACTTCATTGCGCCCTACAGCGTCGACCACGTACACAACGAAGCGCTGCGCGCGCCTCCCCAGCTCGTGCATATCTTCCGCGACGGCAGGCTCACCAGGCCCTTCGTCTACGGCTTCAAGAGCGAAAGAGACGCCCGCACCTTTCTCACCACCTATACCGAAGACCCGGAACTGGTCTACCCAATCCACTTTTTCGTCAACGCGGAGCCTTACAAGCTTTGGGGCCTGGTTTCGAGCAACCGGCGCCTCTTCGGCGTTGAGGAAGGCGGCATGGTCGCTCTCTTCGGTACCGGCAGGCTGGGTCGCGACGTCTTCTCGCGCGTCCTCACCGCCACCCGTATCTCTCTCTCCGTGCCTATCATCGGTATGCTCATCAGCGTCATCCTCGGTTCCGCTATCGGCGTGGCATCCGGCTACTGGGGCGGCGTGGCCGATATTCTCATCCAACGCCTCACCGAGGTGCTGATGTCCTTCCCGCGCATCCCCCTGTGGATGGCCCTCGCCGCTACCTTGCCGCCCGAGCTCTCCTCTCTCCATCGCTACCTGGGCGTCACTATCGTACTCGCACTCATCGGCTGGGCCGGGCTCTGCCGCCAGATCCGCGGCAAAACACTGGCGCTCAAAGAGTCGGACTTTATCATGGCCGGGCGCGCCGCCGGCTCCAGCACGCCAACCATCCTTTTCCGCCACCTTATCCCGAACTGCTTCAGCCATATCGTCGTCGTCGCCACCCTCTCCGTGCCCGGTCTGATCCTGGCCGAAAGCTCGCTCAGCTTCCTCGGCATCGGCATCACCCCCCCGCTCGTCAGCTGGGGCACACTGCTTAAAGACGCCCAGTCCGTGCAGGTCCTCACCAAGCACCCGTGGCTGCTGGCCCCAGGCGTCTTCATGGTCCTGACCGTCCTGGCCGTCAACTTCCTGGGCGACGCACTGCGCGATGCACTCGACCCGTACTCCGAGATCAGATAATGGCAACGTTCCGCTTCTTCTCCCGTCGACTCTGGCCGCTGGCAACCGGTAACTGACAATGCCCGATTCGCAACCAATTCTCGAAGTCCTCGATCTGCACGTACATTTCAAAATGTTGGCCGGCGTCGTGCGCGCAGTGGACGGCGTCAACTTTACCGTCGAACGCGGCCGCTGTCTGGGTATAGTCGGCGAGAGCGGCTGCGGCAAAAGCGTCACCGCACGCTCGATTTTGCGCCTGCTCCATTCCAGCCAGACAAGCGGCCAGATCCTCTATCACCCCGATGGCGACGACGAGCCCATCGATCTGGTAAACCTGGATCCCAGAGGGGATGCCATCCGCGCCATTCGCGGCAAAGATATCGCCATGATCTTCCAGGAGCCGATGACATCCTTGACGCCGGTCTACACCATCGGCGAACAGATCATGGAAAGCATCCGCCAACACCAGGATCTGTCTGAAGAGGAATCCCAGGAACTGGCCATTTCCATGCTCAACAAGGTGGGCATTCCCGATGCCGAACGCCGCTTTGCCGACTATCCCCACCAGATGAGCGGCGGCATGCGCCAGCGCGTCATGATCGCCATCGCCCTCTGCTGTGAGCCGCGCGTGCTGATCGCCGACGAACCGACCACCGCCCTCGACGTGACCATCCAGGCCCAGATCCTGCGCCTGATCCGCAGCCTGCAGCAGGACCTGGACATGAGCGTGATCATGATCACCCATGACCTGTCCGTCATCGCCCAACTGGCCGACTTCGTCGTTGTCATGTATCTGGGCCAGATGGCGGAAAAGGCACCCGTCGTCGAGCTGTTTCAGAATCCCAAACATCCCTACACCCAGGCGTTGCTCCGCTCCATCGTGCGCCCGGATACCCCGCCGCGCGAGCAACTCCACTCGATCAGCGGCTCCGTGCCCGATCCGCGCAACGCGCCCAGCGGCTGCCGCTTCCGCAATCGCTGCCCGTCCGTCCATGATCGCTGCCTCGAGGACCCGCCCGTCGTTGAATTCGGGCCGCAACATACCGCAACCTGCTGGCTCTATGTCGACGAATAGAGCCCAAGACAGTTCCTGACCACTGACCACTAACCACTAACCACTGGTGTTCAATGCCTGACACACCTATCCTGCAGGTCGAAAATCTGAGTAAATTCTTCCCCGTCCAGCGCGGCCTCTTCCGCCGCACTGTGGGCCACGTCAAGGCCGTCAACGATGTAACCTTCACCGTCAACAAAGGTGAATGCGTGGGCCTTGTCGGCGAGAGCGGCTGCGGCAAAACAACCGTCGCCCGCTGCCTCCTCCGTCTGGTCGAGCCGGACCAGGGCCGCATCCTGCTGCACGGCGAACAACAGACCTTCGATATCGCCTCCGCCTCGCGCAAAGAGATGTTGGATGTGCGGCGTCAGATGCAGATTATCTTTCAGGACCCCTTCTCCTCCCTCGACCCGCGCTGGCGCGTCACAGATGTGATCGCCGAACCGCTGATCGCCCAGAAAATCGGCCGCGCCGAAGCCTCCAGACGGGTGCTCGACATCCTGCCGACCGTGGGGCTCGGCGCGCATTTTGCCGACCGCTTTCCCCATGAACTGAGCGGCGGTGAACGCCAGCGCGTAAGCATTGCCCGCGCCCTGGTCGTCTCCCCCCCGCTCGTCGTCGCCGACGAACCCGTCTCGGCCCTGGACGTGTCCGTTCGCTCCCAGATCATCAACCTCCTGCTCGACCTGCAAAGTCAGATGAATCTGACCTACGTCTTCATCGCCCACGACCTCAGCATCGTCAAGCATATCAGCCATCGTATTGCCGTCATGTACCTGGGGCGGCTGGTCGAGTTCGGCACAACGCAGCAGGTCTTCGAGGAGTGCAAGCACCCCTATACCAAGGCCCTGCTCGCCTCCGTCCTCATCCCCGACCCGACCCACCGCGAGCAGAGCTACGTCCTCGAAGGCGAGGTGCCCAGCCCGCTCAACCCGCCCAGCGGCTGCCACTTCTCCACCCGCTGCCCCTTCGCGCAGGAACAATGCTCAGCCGAAGAACCGGACTTGCGTGACATGGGAAACGGGCACTTGGTTCGCTGCCACTTCGCCGAAGATCTGGACCTCAGCGAAGGTGTCTTTGCCCTACCGCTTGCGACACCGTCTGCCAGTGCCTGATCGCCCACAACTGTACCGGCCCCTGGCAACCGGTCAGCGCTTCCACTCTTAAGGATCGTTCTCGTGACCTTGCGCTCCCTCTTCTTCTTTGACGACTGGTGTCTGGCCCGCCGCGACAACATCGCCCGCCGTCTGGGGCAGCCCGAATGGGTGCGGGATGCCACCTACGCCGACCCAACCGAAAACCCGTTCAGCTACCCAACCGTGCTCTACGACGACCAGCGCAAGCTGTGGCGTATGTTCTACCTCGGCCGCGAGACGATGCCGGGGACGGTCTATCGCAAGGACGAGTGGTTTCTGACCGCCGAAAGCGAGGACGGTATCCACTGGGAACGGCCGGACCTGACCGCAACCGTTCCGCTGCCGTCGCGTATGCGTCCCCACGAGATCTTCGACCGGCAGCAGATGTCCACCGGCGGCTCGATCTTCCTCGATGAAAGCGCGTCCGAACGCCGCTTTAAGTGGCCCATTCTCGCCATCGAAGAGGACGGCCAACGCGCCTCGCGCCTGGCCTGGTCCGCCGACGGCTACAACTGGCAGATCGATCACGACTCGCGCTGGCATCCCGGCACGCCCGACCCCGGCTTCTTCACCTATCGCCACGCCGAACGCAACAGCCACATCACCCTGGCCCGCCCCAGCCACGGCGACCGCCGCATCGCCCTCATGGAGACGCACGACTGGCGCACCTGGAGCGAACCGGAGGTCATCTTCCATCCCGACCCTCTCGATCCCCCCATGAGTGAGTTTTACGGGATCGTCGTCCTCCCCTATAAGGGAGTCTACGTGGGCATCCTCTGGATGTTCGAGACCGACCCGCATGACCTGCGGTGGCAAAAGCTGGAGGGGAAGATCTACGGCGAGCTCGTCTACAGCTACGACGGACTGCGCTTCCAGCGCTCCCTGCGCCAACCATTTATCGGCCTCAACGAGCCGGGCGAATATGGCGGCGGCGGCATCTATCCCTGTTCGATGGTGGTCGACCACGAAGGGCAGATCCGCATCTATTCCGGCGGCACCAAAGGGGAACATTTCCAGGCGCGCACGCTCAGCCGCGACGAGCCCGACTACGCCGCCATCCTCATGCACCGGCTGCGGCAGGACGGCTTCGTCTATCTTGAATCAATGGCCGGCGCCGGCTATCTGACGACGCGCTGGGTGCGAATCCACGACGAGCGCCTGCTGCTCAACGTGCAGGCTCCTTACGGCGAGGTGCGCGTCCAGCTATCGGACCTCGAGGGTAAACCGTTGCCCGGCTACACCTTCGATGAGTGCGAGCCGTTCCGTGGCGACTCGACCGCCTGGCAGCCCCAATGGCAAGATCAGGCCGGCCTGGCCGAACACGTCGGCACACCGCTCCGCATCGACGTGCGCCTTTACCATGCCCGCCTCTACGCCATCCACGGCGACATCGAACTCGTCTACGCCAGCAGCCTCAGATGACTTGGTTTTTGGGAGGAGTCCCCCGAACTCTCGACTTGGTCGTGCCCAAAGGCCTAGGGCGAGGGGCACGCTGGCACCTCTTGTAGATGCTGGTCTTGTATTGGCCAATTCATGGCTAATTCATGGCTAATTCTGGCCAATTCATGGCCAATTCTGAAACCCGCGGCGCCAACCCAATCGCAGTCCACCCTTCTCGGAGATCAGGCAATGGCAAACGAAACACTCTACAACGGCATCACCCTCCCGCAGACCTGGCCGCCGCGCAACGTGATCGAAAGCTCCCGCGAGCCGATACCCGTGCCCTATCTCTCCCATCCCCCACAGGTCATCCCTATCGACCTGGGCCGCCAGCTCTTCGTGGACGACTTCCTGATCGCAGAGACCTCCCTGACACGGGCTTACGGCAAACCGGAAATCCACCCGCAAAGCCCGGTGCTCAGCCCCGAAACCGACGAGGAGATGGATTTCGGCTTCTGTCCGATGGCCGCGCCATTTAACGACGGCGCCTGGTACGACCCGCAGGACAACCTGTTCAAACTCTGGTATATGCCCGGCTGGTTCCACAGCACCGCCCTCGCCACCAGCACCGACGGCATACACTGGGACCGTCCGCAACTCGACGTCACGCCCGGGACCAACCTGGTGTGGCCGAACAACGATGGCTCTGACCGCGACGGCTGTCTCGTCTGGCTCGATGGCGACACACCCGACCCCGCGCAGCGCTACAAGATGTTCCAGTTCTACCGCCACTACAAGCCCAATCCAGGGCAACCCCCCATCCCAGCCGGCAGCTGGCCCTCTCAAAGGGCCAGGGGGGAGATGGTCTCCGAAGGCTGGGCCCAGGTCTCGCCCGACGGCATCCACTGGAGCGATCCGGTCATCACCACACAGGTCGGCGACAACACATCCTTTTTCTACAACCCCTTCCGCCGCAAATGGTGCATTAGCATCCGCCGCGCCGCCCACATCGACGAGACCACCAGGCTGCGCGCCCGCTTCTACCGCGAATCGGACGATTTTCTGCAAGGCGCGCAGTGGGACATGGATACCGACGAGGCCTTCTGGCAACGCATCGACCATCACGACCAGCCCGACCCCGCCCGCCCCAACCATCGCGTCGCCCTCTACGATGTGAACGTGACCCCCTACGAGAGCCTCATGCTGGGCATGTTCGCCATCTTCCGCGGCCCCGAAAACGACATCTGCGCCGAGGAAGGCGTCCCCAAAACCATGGATCTGGAGCTGGCCTACAGCCGCGACGGCTTCCACTTCAGCCGCCCGGACCGCACCCCCTTCCTCGCCTCCAGCCGCAAAATTGGCGACTGGAATCGGGCGTACTTGCACGCCTGCGGCGGCCTCTGCATGGTCGTCCACGACCGCATCTTCATCTATTTCACCGGGTTTTCCGGCCTGTCACCAAAACTGGGTTCCAACGACATCGGGGATTCCGGCCTGTCGCGGCGTGTCATGTACGCCGGCGCCAGCACCGGGCTGGCCACCCTCCGCCGTGACGGCTTCGCAAGCATGGAGGCCGGCGCCGGGGGCGGCACACTGACCACGCGCCCCGTTACCTTCAACGGCGGCCGTCTTTTCGTCAACGTCAATGCGCCGCAGGGCGAACTGAGGGTATCCGTGTTGGACAGTAACGGGGAAACTGTGGAGGGGTTGGGCGCCGATGCCTGCGCTGCGCTCAGCCTGGACAGCACCTGCGCCGAAGTGACATGGTCGTCCGGCGCCGCTCTCTCCGCGCTCGCCGGTCAACCCTGCAGACTGCAATTCCATCTGCAATCGGGGCAACTCTTCTCCTTCTGGGTGACCGATGACCCCAACGGCGCCAGCTACGGCCACATGGCCGCCGGCGGCCCCGGCTTCACCAACGGCCGCGACCTGCCTCAATCCCAATAGCCTGCAAGCCCGGCACACAGCAGAGATTCACTGCCGTTACCGACCACTAACCACTAACCACCGACCACCGACCACTGAAGTTTCACTCCCGCAGCCGTTCAGCGGTCACGTAGTACGCCCCGGCCAGCGGATCTCCCTGCTCGTCACGCCACCAGCTCTTCACCGTGGTCGGCCCGCGTTTCACCGCCATCTCAAACGTCTGCCCCGTCGCGTCCGGCGCCACCGGCAGCGTCTGCTCGCTGCTGCCCACCTGCAGCCAGGCGGCGGAAACCGGCAGCGCCTTGCCCGCCGGCCAGCTGCCGTCCACGCCCTGCATCACCGGCGCCGGATCCGAGATGCCCAGGCCGGACTCCTCCGGCCAGCGCCGCAGCGTAAAGCTGTAGAGACCGGCGCGCGCCGCTTCAACGTGCCACGTGCCGCTGTCCATCACCGGCCCGCGTATGCCGCGCTGATTATCCGCATACACCCACGCCCAGTCGCAGCTGCACAGCCGCGCCGGGTTCTCCGCATCGGAGCCGATCGTCAGGGCCTGATAGCTCGTGAGCGTACTGCCTACGTCGTCCCACCAAGCCCCGTACTGCCCCCGCAGCCGCTTGACCAGCTCGGTATTGGCCGCGGCCACGTCCTGCTGCTGGCCCGGGTCCTCCCCAATGTCGTACAGCTCCCGCCCATCGACCAGCCGCCACTGCCCCCACATCACCGCGGCCCGGTCCCTGCCCGTAAAGCCGAATCCGGCGCCTTCATTGGCGTGCCCATACTGCACCACCGACATCCGCTCCGCCACCGCCTTGTCCGGCCGCCGCATGTGCGCAGCCAGCGACAGACCGTCGCACGACCAGCCGTCCGGCGCCTGCAGGTCACACAGATCGATCAGCGTCGGCAAAATGTCGACCCCGCGCGTCACGCCGCCCACATCCCGGCCGCCTTCAAGCCCAGCCTCCGGCCAGCGAATAAAGCAGGGCACCCGGTGGCCGCCTTCGTATAGCGAAGTCTTCCTGCCCCGCATCCCCGCATTGTAGATCCCCTCTCCCATCGCCGTGCCATTGTCGGTCATGAATATCAGGATCGTGTTATCACGGATCTCGTTATCCAGCAGGAATTTTTCCAACTGCGCCATATTCTCGTCAATGTTGGCGATCATGCCGAAAAAGCTGGCCTCATCCCGCTTGATGCCGTCCACATACGGCTGCCGGTATTCATCGGGAACCCAAAACGGGCCATGCGGTGCATTCGTCGCAATATAGGCAAAAAACGGCTCATTCCGATCATGGCAGCCCTGCATCCACCGCATCGCCTCCTCGAACCAGACGTCGGTGCAGTAGCCCCGGTACTGCTTGATCTCATCCTTATGGCGGTAGTGGTCGTCAAAATAGTCGTTCCCATAGTAGTCGGCCGCCGAGGTGATGCCGAAGGCGGGATGATGGATCGTCTCATGGAAACCGCGGTCCTGCGGCCGGTAGGGATAGTTGTCGCCCAGGTGCCATTTGCCGAAATGGCCGGTGTGGTAACCGCTGTCTGCCAGGATATCGGCCATCGTCGGCAGGTCCGCGCGCAGCAGCGAACGCCCCATACAGACGAACGTCGCCCCGTTGCGCAGCGCATCCTGGCCCGTCATCAATTCGCCGCGCGTCGGCGTACACATCGGCGCCACATGAAAATCGGTCAGCCGCACACTGTCGGCGTGAAGGCGGTCCAGCGCAGGCGTTTTCAGAAGTGGATTGCCCAGGCAGGACAAATCCCCGTAGCCCTGGTCATCCGTCAGCACGAATATGATGTTGGGACGCGACTGTCTGTTCGACATGGGGAGGCCTTTCAGTGGAGCGTTGAGTTGTGAGAGAATTCCTCGCCGCATCTTACATTGAACCCGCGCGATGCTGCAATCGCCGCCGCTGAACCAGATCGAGCGACAGTTCAGCCATAGCCAATTCGCGCCAACGCAAATCAGCCCCACCCTGCGACCGCGAACGTCTCCTGGTTTTTCCCTCATTCCTCACTTTTCTGCCCTCTCTCCTCGCTTATGGGCGGTCGGGCCTTCGGCCCTCCCTTGTGCAGGGGCTGCGCCCCCGCAACGCCCCCCTAGGCTAGCCACCTTGTTCACTCTTCCCCAGCAACGTGTCTAGCCAACAGTGTCTCCTCCCCCACATGCCGCCTCAACCCACCGATCACCGACCACTATTCACCGGTGTTCCACTTACGACTGGTGTTCCACTGAAAACTAAGAACTGAAAAAAAAACTGCAGTTCCGGGCGGTCGGGCCTTCGGCCCTCCCTTGTGCAGGGGCTGCGCCCCCGCAACGCCCCGCCCAGGCTAGCCACCTTGTTCACTCTTCCCCAGCAACGTGTCTAGCCAACAGTGTCTCCTCCCCCACTTGCCGCCTCAACCCACCGATCACCGACCACTAACTGCCGGTGTTCCACTTACGACTGGTGTTCCACTGAAAACTAAAAACTGAAAACAAAAAACTGCAGTTCCGGGCGGTCGGGCCTTCGGCCCTCCCTTGTGCCGGGGCTGCGCCCCCGCAACGCCCCCCTCCAAACCCCCGCCGCGCCACCACCGCGCTGTTCTCTCGCCCCTATCCCCTACAGTTCCCCCCTTTCACACCAGTTGACACAGCCGCCCCTCCCGGCGAAAATGATCGCATCAAGTTCGCGACCAACACCCCGCGACCCCAGCCGACAGGAGGCATCCCATGAGCCGCTTTGCCAACATCAGCCTGGTCAACTTCCCCACCCTACCCGGAAACGAGCCGGGACGGCTACAGAAAACCCTCGACCGCATGTGCAGCTACATCGCCGATGCCGCCCAGGAGCAGAGCGACATCGTCGCTTTCCCCGAAATATGCAACTGCCTCGACACCGCCGACCCTCGGGACCCGGCCGAGTCTCTCGACGGGCCCACCATCGCCGCGCTCTCCGAAGCCGCCCGCCAGCATGAACTTTACGTCGTCGCCCCGCTCCTGCTCGCCGATGCCTGCCGCCGCCCCCCCCCCCGCGCCCGCAAGTGCTGGCCGCCGCTACAACTGCGCCGCGCTCATCGACCGCAAAGGCGAAATCGTCGGCGTCTATCGCAAAAACTTCCCCACCCACTCCGAGCTGGACGGCGGCATCACGCCCGGTGTGGAAACGCCCGTCTTCGAGACCGACTTCGGCCGTGTGGGGCTCTGCATCTGCTTCGATCTCAACTACTGGGAGGTTGGCGCCGGCCTTTGCCGCAACCGCGCCGAACTGGTGATCTGGCCCTCCATGTGGGCCGGGGGCCGCATGTTGAGCAAATGGGCGATGGAGTTCGGCTTTAATATGGCCGCGGTCTGGAAGGAGCAGTCCACCTTCGTCGACGTCGCCGGCCGCGAGATCCTTGCCGTCAAACGCGAAGCCAGAGACCGCACCGGCCGCTCGCCCGTGGTCACCGCCCGAATCGACCTCGACCGCCGCCTGCTGCACCCCGACAATAACCTGGAAAACCTGAAGGCCCTCTTCGAACGCCATGGGCCGACCGCAGCCTTCACCGAGTGGCTGAAGCAGGACTGCCATCTGATCTTCGGCTCGCAAGTCCCGGGCGCCTCCAGCGATCAGTTGATCGAAGAGTTCGGTCTTGAAACGATGCGCGACTACCTTGCACGCGTGCGTCGCGACCGCAAAGCCGCGCTGGCCGCGGCCGCCGAACCGGTCTATGCCAACGGACAAACAGCCGCGCAGGACGGAGAGAGAATCTGATGCTATTGACAGGAAAAACCGTCGTTGTGACCGGCGCCGGCGGAGGGCTTGGCGCCGGCATCGCCGCGGTCTGCAGCCGCGAGGGCGCCAACGTGGTGGTGGCCGACATCCGCGGGCAGGCAGCAGACGCCGTTGCCGACAGCCTGCCCGGCGACGCTCTGGCCGTACACTGCGATGTCGGCGACGACGACGCCCAATCCGACCTGGTGCAGAAAGCCGTCGCCGCTTTCGGGCGTGTCGACGGCCTTGTGAACAACGCTGGCATCAACTTCGCCAAACCGTTCCTGGAAACGACTGCCGCCGACTGGGAACACATCATCCGTGTCGACCTGCGCGCCGTCTTCTTCCTGACCCAAAAGGTCTGCCAGCAGATGCTCACACAGTCCCCCGGCGGCGGCAGCGTCGTCAACATCGCCAGCGTCCACGCCCACGCCGCCATGCCCGGCGCCGGCCCCTACGACGCAGCCAAAGCCGGCGTCGTCATGATGGGCAAAAGCTTCGCCCTCGAAATGGCCCCGCACAACATTCGCGTCAACGCGATCTCTCCCGGCCTGCTCGATACCCAGATCTGGCAGGACCTGCAGGACGCCGCGCCCAGCCCGGAGGAGTGCCTGGACTTCTGGCGCACCAATATTCCCATCGGCCGCGTCATCGCCCCCGAAGAGATCGGCGAGCTGGCCGCCTTCCTTCTCAGCGACCGCAGCGCCTCCATCACCGGCGCCAACATCTACGCCGACGGCGGCATGACCGCCCAGCTCATCAGCCAGGAGCCCTACACCTCCAAGCCAATCGAAGGCTGAACGCAACCCGGGCCGCCTCCTCCGCGCTGCCCAATGCGTGATACGCAATAACGTAGACGGATCGTACCCATATTGCCCACGACACTACGCAAAACAAACGCACGCGCATCCACCGGGCGGACTGCCCCCAAACACCACTCTATCTGCTCGCAGACTCGTCTGAAAAACACGCCATTCCGGCACAATTCCTGCGCGCATTTCAAGTTTTTCTTCAACTCGTTCTTGGTGTAATATACTGGTCTGACATAAACTCCTAAACCGATTCAGTCTTTCAGCCGAAACAGCGCTCCCATGACGAAACTCCTGTCTCTCTGGACAGACCGCCCCCGCTTCCATCATGATGTCAATATGCTCCTGATTGTCGTCGGCCTCGTGGCGGTCAGCTTTTTCGGCATCCAGACCTTTCTGAAGACCTTCTACGTTCTGCGCCTGGGCTACGGCATGGTCTTTTTTGGCGTGTTTAACGCAGCCAGCGCACTGAGCTACATGGTGATGAGCCTGCCCGCCGGCGCCCTGGGAAGCCGGCTCGGCTTGACGCGCACGATGCGTATCGGCATCCTCGTGACCGTCGCGGGCATGGCGATGCTGCCGCTGACCGAATCGGTGCCTGCGTCCCTCAGCTACTACTGGCCCGTCTTCTCGATGATGGTTGTCACCGGCGGCTACGCCCTTTTCAGCATCAACATGGTACCGGCACTCATGGGGCTGACCTCTGACGAAAATCGCAACAGCGCCTACGCCATGACCGGCGTCCTGCGCGGCCTTGGCGCCTTCGTCGGTACCCCCTTTGCCGGCCTGCTGCCGAGCCTCATCGCCACCATGATCGGCGTCGGACTCGACAACCCCGCCCCGTATCGTCTGGCACTTTG
The DNA here is from genome assembly GCA_002238445.1 of Caldilineaceae bacterium bin5. GTDB lineage: Bacteria > Chloroflexota > Anaerolineae > Caldilineales > Caldilineaceae > Bin5. The sequence continues at coordinate 48,261 of MPML01000024.1, forward strand.
GCTGAGTCCTGCGGTCTTGCTGCTGGCCATTTTCCCCTTGCTCCGCATCGGCGATGCAGAGCGAAGCGGCAAACACGAAGAGACACCGACTCTGCCGGGCTCCTTTCCCGTCGCCCCCGTCAGCCTGTTGATCCTGTTCGTCTGGTTCAGCCAGGCCGCCGGCGCCGCCTGCTACTCCTTCTGCAACGCCTTTATGGACACCGAGTTGCAAATGTCCACCTTTGTGATCGGGATCATCTCCAGCGCGGGGCAGTTCGTCTCCATCTTCGCTCCCATGCTGCTGCCGATGCTCGCCCGCCTCCGCGGCAACGGCTGGACGCTGATGGCAACGACCGTCGGCGGCGCCGTCAGCATTATCCCGCTCATTCTCATCCCCCAGTGGTTTGCCGCCGCCATCGGCCAATTCGCTTCCATGGTCCTTTCGGCCGTGCGCATGCCCGCCCTTCAGGTCTACCAGATGGAGCTGATCGAGAAGCGCTGGCGTTCGCTGGCCTACGGCGCGGTAAACACTGCGATGGGCTTCAGTTTCTTTCTAGTGAGCTTCGGCGGAGGCCAGATCATTGAGAAATGGGGCTATTCCAACCTCTTCGCGGTGGGCGTGACCCTTTCATTTGTCGGCGCCACCATCATGTGGATGATGTTGAAGCGGCCGACGCCGATGGTTGCAGCCCGCGGCGCAGTGCAATAACCAGTTTGAGAAGAGAGAGAGGTAAGAGGAGAGCGAACCAAATTCTGCTCTCCCGGTTCGCTATGGGGCACGGCGCGGCATACCGGCTCTTTTGTCCTCTACAGTGCCAACTCCGCCATCATTCGCACCGTTTCGATGCTGTCGGTCATCACCGTCAGAGTCGTAATTGGCGCCGCCTGCCACAGCTGCAAACGATCGGCGATGCGGGCGCGGCTGCCGCACAGTGCAACGGCGTCCACCAGCGCATCCGGCACCGCCGCGACCGCGCCGGCCCGGTCGCCGGCCAGATAGCTTGTCTGGATCCTGTCAGCCGCCTCTTCAAAACCGTAGCGGCAGGCCAGATTGTAGTAGAAGTTCCTACCCCTGCTCCCCATCCCGCCAATATACAAGGCCAGCATCGGCTTGAGCTGCATCCAGCAACTCGCCAGGTCATCCCCCACCACAACTGCCGCCGACGGCGCAATGTCGAACCTGTCCGGCCTTCCCTGTTGCCCGGCCCGCGTCCGCCCGGCAGCCACCACCTCGGCAAACGTCGCATCGTAATGCTCCGGCGCGAAGAAGATCGGCAGCCAGCCATCGGCCAGTTCTGCGGCTAACTGCACATTCCGCGGGCCAATCGCCGCCAGGTAGATCGGCAGATCCGCCCGCCCGTGCAGGATGCTTTTCAGCGGCTTTCCCAACCCCAACGAGCCCGGCCCGCCGTAGGGCAACTGGTAAAACTCGCCTTCAAATGTCAACGGCTCCTCACGCGCGAAAATGCGGCGCACAATTTCGATATACTCGCGCGTGCGAGTCAGCGGCCTGGCATAGCCCACGCCGTGCCAGCCCTCCACCACCTGCGGACCGGAGACGCCCAGCCCCAGCAGCATACGCCCGCCCGACAGCTGGTCCAGCGTCATCGCGGTCATAGCCGTCATCGCCGGCGTGCGGGCCGCCATCTGCAGGATCGCCGTGCCCAGGTGAATCCGTTCAGTCTGCGCGCCGGTCCACGCCAGCGGCGAGACCGCGTCAGAGCCGTACGCTTCAGCCGTCCACACCGCGTAATAGCCCAGCCGGTCCGCCTCGCGAATCAACTCCATCGGCAGCGCGATCTTCCCGCCGGAATAGCCTGTATTGAGTCCCAGTCGCATCATTACCTCCGCCGGCCGGCCCGAAGACGCGGTCAACGCCTCTCAGAACAGCGTTCTTGCTGACTCCTTCTTCTACCGTCCCCGCCGCTGGCTGCAGACGCTATCCGATCAACCCTTGCAGGGTCTCCACCAGCAGCCGGTGTTCCACCGCGTGAATGCGGTCGCCAAGCGTTTCGTGTGTGTCACCAGCATGAATCGGAACGGCCCGCTCCGCCAGCACCGGCCCCTCATCCACGCGCGCATCCGGCACCAGATGGACCATCACGCCCGTATGGTCGATTTCACCGCGCCCAAAGGCCGCCAGCGCGTCGTCAATCGCGTGCGCGCCGGGGAACTGCCCGGGCAGCGCCGGGTGCAGATTCACAACCCGATTGGGAAAGCGCCCCAGAAACTGATCGCTGAAAATGTGCATCCAACCGGCCAATACCACCCAGTCCGGCGCGTACTCGCTCACCAACGCGGCCAGATCGGCGTCGTATTCGGCGCGGCTGCGCTGCGCGTCCCTGTAGGGTTTCAGCGGAAAGTAGCGGTCGGGGATCTGCGCCCGCCGCGCCCTTTCCAGCCCGAACGCGGCCTTGCGGTTTGACACAACGACCGCAATCTGCGCGTCCAGCTTCCCCGCCGCCACCGCGTCGATGATGGCCTGCAGATTCGATCCGCTGCCCGAAATGAGAACCGCCAACTTGGATTTCATAGCGCCCCTGAAGACAGGTGACATGGCTTTGCCGTACCGTCTACAGTATAATCGATCCCTATACGCGACGAACTATTCTTGCCGCCAGAGAGCAGATCCCCCATCAGTGCCACAAGACAACCTGCCCCGTGGTCCGGTTTTCGGTACCCGCCATAGCGTCCCCATCACATGAACCGCAGCCGAATTCTTATTCTGATGAGCGCTACCGGGGGCGGCCACCGTGCCAGCGCCCAGGCTCTGCAAGCTGCCTTCGCCGCCCGTTATCCCGACCGGTTTCAGGTGGAGGTCGTCGACCCGTGGACCGATTACACCCCTTGGCCTATCAACCAGATACCCCGCACGTACAGCCCGATCGTCGCCCGCGCCCTCTGGTTCTGGAAGTTGCTCTGGCTCGTCTTCGAAAACGAGCGCGCGCTCTCTGCCGTCCTGCGCCTGGCCTATCTCCTCTGCCGCAACGAACTGCGCAAGGTCCTGCAAGACTACCGCCCACACCTGATCATCTCCGTACACCCCCTGATACAGCACATCTGCTTGCGGCTGCTTGAGCAGGAGCGCGTCCCGATTCCCTTCGTGACCGTCGTCACCGATCTGGCATCGTTTCATCACGGCTGGTTTCATGCGCGCGCCGAGCGCTGCTATGTCGCCAGTGAGGCCGCGGCGGACGCCGCCCGCCGCCATGGCCTCCCAGCCCGAAAAGTTCGGCTGCTCGGTCTGCCCGTCCGATCCGCCTTTACCGACGCCTTGCCGGACAAAGCGACCGCGCGCGCCCGGTTGGGGCTGGCCGACAGCGGCTTTACCGCGCTCCTGCTCGGCGGCGGCGAGGGCATGGGCCCGGTCGCGGCGATTGCGCACGCGGTGGCCCGCCGGCTGGCGGCGACGGGGACGGCCGCGCAACTGGTCGTCATCTGCGGCCGCAATAAGCGTCTTCGCCAAGCGTTGCAGCGGTCGGATTGGCCGATTCCGGTGCAGGTGTGCGGTTTTGTCGATAACGTGCAGGAATGGATGGCTGCCAGCGACTGCGTTATCACCAAGGCCGGGCCGGGCACAATCGCCGAAGCGCTGATCTGCGGGCTCCCCATCCTCGTGAGCGGTTTTATCCCCGGGCAGGAGGAGGGCAACGTGTCATACGTAGTGGAGAACGGCGTCGGCGCCTACTGCGATGCTCCCGAAGACATTGCCGCCACCGTCAGCGACTGGGCCGGCGGCAATCAGCTGCCCCAGATGGCAGCCCGCTCCCGCAAGCTCGGCCGCCCCCGCGCCGCCTATGACATTGTCGATGAGATTGCGGAGCTTGTGGATGGGGAGGCCGCCGAATCAGAAGATAGTTGACAGAGGGCCATGAAAGGTATATATGCCGCAAACAACCAGGAAAATCACCTTCTCTCTGCCTCGTGAGATGGCGAACTGGGTGGAAGAGATAGCAGAGCAGGAAGGCATTTCCCGCAGCGCGCTTCTGCGCGAAGCTCTGGCCCGTTACATGGATGAGAACGAGTGGCAAAAAACTCCTCCGCTACGGCGAACAGCGGACACGCGAGCAGCAGAATAGCCGTGAGGATGTCAGCCGCCTGGTGGAAGAGCACCGGGCCGACATCGGTTCATCGCGGGCATGAGGGTTGGTTTTGAGACCTGTGTCATCATTTCTGGGTATTGTGGATGAGGCCGTGGAACTTCTATACGAGGCCTCAATATCGATTCGTTCCCATCTGTGATAAAAAAAGTCGGCATACTGATTCAGATTGCCGACCTAAATTGACAGTGGCAATGCGGTCATGTAAACTGCTGGCATGTGCCATCACGCAGACAACAGGACTGACACGCAATGACCGCCGAACTCAATGAAGAGCTCCTTCACCAAGCCGGTATCGGCGCATTCTTTCGTCCAAGTCAGTTGGAGCCGCTGGGAATCCCCTACCACAGGCTGCGGCAGCTTGAGGCGGATGAGGCTGTCGAGCGCGTCGGTTGGGGTCTCTACCGGCTTGCCGACGCCGAGCCCACGGAACGCTATTCGATAGCCTCCGTCTGCGCCCGTGTTCCCAACGCAATCGTCTGCCTCCTTTCGGCGCTTCAGGTACATGGGATCGGCACACAACTCCCACACCAGGTCTGGATCGCCATTCCGCACAAGGCAAAGCCTCCTGCGCTGACCAATGTAGGGGTTCGTCTGCTCCGCTTCAGCGGCGCGGCCTGGACCTTCGGTATCCAGGAGACGAAGTTCGAAGGGGTGCCCGCCCGCATCACTTCTCCGGCCCGCACCGTCGTTGACTGTTTCCGGTTTGAGCGCCTCATCGGCAGGGAGGCGGCACTCGAGGCCCTGCGCGAGGCGCTACGAGACCGCAAAGTGACCACTGCCGCGCTGGCTCGCACACTCGAAGTGCTCCCCTCGCGACGTCTCAGAACCATTCTGGAGGCGGGCGTCCTATGACGGCCAACGTTGCCGCCTCAATCAGGGCGCGCCTCCTCAACAAGGCAAGAAGCGTTGGAAGTGAGTTTGAACTGTTCCTCGTCCGCTACGCTTGCGAGCGTTTCCTCTACAGGTTGGGAGAATCCGTAGAGCGGAAGCGGTGCATCTTGAAGGGGGCAACTTTGTTGGCTCTGTGGATGAAGGAGCCATACCGAGCTACACGTGACATAGACCTCTTGGCCTTTGGGGAGAGCGATACGGAGACTGTTCGAGAGTTGGTTGCAACGATATGTAGCGTACCATGTCCTGATGACGGGCTGGTCTTCGAGCTTGAGACCCTGCAGGTTATTCCCATCCGTGAAAATCAGCTATACGGCGGCCAACGGGCCACTCTGCGCGCTCTTCTGGGATCGGCCCGGATTTCCGTACAAGTCGACTTCGGTTTTGGCGATGTAGTCACGCCTGGCCCGGTAGAGGCCCGGTTGCCTACACTCATAGACAGTGTTCCCTCTCCGGTTCTGTATGTATATCCGCAGGTGACCACCATTGCCGAGAAGTTTGAAACGATGGTGCAATTGGGGGTTGTAAACACCCGGATGAAGGACTTTTACGACATATGGGCTTTATCCGAAAACTACGCTTTTGATGGGGCAGAACTGCAGCAGGCGGTCACCCGCTGCTTTGAGCGTCGCGGAACCCTATTTTCTGCCGTAACACCGGATGTGTTTGCGATGGAGTTTTACACGAACGCAGCCCGGCGCGACCTGTGGCAAGCCTATGGTCGCCAGGGCGAACTGTTCAAAACTCCGCCTAACGATTTCGAAGAAGTCGGTAGGCGGCTGCAGTACTTTCTGGAACCTGTGTACGTTAGCATCCTTGTGGGCGACACCTTTGCATCGCACTGGCCCGCGACCGGGCCATGGCAGCCTCACCAGTAGGGAGTAAGGGGAAAGGGATTGATGGTCGAGCGATGGGTTTTTCTGGGATCTGATTGCAAATTGGACAATTGGCTGGTCGTGTTTATCCCGGTGCGGGCAAGGCGTGCCTGCCCTTAACACCAATAACCCTCACCCACCCACACGCCCACAATAATCCAACTGATGCGCCACATACACCAACGCCCCGCCGCCCACCTGCCGCCGGCGCACAGCTAGCCACTCCTCAAACTCACGCGCGTCCAATTCCGGATGCCCGCGCAGTGTCGACTCCACAAAATGTAGAATACATCCAAGAAAGTAGGCCTCATCAGCACGATAAGCCCCGCCCACCGGATGCACCACCCAATCGGAACTGCCCGCCGCCAGCACCTCCGCCCCGCACGCCTGCAACGCGTGGAACAGCCTGCGTCCCGTGCGGCTGTCGCCGGACGGCCGCCCATCCGTCACGCGCGTATCCATCGAGCGGTGATAGAGCGCCTCGACCCGGCCATCCATCCCCGTATCGACTTCCGGCAAAAAGAGCGTCGCGCCGTCGAAATTGATGCTGAAATAGAACAGACCGCCAGGACGCACCATCCCCAGCAGGCTGGGCAGCGCCGTCGGCAGGTGCAGCAGGTCCAGCAGCGCGTGGGCGATGATCAGATCAAAGCGTTGCCGGTTCTCCTGCCTGGCCGCGAAGTCATACAGATCGGCCGTCTCCAACCGCACCCGCAACCCCTTCTCCCCGCCTGCCGTCAGGTGTGCCAGCCGCCGCCGGGCCACCTCGACATTGCTCTCCTCGCTATCGATCGCAGTGTAATCAACGTCAAAGCCTGAGCGAGCAAACAACCCCCACTCGACACAACGCTCCACCATCGTGCCGATGCCCGCGCCCACTTCCAGCACGCGCACAGGCCGGTCCGACATCAGTTCGCCATCTACCGCATCCGCCAGCGTCTGCCAGACCTGCCGGTTGAGCGCGCGGTCATCTACAGTCCGTTTGGAAGCCAGATAGCGGGTGAAATCGAAAGCGTCTGTCATGTCAGATTCCAACGGTCACTGAATGCATGTTGCCAGAAACTCCCGGATTGCCGCCGCCGAGTCCGCCCAGCGCGGGTGGGAATCAAAGCGCGCCCGCGCGTTCCGGCCCAGGAGGGCCAACCGCTCTCTATCCCCGGCCGCGGCAGACAGACGCGCGGCAATGCCGTCGACGTCCGCTGGCTCGACCAGAATACCATTGACGCCGTGATCGACGATTTCACCAGCGCCGCCGTGAACACCGGCCAGCACCGGCAGCCCGAACGCCATCGCCTCCAGGTACACAATCCCGAACCCCTCGTACGACGGCACCGCCAGCAGGTGCGCAACGCTGTACTGCTGCGCCAGCTCGCCGTCCGACATACGCCCATGCAGGCGGATGTTGCCCTCCAACCCGGCTCCACCGATCTGCCTGCGCACCGCACCCGCATAAGCGCTGTCAACCGCATCGTCGCCAACGACGTCCAGACGCCAATCGGCTGACGGCAGTCGCGAAAGCGCATCGATCAGATAGTGCAGCCCCTTGCGCGCGATCAGATTACCGACAAAAAGGATCCGCAGCGGACCAGCACTGCTCTGTCTCGCGTCGATCAACTCTTGCGCCGCGCCCTCATCCGGCACCGGCAGATGATCCGCGGCCGGGTACGCGATCACACCATCCAGCCGAGTGAGGTTTTCTCTCTCTCCTCGCAGTTCAGCCACCGCCTGCCGGGTCGCCTCGCTGTTGAAAATAAAGCCGTCCACCGAGCGCAGGTAGCAGCGCTCCACCGCGCGGTACAGAGGCAGCAACCCGCGCGCGTGCTGCTCACCGCTGCGCAGATGATGGACGATGCTGATCATGGGATAGCGGGGCTGCAGCCGTCGATTAACGAGCGCCAGCGATGGATGGTTCAACTCGTCCTGCAACAGAACGTCCACCGAAAGCTCGCGCAGGCGCCGGTACAGGCGCAACGAGAGGTTGTCGGCCAGATGCGCCGCGTAACTGCGCCAGGGGAGCGACACAATCTCGACGGAATCGCCGGCCTGACGCAGATGCTCGACCAGTTTGCGGTCGTAAAGATAGCCGCCCGAAAGCGTATCCAGAGAACCGTAAATGAGCAGGCCGATGCGCATGAGCCGCTGTGGCTAGTGGTCAGTTACCACGATTTCGCTCCACCCGGTAAGAGGCCCAGGCGATTTCGTTTTCCCAGATGCGGGCGGTGACCGCGCTGATATTGGCCGCGTTCAGCCCATCGGAAAAGCTGTTGCCGACGATGCGGCAGAAATGCTCGATACTCGGATTGAGGCCGTCAAATTCCGCCAAGTCATTGAGCGTCTTATCGCGATAGCGGACCACCAACCCTTCCAACAGCTCCTCCACATGCACGATATCCACCAGGTATCCGTGCTCATTCAGCTCCGCGCCCTCCAACTGGAACTCCAGCCGGTAATGATGCGAATGCCATTCGTTTTCCGGCCCCCAATCGCCGCCGATCAGGAAATGCTGGGCCACAAAATCCCGCTGTACCGCCAACTTGTACATCGAATCCATCCTCCCGTCCGAGAGTCAATTTTTTATGCTATCAATTTTCAGTAACGTGGTCGCGATTTTCACTAAAAACCAAAAACTGACTACTAAAAACTGTAGTCAAGAATGACCTGCAGAGTCTGCTCCGGGCAGCTGTCGATGAGCCTGTAAGCCTCATCAGCCTGCTCCAGCGGGAACCGGTGCGAGATCAGCTCCTCTGACGGCAGCTTCGCCAGCAGCTGCCAGGCACTCTCCATGCGGCGGGCCTTCGTCCAGCGCCCGCGCAGCTGGGGAGCGATTGTACTCACCTGGCTGCTGATCAGCCGGATGCGGTTGCGATGAAAAGAGCCGCCCAATTGGAGCGTGGCCGGCTTGGTCCCGTACCAGGAGCCCACGACGATGCGGCTGTCGAAGCCGGCCGCCGAGACCGCCGCATCCAGAGCTGCGGGCTGGCCAGAGAGTTCGTAAATCAGATCAACGCCGTGCTGCTCCCCCCCATCCGCCAGCGCCTCCTGCAGCGTTTCAGGGCCGTCCCCGCCGCCGGGGTCAATGGCCTGGCTCGCGCCCAGCCGCCGGGCCAGACGACGTCGATGCGGCAGCGGGTCCACCGCGATCAGCGCAGCCAGCGGGAACTGCGCCAGCAGAGCAGTCGTCAGCAGCCCGACGATACCCAGCCCCATCACCACTGCCCGCTCGCCCACCAGCGGCGCGCCGTCCATCACCAGGTTGACCGCCGTCTCGGCATTGGGCAATAGCGCGGCCTGCCGCGGCAAAATACCCTCGGGCACCGGCAGCAGCGCCTGCGGGCTGGCGTAAAAATGGCTTTCGTGGGGATGGAACGCGAAGTAGTAGCGGGTGTCCTCGGCGCCTGCTGCGTCTATCGGCCCATCCGCTTCCGTTGTCTCCGCCTGTCGAGCCAGCGGATCGGCAACTTCACAGACGCGCCCTACGCAGGCATAGCCGTACTTCAGCGGGTAGCGCACCTCGTCGGTCAGACCAGCAATCGAACTGTCGGCGGCCATGCCCGCGGGAACCTGCCCGCGGTAAAAGAGCATCTCCGTGCCGGCGCTGATGGCGGAGACGACCGTTTCGATCAGCAGCTCGTCCCCCTGTGGCGGCGCCATCTCCTCCGTGCATACCTCGACCGCGCCCGGCGCCGTGAACAGCACTGCGCGCCGCCTCACACGATGGACAGCAAAAGTCACGTCGCAGCCCTGCCGTTCCGGCTGACTCTCTTTTCAAACGCCCCCCACAGGACAGTGTCGGTCGCCAACTGCACCTGCTCGACATTCTGCAGACGCGGCATCACCGCGCGCAGCTCGTTCCCCGCGCCCGCCGGTTGGATCACCTGATAACCGCCCAGAAAAACCGGCGCGATCGTGATCACCGCATAGTCCGCCAGGCCGTTTTCCAGGAAACTGGTCAGCACGCGTGCGCCGCCCTCGACCATCAACGACCGGATGCCCTCAGCGCCGAGGCCGGCGAGAAGAGCGGCCAGATCCACGCGCCCATCTTCGTCTGCCGGCAAAGTCAATATGCGTGCGCCAGCCTGCTCCAGCCGCTGCCGGCGAGACGCCTGCGCTCCCTCGGCCGTGGTCGCGATCCAGACGCCGCCGCGCAGAAGACGGGCATCCGGCGGCGTGCGCAGCTGCGAGTCGAGAACTACCGGCTGCGGGTTGTCACCGGAAACCAGCCGCACCGTCAATGCCGGGTCGTCGGCTAGCACCGTTTCGATGCCAACCAGAATCGCGCTGTGGGCGGCCCGCAGCGCATGGGTCATCGTCAGCGAGGCTGGCGCGCTGATCGGGAAAGGCGTTCCCTGGCTGGCGGTCAGGCAACCGTCCAGGCTCTGGGCAAAGCTGAGCGTGACGAACGGCCGAGCAGCGAGCAGAGATGCGTTCCTACTCCCCTCTTCTCTTTCCACACCGCCGCGGCGGCTCTGTATACGGGCCCGCAATCCATCGAGTTGCGGCCGGTACGCTTCCGCCAGGCCAAGCGCGAGGTGCTCTTCCTCTTCACCCTCTCCATTTGTTTCTGCCGGACTCTGCCCGTTGAGCTTGATGATGTGCCGCATCCGGGCGACCTTAGCCTCCAGATAGGCATGGCTTTCCGGATTCGATGGCATCTGCAGGGGGATACGCTCCCGCACCCCTATGCCCAGCCCGGCCAACCCTTCGATCTTGGCCGGATTGTTCGTCAGCATCCGCACCGACCGCACGCCCAACTCCTGCAAAATCAGCGCGGCCGCCGTATAGTCCCGTTCATCGGCCTGATGACCCAACAGCAGGTTGGCGTCAACAGTGTCGTAGCCCTCATCCTGCAGATTGTAGGCGCGCAGCTTCTCCTCCAGGCCGATGCCCCGCCCCTCCTGCCGCAGATAGATCAGCGCACCCCGTCCTTCCGCAGCGATTGCCTGTATCGCCCGCGTCAACTGGTCACCGCAGTCGCAGCGCTGAGAGCCGAGTACGTCGCCGGTGAAACATTCAGAGTGGATGCGGACCAGCAGATCTTCGCCCTCGGCGTCGCCGAGTACCAGGGCCAGGTGGTTCTTGCCGTCCCATTCGCTGCGGAAATGATGCAGACAGAAGGCGCCGTCCGCAGTGGGGATGCGGGCCGTGACCGTACGTTTCACTGCCAATGGTGAGTGAAGCGGCGGGCCATTCTTCGATTCAGAGGAGCCCGGTGGGCGCCCGGCAACGGTTGTGTCCGACATCTGTGTGTGACTGCTGAAAGCTAGCTGAACCGTTCCTCCAGCCAGGGATCACCCTCCATGTGGTAACCGTAGCGTTCCCAGAAGCCGGGCCGGTCGCCGCGCATAAACTCCAAACCCCGCAGCCATTTGGCACTCTTCCAGAAATATTTCTTCGGCACCAGCAACCGCAGAGGATAGCCGTGGTCCGGTTCGATAGCTTTGCCCTGATAGAGGTAGGCGAGCATTGTGTCGTCGTCGTCGAGCACATCCAGCGCGATATTTGTCGTGTAGTCGCCGTCGCAGTGGGCCATCACGTGCGTGGCTGCCGGGTCGACTTCGATGTGGCGCAGAAACTCCCGCCAGGGCACGCCCGTCCAGGTCGTGTCCAGCTTGCTCCAGCGGGTCACGCAATGGATGTCAACGGTCTGGGTCTTGGTCGGCAGTGCCGTCAACTCCTCCCACGAGAAGAGTTTATCCTCGGCAAGCCCGAAGATGGACAGATTCCAACCATCCAGAGAAGAGTATTGATACGTCGGGCCGTAAGTCAACACCGGAAATTTTTCGGTCACAAACTGGCCCGGCGGCACCCGCTCTTCACGGGGATTGGTGGGCAGATTCTTGACCCGCTTCAACCGTTCGACTTTACGAAAGGGATTTTCGATACGCATTATTCCATCTCCATATAGTGGACAATGAACCCAGTCCCACTCTCTCGCAGCTGTAGTTGCTGGCCGCTATCCACTATTCACTATCCACTGTCCTATAACGTTTGAGAATCAGAGAAGCGTTCTGGCCGCCCAGCCCGAAGCCGTTGCAGAGACCGGCATCGACCTGGCGGACGCGGCTGACATTGGCCACGTAGTCAAGGTCGCAGTCTGGATCTTGCTCGTTGTAGTTGATCGTCGGCGCAATGCGCTGCGTCTGCATCGCCTGCACGATCGCGACCGCGCTCTGCGCGCCGGCTGCACCCATGGCGTGGCCGATGCTGCTCTTCAGGCTGGTGATCGGTATATTGTAGGCGTCCTCGCCGAAGATCCGTTTGATGGCAGCCGTCTCTGATTTATCGTTCAAAATAGTGCCGGTGCCGTGGGCGACGATCCAGTCGATCTCATCGGTTCCGAGACCGCTCTCGCGCAGCGCGATCCGCATACATTCAGTCGCGCCATGTCCGCCCGGATCCGGCGCCACCATATCGAAGGCGTCTTCACTCAGCCCGTAACCGCCGAATTCGGCCAGAATCTGCGCGCCCCGCGCCTGCGCATGCTCCAGCGTTTCCAGCACAAACGCCCCCGCGCCCTCACCGACTACCATACCGTCCCTGTCGCCGCTGAACGGGCGGCACGCACTTTCCGGCTCGTCGTTGCGCGTGCTGGCCGCGCCCAGACGGCTGAACGTGGAGATCGCCATCTTGGTCAGATAACCCTCCGCCCCGCCGGCCAGCATCACATCCGCATCCCCGCGCTGGATGCGGCGCGCGGCCTCGCCGATACTGGTAATGCCGGTCGCGCACGCCGTCACCTGGCTGTTCGTGGGGCCGGTGATGCCGCACTTGATCGCGATAAATGTCGGCGCGCCGCTGATCAGCGCAGCCGTCGCGCTGGCCGGATTGAAGCGCTTGGGCCCGCCCTCCTCCAGCTTACGGCCCTCCTCCTCAACAATATCCCAGCCGCCGAATGCCAGCCCCATCTCCACACCCACGCGCGAACGGTCCTCCTCCGATAAATCCAGACCGGAGTGGGCCAGCGCCTCCTGCGTAGCCTTCCACGCCAGCTGCGTACCGCGGCTGGTGCGGCGCACGTCTTTGCGGTCCATGTAGTCTCGCGGCTCCCAATCATTGACCCTGGCGGTGATCTGCGTCGGAAAACCGGTCGGGTCCCAGTGGGTGATGCGTCCAGTGCCCGACTTTCCGGCGATCAACCCCGCCCAGGAGCTTTCCAAATCGTGCCCCAGCGGCGTCACCATGCCCATACCTGTGACGACGATGCGTCGGGAGGAGCCTCTCTCATTTCCATTCATCTCAAAGTTTCTCGTTCATTTCACGCAACTACCACTAGTTGGACATCCACGGTGTTTCTGACCACTAACCACTGACCACCGACCACTGCAGTTACTATCGCATCGTCAGAGCCATCACCGCTTTCTGCGCGTGCATGCGGTTTTCCGCCTCATCGTAAACAATCGACTGCGGGCCGTCAATGACCTCGTCGGTGACTTCGATGTTGCGGTCGGCCGGCAGACAGTGCATATACAAAGCATTATCGTTGGCCAGCGCCATACGGCGGGCGTCGGTGATCCAGTCCGTGTACTGGCTGCCAATCTGCGCGCTCTTCTCATCGTCATCGGTCGTCAGCAACGCCCCCCAACTCTTGGGGTAGAGAATATCGGCGCCCTCGAACCCGGCGTCGAAATCGTCAAGAATCTCGAAGCTGCCGCCGTGTTGCCCGACGTTGTCTTTGGCCTGCTGCACGATGTCCGGCATAAGCTTGTATTCCGGCGGATGGGTCAGCCGCACGTTCATGCCAAAACGGGTCATCTGCAAGATCAGGCTCTGCGGCACCGAAATCGGCTTCTGATAACTGCTTGCATAGGCCCAGCTGACGTTTATTGTCTTGCCCCGGGGATCGCCGACCTTCTCAAAAATCGTCATCAGATCGGCCAGGATCTGGAACGGATGATAGATGTCGCACTGCATATTCAGCACCGGCGCCCGGCTGGCGTCCGCCACGCTGTTGATATAGCCATTGCCTATGTCCCAGTCGCACTGCCGGATCGCGATGCCGTCATAGTAGCGCCCAAAGATTTCACCGATCTCCTTGCCGGTGTCGCCATGGCTGATCTGGGTTGTCTCGTGGTCGATGAACGCCGCGTGCCCCCCCAGCTGCGCCATGCCGGCCTCAAAACTGGAGCGCGTGCGCGTGCTGGTGAAAAAGAAGAGCATGGCCAGCGCCTTGTCCCGCAAAAGCGGATGGCCGATCCCCAGCGCCCGCTCCCGTTTGAGCGTATGCGCTACGTCCAGAACCGTCTCGATCTCCTCCTTCGAGAAGTCCATATCACTGATAAAATTGCGACCGCGCAAATCGGTTTGCATTCGAACCTACTCCTGATTATATGTTAGGGAATTCATGCCCGGATTTCAGTAACTGCAACTCCACTCGTTCACTCTCGTCGCGCTCCGCCATCCACGCACGGCGCTACTGAAAACCAAAAACTGAAAATTAAAAACTGATTCTGCAACTATTCAGCCGCAACTGATTCGCAACCCCGAACGAGGTGAGCAAGGGTGTTCTTTCTCCCTTCATTGTTATATTTTGGGCGGTCGGGCCTTCGGCCCTCCCTTGTGCAGGGG
>MPML01000116.1 GCA_002238445.1 Caldilineaceae bacterium bin5
CCACCTCAGCTTCTCTAAGCTTGTTAATCACCTGCTCCGGCGTATGTCTCTTCTTCGCCATCTTTCCCCCCTTTCTACGGCCCAATACTAACATTATACTTGGACCAGTTCTTGGGGGGCAGGTCAGAATGCCGAACCTGCTCAGAGGACTTGGATTGCCAACGATCCTACTGCATCATTCACGTACCACAACCCTGAAGCCGATGTCGTCCAAAGGGGATTAGATCGTTTGGAAGAAACACTCCCTTACCTTTATGCGACATGTAGCAGACTTGGACGCGTTCAGATTAAGCGGTTCGGGGAGGAAACACAATATAGACCCGAGCATTCAGCTAAGTCTGATGAAGGTGACTTCGTGATCGACAAAACTCAAGTCACTATTTGTACAGTTAATTCCTCAAAATGTGTCACTGCAGTACGCATCGGAGAGAAGGATGGGCAATCAGCTCTGCTTACAGTGTTGGAACATCGTGGTACCGATGAGCTTCAGGTCCAAATCCCAAGCGATGGGTTCGCCAGGGTATTTGTGAAATTCCCAATAGCTGGAACTGACCTATTGCCATTTAATGTGATCCTTGATGGTGATTTCGCGACTCTCCAAGAACGGGACGGTATCGCTATGGACGATGCCGACAAGCTATCGATTAGCACGGCACTATCGGCAATTCCCACTCTTGTCCAACATGCTATCGACTCAGGCTGGCGCGATGCCCATATGCTCGCCAGTCTCGCCGTACCGATTAGGCCCTTGAGTGGCGAAGCCGAAAGTGGAGAAGCGCAGTGGTGGGAAAGCGCCATTATGCAGGCAGCTGAGCGAACCGCCTCCAAACCGCTTGTGCCGACGGGAATAGGGTTGCTCCCGGCTTTGTCCGCCCAGGGCGAACGAGTTGTAACATTTCCCGTGCCATCAGTTGATTCCGACTCAACCGAAAGTATTGACTACGACACCTTTCACGAGGTTGTTGGGTATGTAACAGAGCTTAACCTGCCCAGAAAGGAAGTTGCGGAGACTTGGGGAGAAATAGCTCGCCAGTGGCAACAGGCTGGGGTGGCGGTTAATCGGTTGGGCCTCAGTGAATTGACCGACTGGCTAAAGTCAAGGGGCGATTCAGTTAGCGATCTTCCTATCGACGGGGACTCCTATTCGTGGCTGGCAAAGTTATTCCTGTTAGCGGATAACATGCAAGACCAAAACGTTCGGGACATGGTCAACGGACTCTTACCTAACCAGCATGGAGTACTTAAGAACACAAAAACAGATTACTTATACAGGGATGGTGAAATTTCGCCAGAGGTCAAGGATATAGCGTCTGCATTAGGTGAGGACCTTCGTTCTCAGCTTTTGCACGGTGCGATGGCACAGGCTTTGCTGGCCCCAGGTTACGAAATGGCCAACCAATTGGCTATTAGTCTGCTCGACGAAGTGGACGGAGGAGAATATACTGAATCTAAGGCTATTGACCTTGTCCTAGATCGATTTGCAGAAGCTTTGCCAGACAACAGCCAGTTTGATGGCGATTCGCGACTTCCTACTTTGGCGGCATCTGCTCGTATGGTTGTTCACCTCAAGGAAAGTGACGACGTTCAAAGACTCAGGAAATGTCCGTTGCTGACCGCCGCCGGGCGAATAGCACATCTTTCCGGAAGTCAACAGATTTTAGCACCGGTACTTTTTTGGCCTGAAACGGCACGGCCCTATGCCGGTCTCTACGTGGACAATCGCCTGCTCTCTGACCACTACTGTGCTGACGACGAATTAGCCAAAGCGCTAAACGCACTCATCGCTGTTGGCCTTGTCATTACCGCGCCTCTGTTTGAGGGGAGGCGGGCCGAACTTACTGATGTTAATTTGCTACGGGAAATGTCACAGGGGGAACAATCCACCGTAGGTGCCACCGTGCGTGATGCTACGTTTGCGCAAATTGCGTTTCTGGCGACCGACTTGGTACAGCGCTGCGGAGAGAACAGTGATTTAGCCAAGCTGCTGTTGGATTTTGTGCTGAACGTAGCTGTCCGCCAAGACCAGAGCTGGCGACAAATGGACAGCTTCTCTGGTAACCGCTCCGGTGAACGGGTATCCCTAACTCTCAACAAGGCCATTTGGCCATTTGAGCTTAAGGTTCGATCTTGGATCCCGGTACAGGCTCCTGATGCTGATTCTGACGCCATCGTCCCAATGCCGGCGAACGAATCAAACTTGAGGGAGATTCTTGACCTG
Source organism: Caldilineaceae bacterium bin5 (assembly GCA_002238445.1). Taxonomy (GTDB): domain Bacteria; phylum Chloroflexota; class Anaerolineae; order Caldilineales; family Caldilineaceae; genus Bin5. The sequence goes on from MPML01000116.1 coordinate 2,219, forward strand.
TCCTGGTTGAAAGAAAACCGCGATGCGGTGGATCTTCTGCATCATGTTTTTGGATTCAGACAGTTGACTCTATTGCTGGACAGTGTTGGTGCTGAAATTGAGGAAGACTTGGTTGAGTTGCTTCGGTTCCCGGAGGCGGTAAAGGCAGCAGCAAACAATCCTGACGCTGTTAAATTCGCTTCGGAGTTGACAGATACGGACATCCCTTTGGACTCTGTACGGGATATCGTGCAGGATGCAAAAGAAGACGAAAGGCTCCTTGAAGATCTGGCAAAGAGGCGCGAACAGAGGCACCAAGGGCGTAAGAACCAAAACCTTGGAGCTACCATTGAAAACTTAGTGAGTGAGGATTTGAAGAGGGTTGGGTTCCATGTTCGGCGTACGGGAGTGGGGTCTGACTTTGAGATTGCTGCAGAGACAGGACACTTGACTGACTTGCGCATTACTCTCGAAAAGCAAAGTTGGCTGGTGGAAGCAAAAGCTACTCGAGGCCAGAGTGTTCGTATGACCGATACGCAAGCCAAGACAGCCGCAAAAGAAGGCGACCGGTTTCTGCTCTGTGTTGTTCCGGTGGACTCGGATGACTGCAGCACAGATTCGGCCAATATATTGGCCAATATGCGGTTTGTCGCTGGCCTTGGCGAACGCCTCGCAGGTCTGTGCGATGATTTAGGGGTCTTCGAAGAATTACGTGGTGACATTACTGCTAATACGGACACCGGGCTGCAGTTAGTACTCTCTCCCGGCCCGACCCGTATTCGCGTTGCCAGTTCTGTTTGGGAGGACGACGGGTTTCCCTTAGACGAACTGGCTGAAAAACTATTGTCCTAAGAATTGGCTGACATGTTGGTAAAGTCAGACCAAGGAATGGACTAGGTACGTGAATGCCACATATTGGCGGGCTAGTTTCTCATGGCAAAAGAATATCCGTAGTAACCACTTGAAATCTTTATTGAAGCATTCGACGACATTGCGCCCTTTGTAGCAAAGATGGTCACAGTCTCGCTATTGCCTGTGATGGGGACTTTACGGGAGACCAGATCGATCTGACTGACATGAGGTTGTTTGCTGAGACCTCCACTGTCATAGGTGAGCTTGGCCCCAAAAACTGGACCACAAGCTAAGGTGTATAATGGAGTGAATCACCGAGCCTGTGGAGGGGCAGAACGATGGTCAGGAAACGGCGGCGACACACGGCGGCCTACAAATTTCGGGTGGCTCTGGAGGCGCTTGAAGGCAGCAAGACGATTAGCCAGTTATCGAGTGAACTGAGATTCATGCCAACCTGATACGGGCTTGGAAACGACAGTTGCAGGAAGACTGGCCCCGCGTCTTCGCCACGAACGGCGAACGCAAGCAACGGGAGCAGGAGGCGCAGGAAGCAGAACTCTATGAACAGATCGGGCGGCTCAAGATGGAACTTGAGTGGCTGAAAAAAAAAGTTACCCGCTTCGGTCAGGGTGAGGCGGCGAATGGTCGATAGCCAGCATGCGGTCCTGAGTGTACGACGGCAGTGTGAGTTGCTGGTGCTGAATCGGGCCTCCTTCTACTATCAGACGGCTACCGGGCCGGCACTGAGCTTATAACTGATGCAGTTGATTGACTAGGATTCGTTGACAATTCAATTGGACATGAAAGATCCGAGCAATCGAAAGCGGGGAAATTGGGCCAAGTGCCACCGCAACAGAACTCTAGTAACCTACCACGGAAGAGAATCAAGTAAATAGTACTTTATTTCTAATAATTACCACTATGAATTCCTATATTTTTTCTCGTAAACTCTCGTGATCTCTCGTGCAACGCTCGTAACCTCTCGTACGAGCGTTTGACGTGCGTAAGTAAGCGTCCCCTCTAGTTTCGTGAAATGTCCCTGGCAGTTCTACTCTTCCTACCCAGTCTGAATCCATGCCCTGGCCCCAACAGATGAGCGTCGATTGTGCTTGCACAAGGTTGTCTGAACTGTGATTTCATCGGATCTAAAGGATGGACAGATTGGTGCGTGCCTAGGGAAAGGCAGCCAAGTGCTTTCCTCTGTCCGCCATCGCCGCCGAGTCTGCAAAGATCCTCGCCACTACTTAAGCAGGCCGCGCCAGCAAACGCCAAGACCTCTTCAACACGATCGATCGACCCTCACGAGGAAGAACCCGCGCGTCTCCGCGCACCTGCTCACAAGCATGGACCACAAGGGGAAAATGGTAAACCCGCCCCAAATCTCGCCCAAAACATGCCTTCGAGCGGACATTGCGGACATATTTATGAAAAAGTTCAGAAAAATACACCCGTCTACTCGCCCGAACCCCTTCACGAGTGAGTCGCCGTCTTCCTCCTGGCTATGGCCTACTACACTCTGTCCGGGCAAAGGGTCACCCCATCTCCATCGACAAACGCTTCGTGAAGTAATGAATAAGGGCACGCACATGTGGGTGCCCTTACCTACAGATACTCCCGTGAACTGTCTTCTTGACTAATCTGGCGTACAACCTGGAATGCGAATGCCCCGCTCCCTACCCCAATCTTTGGAGCACGAAGCGGGGAAGAAAATATGCAACTGGATGGATGCGGCCGGCTCTGAAAGGCGAAGGGCGGTCTGCCGCGCTCAAAGAACAAAGTGCTCTTCAGCCGGTGTGCGCTAGTTGAGGCGCTGGCTAGTCGTCTTGTTGCCTAGAAGCACTTCCCGCGCAACTCAAAGCTTGTGGGCTGTGGTGTGTCACCGCCGTTTCTTGACCATCGTGCTGCCCCTCCACAGGCTGTGTGAATTACTCCATTGATACACCTTAGCTTGTGGTCCAGGTTTTGGGGGCCAAGCTCACTTCTCGCTTCAGCAGGGCTATACTCGACGAATGCTTTAAGGCATTGACGCATTCTTTTCCTTATTGCAATCGCAATGAGTGGCCTGTAGGTTGCTGAAGTCGTCCGTCCCGCCATGATACTTGGGGACGATGTGATCAACATGTATTTCTGCAGAAATTTCCATCGGTAGCGGCTCATTGCAAAGGGGGCAGATACCCTTCTGATCCAAGATTAACTGCGGCAGGTGATGGCGAAGACCCGACGGATTGGCATTCCTGCATGGTCGACAGTTCTTAATATACCAGTGTTCATATTGGAATACAGTTCCGCAGCTCTTGCATCTGTGATGGCCCTCTGGGAGATTCATAGACCTACTCCTACGCGTACTGAAATATGTTGATTGTTCAATCGAATTGTCAGCGATTTCCATGTTCGTAAGTAACTAGGGATGAGTCCAAGCACAGCAGGTTAAAGACGATAAGTATATTCCCTTTTCTTCACTTACTCACATTGATCCCAAAAGAGACCAACCGCACGGGTCTGGGTTATCAATTGCCCCGCACATGCCTGACTCGAATTTCCCGTTCAGTAAGTGGCGTAAAGCACACGTTTCTGACTTTGTTTTGCTCGAATACTTTCTTTACTTTTTCGACAACGACTCGGACCCTTCCCACCCAGAACATGTCGCTACCATCCCATTCCTCTGCGTCAAAATAAAGTCCCCTGTAGACGTCATAGGTTCGCCCGCGCGGCGCAGGAGGCGGTTTCGTGATGACAGTGACCTGCCCCCGACGTTTGTACCACTTGTTATGTTAGTCCTTCAAGCAAGGGGACAGGGTCGGCAGGCAAGAGGGCCTCAGGCGCCGGCGGCCGGTAGCCCAGAGAGCTGTGCGGTCTGATCCGGT
>MPML01000025.1 GCA_002238445.1 Caldilineaceae bacterium bin5
AGCCCTGGCGTGGTTCCGGTTGGCCCTGGCGTGTCAGGTGGATTTCGGTCCCTACGAGAACGACCCTGGCGCAAGGGCCGAAACGAGCAGGCAGGATGCGGCATACCGTGACGGGGACTTCTATTGGGTCGGGTATCTCGAGGATTTTCTGCGCCTGACAGACACCCGCGTGGCCAGACTCCCTCAAAGCCCATAGGGACAGCACCCACCGCCAGCGAGTTCGCCGCACATATCGATGAGCTGCGCAATCTCTGAAACCCGCTTCAACCTGCGCCGGCCGTAGTCCGGACCGGCTCCGGACTCTCCCCTTTTGGCATGCGGTAGCCGACGCGGGCTTCGGTGAAGATGTATTCAGGGTTGAATGCATCATCGCCCAGTTTGACGCGTAGCCTTCTCACGATGGTGCGAACCAGCCCCACGTCGCCGGAATGCCCCTCACCCCAAACGCGGCGCAACAGCTGGTCGTGGGTCACAACCAGGCCCGCACTGGTCGAAAGCGCAACGAGCAGCGCATACTCGGTGACGGTCAACACGACCGGACGCCCGGCTACAGAGACACTGCGTTCGGCATAGTTGATGGCCAGCTCTCCCACCGTATAAGCCCCGGGCTTCACAAGCAGACTCCCTCCCGCGTGCCTGCGCAGGGCGGCCCTGATCCTTGCCGCCAGCTCGGTTGGCGCGAACGGTTTCACCACGTAGTCGGCGGCCCCCATGTCGAATGCCTTGGCGATCACCCTCTCCTGTCCGTAGGCGGAGAGGAAGATAACAGGCAGATCCGCTTTTTTGAGGATACTCGTCATCAGATCGACCCCGTCGATGCCCGGTAGCATCATGTCCAAAAGGACCAGGCGGGGCTTCTCATCCTCGATCAGGCGGTAGACATCCTCAGGTTCCCCCGTCACTATCGGTTCATAACCTGATTTGGCGAGGGCGTCGCGGATGTATCTGAGCGCGTGCGGATCGTTGTCGACGGCGAGAATGCGCGCGTGATTTTCTGCTGCCTTTCCGGTCCCGGCGCTAGGCGATAAAGGTTCGACAGTGCCGCCAATGTCCTCCCGCGCAGCCACCGGAATGGTGAAGATGAAGCGCGCGCCCTGGCCGAGCCCGTCGCTTTCGGCCCAGATGCGGCCCCCGTGCGCCTCGACGATGCCCCTGCAGATAGCCAGGCCCAGGCCCGCCCCCGCAAGGTCGTCCCGCTGTTCCTCCTCGTCGATGCGGGAATACTTCCTGAACAGGAGCGGCAGACGCTCGGCGGCTATGCCCTTGCCCTCGTCGGTGACTGAGACGGCCACCTGGTACTGCTCAAGTGCAGCGCTCACCCTGATGGTGGAGAGATCGTTCGAATAGCGGGCGGCATTGGTGAGCAGGTTGCTGAACACCTGGACGATGCGCCGTCTGTCCGCCATGACCTGGGGCAGGTCGGGCTCGACGTCGATCTGAATGCTGTGCCTGTGGCCTGTGCTCACGAACATGATTCGGGCCTCGTCAACAAGCGCGGCGATTCCCGACGGCTCCGGGTCGACCGACAACGTGCCCGTTTCGATGTGAGCCATATCGAGCAGGTCGCGAATCAAACTGCGCATGCCGTCGGCCTGGTTGGAGATGATGCGCAGGAACTGGCGCATTTCTGCGGGGTCCAGCGCGGACTCCTCATCCAGGAGGGTGGCTGCCGATCCCTTGATGGCGGACAGTGGGAGGCGCAACTCGTGGCTCACCATGCCCATGAACGCGGTGCGCTGCTGCTCCAATTCCTCCAGCGGCGCCATGTCCTGAAGGGTCACGACAAATGATTCCACCTCGCCCTCTTCCGTGAAGATCGGTGTAGCGTTGATCAACGCTTTGACGCTGCGGCCGTCGGGGACCTGCAGAACGATCTCCTCGAAGCGAACTGTCTCGCCGCTGCGCAGCGTCTGCGCCAAAGGGAACTCCTCAAGGGCGATCTCGCGCCCGTCCGCGCGGCGGAAGGTGATCAATTCAAGAAGCTGCTCCAGAGAGCGGCCGGGCATCTGCAGGCTGCTGACGATCCGCTCCGTCTCTCGATTGAACGACAACAGGCGGCCGGCCTTCGCGTCCAATACCACGACACCGACCGGCGCGGTGCTTATCAGCGTCTCCAGGTTGTTTCTGGCCCGCTGCTCGTCGCGGTATCTGCGCGCGTTGGCAATGACGAGCGCGGCCTGGCTTGCAAACATGACCAGGGTCTCTTCATCGTCTGCGGTGAACTCTCGCCCGGCCTCCGTCACGCCCAGAAAGATGTTGCCGACCCGTTCTCCTCCGTGGCGGATGGGCGCGGTCAGGAAGGAGACGGGAGAACGTACGCCCGCAGGCAGATCGAGCTCGGGAAGACCCATGGACCGGATGTGGCCGATCAGGTCATGCAGGCGCAGCGGTTCCGGAATATCGCCGAAGTATGCGAACAGTCTCATCCCATCGGGCAGGTCCCACAGATATTGGGCCTCTTCCGGCGTTATGCCGGAGGAGAGGAGATCCTCGGGCTGCCCCGTCTCGTCGAGCAGTGTGAGCACGCCGCAGCGGGCGCCGGTCAGCGAACAGGCCGAATCGAGGACGCTCTGCAGCACCGCGTCGAAGTCGAGGCTTTCATTGATCTGCTGGCTGGCCCTGCTCATCCGGGACAGGCGCTCCCGCAGCGCTTCAATCTCTCGTATCAGTGCATCGGGCTGTTTCATCTCCTGCTCCTTTGTCCGCCTGCCGGCGCAGCGACCGGATGCGGGCCCTGATTGGCGACGCGTAGGGACCAAACACTCTCCATTCTATCGTTTGCAGAAAAATTGCCATAATACTGCAATAAAAAAAGTGCCGAATTACATGAAAATTATATTTTCAGGCTGTATAATTCAAGGGCAGCCGCGTCATTTTGGCGTTGGCGCATATGGACCACCGGCCGGAGAACAGCGACGAAGACAACCTGGCCGCGCTGTGCCGGAAGCGTCACAACACGCACGACGAGCCGAAGCGCGCGGCCAACCGGAAGCACAACGCGCTGCGCGATGCCGGGCAGTTGCGGCTGTGGCGATGATGCCACGGTGCTTCCCCGGCTAGCCCGCCGTGCGCATCTCGAGCGTGTACCCGGGGGTGTCACGTTGGCCCCGTGGAACGGCGGCCGGCCTTGGCATTTGGGGGAGCGGACAAATGACCTTCCGCATATACGGCGAGACCGGCGCGCGTTGCCTGGAATCCGGTTGGTACGTCTGTCGACTACACCCCGAAGTCGAAGAATACTTCGCCCAGGGCGAGTACTTCAGCGCTTGCCCCGGACCCGACGATGACGCCGACGAAATGCACGACGCCACCTGGATGCTCGTCGAAGGGGCTGAGTAGGGGGGCGCACAACAGCAAGGAGAAGCAGACGATGGAACCCCGTTACCCTATGCTTGAAAAAAAGATGGTCGACGAGTGGACAGACGATGATGTTGAATCGTATGTAGACGCGCTTCTTAACGATTTATCTGATCTAGCCGAAAAAGATCCGAAAATTTATCGGATATTACACCATGTGATTGCTTTTGTGCTTTTCGTGTCTTCTATTGACTTGACAAAGTCCTTGTCCCGGGAGCGCGCCCTTAGCAAAGAGATAGACAAGCTTCGCTCCCATCGTGATAGAAAAGAGCACATCGAAGAAGTAGTCGAAGACCATGTTGAATTTCAGGTTGGTGAGTTCGATAAGCACTACAAAAACGCACTCAACCGCATGCGGAAACAAATTGAAAGCCTCAGTATCAGGATGGATCGTTTGGGGGGGAATGAATAACCGCCGCTTTGCCGCGCACGCTGAGAGGAGCCGCCATTGGAATGGATCGTTGCAATAATAGTTTGGCTGTTAGTTTGCTCCCTCATTTGTTTTCTGATCGCAAGGGCAACATGCCGCAATTATAGAAATGAGCCTATTGATGAACAGATAGCGGTAAATGCTTCACAGCAAGAGGTAACTGATGCACTACATGAGTACATTGGTGCAGTGAACGCACGTGTTGATACCCTGCCAGAGTATATTGATGCACACGATCACGTACTACAGGTTCGACAGGAGATCACCTTGGAGGCTCTTTTCGTCATAAGGGATATGCTTGAGTTGATGGAACACCCTGGCGACAAAAGGCTTGCATTCTCCAAGTTTGTGGAAAAAAGAAACGATCTTGACATCAAGCTAGACGCCTTGAGAGAGGACGAGTAGATTGCCAATCCGCCCTGAGCTCCGCGCCCTCTACCCGCCCAACTGGAAAGCCATCAGCCGCCGCATCCGCTTCGAGCGCGCCGGCAACCGCTGCGAGTGGTGCGGGCCAACCAATCACTGGTTCCACCCGGAAACGGGGAGCGTCGTCGTGCTCACCGTCGCGCACCTGGACCACGACCCCGCCAACAACGCAGACGACAACCTGGCCGCGCTGTGCCAGGCCTGCCATAACCGCTACGACGTGCCGAAACAGGCGGCCAACAGGAAGCACCGCCAGCTAAGGGAAGTGGGGCAGTTGGAATTGCTAATATAGTGGTGAATACATGTCAAGAAAGTCGTACTGGCAACGTGTTGACGCATACCAGGGTAACTATCCCAAAGCTAGAAAAGATGCCTTCCGCCGTTCTAACGGCTCGTGCCAGTTCTGCGGAACCAAAAGACCCTTGGAAGCGCACCATTGGACCAGGGGATTCTATCCCCCAGGCGACAGGGTAACGGCCGACGACCTTACTGCCCTATGCAAGTCTTGTCACTACATTGCTACTTGTCTCCGGGGCATGCTCCACGCCGGCTGCTCACATGAACAGCTTGAAGCAGAGTTTGAGCAGGCGGTCAATGACCGAGAAAAATGGCAGGCTTTGTTGGAGTGGACCAGTACGGCAAAGTCTGCAAGGAACAGAATGATTGAGCTGGATGCGAAGAATGTTCCTCAGATAGCCAGCGACTTCGCTGACAGAGACGTCGGATCGGAGTGGAACCTCCGGCCGGCTGCGATACTCATTGCAGGTATCGCAATTCTTAGTTGGTTTTACAGCGCTTTTTATTGAATTGGAAGAAAGGCCAACCTATGAGACTTGCGAACCTGTGCGCCAACCGCAAGCACAACGCGCTGCGCGATGCCGGGCAGCTCACACTACCACTGAAGGCACCATGAAACGCGCCAAACTTCTCGCACTTATCGTCGTTACGCTGGCACTGCTCGCCGCGGCCAACATTGCCAACGCTCAGTCGCCGTCCGGCACCATCACCATCCAGCCGGAAAACCGCTGCAGCCCGTACAATCGCGACGCCTACCCTTATCCGCAAAGCGTCGAAAACGGAATCATCGCCCGCATGGGCGGCCGCATCTACGGCCCGTATACCGGCCAGACCTTTTCCAGCCCGCGCGAGCCCGGCCAGCCCGCCGTGCGCGCAAGCGTATACCCTGGGTCGCTTACAATCCGGTGGAATGGGATCCCCAGTGGAACGGTGGGCGGCTTGGGCTTTGCGGCGCCCGTGCAACAAAAGGGAGACACAATGGCTATGTGGATCGGGAGATCCATTGAGGAGGTTGGAGGTCCTTATTCTTTTGGCGCCGAATTCATTACGTCGGACTTCAGTAGCTACTGCCTGGCGTCTAGTGTTCGCCCCGTGGTGGGCGAACTGTTAGGACATCACGAAAAAGGAAAAACGATTCTCTTGGAGTCCCGTTGGAATATGGCAGGGACGGTTAAATGTCTAGGGCTCGTTGACGTTTCAAAGAGGCAGGCAAGATCGGCGCAATCGACAGCGGGGAAGTGGGGGAGCAGACGATATCTGGCCGTGCGTCAGGGGCCCAGCGCCCTTTCGTCTCTCATGTACATCCCAAATGAGTCCACGAGCTTGCGAGCATCAATAGAGCGAGTGAGACGCCTGCGATGTCAGGGGACAGCCCGTGCGAAATGTCTTGGTTTCAAATTGAACACACATGAGTTCCCGTTCATCATATAATTATTATATCATTTTTGATAAGCGATGTTCTCTATCTCAAAAATTTTTTCTCGCAAACGCTCGTAATCTCTCGTGGATCTCTCGTAAACGCTCGTACGAGCGTTTACCCGCTCCCGTACGAGCGCAAGACCTGTGTTCAGGGAGCGTCCAGCCCAGCTTTTCCTGCAGTTACACTGAAACTGTGTCTCTTCAGCCCGCTTTGAAACCATGCCTTTTCACCGACCGCAGCCGGAAGAGCTTGCCTTCTCGACACACCTTGAAAATGTCAACGAGCCCTAGAAAACCATATCGGCGATAGCCCTGCTGATTTCGCAATGGAATTCAAGTCGTGTCAACAGGAACTTGAACGCCTGTCACAAGACCTTTTGAAGCCTATTAATGCCTGGCCGTAGCTTCCCCGCACCCGCAGAAAGGGAAAAATCTGAATGAGATGCTCGTGCTGTTCGAGTATGCCCGATATGACGGGAAGGACAGCGGCGCGCATGCGGAGCGGGTCCGGGCAGTGACCCACGAGGGTGTCCTTGCAAAAATGGGTAAAGTTTCTGCCACTGATGGTCGGCAATTCTCTTTGTAGACATCCTACTATTGTCGCCAATGTGACAGAACGAATCAAACGTCAACGAGACCTGGTGATTTCTTGAAAGCGTATCAGGAAGTTTTTCCCAAAGAGAGCGGACGGCCATTCCATGTGGAACGGTTGATACCCTCAACCACTGTATAGCATGGAGATGAAAAGTATGGCTACGAAACGCATTGCAAACGCCCTGGTTCTGTTCTTGGTTCTGGCCATTGTCCTGGCGCTGCGGCACACGAAAATGGCGGGGGCGCGTGAGATGTTACATGGGTGCACCGCGGAAGCCGGACTCGACGCGGTCAGGTCGGGGGAAGCTGTGTCCGACGATCATTTTTACCATGATATAGTATGCGGCGACCATACGGCAACGCCAATACCAACGAACACACGAATACCAACGAATACACCAAGGCCAAGATCAACGAACACGCCAACGTCGACGAACACACCAAGGCCAAGATCAACGAACACGCCAACGTCGACGAATACGCCAAGGCCAGGGCCGACGAACACGCCAACGTCGACGAATACGCCAAGGCCAGGGCCGACGAACACGCCAAAGCCAGTATCAGCACAACACCCACCCACTCCATGCGTCGTGACGCATGCCGCTACGCCGGCGCAACTGTGCGTATCCGGCAATGGGTTTCAATATTATTTCGTCGGGCCAGGCGGTGTTCAGGAAGGGCCCTATCTGCCTTCAGTCAGCGACCTGGCTGAACTGCATTCTGTGGCTATGTCCGCGGTTGAGCTGTACCGCGGCCTGAATCCGATGACGGGCAAGCCGGTTCAGATCGACTATCTGCCCAATGAGCAGGTGATCCGGGTCTTCACTTACTACGCGGATACGCCTTACAGTATGGACAAACCCTATATCTTCACCCTCAACAATAGCCATCAGGTGACATATCAGGCCTGGTAGGTTCAGAATGGTGGGCGATAAACCAACACTTTCCTCCAAGGAGGAAACCGCATGAAACGAGCGCTTGGCGCAGCATTGGTCGCCGTGCCTTGGCCGCTGGCTCTGGTAGCGGCGCCGGCGATTGCCGCTGCTCAAGACTGATGATGGCCAGAACAGCCGAAAGGAACCAGGCAATCAAGGCCGGGGAGATGGACGAACAAAATCTTAAGTCGAGAGAGGGTTGTGCATCAGAGTCTGCTCTTGGCAGACCAAGCTTGCGAGCGATTCAAATCAGCGCCATAGACCTGCACGCCCGGACAGTCCTCTGCGCGCAATGCAGCGTTCACCCGGGGAACAACAGCCTGGAAAGTCGCAATACATCTTTCCTGTAGAACGGGGGGGCGGCCGCGGTCTAGAAACAGTCTAGGAGAGCAAAATGGCTGATCCCGGAAGAGAGGCTGAGCAGAGCCTGGGGCTCTTGGAAGAAGCCGTTCTCACTGTCCTTCGGCAGACCTATCCGGACGCTCTGAAGGCAACTCAAATCAATGACGCGTTGGGCATCGCGCACCCGCGTAGGGGTTACGACAATTATCTGATAGATAGCGCCGTCAAGCGGCTGGAGAAACGGGGTTTCGTCGAACAGACCAGCGAACGCGGCCCTTGGAGATTGACCGTCACCTGAATAAGTCCGCGCCCACTGGACTATCCTGCCGTGCGCGCTCGCCTGTACCCGGGGAACAACAGCTTGGCAAGTGGCATCACACCTTTCCTGCAGAACGGAGGGCGAGTTTAGGAACAGCCTCCAATATGGACAACATAACCGTAACCGACCTTCTTTTCCTTGTCCTGTTCTGGATCCTTATAGACCCAGTCGCAAACTACCTTTTGAAACGAACAAGGAAATTCCAGCGTCGGCTCCGCAAGCAAATGGGCCGAGGAATGACCTGGTCAGTGTCTAGCTAGGCATATAATTCCCGTCTATTTGTATCGAACAAAAGAGGATAAGCCATGCCAAGACCAAGGATTAACCTTGAAATGATCGATGTGCCGGTCGGGTCTATCCTTACATTCAAGAATCACGAAGATGTCACTTGCAAAGTTACCAACCAGAATCCTCCGAAAGTATGTTATAAGGGAGAGATCACCGGTCTGTCTAGAGCAGCACAAATGGCTGGTGGATGGAATTACCCCGTTCGAGGGCCATCATTTTGGAGGTATGAGGGAGAACTTCTTACGGATCGCAGAGAACGCCTCGAAAAATTATCAAACGAAACAGATATAGGAGACGAAGCAATAGGACGCACCGCTCCTTTGCAATGTCATATGGAATCTACGGAGAAAAAGCACGACAAACTATCTACCATCGAGGTTTCAAGAGTAGACATGGCAAAGGATGTATCAGTTGAATACCCACTGTATTTGCTTCATGTCAGAGATGACGAACTGTTTGGCGCTGGTTGGAAATTACTCTCCGAATCTTTTCTGATTGAGTGGCTAGAAAGTCGTCTTGCATCATCTGAGTTGGAACTCATAAAACAGGCGGCCGATAGTGGCTATACAACAAGATATGATAGTGAGTCGCAGCGGTTTGAAAGTGTTCCATCACAAAAAGAGTCATTTTTTGCTTCCTTTACTTCTGAATAATAGGAAAGGCCTATGGTCCACTTCGAGCGTGCGGGCAACCGCTGCGAGCACTGCTGGGTTTAGCAGTCCGTGCAAAGCAGCAAAGAACATTCATAACGCATCTGAATTGACCAAGGAGGTTCAAATGCCAAAGCGATCTGCTTTCTTTAGCCTGCTCCTCATCGCGGCACTGATGCTGGCCGCATGCGCCGCGCCGCCGGCCGCAGAAGCGCCCGCCTGGGGAAGCCTCGATGGCAGAGGCGCGCCTGCCGGCATCAGCGGCAAGGTCGTCGTCGAAGCGGGCGGAGTGATCCGCATCGGAGGCTCCTTTGCCCTGACCGGTCCCATCCCTACCCTCGGCCTGGACATCCGCCACGGCGCCGAACTGGCTGTCGACGACCTCAACGCGACCGGTGGACTCGAAGGCTTCATGTTCGAGCTGGTAGCCGAAGACGGCGCCTGCGACGGCACGCAAGGAACGAACGTCGGCAACAAATTCGCCGCCGACGCGACCATCGTCGCCGTCACCGGCGGCACCTGCTCTGGCGAGACCTTCGGCCTCCTGCCGATTCTGCAGGAGGCGCGCATCCCCTTCGTCAGCCCCAGCGCCACCAATCCCGACATCACCTCCCCGAACTGCGATGTCTGCAACCGCGTCGCCCTCAGCGACGCCCTCCAGGGCGCCGTCGATGCCGGTTATGTCTTCAGCGATCTGGGCCGCACCAAGGTAGCCGTCGTCCACGACAACTCCGACTATGGCAAAGGCGTTGCCGAAGTCTTCCGGAACAACATTTCCGGTCTGGGAGCCGAAGTAACCGGCTTCGAAGGCGTCCAGGTAGGCGATACCGACTTCCGTGCCATGCTGTCCAGGGTTGGCGCCGGTGGGCCCCAGGCCGTCTTCTTCGGCGGATACGCCACCGAGGCCGGCCTCATCGCCCAGCAGATAACCGAAACACCCGGCCTCGAGGACACGGTCTTCATGAGCGTTGACGGCGCCTTCACCCAGCAGTATATCCAGGCCGCCGGCGCCGCTGCCGAAGGCACCTACATCTCCTTACTTGCCGGAGACGACTCCGAAGCGATGAACGTCGAATTCGACGCCAAGTACATCGAGAAATACGGCGTCAGCCCCGACGAGCTCGGCGCCTTCCACAGTCAGAGCTACGACTCCGTGATGCTGATCGCGGCCGCCATTGCCGCGGTTGCTACTATCGACGACAGCGGCAATCTCGTGCTCGACCGCGAGGAACTGATCGCCGCCATTCGCGCCGCCGATGCCTTCGACGGCCTCACCGGCACGATCAAGTGCGACAGCATCGGCGAATGCGGCGCCGGCGGTGTCCAGATTTTCCAGGTCACCGACGGCGCTTTCGTTCAGGTCTCCGGATTCGGAATGGAGTAAACCACAACACAATCAGGAGAGAGAACGTCCTCGTTCTCTCTCCTCTTTTACCAACGCCGGGACCAGGGAAACGCCGGGCAGCTGTCACGGGACGGCCTGCCGGCGAACTGATAAGGAGGGCGGCAAATGGACGTGGCGGGTGAATTGGCAACGAAATTGAGGAATATGCGGCAAGCGGCCCCCCACGGCCGGAAAATTGCTGCCGTTCATCTGTTTGGCATCATCTATGCGCAGGAGCTTGAGGGCATGAACCTCCAGGCCATTGCTGTGCGGGCGGGCTGCAGGCCCGGTTTGGGGGGAGAGATCCGAAAAGGCGTTGTCTTGGCGGAGTATGTCGAGCCTATCTCATATTTCCGCACCGATTGGCTGCAATGATACGAAGAAAAGGAGACAACGCAAAATGAGTGGCAGAAGATGAGCGCAGAAAACGCGAGGGCGCGCTTTCCTGATAGGCGGGGCACGACCAGGCAGGCAGTTCTGGATTGGGGCGGACAAATGGTGAGCCAAATTCTGCGGACTACGCAAGAAGACATCAATGAGTTGATGGAGATTCAACAGCAGAACTCCCCTTTCAACTTCAGCTGCAACCAAGTGGGGAAAGTCTGGCCAGCGCCTGGGCTTGGTTACACTCAGCTAGAGGACAGGGCATATGTAGACTTTGATCTTCTAAACAAAATTGTGCGGATTGTGCTGCAACGTGACTATCGGGGAAGGCGGTTTTACCTGACACGTGAGGGGGCGTTTCTTAGCGACAGCGACGAATAGATTGTGGAGTTTCTCTTTTTGGATTAGCCAATTATGCCTGCCCCCAACTGGGCCAACCGCATCATGTGGACGGGCGACAGCCAGAAAAACACACATGAAGCCTCCCCGTGAAACGAAATGCTTGAAGAAATCAGACGGATCATAGAGGCGCAAAAGCGCGCCTGGATCGAAGCGGCGTTTTGGTTGGGGACCGAAGCAGCGTTTTGGCTGGCCCTGGCACTCGGCGCCGCAATAGTTTTCGATTAGACATGGCTTGCCTGTATCACCGCGGGGCTGGCCAGACGAACACGCACAGGGAGACCCCATGAAACGCGCACTCATCATCGCACTGCTGGCGGTGGCGGTTCTGGCGCCGGCAGCGCTGCTGGCACAGGACGAGGATGTGTCGCTGAAGGGGCTGGTCGGGTACGTGAAAGCGCTGCAGCGGCGTGTCGGGGAGATTGAGCAACGTCTGGCCGCCATCGAAACCGCGATCGCACCAACGCCCACGGCCACGCTGACACCCACGCCTGAAAACAGGGCTAGCCTGACGATTGGGCGCCGGATGAATGTGCGGCGTGGCCCTGGGACGCATTACGAAATCATCGGCACGGCAGACACGGGCGACACCTTCGAGATCACGGGGAAGAATCTGAGCCAGGACTGGTGGCAGATCGAGTATGAGAGCGACGCGGCCTGGGTCTATGCGCCCTATGTGACGACGTTCGA
The DNA here is from genome assembly GCA_002238445.1 of Caldilineaceae bacterium bin5. Taxonomy (GTDB): domain Bacteria; phylum Chloroflexota; class Anaerolineae; order Caldilineales; family Caldilineaceae; genus Bin5. The sequence continues at coordinate 11,915 of MPML01000025.1, forward strand.
TGACGGCAACGTGGAGATTGTGCCGACACCGACGCCTACAGCTAAGACGACTCCTGCGGCCGAAGAGATCACTCTGAACACCCCCGTCGAAATGCCTCGTGCAATGCTGTTCGCCGCATATGCCTGGCCCGTGGGGACAGCCATGGACGAGATATTGGTTAGCTTCACTGTTGACAACGACGTTGAGCTTGGCGGCAATCATGGTCTCTACCTCATCGCTTGCACTGCGTTCTCCATCGCCGGAGACGGCGCTTATTTCGGGCTGCAGACTGACGTCAGCGATCCCGCCAGAGGCAACTTGGGCAAAGGCGCTATATTCTCGCGCTGGTACGAAAACAACGAGACGGCCGAAGTCCGGCTCGCAGACACCAGGGTTCCCGAACGCGGCTGGACGGAATCGGGCGATTACGAAGGCAACTTTGTTAGCGTCAGGGGCAGGTACCAGTGGGGCGCCGGCGACTATACACTCAAAGTCGCCGCACAAGAAGCCGACAACGTAGGCCAGTGGTACGGGCTCTGGGTTATCGACGGCAGCGGCAAGGAGACGTGGATCGGCTCCTTGCGGTTCTCACCCGGGGCCAGGATTGACCCTGTCTGCTATTCGACCGTCGAGGTCTATGGTGGCCCGCCGCTGAAACCGGCCAACGTCCCGTACTGGAAGGTCTCAGTGAATCCGCCGACAGGAAACGGTATACCCGCTGCCCTTGTAGAGACCTGGTATCCGCAGAACGTCGAGAGCCTGAGGAACGCTTTGATAACGGTCAATGGCGCGCGCGTCACCTTCGAAGTGGGGTTGGACTACATCGCTCACGAATGAACGCCTGCTTAGAGCGAGCCCGACTCTCCTCTCGTCTGTTCGAATCCTGTTCCCCGTCTGGCAATCCCTTTGCCAGATTTTCCAATACGCTCTGATAGGAGAAATAGCCGTGAACACATGCCCCTCTTGCAATGCTGATGTGATTGCCGGAAAGCGATCGTGTGCGAGCTGTCGCGCCAATGTCGTTGATCCTCAAATCGGCAGCCTATCCACTCCGACTGGCGCTGTGTATCGCGTTGACAGTGGTCGCGGTACACCGTATGGCGCCAGCTGAGCCCTCTGTGACATCTGTGCCGGTTGCCGCCCCGGATAGAGAGCCGCTGGTCGCGCGCTACCCGGCTACGGTGCCAGGCATGGCGGCGGCAGACACCCAGAGCAGGAACTCCGGCAAGCCGAACCCGGCGCACAGCTGTCTCTGTCTGTTCGAGGCTGACCGCCTCTCAGCGGCGAGAGGGGTACACATTGGAATTAACCAGACCATACCGGACGCCGGTTCAGAATGAAGCGACTATTCAGAAAGGCAGGGTCGAATGATGCGGCAGAAAATCGCTGGAAATCGTCGTTATCTCCTCCTCGCAACTGTACTGGCTATAGCCGTTCCGGCTCTGTGGTTCACGTTCATATGGGTTGTGGCGCCCGGCCTTCCCCCCGTTCCCACATCCACGGGTCCGGTTCCCACACCCACAGATGTGGCGCCCAGCCCTTCCCCCGTTCCCACACCTACGGATCCGGTTCCTACACCCACAGATGTGGCGGTGGCGCCATCTCCGGCCGGCGCGGACAGGGAGGCGTTGGTCGCGCTCTACCAGGCTACCGACGGCGCCAACTGGCGCGACAACGGCAGCTGGCTGAGCGACGCGCCGCTCTACCTTTGGCACGGCGTCATCGCCGACGAGAGCGGTCATGTTTTCAGACTGAATCTCACAGAGAACGGACTGAGCGGTGCGATTCCGGCCGCGTTGGGCAACCTCACCAACCTGGTAGATTTGAACCTTTCAGGCAATCAGTTGAGTGGAGAGATTCCACCAGCACTGGGCAACCTCACCAACCTGGAAGAGCTGGACCTCTATAGCAACGAGTTGAGCGGTGCGATCCCGGCCGAACTGGGCAACCTCACCAACCTGACAAGGCTGCGCCTCCCCGACAACCAGTTGAGCGGAGAGATTCCGGCCGAACTGGACAACCTCACCAACCTGGAATATCTGGCCCTCTGGAGCAACCAGTTGAGCGGAGAGATTCCGGCCGCGTTGGGCAACCTCACCAACCTGGAACGGCTGGAGCTTTCAGGCAATCAGTTGAGTGGAGAGATTCCGGCCGAACTGGGCAACCTCACCAACCTGGAACAGCTGGAGCTTCAATACAACCGGTTGAGCGGTGCGATCCCGGCCGAACTGGGCAACTTCACCAACCTGAGAGCGCTGGATCTCAGGGACAACCGGTTGAGCGGTGCGATCCCGGCCGAACTGGGCAACCTCACCAACCTGAGAGCGCTGCTCCTCTCCGGCAACCAGTTGAGCGGAGAGATCCCGGCCGAACTGGGCAACCTTACCAACCTGAGTGAATTGAAACTCGCACGCAACGAGTTGCGTGGCTGCGTGCCGGCAGCTTGGCGCAATGTAAATAACAGTGACCTGTTTTACACCGACAGCCCGGGGTTGCCGTTTTGCGACGCGTCATAGACGACAAGCCCCGCCACGGCCGCCGCCGCGGACAGGGAGGCGCTGGTCGCGCTCTACCCGGCTACCGACGGCGTCAACTGGCTGAGCGCCGCGCCGCTCGATGCCTGGCACGGTGTCACGACCGAAACCTGACAGTGCTGTCCCTCGCCGGCAACCGGTTGACCGGATGCGTACCCGCAGTCTGGCGAAATGTAGAGAAAAATGACCTGAGCCGCCTTAGTCTGCCCTTTTGTGGCGTTGGTACCGCCACGGACGCGGCGTATATCGCCTAGGAAAAGGTCCGGGCTGTCCACGCCTGGGCCCTCCGATCCCGCCTGGTCGAAAAGTACACACCCGCAACTGCCAACTAAGTGATCGCCGCGATCAAAAGCACCCTGAAGTCCGCCTGGTGCCTCGAACTGATCGATACTGTAACCTTTGTAATCGGCCAATTGCAACCTTTACCCTCGGCTGATTGCAACCTTAGTTCCGGACCTCCAATTCAGCCGGACCCTGCCGGCTAACGAACAGCCTTCACTTGGAGCTGCACGCCCTCATGCTGCTGAATGCAGCGGATGACCTCGAACAGATTGCGGGTGTGGGGATTTCCGGACGGGCCGAACATACGCATCAGACTCTTGGGCGGCTTGTTCGTGAGGGCGCCCAGTTCCTCGAACCCGATGGTGGCGTTGATGTAATCGCGCAGCACGATCTTGCCCGTATCCACGTCTCCTGCCAGCAGGCACTCGACGCCTTCCTCCAGCAACCCTTCTCGAAATGCCGGGTCGCGTTCGGCGCGGACCTGCACGGTCTCTTTGAAGTCACGGGTGAGCGGCATCTTTCACACCTCCTCCTGCTTGCGGCGCCTGTACGCCTGCCAGAGTGCACGCGCGCCTTCAATGTCCCTCTGCTGGCGGGCCTTTGTGCCACCACCGAGTAGGATTATCAATGTGTCCCCATCTCTGCCGAAATAGACTCTGTAGCCTGGACCGATGTTTATGCGGCACTCCAACACCCCTCTGCCAACACCTCTGACGTTGGACAGGTTGCCAGCCTCCATGCGGGCGAGGTATGTCCTCACTCTGGCCGCTGCCCCGGCGTCGAGACCGTCGAACCAGCGACCGAATGGACTGCGACCTCGGTTGTCTATGTATTCTCTGATCTCGATCATGTTGATATGGTAACGCTATCGTTACCATTATGCAAGGTTTCGTCCAGACAGCGTGCAGACTGAACATCGAAGTCGACAATGTCAATTCTTTCGTGTAGTCAAACAAAACTCAAATATAACTTGACGAAATACGACATAGCAAAACTTGGATAATACTGAAAGCGGCAAGCGACGATACCTGCCGCTCTCTCTCTATGCAAAACGCAAGGCGCATCCACAGATCGATCGGCTCAAGATGGAACTTAAGTGGTTGAAAAAATCGTCGGCCCCTCGTAATTCAACGAACAACGGAGACTGCTCCCCATTGTAGGCTTTGACGATCGCGCCGGACTTCTGTATCATCTCCATATCACCGTCAGCACACCACGACCTGAAGAATCCATAACCGTACATTCCCCGTCTAAGGATTGCGTCTTTCATAAGATGAAGGGAGACTGAACCGGGTGATGAAAGCAAAAATACCGCTGGTGCTGGAGCCTCAGCCCGAAGGGGGCTACACCGTCACCTCACCGCTACTGCCGGAGCTGATAACCGAGGGCGACACCATGGCCGAGGCCTTGGCCAACGTGGAAGACGCCTTTGGCGCGGTTGTGGAGATATACCAGGACAGAGGCCGTCCACTGCCGTCGAGCCTCTATCTGGAAGATGCGAACGGTCCCTTATCCGTCGAGACAATCGTCTCCGTCCCGTGAGATACAGGGAGGCCGCCCGCAAGCTGGCGAACCTGGGGTGTTACGAGATTCCAAGGCGAGGCGGAGGCTCTCACAGGAGATGGTTCAATCCGGGAACGCAAAAAGACGCTGTGCTGCCCGACTGGGGCAGCCGGGACCCGAAAACTGGGACCCTGCGCTCGGCAATCAGACAGTTGGATCTGGACTGGGAGGAATTCCAGAAGGCGTAAAGCCGGGAGCGCCGAAACATGGCCGGCGGAATCACGCCAACCACCTCGCGGCGCGTCCGGCCTCCTCAGACCGCGTGTAGACCTCCACCATTCTTGCCGTCTTCCAGCGCCCCTACGCCATTATCTCATGCGTCGCGCCATCCCGATCCGCCCCAAATGCTAAGAAAATGAAATCGCCTCTTTTCCCCTTCCACAGTCCACCGATTGGAGACCGCCATAAGTATCACTGTACTGCCTCCAAGGCAACCTTTGCGCTCGGAGGGGAAAGGAGTTCTTCTTTCCTCTAATTTGCCCGTAACTCTAAAAGAATATCTTCGAGGCAGCCCGCAAAAAAGTCGGTATGCGCGGCGGCGACGTCATAAGGAACTGTCCAGAGCTTGGTCCCTCCTTCGGATATGTCTTGAGTAAAACTTGCGTCGGAGAGCTGTTTTGTCCACTTTTCAAGGAGAGCGAGGACATCGCTATCAGGTGGCTGTTGGCCCCAGGCCGTTCCGAAAGTGATGTCTCTTACTCCTGCCCATCCTGGCACTGAAGTAAGGGATAACCAGGCAACCGTCAACAAACGCCCTGAACACCTCGCGCGGATGCTAACGGTTCTTTCGCCCCATGCCAAAGTGGCGCCGGCTCTGTCTGCCACAGCGAGGATCCGCCCGGCAACCATGCGCGCTTCCTCGCTGGGGAGTTCTTCAAGAAAGAATTCCCGCGTCAGCTTTCGACGCCGACGCGATCTGATTCCCTCGGTATCCGCCGCTGTTCTCCCGATGACCCGCGGCACTACTGCCTGAATTGCATCTCCGCGGAACTGCTTGACCTCCACTGCCAAAACCTCGATATGGGCCATCTGAGTATTGAGAAACACAACCACCCTCTCCAAGGGATCAGGAATCTCGTCCGCTACGAACAGCAGCCGCAAACGTTTTGCAGCAAGATTCGTGGCCACGGTCTCCCAGAAACCATCTACATCCGGTTCATCATCCGTACCCAGCAGCCTTGCAAGCAACTCGTCAGGGTTGGCGTTCTTTTTTCTGCTTTCGTTCTCGAAAGTCCGGCGAAGTTCATCCGCCGTCCACGTCTCCGCGGCGTGCGCAGCATACTCCAGCAACTGGCCCACAATAGTGCGCCGTAGCTCAGAACTCGAGCCCCGCTTCACCTCTACCAGCGTCGGCACAGCATCCTGGTCGATGATCAGATGGTCGAGCGACCAGCGATCACCTAAGTCCGAACTCTCAGCGATGCCCTGTTCGCGAGTGACCAGGATCCACCGTATCGGATCGTCTGGCCGCATCTGTTCCCCATCCAGCAACTCCGGATAATCGGCAATCAACGCCTGCAATTCGTCCTCGGTGGAGAACATCTCCTCTTCAAGAGGCTCTAATCCCCCGCGTTCATTCCGCGTGTAAATGCGTTCGGCCATACCATACTCCTAGCTCTACACTCGCCCATTCTGCCGTATATTTCAACGCCTCGACACTGAGAATGCCAAAACGTGGCCGTCGGCCTACCCCAACCACTTCGCGGCGCGTTCGGCGTTTTCGGCGCGGGTGTAGTCGGCGACCATGCCGGCGCTTTTCCAGCGGCCCTGCGCCATTATCTCATGCGTGGGCGCGCCGGCCCGCGCCATCCCCACCCCGAATCCCCGTAAAAACCTCGCCCTACAGTCAGCCAGCCCTGCAATATCCATCTATACATATATCAATATGCTTAGTGAATGCATGTCCATATTCGTTTTAATGCCACTCTTAACATCCCCGCCGGCCAGGAAACCTTCCACATAGCCGCATTCGATCTGTAAACAACACGATTGCAGGACTTCATTAAATGTATCGTTATATGATACACTTCGCGCATAAGGCTGCATGAGAGGCATCAATTCGCCCGAGGATTTCGCATGCCGACTGTAGCAGTAGAGGGCCAGTTCCGTTTCGTTGTCAATACGAGAGAAAACAGCTTTGAGCCTCCCCATGTACACGTCTGGGTCGGCAACGAAGACATCTGCCGTATAGAGCTGAACGGAGGCGTCTTTATGGAGAACCCCCTCCAGGTACCTTCAGGGACATCATGCGAACCTATGTCAGGTACGCCGAGGAGATCAGGAAGACGTGGGATTCCATTCATGGAGGGAACTGATGATAGACGCCGTTCTCGTTAGAAACGCCAATCGGATGATGACGGTCGCCGCCCTGTTGGAGCATGGCATCGAACTGAGCTTCGCGGATGGAGCCAAGGGTCTCATACCGTACACCGATCTTCCTGAGATCGGAGAGCGTGCGGCTCTATCCACCCTTGCGCTGCCCAATCCATACGAGCTCGTTCTCAAGACAGCCCAGGGCACGCAGATCGAGATTCCCTGGGACTTCGCCCGCCACTACTGTGACAAATTCTATCGACCGACCGTCGAGGCCATAGCCATGCGGGGAAGACGTACCCTTGGCGAGCGCATCCGACGGCTTCGCAGTTCTGCCGGCTTAACCCAAGAGGCGCTCGCCCGCGCAGCGGACATCGGACGCGTGACACTGGTGCGGCTGGAGAAGGGTGAACAGACGCCCAGATTCAAGACCCTTGACGCAATTGCCAAAGCCCTGGGAATACGCGTCTCGGAACTGCTGGTTGAATCGGAGTTTCTTCACCAATAACTGCCGCAAAAAGTACAACACTTCACTGGTACGACGCGGCGTATAGTCGAGAGCGCGTGCCATCGTCATTCACTATCTCTACGCCAACCACCTCGCGGCGCGTCCGGCCTCTTCCGAGCGCGTGTAGACCTCGACCATGCGCGCCGTCTTCCAGCGTCCCTGCGCCATTATCTCATGCGTGGGCGCGCCGGCCGCGGCCATGCGCCGGGCCATCCCCACCCGCCCCGAATGCCCGGAGAAACCCCGCCCCAGGCCCGCCACCGCGGCCGCGGCGCGGATGCGCCGCGAGATCGAAGCGGCCGAAAGACCGAACACCGCAGCCGCCCCGTCTGCGTCCGCCGGCCGGATCGCCCCCAAGGCCTCGACCGACGCCGGCGTCAGATAGACCGTGCGCGCCTCCGCGTCCGTCTTCGAGCGGCCCACGGTCAGCCGGCCCGAGCCGTCGTCCCAGCGCACAACGTCGTCCCACGTAAGCGCAGCCGCTTCAGAGCGGCGCAGGCCCGCGTCCGACAGCACCCGGCACAGCGCGATGTCGACCAGCCCCCGGTGCCGCGCCTGCCCGGACGATTCCATCTTGCCGCCCCGGCCCACGCGCGGCGTACACGCGGTCGCGGTGACAACCGCCAGCGCCTCCGCAGTCAAGGCATACGCCTGCCGCGGCGCTGTAGCCTGCCGCGCCAGGCCGCTTATCGTATCGGTCACGACCTGGTCGTTCGCGGTCGGCTCGACACCGACGAGCGCCTGCACCTTGCGCAGCGCGGCCACCGCCATCCGCAGCGAGGAGATGCCGGCGCCGTCAGCAGCCCGTTCCTGCAGATAGGCGCGCAGCGCAAACGGCGGCGCGGCCAGCGCATGCACACCCTGCAGCGCGGCCCACCGCCCCCAGGTTCTGAGCGCGCTGCCGTAGGCGCGGCGCGTGTTGGGCGCGAGCGCTTCCAGCGCAGCCTCGAAGCGCGTCGCCTGTTCGGAGTCGTACGGCCTGACGAGCCCGAGCGCCGCGTCCTGAATGGCGACCAGGACGCCCTCCCCCGCGCTGGCCGGCGCCTCGCTCATCGTTCTGCCCCCTGCCTGTAAATTCCCATAAAAAAGCCTATCTGCATAAACACGCGATAATTTCGTTTAACAGACGTTTATACCACCCAGTATACACCATCAATAGACGAACGCGAAGAGGCCAAATCAGGTCAAATCGCGAGGTATCCCAGCTACCCCCGTGCGATTTCAGGCGCTCTACGGGCCTCCTGTGGCGTTTTTATTCGGATGAGGAGGGTATAGCGAGGCTCTTTGACTGACTACGCGAAAAAAACCAGGCTCTTCCACGATGCCAGCCGCGGCTAGTCCGCGCAGGGCCGCCGTTTCTTGACCCTCGTTCTGCCCCTCCACAGGCTGGGTGTATTACTCCATTTTGCGCCTTGGCTCATGGTCCAGTTTTTGGGGACCACTTCACCAATCCCCTCCTGTGTTACAACCCAGCACGCTGTAGCGGAAACTGGTATGATGTTTGCACCCGGAATCGCTAGGGAGAAATTTGAGGAGGTGTGCTATGCAATGCGAGTATTGCGGGGCGACTCTGCCAGATGTGGATTTCCCGACGATCTATAAGGAGCTTCGGGAAGAGAACGGGCGTTTGGTAGTCGAATATGGCGAGGCAATCATGCAGCGCCAAGAGATGGACATGGAAAACAATGAGCTTGGTAGACAGGTGAGCAAACTAAAGAGCGAAGTTAAGAACGAAAGGACGAGCAAATACACCGCTCAAGTACTAATGGTATTAGGCTGGGGGTGTGCTGCCGTACTTCTGTGCGCGAGCATAGGGGAATTTGCGTGGTGATTAAGGAGAGGTTGGGATGAATTTCAGGATCGGGTGGAAAGTCCACTTGATGAACCGCATTGCCGTTTTCCCGGCCGGCTGCCGCGACAACCTGAACCGCCCTGCCGTCAACATCACAGGGCGAACGCTACGGATCACAAGGCACTGTAGTACCCTCATGCAATTTCAGGCGCTCTACGGGCTTCCTGTGGCGGTTTTGTTTGGATGATGAGGGATATATTGAGGCCTTTTGACTGACTACGCGAAGAGAGCCGTTCTCCCCCATCATACCGGCTGCGGCTGGTCCGCGCAGGACCACCCATCTACACAAAGAAAACCCGAAGCGCCTTTGCTGTTCTTCGCGACCCTTCGCACGACTTCGCGGATCGATTCACTCTGCTGCCACGCGCACCCAAACAATCCCGTCAACGTGCTCGAAATGGCCGTCCGCCGAAACCAGATCCGCGCCGGTCTCCATCGCGTGGGCCGCTATCCAGACGTCGTTGGTCGGAATCGGCCGCCCCTTCGCCCTCAATGCTGCCGCTATCCTGGAATAACGGTCTGCGGTGACCGGGCCTACCTCTACGAAGGACGAGTAGGGGCTGTCGAGAAATGAGCGCAGGTCGGCCGCATTCCGCTCGAAATGAGTGCCTCGCCGGAAGCCGTACATCAGTTCACCGACCACCACGGCGGAGAACAGGACCTCTTCGGCCCTCCGCACCAATCCCGCAACCTCCCCGTGTCCCCGCATGAGCAGAGAGTAGGCGTTGGAGTCCAGCAGAACCTTCATCTCCAAGCCGCCTCGTCAATGGTCTCGAACGCCTCGAGCGCGGCCTCCATCTCATCCGCATCCGCCTGGGTCCAGCTCCCTATCAGCTGGTCAAATGAATCACCCACAGTATCCGCCTGGCCAGCGCCTTCCGCAAGGCCGGCTCCTCTCCGCAGCAGCCTGAGCGCGGCCTGGTTCAGAGAGAGTCCCTCCCGCCTTGCCAGGCGGCGCAGGCTCGCGCGCAGTTCATCGTCAAATCCTCTGACCGTGATCTGGTTCAAGGGCTTCACCTCCTCTGATGTAAATATGAGTCTTTATGCATCATTCTATGCTGCACCCCCCAGCTGGTCAAACCTGACACATGCCTGCTCAATGAGGGGACGGTCCTGGCCGCATGGTCGCCCTTGGCTATCGGCGCTTGCTGAAACGCGGGTCATCGACGCAAACCTGGAAACTGCCCCCGGCCGGGACCTGATTCAGATAGGGACTATCCCTGACCGCCCTTGGTCAACACGCTTATGGCCGTCCTCCTTGCCTCCCGCCGAATTGCCGCGGTTCGATTACACCTCTGCCTCCCGACCGTTGTTGCCGAAAGTGTAGGATTCAGTGTGTCAGACGGGACGGGCGCCGGACTGCGGTCAGGGGCGAGAAGTTTCTGACGACCGGCGCCAGCTAGGACGCGTTGACAGCCCAAGTCGATTTTCGAGCCCGGGCAAACCGCCGGCCGAGGTGGCAGACCTGCGGCCGGATTCGATTGAGGAGACAGTGAAACGCACAGTTTGCCGCGGCTTGTGCCTGTTGATAGACTAGGGCCCGTTGACGCCTGTCTGAACACTGTTTTTCCCTCGCAAAGTGCAACAAATACGCGAAAAGCCGCCCAGCTGCGCAAAGAAAACCCGAAACGCCTTCGCCGCGCCCCGCCGCGCCCCGCCGCGTGACGCCGCGGATCAACAAGCTGTTCTCCGTGACCCTCCGTGTCCTCCGTGGATCAAAAAGCTGTTCTTCACGCCCTTCCCAAAATATCAACAAAACCTGAACTGTACGCACAAGGAGAATAGCCGAACATGATGATCGACCCCGACCGGTTCGCGGATGCCCTCTATGCCACGCCTCCCCTGGAGGCTGTGGAAACGCGCATCCTCGAAATGCTGGCAGCCGCAGGGAACGAGTTCGTCCCGCTTTCAGTGTTGCACGAAGCGAGCGGCCTGCCCCACGGCCCGTTCTTCAACGCCTGGGGCCAGCTGTGGAGAAAATTCTACGACGCCTGCGACTGCAGCCTGTGCCGGATGAAGAAGAAGGACAAGATCTACCATATCCTCGATGGCCTGCGGCTGGCGGAAAGCGATGAGTTCTCTTACCGGCTGCCCGCGCCGCTGCGTGAACTGGTCAACCAGTGGCTCGATGACGAGGGCGTTCCCGCCTCCAGCCAGGTGGCCGCCAATCGGATGCGGTGACGCTGAGCACTGAGCGCCGGCCAGCCTGCTGTGCGCTTCGCGAGCGTGTACCCGGGGATGTCACGTTTTCCCTGTGGAACGGTAGGCGGCCGGGTTCGCTCCGCCAGGGAAGCTGTTCCTCTTGTACGCAACGATTCTCGCGGCGGGCGGTTTAACTCTGGATCTGATCCGAAGGAGAGATACCTTACTGGTGGGTTGACGTTCTTGGCGCCTATGCCTCCGCCGCGACTGTAGCGGTGTTATGACAACGGTTTTCTAACCGAGCCGCCTGCAATCGCGCAAGGGGGTGATCATAAGACTATGGTCGGAGACTGCCGGCTGGGCAGCCAGCGTCTGTAAAGCGCATGGTATAGGCTGGGGGAACGCGTAGGCTTTCGTACATCCTTCCTTTGTGCGTGTACAGGTTTCGTTGACACGTGGCGAAAGCCATCCAAAATGTGACAAGGACAGGCCCTCAGCGACCCTGCCAGGACAGAAAAGAGGCTCTCGCCGTCCCTTCGCGGATCAAAAGCAGTTAAGCCGTTCTCCGTGTCCCTCTGTGGATCAAAAGCAGTTAGATATTCTTCGCGGATTGCCCACGCCTCGGAATCCTGTAACACCCCACGCTCGCCTGGGCCTCGGCCACGATGTCGCCCTCGGTTATCAACTCCGGAAATAACGGAGAGGTGACAGTGTGGCCCCCTTCGGGCTGAGACTCCAGTTGTAGGCAAACCGTGCCGTACCGCAAGCCTGCACGAAGTGCCGTTCTTGCTGACCTGTTGGGACAGGCCTGATCGTATGCGCCCGGACAATCGGTGTGGTCATGGATAGCCCTTAACTACCTATCGCCTTAACTTTCCTGAAGCCGTTCATTCGTACTTCCTTTCCCAATTAGACAAGGACGTAAATGACGAGCCGTTTGCGGCTCGTGGCAATCTCCTTGCGTATCTACATTGTCTCGATAACGGGAGGCTGAATCGGGGTAGAGGGAAGCCTTCACTTCGTAAAAACTTTGCGGCCAAGTCCTGAACGGTTCACGATATCATTCAGGGTGCCTACTGGGATTTCGCCGTAGTCAGGTACGACTACAACCCTTAATGTTATGATTCCGTGTTCGTCTTCTATCTCGCCTTTCCGTATGATATGGCTGCCACTTTGTCTGATCTCTTCAAACCCGTTGTCCCTTAGGATTTTCAGGACTTCTCTGGGCTTCATTGGGGTCAATCTAGGCATAAGCCAGAGAGAGTTCACCCTTTGCCTGAGACAACTCTCCAGTGGCGAGGTCGGACAGATGCGCCGATTCGATCTCAGGAGGATTCTGGATGAATGGACGAAATTCTGGGGTTAAGCGAAAAAGATACGACATGATTTCGGCAGGTGGAGCGTGCCGAAGATAGAGTTCCAGTGCTTCCTCAAGGTTGCCCAGAGCTTCTTCTGCTGTCTTGCCATGGCTCGAAATCTCCAGGCTGTCACACCGGGCCACATACGCTTCACCCTCTCGCCAGATTGAGCATTCCAGTTTCCATTCCATGTTCTTGTCTCTTGTTGTATGGTAGCTGACTGCCGTAATTTAGCGCAGGAGGAGCTGGGAAGTCAACAGGTACAGGATTGGGTGTGGCGGCCGTCACCCCTCGATGTTTCAGTCCCTCAGCCGTCGGGAAGCGCCCGCATACCTGCCGCTACCATGCGCGCGATGATTCTGTCGGCCTCTGCCTGCTCCGCATCATAGCCGGGGAGAAACCGGATCGCCAGGTCGATGCCCTCGCCCGGCCCCTCCGCCCATGCGCCGGTCGGAGCGTAGGTGAACGGCGCCTCGATCGCCCGCAACGTGAACGCCACCATGTACCCCAGCCTCATGACGCCCACCCCAGCGCAATGCCCATGTGCTGGTCAAGCAGGTCCGCGTCCACCCGGGCGAACCCTTCCCGGTGGCGCGCCCGGTAGGCTTGCCATTCCCGCCACGTCTCGACCAGGTCGGGCTCGGTTTGAGGGAGGATCTGCTCGATATGGAAACGCCGGCCGCGGTCATCCACCAAATCGAGCAGCCAGACATCGTCCTGGGACCAGGACACAACCTTGATCGTATGCGCATGCTGCCAGCCGTTGTTGTAACCGATCATCTTGTGGAATAGCCAGAACGAATCCCCGGCGACGCGCGTGACCAAGAAGCTGTCGACCAGGTCCAAATAGATCGGCTCCTCGTCACCCTCGGCCAGCGTCATAAAAGAACCGCCCTCGTTGAAAGGCGTAAACAGCGCCTGCAGGCGCTCCGTTTCAGCGCGCATAACCTGTTCCTCCCGTTCCACCTTCCGCCCCCGTCGGGGAGCTTTGAAATCCCGTATCTGCGGCAGACCCCCAGGAGTTTGTCCCGCTCCTCAGCCTCCGGTCTATCCCCGCGTGTACGGGGGAACCATCGGGGCTGAATCTCTTACTCTACCCGGCGAAGGTCTATCCCCGCGTGTGCGGGGGAACCTTGTTCGCGATAGTGTAGCCCAGGCGCTCTCTGGGTCTATCCCCGCGTGTGCGAGGGAACCAGCAGGGCAGCCGTCGTGTGGTCGCGGCGCCAGGGTCTATCCCCGCGTGTGCGGGGGAACCCTGGGCTGTGCGAGGGCGCCGGCGGCGGGCTGAGGTCTATCCCCGCGTGTGCGGGGGAACCCTCAACCAGGTCCTGCAGCTGACGGGAGGCTGGGGTCTATCCCCGCGTGTGCGGGGGAACCTATGAAACGATAACTGGGGGCGGCTTTGGCTCGGGTCTATCCCCGCGTGTGCGGGGGAACCTTCCGATCTCTTCCTCGAGCTCGAGCAGCTCGGGGTCTATCCCCGCGTGTGCGGGGGAACCACTGTGAGATCGTGGCCGCCGCCTTCGACGACCGGTCTATCCCCGCGTGTGCGGGGGAACCTGGCGTCCACGATCGAAAAGATGCGGGTAGGGAGGTCTATCCCCGCGTGTGCGGGGGAACCGGGAAGTCCTTTTTCAAGGCGTCCGTGTTCAGAGGTCTATCCCCGCGTGTGCGGGGGAACCTCTCCCTGGCAGGAATCACGACTTGCGCCCCCCGGTCTATCCCCGCGTGTGCGGGGGAACCATAACGGCCCCGCGCCGCGCCCGAGTATCACCGGGTCTATCCCCGCGTGTGCGGGGGAACCCCCTCTTCGCCCATCCCTTGCGCCGTCCGCTACGGTCTATCCCCGCGTGTGCGGGGGAACCTCAGCCGGCGCCTTGTACAGCTCAATCGTCGTGGGTCTATCCCCGCGTGTGCGGGGGAACCCCCGAGCTCGGCATAGCGGCCGCAACCGCCGCGGGTCTATCCCCGCGTGTGCGGGGGAACCCCCTTGCGCCGATGCCAAGCTGCCGCCGTCCGCGGTCTATCCCCGCGTGTGCGGGGGAACCACTGGGCACGTCGCGGGCTATGGCGCGGCGATAGGTCTATCCCCGCGTGTGCGGGGGAACCTGGCCCTCATGCCGCGGCCGCCGGCCTCGCCAGGGTCTATCCCCGCGTGTGCGGGGGAACCAGTACTCCACCAGCTCCCACTCTGTCCTTTGCCGGTCTATCCCCGCGTGTGCGGGGGAACCCCGCCACCGCCGAAGTATTGACCGACACCCAGGGGTCTATCCCCGCGTGTGCGGGGGAACCCTGCATTATGATCCCCCTCTCCTCTTTGCAAGGGGTCTATCCCCGCGTGTGCGGGGGAACCTGCGCCTCGACGATAGCCGCAGCAGCACCTTCCGGTCTATCCCCGCGTGTGCGGGGGAACCCTCCTCCGCTGTCCACTCCTGCACGGTCCAGAAGGTCTATCCCCGCGTGTGCGGGGGAACCTTCCCCCGCGACGACGGAATAGCAGAGCGGACCGGTCTATCCCCGCGTGTGCGGGGGAACCGCTCCTCGCTCTGCGTCTGTCCCTGCTCCAGTAGGTCTATCCCCGCGTGTGCGGGGGAACCTGCTTGAGGTGAAGTCCGGGGCCACTCGCTTTCGGTCTATCCCCGCGTGTGCGGGGGAACCTTGCTCATTTAACCGCCTCCTCTTGTCTGATACGGTCTATCCCCGCGTGTGCGGGGGAACCCGCCTCATTGGGCCCGGCGCTGGTGAACCCGACGGTCTATCCCCGCGTGTGCGGGGGAACCAATCGGTGTTTTCACGATTTCCCAGAAGACAAAGGTCTATCCCCGCGTGTGCGGGGGAACCGATTTCACCGTCGGCAACGTCGATCTGCGCATCGGTCTATCCCCGCGTGTGCGGGGGAACCCTCTGCTTGAGGTAAATATCACGTCTGCGCAGGGGTCTATCCCCGCGTGTGCGGGGGAACCGGAGACGATGCGCGTCTGGCCGCTGCATATCCCGGTCTATCCCCGCGTGTGCGGGGGAACCTTCGTACATCAGCTTGAATTCGGCCATGCCGCGGGTCTATCCCCGCGTGTGCGGGGGAACCATATATGTCGAAAACGGTGCCCCGCTGTGAAAAGGTCTATCCCCGCGTGTGCGGGGGAACCTGCAGAACCCATCAGCTGGCAGGCCAGTCACGGGGTCTATCCCCGCGTGTGCGGGGGAACCCGGCGTCCTGGATGCTGCCGTCCCTCAGTCGCGGGTCTATCCCCGCGTGTGCGGGGGAACCAGTGAATTTGCCCATTTTGGGTATTGACAAGTGGGTCTATCCCCGCGTGTGCGGGGGAACCTGCTCCGTGGTCTGTAGCAGAGGAACAAATCGGGGTCTATCCCCGCGTGTGCGGGGGAACCTGCGTGCGTGCGTGCGGTCGACGAGCAGGACGGGGTCTATCCCCGCGTGTGCGGGGGAACCCATCGCGGCCCAGGTCGGCCCGCGCCTCCCCGCGGTCTATCCCCGCGTGTGCGGGGGAACCCTCGCAGATGGGCCAGCAGATCCCCGTGCCCGCGGTCTATCCCCGCGTGTGCGGGGGAACCCGGCGCGCCTGGGGCGGGAGTACAAGGACCGGCGGTCTATCCCCGCGTGTGCGGGGAAACCTGGAAACACAGCAGCTAGCCGAAGCCGCCTTGAGGTCTATCCCCGCGTGTGCGGGGGAACCCCGTGAATGTAGTAGTAGTAGGTCGTGCTCGCGGGTCTATCCCCGCGTGTGCGGGGGAACCGGCAACCGACGCCGGCTGTCGTGGTCGCCACAGGGTCTATCCCCGCGTGTGCGGGGGAACCCAGCGTGTGGTGACATACGCGCCCTGCCTTTCGGGTCTATCCCCGCGTGTGCGGGGGAACCCGCTATGGGGTGCTATGGGCCGCAGGTGGCAAAGGTCTATCCCCGCGTGTGCGGGGGAACCTGGTCAAGATAGAGACCTCAAACATATCTGCGAGGTCTATCCCCGCGTGTGCGGGGGAACCAGCGTTGTTTGGCGCGTTGGGTTCTGGTGTCGGGGTCTATCCCCGCGTGTGCGGGGGAACCAATTCCCAAGCGTTATTGAGGCAAATACGCACCGGTCTATCCCCGCGTGTGCGGGGGAACCACGGCGATGCTGGGATCGGCGGTCCACCATTCCGGTCTATCCCCGCGTGTGCGGGGGAACCGTCATCGAGCTCGCCCGCAAGCTGGCCGAGGAGGGTCTATCCCCGCGTGTGCGGGGGAACCGCTCCGAGGCTTACTAGGAGGGCGGCGTGACGCGGTCTATCCCCGCGTGTGCGGGGGAACCCGGCTTGCGCTGCCCTTGCCGCCGCATATCTGGGGTCTATCCCCGCGTGTGCGGGGGAACCTGACCGATTATCCGCCGAGCAGCGCCAGCCGGCGGTCTATCCCCGCGTGTGCGGGGGAACCAGCGTTGTTTGGCGCGTTGGGTTCTGGTGTCGGGGTCTATCCCCGCGTGTGCGGGGGAACCACACGGAAGTCGTAGCTCGTGGTGGTGTCGAGGGGTCTATCCCCGCGTGTGCGGGGGAACCATCGCGCTGCTCGACGCGGGCGGGGAACCCGGAGGTCTATCCCCGCGTGTGCGGGGGAACCGCCCGTTCCCGCCGCCAGCACGAACCCTGAACGGGTCTATCCCCGCGTGTGCGGGGGAACCAAAAATACGCAATGACCAAGTATGGCTGGGAGAGGTCTATCCCCGCGTGTGCGGGGGAACCGGAGAGATGGGGGCAACCCACATTTGCGGCGAAGGTCTATCCCCGCGTGTGCGGGGGAACCGCGGCCTTCTATTGGACGCTAACAACATCTACCAATCTATCCCCGCGTGTGCGGGGGAACCGCGGTCCAGTGTCTTCCTCATAGCCGGGTAGAAGGTCTATCCCCGCGTGTGCGGGGGAACCTCGAGAAAAAAACGAAGGAGGTAATGAAGTAACGGTCTATCCCCGCGTGTGCGGGGGAACCGCGGTATTCAGTATGGCGGTCAGTCCGACGAAAGGTCTATCCCCGCGTGTGCGGGGGAACCACGTGGCGCGCAGACTGTCACTGTCGCCGGATAGGTCTATCCCCGCGTGTGCGGGGGAACCCATGTTTCGGTAGAGGGCTGGCGGCAGCCTACAGGTCTATCCCCGCGTGTGCGGGGGAACCTTGATCCGAACACCAGCATCCTGGCGGTCAGCAGGTCTATCCCCGCGTGTGCGGGGGAACCTCGACAGGGTCTATCTTCCAGAGCAGGTCATCGGGTCTATCCCCGCGTGTGCGGGGGAACCAAGTCACCGTCTGCTATTGCGCCGCCTGACGGGGGTCTATCCCCGCGTGTGCGGGGGAACCCCGTCCCAGCCGAGCGTGCCGCCGCCGATCTTCGGTCTATCCCCGCGTGTGCGGGGGAACCAAGACTCTTACCATAGAGGCTGTAAGGCTACAAGGTCTATCCCCGCGTGTGCGGGGGAACCGCATACGGTGACCAGAACCGCATAGACGGGCGAGGTCTATCCCCGCGTGTGCGGGGGAACCCGTCGCCCGCAATCTGGGCGAGGGTTACGCCCGGGTCTATCCCCGCGTGTGCGGGGGAACCTATCACACCGAGATCATACGGGGGAAGTATCGAGGTCTATCCCCGCGTGTGCGGGGGAACCGCCACCAGCCACTCACCGTGCGGGATCCTCTCCGGTCTATCCCCGCGTGTGCGGGGGAACCGCTGTCCAAATAAGCGGCCCTGCGACAGGTGCAGGTCTATCCCCGCGTGTGCGGGGGAACCCCACAACTACCTGTGGCGTATCAGGCAAAAGCAGGTCTATCCCCGCGTGTGCGGGGGAACCTTTCAGCCAGTCCTTATCGGTACCCTCGTCGAAGGTCTATCCCCGCGTGTGCGGGGGAACCAAAAATACAGCTGCCTAATGCTTGATTTGGGAAGGTCTATCCCCGCGTGTGCGGGGGAACCCGGACGATGCAGTCGTTAATCAAGACACGAAAAGGTCTATCCCCGCGTGTGCGGGGGAACCTACGCTTACGCTCCGTCGGAGTAGCGGAAGCACGGTCTATCCCCGCGTGTGCGGGGGAACCCGTAGGCAAATCGTAGGCAAATCGTATGAAAGAGGTCTATCCCCGCGTGTGCGGGGGAACCAACTGATGAGCGCCCTTTCCGTATAACTCTGAAGGTCTATCCCCGCGTGTGCGGGGGAACCCAGATCCCGCAAACCGACCACTCGGACACAAAAGGTCTATCCCCGCGTGTGCGGGGGAACCCCGGCTCCAGGCGGTCGAATCCAAGATGGCCGAGGTCTATCCCCGCGTGTGCGGGGGAACCATCCTCAGCCGTCCAGGTGTACGTGGTCGCACCGGTCTATCCCCGCGTGTGCGGGGGAACCAGTGACGATCGATTGGCGGACTGGCTCGAAGGAGGTCTATCCCCGCGTGTGCGGGGGAACCTGGTCGGGCGTCGCCTCGTCCAGCAGCATGAGGGGTCTATCCCCGCGTGTGCGGGGGAACCGCGATAAGTCCTCGACCAATACCCTATCAGTCAGGTCTATCCCCGCGTGTGCGGGGGAACCAGGGTCTTGACTTTCATGGCCGCCTGCGCCGACGGTCTATCCCCGCGTGTGCGGGGGAACCTCTTCCCGACGAGCGGCAGGTCCTGCATACCGAGGTCTATCCCCGCGTGTGCGGGGGAACCTCGAGGAGCCGAAGGACGGCATCCGATCGGGCGGGTCTATCCCCGCGTGTGCGGGGGAACCCGCCGCCGGTTGCGGCCGGCAGAGTGAAAATCGGGTCTATCCCCGCGTGTGCGGGGGAACCAAAAATCACAAAACGGAGAAAATCATGCGAAGAGGTCTATCCCCGCGTGTGCGGGGGAACCAGGAAGCCCCCGCCTTCTCTCTCTCACATGGAGGGTCTATCCCCGCGTGTGCGGGGGAACCGAAACGTTTAAGCGCAGCATTTGAGATTCACGGGGTCTATCCCCGCGTGTGCGGGGGAACCTTCTCCGGCCAGGTGTGCAGCGCATCTGAGACCGGTCTATCCCCGCGTGTGCGGGGGAACCGATAAGGAGGTCCCAGGCGTGTTCCCGGAGCCGGGTCTATCCCCGCGTGTGCGGGGGAACCCCGGACAACGAATGCGAACTGTGCGGAGACGAAGGTCTATCCCCGCGTGTGCGGGGGAACCCACGAAGAAGTGCTCTCTTCCCGGTAGCGCAGAGGTCTATCCCCGCGTGTGCGGGGGAACCCGGATGGTGAGAGAGGAACAAGCGGCTCACCCGGGTCTATCCCCGCGTGTGCGGGGGAACCCCGCCAGCGTCCCTACTCTTTCCGACGTCCATGGGTCTATCCCCGCGTGTGCGGGGGAACCTGGTCATGGCGGTGTCTCCTAGTACCATTCATCGGTCTAT
The DNA here is from genome assembly GCA_002238445.1 of Caldilineaceae bacterium bin5. Lineage (GTDB taxonomy): Bacteria > Chloroflexota > Anaerolineae > Caldilineales > Caldilineaceae > Bin5. The sequence goes on from MPML01000025.1 coordinate 31,842, forward strand.
CCCCGCGTGTGCGGGGGAACCACGGCCAGAGAGGTCAACTGCCGCAACAAGTAGGGTCTATCCCCGCGTGTGCGGGGGAACCTTACCTCCATTGGTCCTGGTAAGAATGCCATTAGGTCTATCCCCGCGTGTGCGGGGGAACCACCGTTGACTTGTCCGGGACGCGCTAGGCATTGGGTCTATCCCCGCGTGTGCGGGGGAACCTCCGCCTGGCGAGAGAACGGCAGCAGAAACGGGGGTCTATCCCCGCGTGTGCGGGGGAACCGCCTCCCTCTTTCCGCCGATGAGCGACGACGAGGGTCTATCCCCGCGTGTGCGGGGGAACCCCATCACGCCGTTGCTTGGCCCGCCGGCTGTGAGGTCTATCCCCGCGTGTGCGGGGGAACCCTGGAGTTGTTCGGTGGCGGCGGCAATCGTGATGGTCTATCCCCGCGTGTGCGGGGGAACCGCTCTATGGCCCGCTCCTCGCACTTGCGGTGGCGGTCTATCCCCGCGTGTGCGGGGGAACCCGTCAGCATCAACGAGAGCCCGTAGGATCATGGGGTCTATCCCCGCGTGTGCGGGGGAACCGATGAGGCCCCCGATCGCGGTTCCGATGATCAAGGTCTATCCCCGCGTGTGCGGGGGAACCCATCCAGCCTGTTTGCCAGCTGCTCGAACTCCAGGTCTATCCCCGCGTGTGCGGGGGAACCCCAAAAGGATGACCAGGACCGTTTTTTTCATAGGGTCTATCCCCGCGTGTGCGGGGGAACCTGCCATGCCGATATGTCGCGCAGCGGCCCGTATGGTCTATCCCCGCGTGTGCGGGGGAACCTCTTTCCAGTTGCCGATGATGCCGACGTACTGGGGTCTATCCCCGCGTGTGCGGGGGAACCAGCGATTTTCTCAGGTTCGTTAGCGAAATCCACGGTCTATCCCCGCGTGTGCGGGGGAACCATGCTCGTCGACGGCGCCGGCGCCGCCTGGCAGGGTCTATCCCCGCGTGTGCGGGGGAACCCCAAGGCGGCCGCGGCACGGGCCGAACTGGCCAGGTCTATCCCCGCGTGTGCGGGGGAACCTTCCCCCGAGCGGACTTGTCACGGGCGTGTCCGGGTCTATCCCCGCGTGTGCGGGGGAACCCCTATGAAGAGATCAAAAAATCCTGGCATATGGGGTCTATCCCCGCGTGTGCGGGGGAACCCGGCGGCGCCTTTGGCCTATGCGGCCGCTTGTCGGTCTATCCCCGCGTGTGCGGGGGAACCGGTCTTGTAGAGGTCGTAGACAGCCCAGCGGTGGGTCTATCCCCGCGTGTGCGGGGGAACCTTTTGCATAGCTTTGGGGGAGGTAGGGGCGAGGGGTCTATCCCCGCGTGTGCGGGGGAACCCTGAGCCTGTGGTCGGCGTCGGGGCATGTGCAGGGTCTATCCCCGCGTGTGCGGGGGAACCCGGCGGCGAGGGTCTGGTAGCTGGTGCGCTCCAGGTCTATCCCCGCGTGTGCGGGGGAACCGCGGCGATCCACACGAAGGCGCTGCTCGACAACGGTCTATCCCCGCGTGTGCGGGGGAACCCTGTTGTTGGCGTGTTCCATGTCAGCTCGATGGGGTCTATCCCCGCGTGTGCGGGGGAACCTCCCCGGCGGCGGCGCAACATCATCATTCCAGGGGTCTATCCCCGCGTGTGCGGGGGAACCGGTGGTGGCTAGCCCATCCCGGACGGAAATTTCGGTCTATCCCCGCGTGTGCGGGGGAACCGCCAGACGGCAAGGAGAAGTCCGATAAGGAGAGGGTCTATCCCCGCGTGTGCGGGGGAACCAAACGGATGGTCTGCCGAGGCCACCGCCACAACGGTCTATCCCCGCGTGTGCGGGGGAACCATGTTCGAGGGTGCGAAGGTGCGAGGGTGCGAAGGTCTATCCCCGCGTGTGCGGGGGAACCGCGATGGGCCAGGCCGGTCCGGGCTCCAGCATCGGTCTATCCCCGCGTGTGCGGGGGAACCCCGCTTGGGCTTGTTCTTCGGCATACATCCTCCGGTCTATCCCCGCGTGTGCGGGGGAACCCGTCCTGCAGTCGCCAGCGCAAAGTAAAGCGGGGGTCTATCCCCGCGTGTGCGGGGGAACCGCGTGTTCATGCTCTCGGCTCCTATCCGGTCAAGGTCTATCCCCGCGTGTGCGGGGGAACCCCTAAGCGATCTTTACTTGTTCTTACCTTCGCTATAGGGGTAACACCTTAATTGTACTTCACCAGGTAAACACCGTCAGCATCGACTATCTCCTTGGGCGCCTCTCCCAGTACCTGAATTCGCTGACCGCCCACCGCTGACGGTTCCCGCCAGGTCATTACGATCGAGCCCTGCCGCATCTCTTCAAACCACGCGGCAAGTACGTCCCATACCCTTCTTCGTATTCCGCTTGTCATGTTGGGCGACGTGTATACGCCAGGCGCTATTTCCAACATGGCCGAGGCGAGAAAGCCCCGATACCGCGCCGCCACATTGATCGTAACCACAACCGTCATCGGCCACCCCCTGATTCTCGCTGCGCCCGGGACGGCAGTTCCTGGACGGGCGCGATGTCTTCAAACAGTTTTTTGATGCGGTCGATCATTTCCGGAATAACGCGCTGGCTTTGAAGCATCTTTCCCGCCGTCTTGCGGGCCTGTCTCTCGACGTCCAGTTTCGGATTCTCCATCACAGCCTTGGCGGACTGGAACGCGGCGGGAAGCAGAACGGTGTCACGAAACAGGTCGGCAATGTCCAGCGCGAAGGCGTCTCCGCTATGTTCGTGAATGAAGCCCAGCTGCGGAATCGCGCCCACAGCCGTCACCGCAATCACGGCTGCGGAGGTTACGGCAACCGAGGCGTGGTTGATGGCCTGATTCGGAATGTCCGCGGCCAAAGGTTTTTTGCGGTCATAACGGCGTCCCTTCCATATGATGCCGTAGCGCTGGGCCAGGTTTTTGTAGGTCTGCCTCATGCGTGCACCCTCAATCCCGCGCAGAATGTCTATCTCGGTGTGCGGAACCAGCTCGCCCAGCCGCATCGCGTACATCCGGCGGGCGATGATGATGCGGCTGCCGGCGGCGTCGCCCCAGGCCCGCATCTGCCGGCGGGCCGTGTCCGAGCTGTCCGGCATGAGCGGCGGCGCGGTGTAGCAGCGGACACCGTCCTCGCCCACGGCGACCAGGGCGGTGCCGTGGCGCGCCATCAGACGCAGGGCGTCATGGCTCACAGTCGAGCCCGGCCCAAGCAAAATCATCGAAAGCGTTTGAAACGGAATGCCGTATTGCCCGCTTTCCAGCGGGCTCTTCGCATCGGCCGAGCCGTCCCGTTCGAACCGAAGCGTCCCGTCCCGCACGGTCAGAGCCCCCCGCGACAGCCACAGGAGGCCGTGGCGGTCGGCGTGCGGGATGCGGGCGGTCTCGAGTCCAAGTCTTCCAGGAAGCATCTCTCTTTCCCTTCTCCTCTATCGTGGTTCGTGCGGCGGTTCCCCCACACAAGGCGGATATTCAGTTGTTAAGGTTCGATGGGTCCGGGCCCGTCTGGTTTCCTTTACGAAAGACGCGGTGGACGCAGGAGCAGCATCCCGTAGCCATAGGCGCGGTGACGGCCTATGCCCCCAGCCAAAAGCTGCGCGAATCCTGCCGCGTCAGTGACGGTGAGAGCGCCCGACATTACGGCATCGGGGCCTTCGATTGGCCGGCCGCCGCGTCGACGGATCGCACGCGTGCGCTGAAACGACTTCAGGCTCGCCTCTTCCAGTTGGGCGCCCCCGCGCCGCCGAAACTGCTCGCGCAGCCAGTCCTTGTAGACATCCTCCCGACTGCGTTTCATCCCTCCTTTCGGATGCTGAATCGCCTCCCAGAGAAAAGCATCCCACTCCGTTCCCGCATGGCTTGCCGCCCTCTTCGAGCGGCGAATCGTGGGCCGGACCAATACTTCAAAGCCAAGCCGCTGTCCCGGCCTCCATGCGACAGGCATAGGCTTGCTCTTCAACGCCTCCACTTGCAGCGCAGCGCACTGCAACGGATCGGCATATTGCGCCGCCGCCTCTCGCAAGGCTGTCGCGTCGGCTTGAGCATAGCCATAGAACACGCCGCCCCGACTGCCTCTGCCCCGAGGCAGGATCATGCGAAAGGGCTTTGGCGCCCGCTCGCCGAAGCTTTCGGTCAGGAGGCAGTGCATGGCATAGCCTTCATCGAAGGCGTTGCGGCTTATCATCCGCTTTGACCCCGCCCAACGGTGGAAGGAGCGCAGGTCTATATCTGCACGTATCATCTGCAAGGGAGGCGCGGTCACGGCGGCCGGCGCATCCGCTCCGGTCAAAGCGGTCATTGTTGTTCGTCCTTTTCGGTCTGGGGCATGGCTGCGTCGTGCGCCGGCAGCCGGTCTCTTGCGACTGTTCCTTCGCATACCAGGCGGCCGCCGCCGTGCAGGCCGGAGGAGCGCCAGTTGCGCTGGTCGGTGAGCATATGGGTTCGGGATCTTTGCACAGCGGTCATGGATTCAGGCGTGTCGTTCTCGGGCCACAATAGCCGCACCGTCTCCGGTTCTTTGCGGTCATCCACGGGCACTGCCAGCAGGGCGGTCAGCGCGGTGTCGCCGTCGCTGAAACCATGGAGAATCGGCGCCGACGGCAGGCAGGGTTTGCGTCCGATGAAGAGGGGACGCGCCGGCCGTTCAAGCGCTTGGGCCAGCTCGTCGAGCGTGGGCCGGGTTTCGGGCGGCTCAACTCTCAGAGAGACGGTAAGGCGCATGTCGGCGAAGTAATCGCGAAAGCGCAGATGCGTGAAAGAGGCGCCGCCGCCGCCCTTGCGACTTTCCGGCTCTCCACGGGTGGTCCAATGTTTGGCGTTGGTCAACTGCGCGGTCTGGTAGTCCTGAAGGCGGGCCTGCCCGGCCGGTTCGCGATCGATGCGCGCGGCGAACACGAGCCGGTCCTGCAGGCGCTGGTGCCGCGCTCCTTCGATTCGACGCCAGCCCAGCGCGTTGGCCAGCAGGCCGGTGAGCATCGATGCAGCGGGGAAAGAACGGATCACGCCGTAGTTGTCGATGGTTTCGCCGCCGCAGGACATCAGCGGCGCCTCCAGACGCAAGATGAGATGTTTCATATGGACTCCAATCGTCGGCGCGACGTGTCGACGCCGTGAGCGGGCGAGATCAGTTTTCGCCGTTTTCGGCACGAAAGATATTTGAGGCCCAGTTCGCCAGTTCGTCCAGGGGGACGCGGTCTGCGCCGGGAATATCGAATTTTTCCAATGACATGAGGCGACGCGTTTCGCGCACGCCGTAGGCACTGTCCAGCTTGTCCAGATACAGGGCCAGAGCGCCGGCGGCCTGGGCGGTCTGCGGTGGTGTCGGCGTGCGGAAGGCGTTGGCGAGGCTGCGGGGCTGGCGCGAGCCGGCCTCGATCAGCATCAGGTCGGCATAGGCGTAGGGGGCGGTGGAGCCGAGCTTGGCGCCGGGCGATACGGTGGCGATAAGATGGACCAGATGCTCGATCACCTTCCCGGCAAGGCTTTTGTCGGCACCGTCCCACTCCTGCGCGTCGCAGCCTTCCAGATTGGAGACAAGACCGGGCAGGTCCACCACCACGTAACCGTAGAACAGCCCGGCGGTCAGCTCCATGTCGCCGATGTGCGCGGCGCCGGGGTCGTCCTCGTCGCCCTGCAGGTCGTCCACCACCGAGAAGTAGTCGCTTTCGCTCTCTTCGGCATGCACCGTGAAGGCGTGGGCGACGTGAATGGCGGCGTCGATGTTGGCGGCCGGGTCCGAGGTGACCATGCGGCCAAAAAGGGCACCGACTAGCCCACCCGGAAGCCGGGTCGTCTCTCGCATAGCGCGGAAATTACCGCCTTCGCCACTGCGTGTGTTGAAAATGTCCTTAGCTGCCTTTTGGGCGGCACTAACATCCTCCGGATGTTCAGTACAAATAGTAGCAGCCTTCTCACGGAGGTATTCAACTTCGGGCAGCCCGAGCAGAAGGGGCTGGCGACCGCTCCGCTCCGTCCCGCTGTCGCCGTACACACCCTTCTGGAAAGCCTCTTCGACGGCGTTGACGACTTCCTCGTTCGGACTGCTTCCATTGCGCAGCGGGTCAATGACGCGGCGCGTAACAATATCGCGCGAGCGAACCGCCGCCTCTACATCGGGAATGTTGTGCAGGGCGAACTCGTCTTCCGCTACCCGCCAGTGCCGTTTGAGGCATTGGGAAGATATGCGCGTGCGCACGGCGCCGCCGTACGGCATCCGCTTGGCGAGGCCGCTGTCGTCGCGGTTGAGCAGGGCGGCCGGATAGGCGTGCAGCGTGTGGATCTGGAGGAATCTTGCGTTGGTCATTTTTTCTCCCTGGTTGCGGTTTACTGTGACTGTGTTTGTGTCGATCGTCTTTCGGCTGCGTAGTAGGCGCGGGCGATGTTGCGGCGAGCGTTTTCCGCCCGGTCTTCGCGGTAGCCGTCGTAGAGGATAAGCTGCGCCATCTCCCGCCAGTCGAACGGCCGGCTTGCGCCCACCATGCGAAACATGCGCGCCAGCAGCGCCCGCATCATCGGCCCGCGCGCGGTGAGCAGGCGGTTCAGCCTGGTTTCGCTGAAAAATCCGCCGTCACGATGTTCTTCGCCTCCCAAATAGAGCGCCCGGCCTACGGGCGTCGTTGCGGAATGGGCGGACCGGTTTTCGGATGTGTTGGTCATCAGCGCGATGCCGTGCAGTATCAGCGCCCACTTGCCCTCGACGGCCGGGTTGCCCGCCAGCTCGTGATGCGCCAGCAGCCGCCAGAAAACGGCCGCGTCCGGCGCGTCGGGGTCCATGCGGCGCAGTGCGGCCAGGTCGCCGCGGGGAAAGTCTTTGCGCGCGACCGCGGCGGCAATGCGCGCTGTAATCTCTCCCCAATAGGGGCGCCGGCCCTGCTGAGCCGGCGCGTCGGAGGCCGGGGCGTCTGGTATATTGTTCACTCTTCATCTCCTTCCTTGTCAAACAGCTCTGGAAATCCTTTCGGCCCGCGTATGCGTCCTTCAAAGACGTTTTCGGCGCGCACGCGGGCGCGGTAGCGTTGAATCGCCGGGCACGACATGCCGTCCAACGCCGCGTTCAGAATGGCACGAGCCTGATCGATCAGGCTGTCGCGCCCGTTCATCAGCCAGTCATTGCGAATCGCTGTCCGTTCACCCGGGTCGGCTTCGAATTCGCGTTGCAGCGCCTCAAAGAAGCGTTCATCTGCGTAGTCGCCAAGCCTGTTTCCCCAGGGCGCGGCGCGGGCGCGCTGGTCGGGGCTGATGTTCTGCGTGTCGCCCCCGGCTGCAAATACGGAGACGGCGTGGCGAAGGATTGACTGAACCAGCGCAACCTGTTCGACCCGGTCGTAAGCGATTTCGCTCAGTTCCTGGGAACCGCCTCCTGTCCCGAACACGGCTGTATAGGTCTTTTTCTTCAATGGAACGGTGCGCTCGTAGTATCCTTCGGTCTTGCCCATGCCGCGCACCATGCCGCGGGCCACGAGCATCATATCCTCGTCGGAACGGCCTTCTGCGGCCGCAAGCTTTGACAGCGGAGGATGTTCCCAATCAGGGGACGAAATGTAGTCCACCGTCCGCCTGTAGGTAAAGCCGCCGTGCGCCAGCGTCAGGGCCTTGCCTTCCTTCTCGTTAATTGGCGTCCAGGGGTCGCCCGTCCTGCCGTTCAACTGCTTTGCCTGGACGCGCTCCCCTTTGGAAGTCGCCCTTGTTGCATAAAGGCGGTCTGCGGAAACGGCGTGCAAACGAATGCGGCGGCAGACTTCAACGAAACATGGAGAGACCGTGCCAAACCGCAGCGCCTCCGCTTTCGAGCCATCCCAGGGGAGAGTCCAGAGAAGGCCCGGTCCTTCAATGTCCATTTCATATTTGTAGGCTATCTCCTCCACGTGCGTGAGAAGCGCGGCAATGTCCCGCCGCGCGTGCGCGCCCCAGCGCAAGGAAGGCGTGATGCTGAAGGCGGGTCTGCTGCTCGCCCCCCCGTTCATGCGAGCGATGCCGTAGTTTCCCGCACCCATAAACCCTTCCATCGTCTGCAAAGTCAGCAGCGCGAAGAGCCAGTCGTCCGGGTCGGCGTTGACCGCGACATTGATTTTGAGATCGTGGTTCTTGCCGGTGACGAGCATATCGAGTTCATCGGGCGTTTCGACGCGGTTCTTGTACTCTTTGCGTCTGTCCTCGGAGGAGGCCGGGGGTTGCATGAATGCGGGTTTGGCCAAGTCGTCTACGACGAGATGCCAGGGCTCGTCGTCGGGGAAGTCGGAAGTAAGGCCGCGCAGCAGTCGCCGCCACGCCTCCGCAGGAAGCGGAGGCTCGCTCAGCCCGGCGCGCTGCACAGCCAGCACGCCGAGTTGCACCAGGAAGGCGTGCCAGGGGTGGCGCTGGTGGGGCCGCAGCGCCGGAAAGGCGTCGATTTCGTCGCGCATCAGAGCGGCATAGATTTCCGGCAAGGACGCATGCGCCGTTGCCCCGCCTGAAGTGGACATTCGAATGATGGGATCTATAAGGATGTTTCTATCCATTTGACACGGGCCTCCTTTTTTTGATATTGTTCCCGCGAATGCGCAGAGAGCTTTGGGAAAGGGTATGAACTAACCTTGTTTCTATCAAGACTTGGCTGTTGTGATACCTCGTCCAATTGCTGTTGCCCGGCATGTCAGCGAAGTGTGTGCTTAGGCGTAGCTGCGTGCACTTTGCAACTCGTGATTCCTCACGAATCTCTTCTCTTGTGAAGAAAGACCTTTCCATTTTGAGAAATTGCCTCCAAAAAGTTAAACTGCTTTGATGTACTTTATGATTACGTATTCTAACTTAAAGTAGTCTCGAAGTCAAGACACTTTGCCTTTCTGCAGGGATACGCTAACGTAACGCTAATAATGTTGCCCCGTTTTCGCGGGGATAGACCGACTTACTCGTACAGTACCTCAGGTTCCCCCGCAGACGCGGGGTCATTCAAAACTTCAACGCAGCTAGGATTGCAGAGAGTCATCTTGCCAAGCTGCCGCAGTTGGCGTGCTCTTCACACCCGCCGCAACCCCAGCCGGTCATAGCGCAACTCGCGCCCGCCGACCTGAAATGCAAATCCGCCTTCGATCAGGTCCGGCTCGATGGGCTCGCCGCCTGGCTGAACGCCCCCCATGTGCGCCGGAATCGCCATCTCGGCGATTGTTGTCTGCGCAGAAAACGGGCTGGGCGGGGGCGGCTCGAACTCCACCTTGATCCCTTCGTCCCCCAGCCTGGTCCGAATCCTCTCTTCCACGCTGCCGAAGAGGACGTCTTCGTTGTCGGTCAGGAAGGACCTGTCTCTGCGCGCGACCGCGCTGTGGGCAGTCAGGTCGCCGGCAATTCTGACGCCCGCCATGTCTCCGCCGTGCGCGATCCAGTCGTCGCCCAACTCGTTTTCGATTTCCTCCAATGCGTCGGGATGCGTGCTCCGTTCCACCAGCTGCCGGTTCATTTCAGGTATGCGCCAGACTGTCCCTCCCCCCATCAATCGCCGAGTCGCCTCCAAAATGCGCAGGTCCTCGTACACAAAGCCATTCGGACCCAGACCGTTGGTGTCCTTCCTCTGCGTCAGCAGGGGAGTAAGGTCTTCGGCGGCGGGCATCAATACGAGGCAGACCGGGTCGCGAAAACCTCCAGGCCGGTCTCTGCCCGCATGCCGGTGCAGGCGGCCGATGCGTTGCAGCAACACATCGACCGGGCACAGGTCGGTGATCAACAGGTCGGCGTCGATGTCCAGCGACTGTTCCAGCGTCTGCGTGCCCACAACGACAAGCCCGCCGGCGGCGCGGTCTTTGCCCAACAGCGCCTCAACGCGTCCGTCCAGCCGCTTGCGGTCGTCGACTGCGAATCTGCCGTGATGCAGCGCGGGCAGACCGCCGAGCGAAAAGAGGAGATGCCGTTCAGCGGGCGCGGTTGCCTCTTCCAATGCCTGCTGCGTGCGAATTGCGAAGTTGACGGTGTTGCGAACGATGAGGACCTTTGCGCCGGCGCGCGCCGCCTGCAGGGCACGGCCGGCGACGTACGCAAAGTCCGGCATGGCGGGCGCCGGTTCGATACGGACCGTCTTTTCTCTTTCGTTTCCGCCCGCGGCGGCAACTTCTTCCGTGCCGTCGCAAGCTGTGCCGACGGCGGGATAAGGCGCATCGATTGCGCTCTGCAGCGTGCAGGGTTGCGAGCGGGCGCGACGGTTGCCCAACAACCAGCGACGACGCGCGACCGATCCCAATGTGGCTGACATCAGCAGCGCGTACCCCCCGGCGTTGCAATGCGCGTCCAGCAGCGCCTCCAGAATGGTCCGCATATAGGGGTCGGAGGCATGAACTTCGTCCACAACCAGCAGGTTGCGAGAGAGACAGGCGGCGCGCATATGCGAATGTTTGACCCGAAGCGCGGCCATCATGGCCTGATCCACCGTGCCGACGGCGATCTGCGCGGCCAGATACTGCTTGGCGCTTTCGGCGGCCCAGCGGCGGTTGCGCGTTGCGTCGTCGGGGTTGTCATCCCACCAGACCTCGTAGTCGTGCAGAAGTTTGCCGCTGGCGTCTCCAGCGCGCAGATAACCCGGCACCGCCAATAGAGGCTCTGGCGTCGAGTCTCCAGGAAACAGACTGCCGACAAAGCGTCTGATTCGCTTGTGGCTCTGGCTGGCCGCGGCGCGGGTGGGCAAGGCGAAATAGATGCCGTCGACCAGGCCCTTCTCATACATGCGGGCAAAGCGCCACAGGGCCGCTTCAGTCTTTCCCGATCCGGTTTCGGACTCGATGATTGCCAGCCGTTGGTCCAGCGGCGTCGCGCATGCGGCCTGTTGCTGGATCGAGTTTGGGGAGGCCGCGTCCTCGAACCCGAAAAGGCGGCTGAACTCCGGTACGCCTTGAAACTCTTCCCGCTGTTTCGCTATGTCGAGGCCGATTGCGCGGATCGCTTCTGCGGCCCTGGCGCGAGCTAGGTCGATGTAGTCGTCCTGCGGCTGGTCGTGGAACGGAAACCGGTTCTTGTCGGAACCGATCCAGTCGGCCAGCGTACACAGGCCCAGGAAGGCATGTTGGAATTCGGGCGGGGAGGGCAGCGGCGGCGCTTCAGGCGCAAACGCGGCCGGAAACCATTTTCGCGCCAGCCTTGCAATGCGCTCTACGCATCGCTGCGGGTCCAGCTCGCCGAAGGGGCGCCAGATCGCCGGGTTGGGCCCGCGCTTCCGCAGGTTGAGCGGCAACCCGTGATGCGAGAGCGCGGCGATGAAGAGCGCGCAGACCGTCTCGCCTCCACGGTCGTCCCAGCCCAGCAGATCATTCCAACCCAACGCGGGAGGAAGCCATTGCGCGGTCTCGCTGTCGGCGCCGGTCAGGACGGAGGCAAAGTCCTGGACGTGTCCCGTGCGCGGCGGTCTTTTGCGCTGCGGAGGCAGATCCTCGGTCCGCCAGATCTGGGCCTGAAACCCGACATTCACCTTGCCAATGTCATGCAACGCCGCGAGCACACACAACCGCGCTGCAGTCGTCCCGTCCAGGTCACTCAGCCCGCCCGCGCGCGCCAATCGCTTCCGGATCGTCGGCTGTGCCAGCAACGCCTCAAAGCAGGCCGCCACATCCGCAAGGTGATGCTCCAGCAGATGAACGCGCTGTTTATCCTGTCTATCTGACTTTCCCCAATGATATTGCGTGTATGCTGGCAAAATCTCTTTTCCTTAATTCCTTCTTGCGACGACCGGGTAATTGACTTGATACGTTATCTCTCCACCGGAAAACATCTCCTCTTCCACGATAAACCATGCCATTCTTCGAAGTTCAGGAGGAGAGCCACAGGCTTCTTTACTGCATCGGCTTCGTCCGACTCTGCAGAGATGGTCAAGTCTCCTCGTCGCGAAGGTAGTCCCAGCCCTTCTGCGTCAAAGAGACTATGGCCCAATCCCTGGAAAGAACGCCCCTTCCGATGATCAGACCCTGCTCAACGCACTGCTCCACGCACTGCTCCACATGAAAGTGCACCTGCGCATACGCGTAATCCCTAGGAATATCTTGATAATGCAGATTAGGGCTCGTTGACCTTTGTCTGAACAACGACTTCCGGGGGCAAATTACGCCTGATCGTCGAAGGGCGGGGCAGCTGCGCAAAGAAAATTCGATACGCCTTTGGTCTTCTCCGCGTCCCTCCGCGTCCTCCGCGGACAAAAAGGTGTTCTTCGCGACTCTTTGCCCTGCATATGTTTTGCGGAGAACGGCCGCCCGTGATCGGTCGCAGCTCGACCTCCACATGGCCCATCGATCAGTGGTGCGAGTTAACGGCCCGCCTTCGATCCCGCTTAGTGACCACGCAACCAGTACAAGGAGGGACGATCTGCATTCACTGTCAAGATGCGTAGATGCAGGTTGTGCTTTCGAAATAGTCGGAATAGTTTTGCCGCGTGCCGCATATCCTCCTCCACTATCTGACTTCTGATAGTTTCAGGGATTGCCATACGTCAATACTTCTCTCTTATGTCGGTCAGTCTGACGCCAGCTGGCCGCCATGCGCCTCGTTCAAACGCAACGCGCCCGCGGCCTCGCCAAATAGCGCGCTGTACGCCGGCCCGCCCGCGTCCAGCGCCGCGGTCGGGTCCTCGCCTCGCAACAGGAACTCTTCGATGCGGTCGCAGCACTGATGTACGATCGCGTCCTTTGCGCTCCGATCGGTCTCGCGGTCAATGATCGCCTGGACCTTTCTGACCAGCGCATTATACTGGCTGGCCGACAGTACCCTCGCAATCCGCATGAAACGATCCCGGCCGGGCGGGCGCGGTTCCGGCTCCGCCGCCGTCTCTTGCGAGCTCGCGCCGTTGACTTTGGCAGTTGACGTTTTCACCATCTGTTCGGTGTCATTTCTTATTTCTCTTTTTGTTTCTTTTTTTACTTCCAACTTCTGACTGATCATTTTGATCGGTACGTACTGATCATTTTGATCACTACTACCGTTCATTTTGATCACTATGTGGTGATCATTTTGATCACTATCGGGCAAGTTTTCCCGATTGCGATCATTCTGCACGGTATCGGGCAGAGCTTGTTCCCGATTGTGATCATTTTGCACGGTATCGGGCAGATTCCGTTCCCGGTTGCGGTCATTTTGCGCGGTATCGAACAGGTCCTGTTCCCGATTGTGATCATTTCGCACGGTATCGGGCAGAGTTTCCCGATTGTGATCATTCTGCACGGTATCGGGCAGCGGGCGGCCGTTGACGATGGCTTCGATCACCTCTTCTCGGAAGAGGTAATGGTAGATCTTGCCGGGCCGCAGCCTGCCCCGCTTGTCGATGTAGGGCTGTTTTTCGCGCGTGATTAGGCCCTTGTCGGTCAGGGCGCGGGCCGCACGCCGCACGGTTTCGACCGGCAGCCCCGATTCGAACGCGATCGTCTCCTGGGTCGGAAAGCAGTAGCCTTCGCGGTCGGCTTGAATCAGAGCGCGGATAACCGTCAGCTGCGCGGGGGTCAGCTTGTGCCGTTCACGCAGATGCGTCAGCCCGCCGTTCTTCTCGATCCTCTGACAATCCTGATAACTCATTGTCGCCTCCCTTTCCCATGAAGAGAATAGGCCGCAGGGCAGGCAGGCAGACAACGCACAGTATTCGATTGTGGACTTGTGGGTTGTGGGTAAACATGTGGCACGTCTCTTTGCCGGGTATGCCGCCTGCCAAGCGGCAATGTTTGATGGATCGATCCTATCACAGGGCCCGGGAACGACAAAACCCGCCGTTTGGCGGGCCTTGCGGACGGTTGGCGGGCCGTCGGGTATCAAACATACCATCGAGCATAGAGACGGTAGCTCTCTGGATTTCGCCGCTCATTGGCTCCCCAGCGGCTGGGTCGACAATCGTTCGTCAGTGCCCCAATTCTACTCGACGCCAATTGGGGTGTCAAGTCTGTTCAGCGCCGAAGGCGCCCCATAGTCGCCGACTCGTCGCCGATTCGTCGTCCTATCGCGCAAATTGGCCACCCTTCTTTTGGACCGGACCCACCGAATACACCCTTTTGCGCATATATTGATACATGTATCAATATATGTTGAGTTGCATTATTTACATCGGGGAAGGATTTGGAGCGTGCCGGCGTCGGCAATCCGCGGGCCTGAGCGAGGACCAACCCTTTTCGGTTGTCGCTGTGCCCCGCAAAAACGTGCACAATGAAATCGCCCGTCAGAAGGCGTTCTAGGACTGGATAGTCATCGACGGAACGCCGCGCGACAACGCCGTCACCCGCTCCTGCCTGATCGCCGCCGACCTGGTCGTCATCCCGATTGAACCGTCGGCGCTGTCGGCCTGGGCCTCCGACCGGCGCCCACCGCAGGTTCAAGCAGCTGGCCGCGGCGCAGGAGACAACCATGTCCGACCTCTGCCGCGCCTGGGTGGAAGAGGCGCTGGCACATCATTTTGGCTAATCGCGCCCAAGGACACCATTCACCACATCCCCCATGAAACGATTTCTCAATTTCGTCTCACGCCTTCTCTTCATCATCGCGGTCGCTGTCGCCTTCATCCTGCTCGGTATTCTCGTGGTGCGGGTGGATGACCTGGCAAAGCAGGTCGCCGCGCTGTCAACACGCATGCACGGGCTCGAGCAGGGGGGCGCGGCCCAGCCCGGGAGCGGTTCGCAGGGGGGCGCGCCGAGCAAAACACCCACGCGCACGCCCACGCCGACCGGGCCCACGCACACGCCCGGCCCGACCCGGACGCCGACGCCCACGCGCACAGCGACCTTCACGCCGGTGCCTACCCCCTATTTCATCGTCAACAGCGACTGGGCCAATGTCAGAAAGGGACCCGACCCCGAATACCCGATCATCGATGCCATCCCCAGGGGCGAGCAGCACGACATCGACGCCCGCAACCCCTCCGGCGCCTGGCTGGAGTTCTGCTGCGTGAAAGGGCAACGCGGCTGGATCTATGCGCCTCTCGTGGACGTAAACGTCGAAGTGACTGTAATTCCGACAGTGAGTGCCACCCCAACCGTCCCGCCGTCGCCCACACCTACACCCACCAACACGCCGACACCACCCCCCACACCACCCCTCGTACCATCCCCCGGGTGTGACCCACACAATCCACTCGGAGAGGATTGCGATTGTGGGGATTTCAGCACCCACCGACAAGCGCAGGCGTTTTTCATTGCCGCTGGCGGACCGGACAGCGACCCACACCGGCTGGACGGAGATAGAAACGGCCTCGCGTGTGAACGCCTTCCCTAATGATAGGGAAATCCATGGTTCGCCCGCGTTGGTCACGGGTGAGAACAGGACGGTCGAGACGCAAGGACTGGAAGAGAGACGTGAGTCTCTGCTGTCCGTCCAGGATGAGCCGATCGGCTTCCCGATTCTTCGGTGTTGGTGCGCCTTCCAGGGGGCGCTGCTTAAATCGGACGGTCTCACCTCCCGCCCTGAGCATCATCACTGTGCCAATCGGATAGCCCAAGGAGATACTTGCAAGCAAGCTTCGAACGTGATCGTCGTCCCAAACCCACCCCCGCTGGAAATTAGGCAGTTGCGTACTCCCGTCCGCAGCCTCTCCGAGCATCCCGTCGAGTGATTCCTTCTCAACACGAAACGTCGTAATATTCATAATGGGCCCTCATAGACTCTGTTTCCCGCTGCGACCAAGAGAAGCTATCCCCCTGCATGCATGCCACCTTGAGCACGGCGCGATTATCGCATGCCGGAATAATCACGATATGAACCCACTCCAATGACGCAGTGCAATACTTAACGGCGTCTCGATCCAAGTAGTGAATCGCGGTGCAACAGTTTCGACATCCCCATCCCACGTGAAGGTAAACGAATCGACGGTGCAATTATAGAAATCGGGATCGGACGGTTCTTCAGAATCTTCCATTCTGTCTTTGACGATTTGCGCAAAAGCAGTCGCGGCCATAATCCCGGTTAGCTGTCGGCCTACATGATGAAGGGAGATAACAAATATAAGGCGCGGTATTCCAGACTGGTTCTCTGGATTGATGGATAATTTGGTAAAGAACCTGTCTTCATTCAAGTTAGCCCAATGACTGGCATCCCTCGCAGTTTGAACCACCTGTGCCCGGTACCGGTGTTCTTTGTTGTTGTCTGGCCCGCCCACATCGATGACGCAATCTACAGTAAGGCCAGCTTCACGAAGCTGCTGACGAATCGGAGCGTCTTGAGATTCCAGATATGTTTTGGCCGTCTCCCGCAGGGAAGAAGCGACACGATTGACCGAGCGCAACTGAGCTAGTCTATCTCGTTGCCGCCGCCTGATCTGCCCGGCTATATGATCCAGAACCTGACTGACCATGCCGGAGTCTGTGACAGGCTCCGGCTCACCCAATGCCTCAAAGATCATCTGTCTTTCCAATCGAACAATGAACTGAACGAACGGATTGAGATCGCCGGCGTCAGCAGACTCTAGACAATCGATATACTGTTTTCGATCGTCCCGTGTTACAACAATGGGCAAGTACTCTTCCTTTACCAAATGCCAGGTTAGCAACGCTCGTGCAACTCTTCCGTTTCCATCTTGAAACGGGTGAACTTGTGTGAATCGGTGATGCAACCAGGCTGCAATCAGGAGCTTGTGATAGCTGTCGTTTGCCGTCTCGAATTCGTGATATAACTTGACTAGATTATCGATTTCGCTATCTACTTGGTCAGGAGGACAGTACTCATGAATCTGGCCGTCAGGCCGGGTTGGATTGTTGGGTTGCGTCTTGAAACCACCCTTATCCAGTTCGGTTTCGAAAACATGACCGAACTGATTAACAGCACTGTAGGTGGCTTGGTTTCGAGTCAATAATTGATGGAGTTCTCTGATGTAATGCCCGGAAAGCGGTCTCTCGTGTCTGATGGATTCAGTCACAAATTCTGCCGAATCCTGATGATCTTTCAAGACTTTGACGAGATCCTGGGGATCACGGTCCGTGGCAGTGCGATCAATCAGGTCTGCGATGAGGCCGTGTTCTACGAGGGTTTGGGTTGTGCCGCGGTCAATAGTGTAAAGCCCTTCTATGATTCCTGTTTCAATCGCCCAGCGGCGGTCCAGGCGCTCCAGAAAAGCCCTGTAAGCGTCAGGATTTGATTGCTCGCGTTGTCTACGAAAGCGCAGCCACTGCTGGTGAAGCGAGTCAATCTCTTGGAAATCCATATTGGAAGTATGGGTGTTAAGGCCCTCTAAAGGCTGCCACTTGTGTGCAGGCATAACTCAGATTTCCCTATCTACACGATTCATCGATTGTTCTCTACGTCCGACCTGCTAGAGTTCGTTGACGTTTGTCTGAAAGGCGATCGGCGAAGGCAAAGTACAGCTGATCGCGAACGGCTGCGCACAGAAAATCCGATCCCGCCCTTGGTGTTCTCCGCGCCCCTCTGCGTCCCTCCGCGGACATAAAAGCAGTTCTCCACTTCACTTCGCGGATCAATCGGTTTTGTCTGTCATCGGCATAACCAACCCTCCACGCACCCCTCACCGCAACCCACCCCTTCCCAACCTCAACGCCTCCAACGCCTCCGAAAGCAACGCATTTATCCTCTCCACCTTCTCCCCGTCAGGCTCCTTTTCACCCCCAAACTCAATCCGAACCTTGAACACGATCCGATCCCCAGCCGCGGCTTCCAGAATCTCCGGCATCAGCTCTGCAAGGTCCTGTATCCCGTGCCCCTCCAACGTCGCCTCGGCCGTTAGCACCCCCTCCTGGTAGTCATCCTTGAAGTCCCGGATCACGCCAGGCTTGGCCGTCGGCGTCTGCAGCAGAACACCTTGAGCCCCCGACAGATCCGTATCCAGGGGAGCGCTCCCTTCAGCCAGCTCCAGCCACTGCGCGCGAATCCCTTCGCCAATCGCGGATCGAACCGCGCTCCACGGCAGATTCACCCCCCGCTTGGCTGAGATGGCGGTCATGATGGCCAGCGCACTGCTCTTGCCGTCCTTCCACGCATCCGCAATCTCCTCCGCCATCAACTCGCCCACCGCAATCGGTTCCAACGGCGGTCTCAGTACGGCTGACGGAGCAAGTACCCCGGCGGGGATCGGTTCGCCCAGGATCGAAGCGGGACCGTTGGTCATCCATACTGACCCCTGGGCGACCGCCTGCGAAATAGCCTCACTGACCTGGTCCGGCTCACACGCCGGAATGAAAAACGTATCCTCGTACCCCTCCATCGGTACCTGCACGGCACGTTCGCCCGCGAAATAACTGTGCACGGACTGAACGCTGATCTCATCCCCCTGCCAGAGCTCCGGGAGCACACCGTACGCAAGCAGCGCCGGTTTGAGGTCGCTAAGCGTAGCCGACACCGGCAGACAGACCTCCAGGCTCGGTTCACGCATCACGCTATCATCGATCCGTGTGCGCCAGTAGCTCTTGTACGTCCGGTCGGGCCGCATTGTGCGCCCCACCCAGATTCCGCTCTCGATTCCTTGGACAACTGTGTCCAGAATCTCCTTATGGCGTAGCATTTTAGGCAGTCTGGCGTTCTCAGCGAAGGCGCCCACCAAGTTTTTCACGCGCCGCGCCGGCTCGCCCTCGCGCCACAGGTCATAGGGGCCGTTCGGCATCATCGCCTCCGCGCTGATCGCCGTCTCCTGGATGCGGGCGCGCCGGTCGGCTTTGATGGTCGTGAAGAGCGGGTCGCCGGTCGCCGCGATCCGGAAAGCGTGGACATCATTGGCCTCGTTGACGGTGACAACGATCGAATAGGCCTGCCTGATGCCGTCTGAAATGCGCTCGCCGGCCGCCCGCGTCTCCGCGACAAGCATCTGCGCACGGATCTGATCAATCGGCTGATCCTTGAGCTGCGTACCGACCTCCTGCCAGCCAAGATGGTGCCGAATGCGATCTCGGGCGCTCTCAAGTCCATCCTTGGAGGGAACAGCCAGAACGACAGCGTTGCGATAGACGCGCGGGCGGTCCGCCGCCGTCGTCTCTTTGATGAAGCGTATCGCCTCCGCGCTCGGCTTGCCGGACTCCGAAGCGGCCCCGGGGCCGAGGACGGCAAAATGAAACTCGCCGTCGTCCTGCACGTCCCTGGGCGCCTGTGGCAGTGTATGCACCCGGGCGCCCGCCGCAGCCGCGCCGCCCGTCAAAGATTTCTCTTTGCGTATCGCCTCGATGAGCTGGGATTCGATCAGCTGGGGCGGGACCCGGTTCCGGCACGCGTCGTCGTGCATCTGCCGCAAATTGGGACGGTTCCCCAGCCGCCAGGCCTTGGGCAAATCCTCCGCGCCGTCGCCGCCCCCTCTGTCTGCGCCCATCTCCACCTCATCCAGAAACCAGGACAGATAAGTCCAGCGCACCAGCGCCTTCTCCAACTCGATCTTGTCAGGCCTCATCGTGCCCAGCAGCAGCAGCAACGCCCGCGTCTGCGCCTTCTGCCCGACCGGTTGAGAGCTGAGAAAGACCGAAATGACTGCCTGTTCTAACTCTCGACCGTTCAGGCCGCTCGTGTCCGATTGAATCGCCCGCGCTTTGTCCAGTTCGCCTTCGAGGATCGGCCGCCACGCCTGGTGGCCGCCGGCGCTTGCTTCGGCAGTGGCGATGGCGGCCAGGTCGCTGGTCGCTTCGGCCAGTTCCCCCTCCCCCGGCCTGTTCAGAAAGACGTTCGGCCCTACTAGGGGGTTGGTATCCCACTTCTCCGCGTCCCGCAACGCGATCGCAAAGGTGCGCAGGATCCCGCGCGTACGCTGGAATCCATCCATCTGGGTCCAGCGGCTGTAGAAGATTTCGGTAAGATCAGGGTGAAAGGGATAGCTTCTGAGATATCTATCCTCGGTTGCCTTGCGCCCCTTCTTAGTCTGTGCATCGAGCGCAGCCAGGCTGCTTACGACCGCTGTAACGTGCGAACTGAAGCGACCCGGGTCACTTATCGACTCCGGTTTGAAGAAGCGCCGCCGCAGGACCTCGGACACATCCTCCCGGCTCACCGGGCTGGCGTCCTCCTCCGTCTGGCGCCCGAAGACTTCAGACACCTCGCGCAGGATCTCATTGCCCAACCGGTCGTGCTTGCCGGGATCGGAGGCGAGCAACGAGGCAACCATCGCGCAGCGGTCCACCTTGACGACCGCCTGCGTCAGATATTGAAAAAAGGCGACCATGCGCCCGCGCGCCGATTGCTCGGTCTCGACCTGCGCCCGCAGATACATCAACGCTTCGTCCAGGAGTACGAGCGTGGAGAGCCCTTCCTCCTGCGGCTTCGATAACAGACCAACGATCAGGGGTTCCGCCGGCGGCGTGTCTCGCTCCTCATCTTTTCCACTGGCACTGATCATGCGCAACCCGTTGGCTCCAGCCAGTTGATAGGCAAGAACGCTCCAGGGATGCCTGAGCATCCTGGTGGACCCGTCGGGCGCGGGTGTCTCTACGCCCAGCTCAAAGTCGATCTTGTCGAAACAGAGCGCGGCGACCCGCGCGTGCGGCAACCGAAAGTCGATATGCGCTTTGAAGTCATGCACGGCCGGCAGGTCCGGCAGCGTGGAAGGGTCATGGACAAGATGGCGCAAGGTGATCAATGTGTGCGTCTTGCCGCCGCCATAGGTGACCGACAGCTTGCGATAGGCCTTGTCGCTGCGGCCCGCCAGGCGCATCGCCACGTCCCGCACCAGCTCGCGCAGGTTCAACGTCGGGTAGGTCAGGGCGAAGAACTCGGCCGGATCTTCGTAGACCTTGCGCTGTCCCTTCTGCAGCAACACGTCATACAGATCGGCGGCAAAGACGGCCAGCGACAGCTCGCCGCTCTTCAGATCGTCGCGCAGGCTTACGACCTCGTGCCAGGGTGTCAAACTGCGTTTCTTGCTCATCTTGTCCTCTTTGCACACAACTGAATCTTCTGCAGCTGCCTGGGTGCGCAGGCCCATTGGTATCTGGAATTTGTCCAATAACGTTGAATAGAAAGGGGGGTATCTCCGCTTACCTTCCTGGGAGCATTAGGTAGGAATACGGAGCGAGTTGATATGGCGGTAACCTCTGCTTCTGTATGCAGACTGAATTAGGGCCCGTCGACCTTTGTCTGAACAGCGATTTCCGGGGGCAGAGTGCGACTGATTCGCGAGCGGCTACGCACAAAAAATTCGATACGCCCTTGGTGTTCTCCGCGCCTCTCCGCGTCCCTCCGCGGACAAAATGATGTTCTTAGTGGCCCTACTGCATTGTTCTCATCGGACTGCTTTGGGGGACGACAGGCGGCAACAGCGACGCATCATCATTGTCCTGCCGCCGCCGTATCTCCCCGGCCAGCTCGACAAAACGGGCATAGCTGCCGAAACGGTACGTTGTTCGCTCGTCTTTCGATATCTGTCTCCACTTCTCTTTGCCGGTCCCTTTCCAATAGGCGATTATGTCGAATTCTACCCAACCCGGTGATCAGCTCGCGCCTTTCTTCTCGCAGCGATGAGATTGCGCCTGAGCCTCTCAGCCCAATGCTGAATACCGCTATCCTTAGTTTCCCTTGCACACCTCCGCACCGCAGCATGAAGTACTTTATTGTTCTTTAGGTTTTCGACGACCTCTAGTCGCGGGCGAACGGGGCCCCGAATTAACCACTCCGCTGCGTCCCATGCCGGATCAAGTTTGCTCTCTGCCAATATCGCTTTTCTTGCTTCTTCTTCGATGCGAGAGCCTATGTCTTTGGGAGTCCAACCGAATATGAGCGACAATAGCGCACGTAGAATCTCACGATAGACACGGCCAATCATTCCTCCGTATGTGTTGTTTCCACCCTCGATACTCGCGTACCTGTTTGCTACAAAGATTTCAGCTTTGCCATGTTTCCGAAAATAATCAACAATGTTTGTGTTGCGCTGGATGTTTGTGACGACTCCTAGGTATTGTATGGCGCTGTCGAAACATCGCTCTAGTTCATTGAATGCCGTTGGGTTGTGTTGTTGAACATCCGCCAATAGTCGATGTAGTTCATGCCCGCGAGAACGAACCTGCTTCTCTGACAGGCCGCCGTCTAGCAGAATCGCCTTTAGGCCCTTCTCGATTGCTTCGTGAGCGTTTCTTGTATTCGCCCGTGCCTTAGCATTTGAGTATGCTATGGAAGGAGCGCTAGTCAAGAAAAGTCTGTCTAAGAATTCATTCTTAGGTTGTTCATCTAGGTTTCCCACATAACCCAAAAGGTCATTTGTGTCGTCGAATGACGGTCTTTCCAGTTCATCGAGGGCATACCGTAGATCCGCCCATATGTCTTGCTTGTTTAGCGACATTTTAATACCTGCCTTTCAGCACACACAGAACAGAGCCCATCGTCGTCAAGCATGATCAGACATTCAATTGAATAGTTGTCTCGCCAGTCGATCTCCCGAATATGGTTTCAGCATCGACTCTCAAATCAACGCCCGCAGCTTCCCCCGAAAGTACTGGAAACTGGGGGATGCGTTGTTCTCCACATCCATCAGCGGGGAGATTTTCGTCGCCCATACCGACTTTTCCCTGCCCACCGCTTTCCCTTTCTTTCTCTTCAGCGCTCTTGAGCCGCCCGGGAACACAGCGTCCGCCAGAAGCTCCCATGTCCCGCATATCGAATCATTGGCGTAACCGTTCAAGACAGCGTCCCTGGCCTGCGGATACGCCGCTTTGATCGCGTGTATGTCGCCGAGCAACCAGGCCTCGCCTTCTTCGATAGCAATACAGAAGCGTGTGTCCGGTCTTGGGTTGCACGCATGGAGGACTGCGAGGAGTTCCTGGCGAAATGTCTTCAGACAGTTGTCGTCCAGATCGCAGACCACGAATAACACTGCCGGGTAGTTGGCGGGATAATTGGCGAATGTCTGCCCGTACCCCCTGAGCAACTTGGGAAGCTGGTCGAGAAAAATGCGTTGCTCGGCATTTGTCTTGGGCATGAGCTTTGGGGGAATGCGACCGATTCCTCTGTAACCGATCACTCTGAATGTATCTTGCGCGCCGATAATCTTCGGGATCAGAACGTCGAGCGCCCTCTTTCCGGATCGGTCTTCAACGAGGATTTCAAAGTGCATCAGCTCACCTCGCGTCAAGATAGTCGCTGTACCAGAGGCCGCCCAGCGGCAACCCCTCCTCGACCAGATTCTTGACGAGAGGATCGTCGCTGGCCCGGCGGATGGTCGAAAAACCGTCCGCCCCCTTCTCCAGGATCCAGACCTCCTCCGGGTTGAGCGCGTCCACAAGATAGGGCTGATGCGTCGTGACGAAGACCTGCGAACCGCCTCCGGGCCCGCTGGCATGTTGCCGAAACTCGTCGACCAGCGTCTCCAGCAACTTGTGATACAAACCGTTCTCAGGCTCTTCAATGCACAGGAACGGCGGCGGCTTCGGATCTTCAAGCAGCAACAGATAGGCGAAGACCTTCAGCGTCCCGTCCGACATCTGCTGGGCATAGAAAGGATCTACAAAGCCTCTGTCGTTGAAACGGAGCAGCAGGCGCCCGTCGCTTGTCTTTTCCGTATCGATCCGGTCAATACCGGGTATCTTCTCGGCAATGCCTTGGAGAATCGTCTCAAAGCGCTTGGCATGCTCGCGCTGCATGAACTGGACGACATTGCCGAGGTTATCGCCGTGGATGTTGAGATGCGGCTGGGGACCGGCCAGCGGCAGGCCGCGCGCCGCGTCCGGCGCGAAATAGCTGAGATACCATCCCTCGATGAAGCGGCGGAAAGCGGCAATGCGCGGGTGCTGTTTCAAGGCGCCCAGCGTGGCTATGCCCAGTCTGCGTCTGTCCTCCAATTCGATGATTTCGGACTCGCTCGAATCCTCCGCTATGTTCAACTCGACCAGTTTCTCAAAGTCGATCTTCTCCTTGCTTGGGTCGATTACAATCCCTTCCTCTTCTCCGGTGAATACAAAACCTTTGCCGTCACTGAAAATTAGATATACAGCTGGGCGCTCGTAGAACACGCCTATCGGCCTCTGCCAGAGCCCTTCTCGCAATACATAAGGCTGTCCGAACTCGTCCACATCAATGGCGACCTCGTAAGTGATCGGCTGGGCTTCGCCATCTTCTTTGTAATACACTTCAAATTCGATAGGGCCGGTTTCACCTTGCGACCGTATCCTCTCGAAGCCGCCGCGCCCGCGTGCACCACAGGCCACCTCCACGCCGGAGTTCAGCGCATCGAACAAAAAGCCGAACGCATCGAACAGGGCGCTCTTGCCAACGCCGTTTTTCCCGATAATCGCCGTCATGTCGGTGAGCGGCTGGCCTTCGGGTTGGTTCCACAGGCGGCCCAGGGGCACATCCCTGAGCACCTTGAAATTCCTTACTCTGAACCCCTGAATCTTGGCCATCTTGCAATCCCCATTTGCTACACGGTAGGACAAGGCCCACATCCCGTCTGCTGTGAACGCCCAGTCGTAATGCCAGGTCAATCCAAAACAAACCGGCCCTGACGCGTCGGGGCCACATGATCTCGGGCCTTAACATGGTTACTGATCGCCTCCAGGATCGAGCGCTCTTCCGACCCGGCCTCGGCCAGCTCAATTAAAGCCTGCAGGATCTGCGCAAACAGCGCATTGCGCTGCAGCCCGCGTTCGTCAATGTAACTGTTCACCTTGCTCTGATCGCCGCCGCGCCAGAGCTGCATCAGCTTGTGCACCTGGTCAATCAGCGGGACAGGACGCCCGCCCGGGCCTTCAACTCCTAGATTGCGTCCCGTCCGCCGGTTCCAGGGCTTCAGCTTGACCTTGGCGCCGCCGCCACTCTCTTCTCCTTCCCCCTCGCCGCTGCCGTCCTGCTCAACCTCTTCGCCGGCGCCGCGCTTTCTGCCCCTCGCCAGCAGGTCATGCTGGTTCACCAGCGCCGCGTCGGAAAGGTTGCAGGAAAGCGCGTAAAGGATACAGCCGCCGACCGGCGCCTCGCCTATGCCGAAGTCATTGCGGTGCAGCAGGTAGTAGGTGGTGACGTCGTCCAGCCCCGTCACCGCCTCCTCACCGTCCCGAGACAGCACGCGACCGACCACGAAATCAACAACCATGCGCCGCACCTCGCGCAGGAATTCAGAGACGCTCATCAGCTGGTTAGGATTATTGGCCTTCTTGACCACCGGGTACTTGCTGAACGCCTCCAGCGCCGGCCCCGTCGCCGCCCACACGAAGTCCGGCCCGCGAATGCCGGCGTCCCAGAAGTCGTGCAGCTGCAGCGTTATGTTTTCCCGCATCTCCTGCAACACGCTGCTGTCCCACCCGGGACGGCCTGGAAGACGCTTCCTGCAGACTATCCATACTGAAGATGACAGAGCGGCGGAAGCAATGGCTCGATTCCGGTTCCCCATCTCTGTTTGTATTGGCCACGACCCGTCAACGACAAAACCTGCTCGAATCAGGGCAGCAACCAGTGTTTCCCAGGCATCCGGCTGCTTGTTTGCGAAAACGATTACAAGCAGACCATCGCTCTTCAACACAGAATGACAAGAACGGAACGTGCGGGCCATGCCATCTTCGTAATTTTGCTTCGATCGTTCCCTGTCACCACCAAACCGGCTAGCGTCGTCTATCAGCTCGCCATCATCAGAGTTGTGATCCCACTTTGGTCCGAGACTTCTGGAAAAGGTATGCTCAATTTCGGGAGACAGCCCCTGAAGCGAACGCTTCAGCCAGACATAGAAAAAATCCATCAAGTCGGAATATGGAATCGCATCGTAGTATGGAGGGTCGGTCAGGATCAGGTCAGCGGTGTTGACTGAGCAGGAAACTGCTGACTCGCAGATGCTTCTCCCGACGCTAGCCGTTTCGACGCTCTGTTGCAGGTGTTCACAAACCTTATAAACCCAGTCTATCGATTGGATAAAGCCTCCCGTAGTGTCGGACAAAGGCGCGTACTCGGCGAAATCCCATACAATCGGCAATGCAAATCGGGCGAAAGTACTTCTGATTGTCTCGCGATCATTGGTCCATGTCGCCAGTGCACTTCCTCGATCTGCCATACGGCTGATTATGGGGGCGCACATGGCAACAATGGACTCTGCCCAATCGGCGGGATAGCTGTCGAGTTCCCTCGGCATGGCACGCAAGGCACTAACGAACTCTCCTAGTGCCAGGAGTTGCCGATTTGTAAACAACTTGCGCCACGTGTCGAGTCCGTAGAGTGGGACACGTATTCCAGGGGCTTCTTTGCTCGGAAGCGATTCTTTCGGCAGACCAAATGGAATCTCATCATACAACGCCTCCAGCTCCTCCTCCGGCACTTCCGCCACCGACCGTTCATGTTCTGTGGGTAGCCGGTACTCCTTTCCCTCCCGGCCATCCACCACAACCGCGGTCATCACCGCGCCCAGCCGCCCCGCCTGTCCCTCCAAACGGATATCCTCCATCGTCATGATCACGCCGCAACAGGGGCAGGTTGCGCCGGCCCGCGACATTGTGCCCCCGCCGGCGCGCCTGTCGTGTTCGCGGCGCTGCGCCGCGTTGCCGCCAACGCGCGGCACGTCCGCCTCCACCCCAAAGACGACACCGGTTCCGTCGGCCTTCGGCTCCATCGTCAGCAACACACGCTTGCGCTCCTTCTTGCACAGCCAGCGTGTTTTGAGCAGGGGCAACGTAGCGCGGCACTGCTTGCATTTCACCGTGCGCGCCCACAGGTAAGCAACCGTCGGCTTGGCGATCCAGCGCCGGTTGCGCGGGTCCTTGAGATAGTCTGCGTCGAAAGCAGCGTTGAGCGGATCGATTTGCGCTACACCCTCTGCGTCGACCTCCAGCAATTGCATGGGAGGCGGGCTACTGTCTTCGCTGTCGGACGCCAGCGGCACGTATTCGGCGTAAGTCGGGTAGTAGGATGCCAGCTGCTTGCGCGCCCTGGCCAGCACCCAGCATCCCCAGGCCCGCACCTGCCACGCAAGATCGGCCTCGAAGATCGGATCCTCCTGGCTCAGGTAGTTCAGCTGCGTCTCACCCTCCCCATGTCCGAGCCGCTCCAGCATGGTTCGCAGTGACGCGCCCTTGAAGCCCCTGGCTTTGAAGAAGCTCTCCATGAACTCGCCGTCGCGCAGCGCAAACTCCGGCAGCGGCCGCGTCTGACCGGCCAGCTTCTGCGGATATTCAAGCGTGCATTTGAGGATGAACCAGGCGACCGGGTTGATGTCCATGGCCGTAACCTCACAACCCAAACGCATGGCCTCGAGTGGGATCGCGCCACCACCCGCAAACGGGTCCAGCACCTTGGGCGCACGCCCCCCGTAGGACCTGCGGATCTCGTCCCGGAACCACTGCAGGTCCGGACCGTTCTCCCGCCCCCAGTGAAGTATGCCTCCGACCGTCTCCTCCTTCACCTTCTCAACTTGGCGCCCGTTGACCCGCCGCCGCTCGGTCTTCTCCCTCACGCGTCCCGCCATCCGCTCCAGAATCTCCTTGCGCCTCTCCGCATCGCCCGGGTCCGGCAGCAGCGTCGCGATCAACGCCGCGCGCGAAGCGGCCAGCGGCCTACGCGCCGGCCAGATGTGCAGCGTAGAAATGTGCCCATGCCGCACGTTCTTCTCATGCACGGAGTCGAGCGAGGTCTGCTTGAGGGGGAAGGCGACTTCGATGAGGCGTTTGTCGTTGATGGTCATAGTGCCCTCGAGTTAGTAACTGCGCATGGCTCGATCTGAAAGTACCCCATTCCCGCGTTGGTACGTTCACTCACTCTTACCGCTCTCCTATGCTGGCCTAGCATTTCTGTGATTTCAATGAGAGCTTCGAATCGGTCACTGTCGTAACGTTCAAATGTCTGAACGCTGAAAACAGTAGTCGCCTCCGGTTGACTCGTATTCAACCGTGTCTGTACCTGACTCAGTTGCCACTCTGGATTGTTTATCACTATCTGTTGCAGTGCGTGTATGTAATTACTCAGATAGTTTCGAAGGACGGGCTCAACATCAACGTCTGTTTTCGAGGGCATACTGCATACTGCATCATATAGATCTTCGTAACGGGCAGCCAGTCCAGCTTCAGTCGTCGGCTTAGACAGAACCTGAATCTCGTCGTCCAATGCCCGCTGCTTTGCGTCCTCTGACCTGCCCCCGACGTTTGTACCACTTGTTATGTTAGTCCTTCAAGCAAGGGGACAGGGTCGGCAGGCAAGAGGGCCTCAGGCGCCGGCGGCCGGTAGCCCAGAGAGCTGTGCGGTCTGATCCGGT
>MPML01000026.1 GCA_002238445.1 Caldilineaceae bacterium bin5
CGGTGGGCGATGGTTTTGTAGGGGGGCGTTGCGGGGGCGCAGCCCCTGCACAAGGGAGGCCGCTTGCGGCCGACCGCCCATAAAAAGCTCGGGGGACACCAGCCACGCAGAATGCCTGAGATTGTATATGCAGGTTGGAAGTGGCGCAGTCGTCACCTGAGGCATACGAGAGTTCACCCCCATTGTGGGATGCCCCTTTCGCACTCGTATCATTGACAGAGAAATGGCCTCTATTTACAATGTCAGTAGTCCTCGACGGGGGCTGCTCCAGAAAGTCCACGTGGTCCAGGCAGCCTTCGATTCACGCAATAACACAGTTGGTTCTGAAAGGATAAGAAGATATGGATGTACATAAGACGGTCGCCTCCCAGTTCCACGCCGCCCTGTCAATGATGGAGCAGACGGTGCGTACATGCCCTGACGATCTTTGGGATGTCCCCGGGCAGGTAAACCCGTTCTGGCGTGTTGCGTACCATGCACTCTTCTACGTGGATCTCTATCTGCAGCCGTCCGAGGAGGAGTTGACGCCGTGGGAAGAGGCGAGGGAAGGGTATCATTTTCTTGGGCCCTTGCCGGTGCCGCCGCATACGCCACAGCCCACAGCCGATCAGCCTTACAATCGAGAGGAGATTCTGGCCTATATCGACCATTTGCGATCGCATGTGGATCGCACGGTACCGACGATCGATCTGGCTGCACCGTCGGGTTTCCACTGGCTGCCCTTCGACAAAATGGAACTTCAGATTTACAACATCCGTCATTTGCAGCAGCATGTGGGCGACCTGAGCACAGTATTGCTGACGCAGGCGGGTCTCGAAATCAATTGGGTTGGTAAGGGGCCTGAGCCGACGTCAGGTTAGGCTGCCCAGGGCGGTTTTCAGGGCAGGATTTAGTTAGCGGACAGTACTCACAGGAGAGCACCCATGCATCTGTCAATGCACAACTGGATGCGCGCCGAACCGATCGATGTAACCATCAGACGGTTGGCACGTTACGGTTACAAAAGCATCGAAATCAGCGGCGAGCCGGAGGTTTTCGATACGAAGGAGCTGCGCAAGCAACTGGCCGATAACGGAATCGCCTGTTGGGGTGCGGTCTCTCTGATGTTCGAAGGTCGGGATCTGATCCACGCGGACGAGGCTGTGCGCGCAACTTCAATCACCTACCTCAATGAATGCATCACGATGGTGAAGGAGTTGGACGGCTACGAAATGACTATTGTGCCGTCGCAGGTGGGCAAGGTGGCTGCGATGGACACGCCGGAGCAGGAGTGGGCCTGGGCTGTGGAGAGCTTGAAGGAAGTCTATGTCCATGCACAGAAGGAAGGAATACGCATGGCGCTGGAGCCGCTCAACCGTTTCGAGACCAATTTCCTGAACCGGGCCGACCAGGCCATGCTGCTGGCTGAGGAGGTAGGGCCGGACTGCGGTGTATGCATCGACACGTTCCACCTCAACATTGAAGAGGCCGACATGATCGAGGCGATCAAAAGTTCGAAGGAGCGCCTGGTTGATTTTCATGTGGCTGATAACAACCGCATGGCCTGCGGTATGGGCTCGCTGGACTGGCCCCTGATCATTGGAACCTTGAAGGAGATTGGTTACGACGGCGCGGTGACGGTGGAGTTTGTGGCGCCGCTGGATAGAACGCCGGCAAATCCATACCGGAATGCAGTTGCGGCCGCGGAGCAGGAACTGACACCAGAACAGCTGCAATTCATCCAGGACCACGGCAGCGGCGTGCTGTCGGAGGAGTTCTACAGCTGGTTGGTTGAAGAGACGGCGAAAACACTTCTGCCCCTGATTTGAGGACCGCAATTCGCGGCGCGGCCACTAGAGAGAGATCCGCCTGCCCTCTCGCGCTGATTGATACGCCCCTAATATCATTTCCACTGACTTGCGCCCTTCCTCGGCGCTGACGTGCTCATCGCTTAACCCGCGCACGTAATCGATAAATGGCCGCGGTACGCCCGCGATGCGTTCTCCCTGGCTGGCTGGGATCGGCAGATGAAACTCTTCCCAGTCGCTGTCGCCTTGTCGGATCATGCGCAATGGGGCGACGCCTGGCGGGCGCGGCGGTAGAGTGGACACGGCGTCGCCGTAGTCCTGAATGATAGTGCCTTCGGCGCCATAGATCTCGGTCGTGTTGACGCCGGCAACCGTGGTGGAGCCATTGAACAGGGTGCCCAAAGCGCCGCTCTCGAAACGGAACAGAGCGATCCCGTTGTCGTCAGGAGCAACATTCGAAACGATGTTGTCTATTTCGGCCATGACCCGCTTGGCTGGGCCAAACGTCCAGTAGAACCAGTCGGCCGCGTGAATGGCGTCGTCGAAGAACATGCCGACGTTAGAAACGGGATCGACGTGCCAACGGGAGGGACCGGTGAAAAAGGCCTCGTTGTTGAGTACGTTAATACAGTGCCGGCGCCGCACAACTGCAATTTCGCCAACTGCTTTCGCGTCAACCAGTTCTTTGATCTTGCGATTGACCGGGTCCTGCCGCATCTGGAAGGCGACGCTGAACTTTACGCCGGTGCGGCGAACGGTTTCGATGATATGATCGCAGTCGTCGAGCGTTGTTGCCAGCGGCTTCTGGCAGAGGATCGCCTTGCCGGCCGCGGCGGCCAGTTCTACATACTGGGCATGACGATTTGTCTCGGTTGCAACGATGATGGCGTCGATATTGGGGTCGTCGGAGACGGCCTCGGCGTCGGCGCGGAACTCCATGCCGAACGCGGCGGCAGCTTCGCGTCCTCGCTGCTCGTTGTCGTCCCAGCAAGAAACCAGTTCGACGTCGTCGAAGTCCTGCATCACGCGGCAGTAGGCGTTGCTGTGACCGTGGGCGTGGCTTAACACGCCGATACGTACCTTATCCATGGGATTTCCTCGGAGTTTAGTGGGTGACGGGACTGAGAGGTCAGGCTTTCAAGCCGCCGGCGGTCAGGCCGCGCACATAGTGTCTCATGCCGAATGAAAACAGGACGATAAGGGGAATGGCGGCCAGGATGTAGCCGGCCATCTGCGGGCCGAGGTCGGTTACGCCGATTTCGGAGGTAAACTGGGTCAAGGCCACGGCCACGACCTGGCGTTTCGGGCTGGAGATGACGACCAAGGGCCACATGAACTGGTTGTATGTCGTCACGAGCCTGACGACCGCGACCGTCACGAGAATTGGCGCGGAAAGCGGCACCGCGATCCGTATGAAGCTCTGCAGTTCGCTGGCGCCGTCGATGCGGGCGGCGTCGAAAAACTCCTCCGGCAGAGTAGCGAAAAAGCTGCGGCAGAGCAGCAGGGCGAACACCTGCCCGCCCGATGTCCACGGCAGAATCAGCGCCCAGTAGGTGTTCTCCAGCCCCATATTGAGGATAAGCACATAGGCGGGGATGAGCGTCAGAATGGGAGGAATCATCAGCAGGGCGAGGATTCCTGTATAAAGCATCTCCTTGCCTGGGAAACGGTGGCGGGCGAAAACGTAGCCGCTCAGACTGGCGAGCACAACTGTTGCCGTGGTGGAGGTGCCGGAAGTCAGAATGGAGTTGAGGATTGACCGCCAGATCGCAAGGGAGCCCAGAGTGAAATTTACCCAGCGATATGGATTGGGCAGGGACCAGAATCGTCCGTAGATCTGGCCGTTGTCCTTAAGAGCGAGCACAATCAGGTAGAGGATAGGGATGAACGTGATAAAAAGCAGTATGATCAATATGGCATACAGGATAATTTGCCCGGCGTTAAACTTGGGGGCTCTGAAGAGGGAGGTCGACGCGTACATGCTCCCCCCTTCGGTTTCGCCGCTTTGGTTGTCCCCTGTGACCGGAAGAGGCTGTTCCGACTCTTTTTGTCCCTGTGCCGATACCATTTCAGGCCTCATATTCGGTGGAGGAACGGACGTATCGCATATTAATGATCGTGCCCGCAAGAATTATCAAGAAGAGAATCATGCCGATGGCCGAAGCTACTCCCATGCGGTCCATGCGCATTGCCAGGTAGTAGAGTTCCAGCGCAGGTGTGTAGGTGGCTGCGCCAGGGCCGCCGCCTGTTGTCAGGAAGACAAGCTCGAATGTCTGCACAGCATTGATGAAATTGAGAATCAGGAGCAGCTTGATCTGGCCCATGAGCAGGGGCAGGTCGATAGTCCAGAAGCGGCGCCAGGTGCTGGCTCCGTCGACGAGACTGGCGTCGATAATCTCGTTGGAAATTGAGATGAGGCCGCCATAAAATATGAGCAGTGCGAATGCGTTTACCCAGGGCACGCCGATAAAGATAATGGCGCCCAGAGATACGCTGGCATCTCCGTACCATACCCGTGTCAGGTTTTCCAAGCCGAAGAGTTTAAGGCTTTCGTTGAGGAGGCCGATGGCGGGATCGTAGATGTTGTTCCAGACCAGGATCTCGACCACTGCCGGCAGAACGATGGGCACGACGAAGAGGGTTCGGAACCAATACTGTGAGAACTTGTTACGCACATTGAAGATGAATTCTGCTACCAACAGCGGAAAAGTCATTGTCTTAATGATCGAGACAACGACCAGGATGCCGGCGTTGCGGAAGCCGGAGAGGAAAAAGCGATCTTCCAACAGGAATTCAAAATTGGCAAACCCCACCCATTCCGTGCTGACACCGGGACTCCATTTGGTGAATGCATGATAAAGGCCGGAGAAGGCAGGATAGTAGTTAAAGGTCAGCAGTAGGAGCAATGTCGGCAGGATCAACAGGTAGGAAAGCCGCGCCCTCCACATGGTTTGCAGGAGGCCAATGGGTCCAGCGGCGCTGCGTTGGTAGATCAACTGGCCGGAGGCGGTGTTGCGGGCGGCCCATGTGGCCAACAGAATCAGCAGCGCGAATACGCCTACCAGAATGAAAATGAGTCTCTGACGTTGGGCTGTCGACTGGGCGGCTCCAGCTACGGCCGCGGCCCGGTCGTAATAGCGGGCGGCGCCGGCGATGGTTCCGATGGCCAAGCGGCTGCCATCCCCAGCCAAAGCGACGCTCAACACATCATCGTCTTGCCTGAAGCGGTGCGTGAGTGTGCCATCGCCTGCTAAAAGATAGGCGCTGCCGTCCTCCGAGCCGACAAGGGCGGTGGAGCTGTCGGCGGCAAGCGCTACGCCGACTATTGTATCCTCGGCCTCAAAGCGCCAGATTTCATCTCCATTGGCGCCATTCAGAAGGATTGCAGTGCCGTCTTCCGTACCCGCCAGAATGCGGGCGCCGTTCGGCGTCACCGAAACGGACTGCACGCTGTAGTCAAGACCGGCCTGTAGCAGCGCCTTGCCAGTGCGGCTGTAGATGGTGATCAGCCCGTCACTGGAGCCAACTACGACGCGTGCCTGTTCGCCACTGCCGTAAATGTCAACTGCCTCTACACCGATGCCCAACACTTCCTGCCAGACGATGTTTCCCTCACCGTCAAGGACATAGACGGTCAGATCATCGGATGTTGCGGCGACGAGTGAGCCGTCACTGGCGACTGCCGCATTGTTCATCGGCCGGGAAGCCTTGTGCTTCCATAGTGCATTGCCGTCCCCGTCGAGCAGGTAGACGAAGCGATCCTCTGATGCCACCGCCAGCCACTGCCCGTCTGGTGAGATGTCCACCCCGGAAATACTATTTTCGGCTTCGAATTGCCCGATTAATTCTCCTGAACTGTCTAGCACTCGCAGTGTATTATCACGGCTGCCAATAACCACGCGGCCGCCGTCTGCCGTGAGAGCAAGCGCCTGTATGCGGTTTGCAGTGTCTTGACCCCATAGCTGACCATCAGGGGACTGTGCGGCAAGAGGCAGAGCCAGGCCCAACAAGAGGGAAGTGGCGAGGGCTATGGCGAGGGCTATGCTGCATACTGCCGGTCTGAGGCGGATGGCGCTACTGGCTGAACGCCAACACGACATGCCGCTCCTGTGCAGGAGCGGCATGTCTGGTGCACCATATTGTGAACGAGCTTTCGCCCGTACGCGATACAAGGAAGACGCCATAGTTAGTCGTTAGCGTAAGCTGGACATCTAGCCGTCGTCCGAGAAGGACGGCGGACTCTGTCTGTTAGTACGGTCCAGCAGCGACCCAACCCGGCGGTCGTTTTTCAGGGCTGTCCAGGTCTTCGTGCGTCAGGTTGAGGAATTCCAACAGACCATCAAAGTTGTCTTCGAGCAGAGACTGATAGCCGGCGGCGAACTCTTCGGCCGTCAGCTTGCCTTCAAAGAATTCCTGAACCATGATCGACCATTCGCGTTTGGTTTCTTCATATTTGAAGAAGCCGCGGGCGACAGCGTCGCCTGGCGCGCCGGGCTTTTCATAGTTGCCGATGAAGACGCTCTGGGCGAAAATCTCCTCCCATTTCCCCGGCAGCGAAACGTTCTTGATCAGAGGCGGACCAGCGATGCCACCCTGGAGGTTCTCGGTATCCAGTTTGTTCTCGAGGAAGATCTGCATCCCCTGCGGACTTGTCCAGAACATGACAAAGTCGACTTCGAGATCGTTCTGGGCGCGGTCCTTGAGCGGCAAGGCCAGGTAGCCAGAGGTCAATTCGTTGGCGCGGGCGGTGCCCTGTACGCAGGGTCCTTCGATCGTGGGGAAGGCAAAGCGCCCGTATTCGAACTCGACGGCTGCGGCCGAATCCTCTTCGGTTACTTCAGCCTGACCACCGTACTCACCCTGTGCCAGCGAGCGGATGTCCTTGGGCAAGCTGGTGTAGATACCGCCGTGCACCATGCGCATGGCAGCTCTCTGGGTCAGGAAGAGCGGGTAAGCATCGGTCATGCCGGTCCAACCTTCGGGTACAAAGCCGTTCGCCGTCTTGAAGATGCGCCCGACCTGGGTCATCATTTCGACGGTGCACTCGTTGTTGAAGTTGATATCGCCTTCGCGCAATGCCTGGAGGTGACGGGCGATATTGACGGAGACGCGGTCGGGGTCATCGTTGCGCACGTCGGTGGGATCGTATGACCACGTGTCGTCGATCCCCTCGCGGAAGCACCAGTCGCCTTCCTGGCACTGGATGATCTGGAGGTCGTCGCGGTGGTACTGGTCCATTGCCGAGCGCATCAGCCAGGGCATGCGGCCGCCGCCCCAAATCTGCTCAGTTGTACCTTCAATGGCGATGGGGATGAGGCCGGCGTCGCGCAGCTTCTCGTTCCACTCGACAAACTGATCCCAGGTGGGGCGCGGCGGGACATCGGTGATGCCGGCCTGTTCAAAGTGAACCTTGTTGTAGATCCAGAAGGTCTGGACCGACTGGTAAGGCATGGTGAACATCTGGCCGGTATTAGGGTCGCGCACCAGGTTCAAGCCCCACTCTTCGAAGCTTTCCACCCATTTTTCGCCCGTGTAGGGATTCACTTTGTTGAGGTACTGTCCCCAGTCGACCAGGCGGCCTTCCTGGGCGAATTCCCGCAAGTGGGGCGACTCGATCAGCGAGACGCGCGGCACTTCCGAGGTGAATTGGGAGCGAATCCACTGGAGATAGGCGTCCACGCCCGGCGGCTTAAGCTCGACCAGAACGTCGACATCCGGGTGCATCTCCATGTAGGCATCGGCAATCGCCTGGTAGGTCTGCACGTCGTTCGAAGCGATGCTGATGACGACTTCGCCGCTCATCTCCATTGCTTCTTCTTCGGATTCCTCGATCTCGACGACCTCTTCATCAGCGGGCGCCGCTTCTTCGGCGGCGGGCGAATCTCCAGCCATCCCGCTGTCTGCGGGCGCGCCGCAAGCTGCCAGGATGACCAGCGCCAACAGCAGGAGCAGGCCGAGACCGGTTCGGTAAAGTTTCATTGACTTTTTCCTTTCGTTGTGGCTGCAATGATTACGATTTCGTGCTCTTCGCTCTATGTCGCAAGAGGCCGAAGCAGGCCAGTGGAATGTTTGTGATCAATCCTCCGCAAAAGGAAAGGTACCTTCGTAACCGAGCGTGTCCAAGGTGAACTGGGGATTGCTGACAAACTTGATGCCGGGAAACATCGGATTCTGCTGGTAGTGAAGGACGATATTGGCGCGAATCTCGCCTTCCGGATCCGGTCCCATCTTTGCGCCCTGGTGAGGAATGTGGCTGTAGAATACGACCGCGTCACCCGCCATCGGATACAAATGAGCCAAGTCTTGCTGGTCGCACCAGCTCTGGAAGGGATCGTTAC
The DNA here is from genome assembly GCA_002238445.1 of Caldilineaceae bacterium bin5. Lineage (GTDB taxonomy): Bacteria > Chloroflexota > Anaerolineae > Caldilineales > Caldilineaceae > Bin5. The sequence continues at coordinate 8,126 of MPML01000026.1, forward strand.
GATCCTCGGTATAGCGCAGGAATGGGATCAGGTCCTCAGGAACGGGCCGGTCGAAGCAGTTCTTGACGAAGGTCAGGCGTGCTCGGTCGGGTGTGTTGTCGGTCAAATAGAATGTGGAGTTCAGGCAAAGGCCAAGCATTGGATTCTTGGCTTCGGATTTCTCCGTCTGGTAGTAATAGTCGGAGAAATCCATGTGCCATTCCTGCAGGTACTCCGCCGGGTTGACGTGGGCGCGCAGACTGCGCAGCTGGCACTGCTTTCCCATAACGGCGTGCAGGTAGGGGGCGACGCTCTCGTGTCCAATCAGCTCGCCTGACAACTGGGGTTCCAGGGCGAGCAGCTTCTCGAATGCAACATTGCCTACGCCGTTGCTGATTTCGTAGGCGCCGAGATCGTAGAGAGCGTAAAGCACGGTCTTCCACTGTTCCACCCTCTCAGGGGGCAGCGCGTTGGGAATTAAGATGAAACCTTCGCGGTTTAGCTGATCGAGCTGCAGCTGGATTTCAGGAGAGTGCTGGTCCATTGTTCATCCTCGCAACGAATCGTCAGACGGCAGGCACGTCTTCTGCCTTTCCGCTATGGTGCGAGCGGATGGCGGCCTCGATAATCTCCTGCACGGCCAGCCCTTCGCGACCTGAGGCCTCGATTTCATCACGCGGCGCGCCGTCGTCCACCTGCTCAATCCAGCGGTTGATGCGGTTGGTGAAGGTGGCGTCGAAGCCGCTGAGGCCGCCCATAATGCTGTTGCGCACGACGGTCAGTTCGTCGCTCTGGCGGGGGTATAGTGTCAATTCCTGGTACAGGTTGTCGAGCACGAAGCGGCCGGCAGTCCCCATCACTTCGCAGCGTTCCAGGTTGTGCCGGGGATTTGTATCGTAACTACCCGTCAGATGACCAACGACACCATTGGCAAACTCCAGGTTTACCTGGGCATTGGAGTAGCAGACACGTCCAGGCGCCTGGTTGAAGAAGGCGTGGACGCGCTTTACGTCGCCACAGAAGTAGCGCATGATGTCGAGGCTGTGGGGGTGGAGAGCGCGAATATGGAACCAGGGCGACGTGTCGTTAGGGTTGCCGATCCACATCGTCATGTTCATAAGCAGCAGATCGCCCAGCTTGCCCTCATCCACCCACTGCTTGGCTTTGGCAGCCGGCGGCACGAAGCGGTGGTTGAGGTTGATGCCGAAATAGAGGCCGGTCTCGTCGGCCTTGGCCGCCATTGCGCGGGCATGTTCGATGTTGTTGGAAATCGGTTTTTCGCATAATACATGCAGCCCTGCATCGAAGCATTGCATTACTGGTTCGTAGTGATGGCCGCCGTTTTCGGGGCCGGCGGTGGTGACACTGACTGCATCCAAATCAACCGCGTCGAGCAGTTCCGGTATGCTGTAATAGGCCGGAAGGCCGAAGCGCTCTGCGGCCGCGTCGGCAATGCTCTTGTCCATATCACAGACTGCTAACAACTGTGCACGTTCGCTGGCCTGGTAGACGCCGGCGTGCGTTCTACCGATATTGCCCAATCCAATAATCGCTACGTTCAGCACGAAGCATCCTCCTCAAAGTGGAGCGGATTCGTATAGTCTAAGGGCTGCTGTTGGGATTTCAAGATTGACCGGAATGCTAGCATAGCAGGAGAAAACTGTCAATCGGCATAATGAAAGTACCAACGACAATCGTACTAAGAATCGGAGGCTAAAATTGCCTGGAAGGGACTCTCGTCAATCAATTCAGACGGCCTCGCGAGATACTTGCGCGATTCATTGCAGTCGCACAGGATTCAGTCGGAATTGGGTGAGTGAGGCGGACCAGGGCGGACTAAGGGGAAGCGTTTCCCTGGTCTTGCCAGACTTTGAATTCGTTACGTCGCACTCTTTTGTGGATTATGGTCTGATCGATTGGAGGCAAGTCACTTGTAATCGGATGCCCACCTTCCTCTTCAATATATGCAGTTGCGAGAATGACGGCTTCTTGAGACCGGCGCAATCGCGTCTAAGATCGGACGCCAGATTAGCTATCGAATGGCGCGCACAAGAGGCACTCCTACTTCGTTCAGCCGTCATCACCGGGTGCTGTTCAAAACCGTTGCATTTGTCCGGATCCGGGTCGGGCCAAGTCGACCCATGTCGACCTAAGTCGACCTAAGTCTACCCAAAAAAAAAGTTTGTTGAACAGTTTTGTCCAGTTTCGTCCAGTTTCGTTAACTCTCACTCTCCGTCCTTTGTCGATAAAGGAAGGACGAATAGCTGGCAATTCACGGATTTGCAACTGATCCCCTTCGCCTTCAGATTTTCTCTCCGCGTGATCGAAGGTCTAACCACGTTGATACTTTCTCGGCACTGCGTCCACGATTTCGGGCCCCGGCAATCACAGAAATCTCAATATGGCAGCGTTGCAAAAGGATGTGGGAGCGAGGATCAGGACGTTCCAGGCTGGGCCGAAGCCGCCAACTGTAACTCCCTGTCTGCTACACTTAAGCGAATCGCTCGGCCAGTTTCTCCTTGTAAGGCTTGGACCGATGGTAGACGAGGGGGTTCTGCCGGTCGTCTTCGAGCAGGTCACCGATCTCGTAACTGGCGAACTGTTCATCGGTCAAGATGTTCTGTATACCGTTGAAGGTGCAACCGTCGGGCATGAAGCCGCAGGTCATGGCACGGCGCCAGCCAGGGGTCATATTGGCGCCGGCGCCGTGGGCAATTAAACCATTATGAAAGGAGGCGGAACCTGCTTTCATCTCGGCGGGGGCCGCCATTATCTCTTTCCACTGTGGGTAGACGCGAAAGATGTCGCCGATGTTTTCGCCGATACTGACGTTTTCGAACGTAGCCGTCTTATGGCTGCCGGGCAGGAAGTAGAGACAGCCGTTCTGCAGCGTGGCATCATCCAAGGCGACCCAGAGGCTGAGTGTCTCACGTGACGAGTAGGACCAGAAGGGGTTGTCGAGATGCCAACCGGTGGGGTTGGCCCACGGCTGTTTGATCAACGCCTGGTCATGCCAGAGGCGGACGCCGTCGACGCCGGCCAGATTTGCGGCCATTTTGCCCAGGCGCGGGTCCAGGAGCAGCCGCCGCACGTCTGAATTGTCCTGCCACAGGTTCACTCGCTGGACAAAGACATAGTCGTAGTAGGTTTCTTCACGGTCTTCGTCTACTTCCTGGTGAATCATACGTTGCTTGCCGCGCTGACGCACTGCTCCATCCACGGCCTGCCGCCAGGATTCGAGTTCGTCCGGAGTGAGGAAGTCGTGCTGGACGACGAAGCCATTTTCCTGATAGAAGTCGATCTGTTCCTGGGTCAAATTGGTATTCATGCTGCCCTCACTGGTGGTGCAGGCTTCGTGCCCGCCTGTCTGTTAGACCGGCTTTTGAATTCGCCTAGTTAGAAAGAGAAGGGCCGACACAGGTGTGCCGGCCCTTCCTGTTGTCAATTCACGATGCGGCTCGCTTCGCCGTTTCGTCTATTCTGCCGGGCCAAGCTGGCCAGTCAGGATTTGAATCACAACAAAGGAATCGGCATAGGGGCTGTTGACGTAGATCGGGTCGCCCTCCGGCAGCCATCCGCTGGCAAAGCGGCTGGGGACCGGGTTGTTGCCATAGCGTTCCCACAGAGGAATCTGCGGCAGCAGCTCGTTGTAGGCCATGGCGATCTGATCCAGTGCAGCGATCTGCATGGCGGCGTCACCGCCGGAACCGGCATCTTTTGTCAGGGCCCACAGGTCGACGTCGCCAACGCTGTCGGTGCTGACGTTCAGGTCGAAGGACATACCGGGCAGCTCGATGCTGCCGGCGCCCGATGCGCCTACGCCGGTCGCGGCCGCGTTATGGGTGCTGAAGTCATTCTCGTAGGAGAAGGACGGGTGGGGGTTGCCTGCGCCCCAACCGCGAATCGCCAACTCGAATTTGCCCTCGTTGATGTCGATCGGATGCTGCTGGAAGTTCACGCCGCGGAAGCTGGTCTTGAAGCCGAAGGCAGTCAGCTGTTCGGCCGCGTTTTCAGCTGCGGCAGACCAGTCGGAGTACTCGGCCGGCGCGGTCAGATTCCATTCCATGCGTGCGCCAGTGTCGTCGAGCCAGACACCGTCGTCATCACGGCTGAAGCCGATGTCGAGCAACATCTGCTCGGCCTTCTCCAGATCCTGCGTATACGGATTCAGGTTGGCGCGCGTATCATCACTTAGCCACAGAGGCGCAATGTTGTCGGAGAATCCACACATGCATTCTTGCGCTATGCCCGATTCGGCCAGCGAGATGAAGGCATTCTCTTCAAAGTTGATGGCATAAGCCAGCGCCTGCCGAACTTCCTTCATCTGGAAAGGATGAATTGTGTGGTTGAAGTACAGGGCCGGGCCGCTGTAAATCGGGGCTCGAATGATGCGGTAACCCAGAGACATGAACTCGCGCTCTGTGGCTGGCGGGAAGCCGTGCGTGGCATAGTCGACATCGCCGGAGAGGACGAGCGGCGTTACGACCGGTGTCTCACCGTTGTAGTTGACCATCCGGTCGAAGCGCACCGTGTCGGCCCAGTAGGAGGTCTCAACCTTGTTGAGGATCATCTGGGATTCGGTGATGCTGGCCGGGTCGATCGCGTACGGCCCCAGAACGACCATCTCATCAGGTCGCAGTTCATTGAACTCCTGCAGCAGCTGCTTCCAATCGTCGTCCTCGTTTGTCATGCCGGCCTCGACCAGATCGCGGGTGCGCTGGGCAAAGTCGCCATAGACTGAAGAGGCCGTGATGTGTATCTCTCGCAGCACGCGGCGGGGCACGGTCGTGGACGGTCCGCTGAGAACGAAGTCGACCGTGTGATCATCAACGGCCTGCACGTCGTCCAGGAAGCGCCAGACGGTCTGGCTCAGCAGACGGGAGATGGAGAAGGTATCGACCACGTCCTGCGAGGTGAAGGCGCTGCCGTCGCTCCAGTTCGCGCCCTGAATCAGGCTGACGCGCAAGGTGACGTCATCGACCCATTCCCAGGCCTCACCGGCTACCGGCATCCAGCTGCCGTCGGCCCAAAGGAACATAAACAACGGCGGTTCCATGAGGGCGCGATAGATGCCGAGGGTCATGCCATTGGTGACCCAGGTGTTGAAGTGGCCGGTGGGAGGCGGCGCATAGGGCCAGGCCGGATGGAACTCGGCGACGCCGCTACCTTCTGCATCGGCCGGCGCAGCCTCTTCCTGCGCTGCCGGAGCTGCCTCGCCGCCGCCGGTGTCGGCCGCGGGCGCGCCGCATGCGCTGATGATAAGCGCCGCGATCAAGGCAAGTGCGAGTAAGATTTTTCGGTTCATTCGTAATCCTCCATAGGATAACTGAGAAAGTGTGGATTTAGGGGGATAAGGGGCGGGTCCGCGCACGGTAACGCGCATGGCGCGCCAGCGGGCTTGGATCACCGTTCCCTTCGTTTCCCCCACTGTACAAGAATCACAACCAAGAGTAGATAGATCAGCCCAATACCGAGAGTAAACTGGGTTATCACATATTCTGCGGTCCCTTTATCCAGAAAAAGCAGGAGGGCGCCGGCGACAAACGCAATGTAGAACCCAAGGTGAAAAGCTGCTCTACCAAGAAAGGGGTCCATCTGAATTCGGACTCACTATATCGGGACCCATACCGCATCCGAAGAGGGAAAGCGGTCTGCGTCCAATAGCTTCATATTAATTGGGTTGGCTCCGACATGCGGACGGGACAGGCTACGCTGCCCCCTTCGGAGATTCGTTCCAACGGTGGCACCATAGTGTCGCACTCGCCCTCGGCGATGTAAGGGCAGCGCGGATGAAAAGTACATCCTGCCGGCAGATTGAGGAGGCTAGGAATTTCGGCGCTCCGCAGTTCAATGTGCGTCTTTTTCTTTGCCAGTTCCGGGTCGGCTTCGGGTACAGCTCCCAATAGCGCCTGTGTATACGGGTGACGAGAGTCGGTTATCAGCCGGGGCGTCGGCCCCTCTTCCACGATTCTTCCCAAGTACATGACAGTAATGCGCCCCTCCCATGCGAAGTACTTCGCCAGCGCCAGGTCGTGCGTGATGAAGAGAAAGGTGACGTCGAACTCTTCCTTCAGCCGGGAGAGCATGTTCAGCAGGCTTACCCGAATCGAAACATCTACCATCGAAACGGCTTCATCTGCGACGATAAATTTCGGCTCCACAGTTAGCGCCCTGGCTACCGAGACTCGCTGGCGCTGTCCTCCACTCAACTGGTGAGGATACTTGTCGAGAAACTCCGCTACGGGTGTAAGATCGACGATTTCCAGCAGTTCGGCTGCCCGTCGCTCCGCGTCGCGGCGCCGTGATCTTCTGCCGCCACCGCTACCATTCTGCGCCGACCTCTGTGACTGGTGGCGCAGCAGCGGGGTCATGATCATCTGGCGCACGGTCTGGGTGGGATTGAGTGAGGCGTATGGGTCCTGATGGATGATTTGGACGGCGCGGCGATACTGCTGGTAGTCGGCCTTGTCCATCGCCGCGATGTCCTGGCCCTGATAGAGGATCTGCCCGTCTGACGGCGGCAACAGACCGACGATCATGCGGCCGGTGGTGCTTTTGCCGCAGCCGCTCTCGCCGACCAGACAGACGATTTCCCCGGGTTCGATATCAAGCGAAATCGAGTCGACGGCAGTAACCCGATCGCGGCCGCTGCCAAAGTATCTGGTTACATTTCGTAGTTCGAGAATTGGTGTCATCTAATGCTGACTCCAGCGGCCGCGCCGTGTTTGTGCGTTACATCCGTCCAATTCGTCGTTTCGGTCATGATCTCTTCTTGCCGCGCAGCCCGTTGCGCTCGATGTCGTCCTGCACGGCATCGGTATGCCAGCAGGCGGCGAAGTGGTTATCGCCGACGCGTTCCAATTTCGGCTCCTCACTGCTGCAGCGTTCACTCGCATACGGGCAGCGGGGATGAAATTTGCAGCCGGTTGGCAGATTGATCAGATCAGGCGGAGAGCCGGGGATAGAAGAAAGTTCCTCGAAGCCGCCGGTCACAGTCGGCACCGCCCGAATCAGCCCCAAAGAGTAGGGATGGCGCGGGCGATAGAAAATGTCTTCGACAGGACCGAGCTCAACGACCTGCCCGGCGTACATGGTCGCCACTCTGTCCGCCAACTCAGCCGCGATGGCAAGGTCGTGCGAAATGAAGAGCATTGTAAAGTGCAGGTCTTCCTTCAACTTTCGCAACAGATCGATAATGGTGCGCTGGGTGAGGATATCGAGAGCCGTCGTTGGTTCGTCGAGGATTAGAATTTGCGGGTCGAGCAGTAGTGAGATCGCCAGGAGGGTGCGCTGGCGCATGCCACCGCTCAGTTCGTGGGCGTAGGCGTCGATTACCCGACTCGGATCCAATTGGACGAAGCGGAGAAGGTCGAGGAAGCGCTCGCGGACCTCCTCACGGTTGTTCCAGCGGTGGGCTTTGGCGGTATCCCACACCTGGTCCCAGATCTTCAGCACTGGATTGAAGGCGTTGAGGGCCGACTGGAAGACCATGGCACAGTCGCGCCAGCGGAACTCGCGCATGGGGCCATCGGCCAGGGAAAGCACGTCCACTTCGCGGCCGTCGCGGCGATAGATGATCTTGCCGGGGCTGACCTCTGCGGTGTCGACCAGCAGGCGCACGATTCCCAGCCCCAAAGTCGTCTTGCCGGAGCCGCTTTCGCCGATGAGGGCCAGGCTTTCGCCGGCATGCAAATCGAGCGTGACACCGCGAACGGCCTGGACGCTGCCTTTGCGGGTGCGATAGCTGACATGAACGTCTTGCAGGCTCAGAGGTGGCTGCCTGCCGTTTTCTTCAACGTTCTGGTGCCAGGAAAGGTCGGTGGTTTGGCTCATTGTTGTCTTGGAACCTGTCCCTTACTCGCTGGCTCGCAGTCGCGGATTGAACACTAACTCCAGCGAGCGGGTCATGGAAATAATCGACAGTTGGAGAATGGCGATTGCAACAATTGGCGCCATGATGTACCAGACGCTGTCCTTATAGAAGATCGCCCCCCGAACCCACGCCAGCTGGATCATCACGCTCCAGTTGCCGGCGCTGATTGGAACGAGGCCGAGGAAGACGAGGCCGGCCTGCTGGTAGACGGCGAAGGTCATTCCTAACGCGAAGCTGACCACGATATAAGGCATCATGTTGGGCACCATCTCCCGCAGGACGATATGCCATACGCCCAGGTCGAGCGCCCTGGCTGCTTCGATAAAGTCGCGTTGTTTCAGGGAAAGGGCCTGGGCGCGCAAGGCGCGCAGGAGGGTTGGCCAATTCAGCAACCCCATGAGAATGCCCAAAAATGTCAAACTGTTTAGCGAAATGAAGGCGGCCAACACGGCCAATAGTGGGAACTGAGGGATCGTAAGGATGATATCGGTGACCGACATGATGGCGCTGTCGATCCATCCGCCGATGAAGCCGCTCATCGTTCCAAAAACGACAGCGATCACCGTCGATATCAGCGCTGCCAGAAACGCCACATAGATTACGTCTCTGCCGCCGTTGACAATCTGGGACCAAATGTCCCGTCCCTGATGATCGGTCCCCAGAGGATGTTCGATCGTCGGCGTTATATAGATCTTGTCGATCTTCGTTTTTGTATCCAGTTCAATTAACAGTGGCCCAACGTACGAGAGCAGGACCATGAAAATTACTACAAGGAACCCGATAAAACCGACCCGATTGTAGGCAAGTAGGCGCACGCCGGTACGAAATCCCTTCCATGCGCTGACCAGGATGCTGTCGGTCTGTTCGCCTGCTATGGCCTGTGCTGCCATTTATCTGCTCCCGTGCTTCTTTGGGCGTGCTTTTTCTGCGGTACGTATCGTGTAGTCAGGCATTCTGCGGTTAGCCTTCGTTATCTTGCAGCTTGATGCGGGGGTCCAGCCAACCGTAGAGTACATCTGCAAAGAAGTTGGCGAAGATCACCGAGAAGGTGATTATCAAGAAGATTCCCTGCATTATTGTATAGTCGCGCTGGTTAATGGCTTGGCCCAGCATGCGGCCGATGCCGCCGTACTCGAAGATCTGCTCTACCAGCAACGAGCCGCCGACGACGAAGCCGATGCGGATGGTCAGAATCGTGAAGAGGGGCAGGATTGCGTTGCGGCCCACATAGGCGGTTGTGATTCGCCATTCCTTTAACCCGCGCGCTTTGGCAATCGTCACATAATCTTCGCCCAGAGTGCTGATTGTGTTGCTCTTCATGCTCAGCATCCAGAAACCTATGCTGGTTAATACATAGGTTGAGATTGGCAGAGCTCCGTGGAATAAGGCATCGAGAAAGAATTCGAAATTCAGGCCCGGCACCATGCCGGAGGAATAGGCGCCGCGCATGGCCGCGATCGGCAGGATCTTCCACTGTACGCCCAGCCAAACGACGATCAGAAGACCGATGAGAAAATCCGGAACGGAACTGACTATAGAACTCACGACAGTAAAGCCGTGATCGAGAAAGCTGTCGCGGCGGTAGGCCATGATGACGCCCAACAGGACGCCTACCGAAAAGCTGATCAGGAGCCCGGTACCGACGCTGAAAAGGGTCCATGGCAGGAATCGCAGGATTACTTCGGTTACGGTTGTTCCAGGGGAGAGAACCGACTGGCCGAAGTTGCCCTGTGCGAGGTTCTGCAGATAAGAGAAATACTGGAGAATGACCGGCTGTTCCAGGTCGATTGCGAAGAGAGCGGCAGCCTGATCCTTTGCCTCGTGAACCGGCATTCCGTAGGTGACGACCAGTTGATTTACGTAGATTTCTATGGGGTTGCCGGGCAGGAGGCGTACCAGGAAGAAGATAATCGTGGTAACAATGAAAATAGTCGCCAGTGCGCGCAGAAACTTGCGGAAGAAGTAGGAGCCCCAAATTGCGCTGACGATGGAATGAAAGCTGGTGGTGCGCCTTGTACTGACGTTTGCTACGTCAGCCGCTGTCGCCATAGTATATTCCTGTCTTTAAGATTGGCACCAAAATCGGGAAAGCGACCGGCCGGAATGGAGCAGCAAGCCCGAAAAATGCACTGGTGGCTCCTGGGCCAGCCTCCAAGGTTGAAGGATGCGGCGGTCCGCTTCGGGCGTGAGTATAGCATATGCAATAGGCGATGCAAATATCTGTGCAGTGTATGTGCAGTCCAAAAGGTGACGAAAAATGGCCAGGATCGTAGCGTGCTCACCGGCAATGTCGCGGCGTCATTTCGAATTTCAAGCGTATCAAATGAGCTACAGTACTTGACCAGCCAGTCATCCCTGGAACCATTTTGGCACTTGGCGACGCAGCTGGCGGACAGCCACCGTAATGCTCGCCAGCCGGCACGCTGGGATGGAGGCACATGGTGGGTGAGGCATGGTTTTGTAGGGGGGCGTTGCGGGGGCGCAGCCCCTGCACAAGGGAGGCCGCTTGCGGCCGACCGCCCATATGTATGAAAGGGGTCAAATACAAATTGGGAGAAAGCCTCTGGCGGCGCCTACTTTGTGTTCAATGTGCCGTGGCGACCGCCAGCGAAGTTCTAGGGACTGTTGTAAGCGGGAAGTGGCCGGTGGCGCTGTCAATGCCAGGGTGAGGCTGCGCTGCATGGCCGCGCATTGGCGATGGCTAAGCAGCTAATGCCAAGTGAGGAACTGGTACCGTCAGCCTCTGCGGTGTGCGTATCCAACCTATATCGCATACAATGAACGCAGCCGAAACGAATATCAATGTGCGGAGAAGCCCAATGACGCTGACAAAACAGGATGCACTCGACTATCATTCCAATGGCCGTCCCGGCAAGCTGAAGATCACGCCGACCAAGCCGATGGAGACACAGCTGGACCTTTCGCTGGCCTACTCTCCCGGCGTGGCGCACCCCGTGTTGGAAATCGCAATGAGGCCGGAGGACGCCTTTGAGTATACGGCTCGGGGCAACCTGGTCGCGGTCATTAGCAATGGTACGGCGATCCTCGGGCTGGGCAATCGGGGCGCGTTGGCTTCGAAGCCGGTGATGGAGGGGAAGGCGGTGCTTTTCAAACGGTTCGCCGATGTTGATGTGTTCGACATCGAGGTGGACACGGAGGATGCGGCGGAGATGGTGCGCTTCTGCGAACTGATCGCGCCGACCTTCGGCGGCATCAACCTCGAGGACATTAAGGCGCCGGAGTGCTTTCTAATTGAGCAGACGCTGCAGGCGCGGCTCGACATTCCTGTCTTCCACGACGACCAGCATGGTACGGCCATTATCTCTGGTGCGGGACTGTTGAACGCCTTGGAGATTGCGGGCAAGCCGCTCGATGAGGCCCGGATCGTCATCAACGGCGCCGGCGCATCTGCGATTGCCTGCGCCGATATTTACGTGGCGTTGGGCGCAGAAAAGAGCAACATTGTCATGTGCGACAGCCGCGGCGTAATTTACAAAGGCCGCATGGAGAACATGAACGAGTGGAAAGAGGATTACGCCAGCGATACTGAGGCACGCACTTTGGGTGAGGCAATGGCCGGGGCCGATGTGCTGATAGGCCTTTCGGTTGCGGGCGCTGTCTCGTCAGGGATGGTGCGCGCGATGGCGGAAAACCCGATCGTTTTTGCCATGGCCAATCCGGACCCGGAAATCCCCTATCCCGATGCCGTTTCTGCGCGGGATGATACGGTCATCATGGGGACGGGGCGTAGCGACTTTCCCAATCAGGTGAACAACGTACTCGGCTTCCCATTCATCTTCCGCGGCGCGCTCGACGTGCGGGCGAAGGCTATAAATATGGAGATGAAGCTGGCCGCGGCGCGCGCGCTGGCGGATCTTGCCAAGGAGGATGTGCCGGACGGCGTTATGAAGGCCTACGGGCTCGATACGCTGCGGTTCGGGCCGGAATATATCATTCCCAAGCCGTTGGACAGCCGTGTTCTGATGTGGGTCGCGCCGGCGGTGGCAAAGGCAGCGATGGAGACGGGGGTGGCACGTCGTACAATCGATCTGGACAACTATCTCGACGAGCTGGCGCTGCGTATCGGCAAGGGTGTTCAGGTGATGCGTACGCAGCAGAGCAAAGCCAGGCAGAATCCGAAGCGTGTGGTGTTTGGCGAGGGCGAGAACCCGAAGATCATAAGGGCGGCCTATGCGGTCGAGTCGGAGGGCATCGGTACGCCGGTGCTGCTGGGTAACCCGGATATTGTCCGCATTCGCTGCGAAGAGTTGGGCCTCGACTACCGCCCGACAGTTATCAATCCCCACCAGGACCCCAAGTATCGAGAGTACGCCACTGCTTTCTACCAGGAACGGCAGCGCAAAGGCGTGACACTGGCCCGGGCCAACGAGTTGATGCGGCAAGCCAACTTTTTTGGGCCGACGATGGTGTTGAACGGCGACGCGGGCGCGTTCATCTCCGGTCTGACGTACAACTATCCTGATGTGTTGCGTCCGGCGCTGCAGATCGTAGGCACTGCGCCTGAGCGGGGCGTACTCAGCGGCGTCTACCTGATGATCGTGCGCGATCGCATTTATTTTTTCAGCGACGCGACTGTGAACATTGACCCCGATGCAGAGACTTTGGCCGCGATCGCGATCAACGCGGCCGACGTGGCGCGCCAGTTTGATGTTGAGCCGCGGGTGGCTATGCTGAGTTTCTCCAACTTTGGCAGCACGCGTCATCCGCAGGTTGACAAGGTTCAACAAGCGACCGAACTGGTCAAGGCGCAGCAACCGGGCCTGCAGATCGATGGCGAGATGCAAGCCGACGTGGCGGTTGTGCCCGATCTGATGCGCCGCCACTATCCTTTCAGTGCGATCGAGGACGCAAACGTGCTCGTGTTCCCTGAGCTGGCATCGGCCAATACGGCCTATAAGCTACTGCACCGCTTGGGTGGCGCCGAGGCCATTGGTCCGATTCTGGTGGGGATGGGCAAGCCGATCCATGTGCTGGAGACGGGCGCGGAGGTGGTGGATATCGTCAACGTGGCCATTCTGGCGGTGGTGGATGCCCAGTTTCAGGAAGAAGAGGAAAGGAGTGGGAGCTGAGGAGAGCGTTTCGCTCGCGACGTTTCCCACCCCTGAAGTCTATAGGTTCCAGTTCTGATCGCAGTTGGACACGGTATACATGGCTACTTCGGCCGCGGCCTCCACCTGGGGCCAGACTTCCTGGTGGATATCGCGGGCAACCCACTCCTGGCGCAATTCTTCGCTCTCCCAATACGAGATCACCTCGTGCGAAAACGGGGGTCTGACCGCGCCCATTGCTTCGAGCTCTTCCTGAGGGAAGGGCGTCATCAGGCTGGCGCTGATAAAGCCCGGCTGCTGACGCATCGCCTCCATCCATACATCAACAATCACTCTCTCCAGCTCGGCGTCATTGCCGTCCTTCGCGTTGAAATAGACATCAAGTGAGATCATTACTTTCGTTCTCCTGGAATTGTCGATACTCGTGAATGTTCGTTCTAAATTGAGCTGTCCTTATGACTACTAGACCCCTTGCCTTAACACTGTCGGCTCTATCTTCGGGGGAAGTCTCTCATTCTAGGTTGCTAGAAAAATCCGTTTCCAGCAACATTTAACTGCATTCCAGCAGGCCGGGCATCTGCGGTGGCGAACAGTGTGTACGCTGCGTGACTGTATAGTGCCAATAACATTGAGTTCATTCCACCTATTTCATCTTTTCGGCTTATTTGCCCAGCTGTCCTGAAACTGCGAAATTGGAACTGCAACCTCTTTAGTGGACTCCACACTGTACGGGCAAGTTACTGAGAGATTCTTCCCTTTCTTTCGGAATCGTATCGGAGCAGGGAATTCACATTATATGTGCCCCACTTAAGGGTAAGAACGGTGGCCAAGTTCAACCCCAGTTTGGGGCTTTTATGAAAGGTCTCGTATCTGATAACGGAACAGGGAAAAGATGTTCATACATGAAGCGGCCCAACAAGAGAACGTTATGCACAAGGTCTACAGGCAATTCATCTTTATGCTTTCGAGGCGCGTACCGAAAGTATACGCTCATCTCACCCTCTTTTCCGCTCGACCTCATTCGGTTCATTGTCTTCTCGAACCAGTCTTCGCGTAACTCCGCGTCGCTCTTCCCCGGGTCATTACTATTGACAAACGCCGTGTAGTTGCTCTCCTTTATTCGTTTCGCTAGCGGATACCAGATCGCTCTTAATTGGGGCTCGGACTTAGGACTGCGAATCTTCTCTCTCCACCTAGCATGGACCTCCCTAATGTCACTTTCAACTTGGGTTCTAAAAGTCACATATTCCTTCGCAAACGATTTGGACTCCGCGGCGAATTCTTCTCGGAGGGACTGTGGCAATTCATCGTACAGTTCAGGAACGTTATGTCCGTGGCTGAACATGAAGCACCCGGTCTCTCGATAGCTTGAATGTGCCGAAACCGCCTTCAGGCACAGTTCCACAGCCTGGGTGACGGTCAGCAACATTAACCGCTCTCTGTCTAGATGATTTTCCTGCGCGTGTCTCCAAACTTTCTCCATCTGCATTGAGTTGTAAAAGGTATATACGTCTATGGGCCATGGCCGCCTCGAGGCCCCATCCCCCGGAGTTTCAAGTTGTAGGACTTCAAGAAACCTGAGTGTTTCTCCGACGTCTGACATCGAATAGTAGTCGAGTAGCTTTCCTACCATGTAGCTTACGTTGCCGCGTCGCCAGAAATTGTGGGTTTTGGCAAGTTCTTGGTCAGAGTGCAGAACGGGTTCCGATACTACGTACCGTCCGTTCTTTTCCCCTTCAATGTGTAAGAAGGAGTACGGCAATCTGGCTCTGAGATAATCAATCCAAGTACCTTCGTCTCCCAATTCAAAGTATTCTTGAGATATCATGCTTCATTCTCTCTTCTGCAAATGATTATGAGGAACACCTCTTCGACTCTTAGCCCGACGGTCGGTGAGTGGTCCTAGTGCGGTCGAACAAGGTCTGTATCTGACCCTCTCCTGTCCTTAGAGTCGGGCGACTATTCTTGGGCGAGTTACTGATGCCTACTGTTGAAACTTCAAGAGGCAGTTAAAGATCTGCCTCACTGTGAATTGGTTCTCCGATTTCCTTTAGTGTAATACGCAGATGGAAACTCCAGGATTTCTGCCACCGCCAGTTGGTGTCCGACGTAGATTGGCACCTACTAGCGCCGTCTGTTGTCTACAATCTCTTACTACAGTCTTCTAAAAGGAAAGCTTTCCGGCAACTTTGACGCGCACTCGATAGAGAGACGTGCTGGCGGTGAGGAAGAGGCTCTTCAAATCGTCGTCGCCCCAACAGAAGTTCGCGCAGCCCTGGGGCGTGTAGATTACGCCCAGGCAGGTGGCGTCAGGCGCGAAGACGTGGATGCCCCCCGGTCCTGTTACGAAGAGGTTGCCTGCGCTGTCGACCTTCATGCCGTCGGGTGCACCGTCGGGGGCGCCGTCGCGCTCGTCGGTGACTTCGGCCCAGACGCGGCCGTTTTCCAGGGTGCCGCTCGCATTCACGTCGAATACGCGAACGTGCGCCCGCATGGTGTCGTTGACGAACAGCCGCGATTCGTCGAGCGAGAAGCAGAGCCCGTTGGGCTGGTCGAAATCGTCGACCAGCAAGGTAAGTTCGCTGGTGTCGGGGTCGAGCCGGTATACGCCCTGGAAGTCGAGTTGCTGGGGGCGGGGCCGGCCGTAGTACTCGCCGCGGCCAAAGCCCGGATCGGTGAAGTAGATGGAGCGGTCGCGCTTGACGACGATGTCGTTAGGGCTGTTGAGCTCCTTGTCGCCGAAATGGGTCGCGAGAACGGTGATCGAACCATCGCTCTCGGTACGGGTGACGCGACTGGTGGCGTGTTCGCAGGTGACGACGCGGCCGTCGGCGTCGTAGGCGTTGCCGTTGGCCATATTGCTGGGCTGGCGCCAGGTCTCGATGCTGCCGTCAGGACGCCAGATGCGCATGCGGTTGCCGGGAATGTCGCTGAAGATCAGGTGTTTCTCGACGTGGTTCCAGATGGGTCCTTCGGTGAATTCGAAGCCGCTGCCGATCTCTTCGATTTCGAGGTTGTCGCCGACGATGGATCGGAACTTTTGGTCGCGAATTTCTACGTTCACTTTGTGTCCTCCGGGAGTGCTGATTTGGTAGTGATGAGGAGAAGACAATAGTTTCTGTCAAGAGTCCGTGCCATATTTCTGCATAAAGTAGCTGAAAGACGAATTCTTAGTGCGTGCCGTCTCATGATCGAACGCACTCAAGATTTCGAGCATGAACTCTGCTCTTGAATTGAATTTACCTGGTATCAGCCCGAGAAACTGCTCTTTCGTGAGATGGTCGGTGTTTTGCAATCCAGTGGCGATTCCCATCCTCTTGCACTCAGTGTCACTTAGGCCGGCGAGGTACCAACTCTCTATCTCCCTGCAAACGATAAAGATTCGAGTTGAAAGGTGAGGGCCAAGAGCAATACCGGTATCGCCAGATAAACTCCGATACCCTCTTCGTATGCGTTCTTTTCTGTCGGTCACGCAAGGAGACGCGTTCAGGTCTGCCACCAAAATGGCATCGGCCTGTACCTCCACTGTCGCATTCATTGCAAAGTAATCGTAAAGAATGCTGTTTACTTCCCCTTTGGTGGCCTCGCTGTATCGCTCAATCTGAATGTAATCATACGTCTGCGCCAACTTAGGCCTGACAACATAATTGAAGAACATCTCGTCGTCCGTCCCCTCAACGAGTATCAGAATCATTCGAAATGCCAATGTCCGTCACCTTAGAAATCGCGAACGAAAAGTTCGTCAATGCTGAAAACTTCATGCTCCAACAAGACTCTGACATGCTTTCTGTCAGTGGGCTTTGTGATCTGCGAGAATCCGTCGTCGTCTCTGCTTATGACAAGGATATTATCCAGTCCAGCGTGTCTAACTAACTGTTGGCTGTGGGTGGTCATAAGGATCTGTCTCCTTTCTGACACCTCCTTGAACAGTTCCATCAGTCCTGAAAGCACCTTGGGGTGCAGATGCCTCTCTGGCTCTTCGAAAATGGCGAACCGTTTCTGTTTCTGAAAATAGAGCGCGACGACTAAAGCGATTATTCTAGCCGTTCCGTCAGATGTCAGGAATGCTGGCAGTTCCTTGCCTTCAGCGAAAGATTCCTGCACCTTTATGGTTATGAACCTGTCTGCCAGTTGTTCAACCCCCATGTCCTTGAGATAGGGAAGGTTGTACTGACACAGATTGCGGATGCTCCGACTAGTGTCTTCGTCACTGAGCAGCTTCTTGAGTACAACGGCCAGATTGCTGCCGTCCGTTTCCAGCTCTGAGGGGCCGGCGACCGGAACTGGGCTCTTGGCCTTATCCGGATCAAAATTATAGAGGCCGATTGCTCGAAACCAGTTGCAAACCGTTTCGGCGAAGAGACGAACGAAAGGGGACTCCAATAATAGAGTCTTGTCAGAGAGCGGCGGAATACTGAATGAATTCAACAGGTCATTTTCGGCGGGCGAAAGTAGTGGGCCGGATTCGGAGGATGCCAATTGCATCCTCACTTCACCGGCAGAATTGAAGATTTCGACCGTGGACTGCGATGCATAGCCTGCCTTTTCCTCAGCCAGGGCCATCTGCGACTCGCGCTCTTCCGCGTTAACGACCTCCTCGCGCGAACAGCGCAGGGTCAATCTGTCGCGTTCTATGCTGAATCCAACACCTTGGCTATTCAATCGCAAGGAAAACTCATACTCAAACGAGTGGATGATGAGAGGCCAGCCACTTTTATGGGTCAACAGGGAGTCGTCTTTAACAACCAGGTGAAAACGGAGCGGCTGCACGTTTCCAATCTTGATATTGCGCAAGTACTCCACTCCGCCTTGCAGCGAGATGGCGTCTTCCAGTCCGTGAGCAGCGATGTCGCTTAGGAATTTGAATGCCTGGACGAAGTTGGATTTGCCCGAAGAATTCGCGCCGACAAGCAGGTTGAAGTCGCTCAGTTCAACTGTCAGGTCGGCGAAACTTTTGAAATTGGCGATTCTGATCCTGGAAATTGTCATATCGTCTGTCCTAAATAAAGGGACGCTGGCTTTGGACGGGGTTGAAGAAACACTCCTGCGCGCCGCTCTCACTTTTCGTCGTGGCTTGCCCTTTCAGTTTAGGTAACCGAAGATAACTCAATTCGCTGTGCAAGATGCGCCGTAAAGGTAAGTATCGCAGGTGAAGAGTCTGGCGCTTAGCGCTTGTCAGGTTGTCTCTCCCTGAAGTCCTTCTGTTGGCTCTTGAGAACTTCAGCTACCTTGATGGCGCCAAGCAAAGGCCCCACAACAGAGCGTTTCAATGTTGCCGACGTCTTTCTCTTGATCTCGAATGATTACGTGTCTGCTGACTACCTGAATGTCCTTTTGGCCTTCAAGTCCAGATCAGTCACATGACCCCATGATTCCTGACGCGGTCTCCTCGAATAAGTCAAAGTGCATGTGTTTTGGGCCAGTCGTTAGACTGCTGCTCGAGTAACCTCTTGGACAGTTCTCGAAACGCGCGTGTCTTTTCTTCCATATTCTCATAGGCGGCTTGTTCCAAAATGTGTCGCGCCTCGCTTTCAAGTGAACGATTGTTCTCGGCAGCACGTTGCCTTAGCCGCCTTACGATTTCATCGTCCAACCGTCGAACAAGAACCTCTGCCATGATTTCCTCCAATGTGCACGAACACCGAAATGCCAGCACTCCCCGGCTGGTTGTCGGAATGGATTGAATCCTAGTTTAACATATGTTCTGTTTCACCTTGTATACGAGGCTCACGGCAAACGGCGCGTTCGTGCAATGGCTATGGTAGAATACCCGCAAACAGTCCACCGACGGTCAGCGGAGGGGCACAAGAGCGGAATCCTGGAGGACAGTTGAGATGAGCAGCACGCAGGAATTGACCTACATCGCGGCCATCACCGATGCGATGGACGTGGAGATGGCGCGCGACCCGGAGGTGATCATCTTTGGGGAGGACGTGGCAGGGCCGTTTGGCGGCGCCTTCAAGGTTACAAAACCACTGACTGAAAAGTACCCGCCGGAGCGCATCTTTAACACGCCGATGTGCGAGAATGCGTTCATCAGTATGGGTACGGGAATGGCGCTGATGGGGATGCGGCCGGTGATTGAGATGCAGTTCGCCGACTTTATTTCGAGCGGCTTTGACAGCATCGTTCAGTTTGCGGCCACCAATCATTATCGCTGGGGGGCGCCGGTACCCTGGGTGATTCGCGCGCCTTGCGATGGCGGGCTGCGATCCGGCCCCTTTCATAGCCAGAACCCGGAGGCCTGGTTTACACATTCTCCGGGCCTCAAAGTGGTGGCGCCGGCGACCCCTGCCGATGCCAAGGGCTTGCTGATCGCCGCGATCCGGGACAACAATCCTGTCATTTATATGGAGAGTAAGATCCTCTACCGTACGGAGCGCGGCCCTGTGCCTGAGGGCGAATATGTGGTTCCGATCGGAGAGGCCTGTACCGTTCGGGAAGGGTCGGACGTGTCGGTAATCACCTACGGAGCACAGGTACGGGAGGCGAAGGAGGCGGCTGAACGGCTGGCAGAGGAGGGGATCGAGGCCGAAATCCTGGATTTGCGGACTCTCAAGCCGCTGGACACGGAGGCAATCTTGGATAGCGCCCGCAAGACGGGCAAGGTGTTGATCGTCCACAGCGCTACAGGCAACACAGGCGTGGGCGCGGAAGTGGCGGCGCTGATCGCGCAGGAGGCATTTGAATGGCTCGATGCGCCGATTCAGCGGCTGACCGGTCTGGATATTCCGGTACCCTTCAGTCCGACGCTGGAGGATGCTTATCGCCCGAGCGCCGACAAAATTTACGCGCTGGCGAAAGAACTGGCGGCATTTTGAACATGGCCAACAACAGCCTGAAACTGGCAACTCTCTGTTATGTGCAACGGCCCGGCCAGACCTTGATGCTTCACCGGGTCAAGCGGGCCAACGACTACCATGAGGGCAAGTGGAACGGACTGGGAGGCAAGTTCGAGCAGGGGGAATCGCCGGAAGAGTGTGTCGTGCGTGAGGTTTACGAGGAGAGCGGGCTACGGTGCATCGACCCGGCGCTGCGCGGACAGATCACCTTTCCCAACTTCGACGGCGAGGCCGACTGGTATGTGTGGCTCTTCGTCGCGCAAGACTGGACCGGGCAACTGATCGACTCGGAAGAGGGCAGACTGGCCTGGATCGACAACGAGAGGCTGCTGGACCTGAACCTGTGGCCGGGCGACAGGATGTTCATCCCTTGGATGTTCGAGGAGCGCTACTTCTCGGCGAAGTTCCTCTATCAGGACGGCGACTTTCAGGGCTACGAGGCCACCTTTTACAGCCCCGGCGGACGCATCGACCGTGAGAGCTACCGGCACCAGGCGGAGGAAGTAAAGCCGGATTTCGTGCCTGTATACGAAGCTGTTGATGACACGTACTGCTGGCTGTGCGGCGGCGCGGTAAGTAAGCGCCACTGCAAGATCATCTGCAGCCAGTGCGGATTTACGCGCGATTGCAGCGACCCCTAAGCGGCCCGGACTCTGTGTATTTGATTAGTCAGCAAGGCGCTTGCTTGCTGGCCGATTTCCAGCCCTATTGCTACTGAGCGAGGGCTTTCTCGCCGGCGGCGAGTACCTCCAGGATGCGGTCGGTATCGTAGACACAGCCTGCCCAAGTGCCGCCGCTGACCGCCTGAAGCGCCGCCCAGAGACGGGTATCATCGGGAAGGCGCGGGTCGGCAGCCAGGTCAGGATGAAGAGAGCGGCCGGCCAGTAGCTCCGTACCAGCCACCTGCTGGTCAGACCCGTCAACCCCGTTTCCATTACTCCCACTTCCATTTCTTCCGGGCGGCGTTACCAGGTTCAGGCTGCCGCGCAGGTTGACTGTGTCCACTTCAATCTGAATCGTATCTCCTTCACGCACGCGGCCGATTGCGCCGCCCGCCAGGGCTTCGGGGCCGATGTGGCCGATGCAGGCGCCGGTGCTGACGCCGGAAAAACGGGCATCGGTAATCAACGCTACCTGCTTGCCGAAGGGCAGATAGCGCAGCGCCGAAGTCAATTGGTAAGTTTCCTCCATACCGCTACCCATCGGGCCGCGGCCGATCAATACAATAATGTCACCGGCCTGGACCGGCTTTTCGTGGTTGCCTTTGATGGCGGCGATCGCTTCGCGCTCGCTGATAAAGACCCTTGCGGGGCCGGTATTGCGGTAGACGCCATCGTCGTCAACCACTGAGGGATCGATGGCGGTGCTCTTGATGACCGATCCTTCGGGAGCCAGGTTGCCGGTGGGGAACGTGACTGTGCTGGTCAGACCGCGCTGGGCTGCGGTTTGCGGGTCCATGATGACGTTATCAGGGTCGATCCCGTCTTCCGAGTAGAGACGCTCACGCAGGCGCTGGCGGCGTTCGCTGTCCTGCCATTCGTCGAGCAGCTCGTCGAGGGCGCGGCCGTGGACGGTCAGGGCGTCGAGGTGCAGGAGGTCCAGGTTGCGCAGGTGGAGCATCACTTCGGGCACGCCGCCGGCGAGGAAGACTTGCACGGTGGGATGACCGGTGGGTCCGTTGGGCAGAACATCTACGAGTCGCGGCACATCGGCGTTGACGCGCTGCCAGTCGGCGACGGTTGGGCGGGGCAGACCGGCGGCGTGGGCGACTGCGGGGATGTGGAGCAGCAGATTTGTCGACCCGCCAAAGGCGGCGTGGACGACCATAGCATTGTGAAGCGCTTTTTCGGTGAGGATATCGGCACAGGCGACCTCATTTTCGTGTAGTGATACTAAGGCCCGGGCTGAACGGTCGGCTGTGTCCTTCCAAATGGGCTGACCAGAGGGCGCCAGCGCAGCATGCATGAGAGTGAGGCCCAGCGCTTCTGCCACGACTTGGGCGGTCGCGGCCGTGCCGAGGAACTGGCAGCCGCCGCCGGGCGAAGCGCAGGCGCGGCAGCCGAGTTCGGCCGCCTCTTCCATGGTGATTTCACCGTGGGAGAAGCGGGCGCCGATGGTCTGCACTTTGCCGGCGTCTTCGCCGCTGCTGGGGGGGAGGGTCACGCCGCCGGGCACGATGACAACGGGCAGTTCGCGCTGCGCGGCCAGGGCGACCATCATCGCGGGCAGGCCCTTGTCACAGGTGGCGACGCCCATCACGCCTTTTCGTGTAGGCAACGAACGGATGAGGCGGCGTAGAACGATGGCGGCGTCGTTTCTGTAGGGCAATGAGTCCATCATGCCGGTCGTGCCCTGAGTACGGCCATCACAGGGGTCGGTGACAAAGCCGGCGAACGGGACCATGCCGAGCTCTTTGAGCCTTGCTGCCGCTGCCTCCATCAGCAGCCCGACCTCCCAGTGGCCGGTATGGTAGCCGAGCGCGATGGGCGAGCCGTCGGGCGCGCGGATACCGCCCTGTGTGCTGAGGATGAGGAACTCTGGATTGCGCAGGCGGCGGGGGCTCCAGCCCATGCCGGCGTCCTGCGTGAGGCCGAAGATGTCACCGCTGGGGGCGTTGCGCAGGAACTCTTCGTCCAGCGGCAAAGATCCGGTGGGGCCGTCGGCGTTTGTCTGGACGTTGAATAGACTGCTGTCGTCGTTGTCTACGGGGATGGTGCTGGAATTCTTGGCGGCCATTGTCATTTCCTTTGCGGAGAAAGGCTCTCAAATTGGCTTATATTCTTTTGCTCTTTTGCTTGCTCTTTATAGCACGGGCGGGTAAGATGGACAACCACCGGACCGAGGCATTTCCTATAGTCATCCGGAATCCAAGAGATGCAGAAATTGCAACGACGGGACGCATTTGGTCTGTTGTTGACCGACCATTTCGCGGGTGAGACCTGTAGTGAATTTATTGAACGCGATGACGGCTACCTGGTTGCTACCGACAACCTGACCGCCTACTTCGCAACGTTTGACGAATGGCCTCCCCGTTTCCAGCAGGCGATGGGATATGTGTGCGGGCGTGTGCTGGATGTGGGCGTTGGCGCCGGCCGTTTTGCTCTCTACCTGCAGGAACAAGGGCACGATGTAGTCGGCATCGATGTTTCGCCGGGCGCGCTGGAAATCTGCCGAAGACGGGGTGTGAAGGATGTGCGGCAGATGCCGTTCCACAAGGTTGACGCTTCGCTGGGCAGCTTCGATACAGTCCTGATGTTGGGCAACAATTTCGGGTTGTTTGCCAACCCACGCCGGGCGAAGTGGATGCTGCGGCGTCTCAAGAGGCTTACCGGTCCAAACGCCCGTATTGTGGCCGAGTCGCTCGACATTTACGGTACCGACAAGCCAGAGCATCTTGCCTATCATGATCGCAATCGCAGGCGGGGCCGGATGGCCGGGGAGATTCGCCTGCGGGTCCGCTACAGGGAAGTGATCGGCGACTGGTTTGACTATTTGATGGTTTCGCAGGCGGAAATGCTGGAGATTGTTGAGGACTCCGGCTGGCGCGTTGATGAATTCATCGGCAACAATGGCGGGCAGTATATTGGGGTGATCGAGAAAGAGGGATAGGCCGGCAACAAAGGGTTGACCACCGGCTTTCCGTTACGCACATGAGGTTAATCAATGACTCGTAAAATCTTATTGACGGGCGCTGCCGGCAAGATCGGAAGCTTCTTCCAAGACGCCTATGTTGATGCTTATGAATTCGTCCTTACCGACATTGTAGAGCCGAAAGAGACGAAAGGGGCGCCCTTTACGCAGGCCGACCTGAGCGACTTTGATGCAGTTCGTCCACTATGTGACGGCATCGACACGGTGGTGCATCTGGGTGCGGACCCGAGCATGGAAGCACCATGGGAGAGCTTGCTGCCCAACAATGTTGTCGCCACGTACAATGTGTTTGAGTCGGCCCGGCAGGCCGGCTGCCGGCGGGTCGTCTACGCCAGCAGCATTAATGCAGTGTTGGGCTATCCGCGCGATCAGCAGGTTCATACCAGCCAACCGGTGTACCCAATTAACTTGTACGGCGCGACGAAGTGTTGGGGCGAAGCGCTGGCACGGTACTACTCGGCCGCGCACGGCCTCTCCTGCCTCTGTCTGCGTTTCGGGGCCGTACAGGATCGGGACACGGAATGGATCCATTGGGATCACGAGTATGTCGAGATCATCCAGACTCTGGAGGACAATGCCAGCTTGATCGCGGCCGCGGTCGATGCCGGCGACCACGTGGACTTTGGCAACTTCCATGGCATCTCGGACAATCGCTTTAAGCGGCTGGATATGACCGACACCAAGGCGATCCTCAACTACGCGCCCCGGGATGACGCCTTTGAGATGGCGCGCCGGCGCGGCAACTTCTGAGCGCGCCCGGCGCGCTTGCGGCGCTCTCTTCTTAACCGAGGCTCTTCAATTCGGCATCGATAGCCTGCAATGTTTCCTGCGTAACACCCGCCTGCACCGCCTCCGGGTAGTAGGAGATCTGCTGCAAGGTCATGTGCATGGCCATGGGCAGGTCGGGATGGGTTGAGGCGCCGGGCAGGTGCTTCTCCAGGATTGCCTTGGCCCCCTCGTTACTCAGCAGATCTTGCAACGTAGAGTGGATGCTGTAGGACATTAGTATACTCTTCTCCATTTCGGAACGGGATTAGGGTTGCTGCGCGCCTGCAGTTTCCACATAAACGGCGTAGATTGACTGGCTGCTTGCCATGAAGAGCCGGTTTTTGCCCGCGCCGCCGAAACAGAGATTGGCGCAGATTTCAGGCAGATGAATTTGCCCGATCCGAGTCCGGTCAGGCGCGTAGCAATGGGCGCCGTCAAAGCCGGGACCGGCCCAACCGGCAGCGGCCCAGAGGTTCCCGTCTTCGTCGCAGCGGATGCCGTCGGCCATGCCCGGATTCATATCGACAAAGACGCGTCCATTTTCAAGCCGATTGTCGGCGGTTACGTCGAATACGCGGATGTGGGAGGGGCCGTCGGGGTCGTGGGAGCGGCCGGTATCGACGATGTACAGGAGCTCCTCGTCGGGCGAAAAGCAGAGGCCATTGGGGCGCAGGAAGTCGTCGGCCACGATGGCAGCCTCGCCCGAATCGGGGTCGAGGCGATAGACGCGATTGGGCAGTTCGGCTTCGGCGACCTGGCCTTCGTAGTTGAGCATGATGCCGTAGCCGGGGTCGGTGAACCAGACGCTGCCGTCGGAATGGACCACGACGTCATTGGGCGAGCTGAGACGCTTGCCTTCAAAGCTGTCCATCAGAACGGTTATCGAGCCGTCATGCTCGGTGCGGGTGACGCGGCGGCCGGTGTGTTCGCAAGAAACAAGCCGCCCCTGACGATCACGTGTATTGCCGTTGGTGTGATGTGCGGGGCTGCGATAAACGCTGACTTCGCCGCTTTCCTCGTTCCAACGCAGCATCCGATTGTTGGGAATGTCGCTCCAGATCAGGCAGCGTGCGTCTCCGAACCATACTGGTCCTTCGGCCCAACGGCAGCCGGTGAAGAGACGTTCGACAACGGCGTTGCCGATTCTGTATTTGCTGAAGCGGTCGTCAAGCACCTCGACCGCCGGGTCGGGGTAACGAACAGTTCCCCCGCTCCAGTCGCGCTCTGCCAGTGATGGCGTGGACATGTAACTTTCTCCTTCTATGTTAGCGATGGGTAAGGTTACTGTTGCTGCCGGACATTATCGCAGACCTGCCGCCTCGCTGCCCAGATTCACAATGGCCAGAAAAACGGGATCAGTACTGTAGCCAGCCCCCACATGATGATCGTCAGCGGAACTCCAATGCGCAGGTAATCGGCGAAAGTATACCCGCCGGCGCCTCTGACAATGGCGTTGGTCTGATACCCCATCGGCGTCATGAAGCTGGCCGATGCGCCAAAGGCAATGGTCATCAGCAGAGGCTGCGGGTTAATTTGCAGTGTTGCAGCCAGAGAGAGCGCGATGGGAGTGAGGAGTACGGCGACGGCATTGTTGCTGATCAGCTGTGTCAGCAGGCTGGTGAAGAGGTAGAAAAGAGAGAGCATTACGACGGGGCTGACGTGCCCTGCAAGCGAGATCAACTGATCTACGAGTAGCTGAGCAAGCCCGGTTTTCTGCATCGCGATGCCCATAGGAATGGTGCCGGCCAGCAGCAGCAGGGTGGCGCCGTCCAGCGATGACATTGCCTCGTCGGCACGCAGGCAGCGAGTCGCTACCATGAGTGCTGCGCCTCCCAACGCCAAGACGACGATGGGGATTTCGGTCAGGCTTGCCAACAGGATGACTGCCCCCATGATTATCAGGGCAAGGCGATTCTTGGCGTGCCTTACGATCGCCGACTCGACGCCTTCTACCAGCAGGAGTTTGAACAGCTCGCTCACTGTATGCAGGCCGTTGCGGGTTCCCTGGAGAAGGAGGACATCGCCGCTGTTCAGACGCGCCCGTCGCGGACCAACTCTGCGCTGACCGCCCCGCCGCTGTAGACCCAGCACATGAACCTGGTGACTTTCTTCAAAATCCAGTTGGGCCAGTTGCCGACCGATGGCCACCGAGTCCGGCAAAATGACTGCCTCGACAGTTCGTATTGCGGGAGAGACGCCGGCTGACCTGTCGGAAGAGGGCGGCATTGACTGCCCGGGCTCTGAAACGGAGACAGAATATGTTTCGATGAAGCGGGAAATCAAGGGCGGCGCGCCGCAGACGACGAGGACGTCGCCTTCCTGAATTCTAAGCGACTCTGCCTCCTCCGACTCGAATCGTCTGACAAGGCCGAAACGCGAGGGATTGGGACGCCGCGCGCGATGAGGTTTGCCGTCACGCAAGAGTTCGAGCAGTTCGATCCGTTCCTGGGCCGAATCGCCGTTGCTGTGGATAGCCTTGTGCAAGTGGGTCAGGCGCCGGTGGTGGCGCTCTGATCTGCGACGGGAGAACTGGATTCCGGCGGCCTCGTTGAACAGTTCGCCAACGTTTTTGCCGAGCAGTGGACTCACCTTTTCCACCAGGAGTTCGGCGACAAAAGGCGTGTGCTGGTGGCGGCCCTCGCCAAGCCCGCCAGCTGGCGCGCGGTCAGGCAAGAGCTTCTGGCTAGTAAGAACGACAAAGGTGCCGCCTGCCAAGGTGAAGATCAGGCCAAGCGGGGTGAAGGTCAGGAAATTGAAACCCGGTCCTCCGGCGGCGCGATAGAGATCATCTACCAGGATGTTGGTGCTGGTGCCCAGAAGCGTAATTGTTCCCCCGAGCACTGCGAAATAGCTTAGCGGAATCAGCAGCTTGGACGGTTGAATGCGGAATCGCTGGCTGAGGGAAAGGACGACTGGCGCCATCATGACGACGACTGGGGTGTTGTTCATGATAGCGCTGGCAAGAGGGATGACGCCGCCCAACAGGACCAGCAGACGGCGGGGACTTCCGCCGGAGAAGCGGGCAAGACCGACCGTGACGATTTCCAGCGCGCCGGTGCGTAGCAGGCCGCCGCTGATCACAAACATTGCACCGACTGTAAGTGTTGCAGTGCTGGCGAATCCGGAGAGCGCCTCACCTGTATTGAGGATGCCGGTCAGTGCAAGCGCGGCAATGGCGAGGGCCGAGGTCGTCTCGGTCGCTAACCAGTCTGTCAGATAGAGATAGGTCGCCACGAAAAGAATGACGACAAGGATGATCATTTCTGTTGTCATGGATAGACTGCTCAGGTGAGCAGGGGTCGAATATCCCCAACGATGGCCGGTGTACGTCGCTGCAAGGGCAGATGGGGGGCTAGACAACTGCCTGAGAAGCGCTGAAGGTTAAGACACTGGGGGTTGCATCTACTGTAACGCTTTTCCAACCTATTGTCCTACATTCGCATAGCAATAGGAACGAAACGCGCATCGGAATGTGCCAGACTGCAGAGCGCTGCAGGAATCAGGATAATGTCTTGATTGTGTGCAGTCAAGCGCGAAAGTGTCGAAAGAGGGCATTTTCCGCAATATTTTTTTCTGGTCGCAATGCAATCTTTGGGTTGACGGCGACATCGCCACATGATACTGTTCGTGTAATCACTGCGGTGCGCTCTGCAGTGGCGGAGAGCCACTGAGTAGCGTTGTCATGAGGACTAGGACATGAGCGAAAACAGCAGAGACAGTTCTCCCCCTGAGCGGTGGATTGACCCAATCTGCCGGCCTCTTTCGATCGACGCTCGCAAGCCATATGTAAGATTGCCGGACGGCGGACTCATGGCCGTTGACGGGAACGCCACGATCATCAGCAGGGATGACGGAGGTAGTTGGGAAGCGCCGCGTCCAATCTACCGCGGCGAGGGAACCGACCTTCCCGCTCCCGGGCCAGGCATACCACAAAATCGGGGCCAGTTGCTGGCGACTCGCGATGGGGTCCTTATCTTCGTTTGGATGGATGTTCGGGTGTTGAATTGGGACGATGAGAGTGGCGAACCTGGCGTGGACGCCCGCGGGGACCTGTGGTCGATTCGCAGCTTGGATGGCGGCGCGACCTGGGTTGACCGGCAGCGTCTCTTTCAAGGCGTATGCGGTCATCCCCCGATCAATATGATTGAGACGTTCAACGGCAGAGTAGTCGTGACCAATCAGTACTACCTGCGCCACCCTGGCAGGAATGTAGTCCGCGTCTACTCGTCGGCCGATGCGGGAAAGAGCTGGCGCGGCAGCAATATCATTGATCTTGGGGGCCACGGTCACCACGACGGCGCGTTCGAGCCGACCTTTATTCAACGGCGTGATGGCTCGCTATGGATGTTGATTCGCACCAACTGGGATCGATTCTGGGAGGCCATTTCCGAGGACGATGGACTGTCGTGGCGTTTAATCCGGCCCAGTTCGATTGAGGCCAGCAGTTCTCCTGGCTATCTTGCCCGTTTGCAGAGCGGCCGTCTTCTGTTGGCCTGGAACCGACTCTATCCGGAAGGGGCCGACAGTTACCTTCGACGCAGCGGCCAGCTCTCGGAGGATGCCGCCAGTTGGCACCGAGAGGAGCTATCGGTCGCCGTTTCGGGTGACGAGGGCCGCAGCTGGTCGGCGCCGCGCGTGGTTGCCCGCGAGAAGGATGCGTGGATATCCTACCCCTACGTATTCGAGCCGAGGCCGGGCCAGCTCTGGATCATGACCGGACAGGGGGATCTGCGGTTGCGCGTAGTCGAGTCCGACCTCTTCGACAGTTGAAGCCAGCGACTGCGTGGCATGTTCTCAGAGATTGTGGGAAGTGGTAAGGTCAGGAAAGAGGTCTGGAGCCTGCGGCTTTAGCCAAAAAATCAGGCAAAGTAGTTGGGGAGCTAAAAAAGGAGCGGGCGAACGGACTCGAACCGTCGACATTCAGCTTGGGAAGCTGACGTTCTACCACTGAACTACGCCCGCAGAAAGAGCAGCCTTCAAAATAGGATAGTTGAATGTGGGACAATTGAAGGTTCGTATCTATAATACAAATGCCCTCGAGTGCTGTCAAGTATGTGAAAGCGGCGCTTGCGTATAATATTCAAATCGTGTAAAACTTAAAGTGTGGAGTGCTACGCTTTCGGATAGTGAGAGCCCCCTTCATACTTCAAAAACCAAACTTTGATCTTTCGATAAGAAAAGTTCCGGGTGTGGCTTACATTTGACTAAAATCACAGCAGTTCGATAGAGGAGGGAACAATCGGATGATACAGTTTGACTTTGGCCGCCTGGAACAAGTAGAACTGCGAACCGTATGGGTAAGTGAAGACAGCGACTTTGCCTCGTGGCTGACCCGAGGCGACAGCTTGGCACTGCTAGGGGAAGCGATCGGCCTCGACCTGGAGTTGGAGGACATGGAAGGCTGGGTCTCGCCCTATCCTCGGGGAGTGGTCTGCCGTACCCGCGGCGGTGGCGGCTATGTGGTCATACAGAATCAGCTGGAACATACCGATCAGAGTCATCTTGGTCAACTCCTCACCTTTGCTGCGGAGTTGAAGGCCGTGACCATGGTGTGGGTGGCGGCGGAATTTACTCAGGAAGACCAAAATACGCTCAACTGGCTAAATGAAATTTCGAG
Organism: Caldilineaceae bacterium bin5; assembly: GCA_002238445.1. GTDB lineage: Bacteria > Chloroflexota > Anaerolineae > Caldilineales > Caldilineaceae > Bin5. Next base: position 37,925 of record MPML01000026.1, read on the forward strand.
CGACAACATAGGTTTTTACGGACTGGAAGTAGAATTGTGGAGAATTGGCGAATCGCCCCTTGCTCCCAAGTTTCATCTTGTAAGTAAGCCAAGCAGCTCGAGTGGAAGGTCGGAACCACCCAGTCGGAGCACTGTCAACAGTACACCTCCTCCGACCCCTTCGCCTTCGCCGGAGCCAGACGAATCAACGCTGGAGGACCAGTTGCAACAGGTTGAAAATGAGTTGCAACTGGAATATCAGCTGGTAGAAAATGAGTTGCAGATGGAGTATTGGCAGGCGCTGCGGAAGCATCTGGAGGACAGCGGCAGTTTCATTCGCCCTGGGACGCCGCGATCGCAGAATTGGATGAATTTCGACGTCGGCCACTGGCGGTTGCGCATGACGGCGTTCAACAACATGCGGGAAGGCGGAATCGGCGTACAATTGGTAATCCGAGAGGGCGATGCCGAGGTCTCATACAACACGCTTTATCAGCAGCGCGGGGAGATCGGAGCGGAGATCGGTGATGCGCTGGAGTGGCGCGAGCTGCCAGAACACAAGCAAGGGCAGGTAATGTTGCGGAGATACAATGCCGATCCGACCAACCGGGCTCAATGGACTGAGCACCATTCCTGGTTCAAAGAAAAACTGGAGGCTTTTGATCGAGCATTCCGGCCGCGCATTACAACTTTCGGCGCCGGGAACTAAGGTTGCAGGTAACTACTAAGCCACAGTAGTTGACCAGCCAGTCATCCTTGGAATCATTCAGGCTCTTGGTGACGCAACTGGTGTACAGGCGCCGCCATGCTCGCCAGCCGACACGTTGCGAAGAAGGCACACACCTGGTGAGGGATGGTTTTGTAGGGGGCGTTGCGGGGGCGCAGCCCCTGCACAAGGGAGGGCCGAAGGCCCGACCGCCCAACATACAACAATGAGGGGAGAAAAACACCTTTGCTCCCCTCGTTCAGATTTGCGAATCAGTTGCGGCTGAGTCGTTACGGTTGCAGGAGAAAGTGTTCCTGGTTCGTCGGATCTCGACATAACTAACTAAAATCACCGCCCATACTGTGTCCTGACTTGACAATGCAGTATGGGCGGCGTTTTTCCTCTGTCCTGCAAGGCAGGCGAACCCGACCCTTCGCAGTACCTATTCCGCAAGAATATCAGATGTAAATTTGCCGTCGGACATGATCTGTTCGCCGTCCACTTCGATCGTGCATTGCGTTGGAATGACGTCGACGTGGTGTTCGGACTTCCAGTCGGCGCCGGTCTGTTTGCCGTAAGGGTCACCAAAGGCCACATGCACACCTGGGAATTTCTCGTCCTGCAGCAGGTTTCCGACCAGACCGGTTAGTGCGATGTTGGTCCCGATTGCGAACTCCCCGACTCGGTCGGCATTTTCGACGCCGTAAATGTAGGACCTGACGTCCTCTTCCAATGCACTGTCTGCGCATTTCACTGCGCGGACACGTCCATTTTCAACCTCGAAGGTGACAGGCGTATCGAGGATCCCGTATCGTTCGCTGAAATAGTCGCCTAGTTCGTCCACTACCAGCGTACCATTTGCGTTTCCTGGCGAGGTGAAGGTCTCTCCTTCAGGCAGATTCCCCCACTGGCCAGGCTCGTGGTACAGGCCGTGGCAGGGTATCCAGTTGAATTCCGGATTGAGCGCGGCGGTAAAGTCGGTCCCCTTCGGGTTGGTTACCCGGATCGAAGCGGCGCGAGAGACAAGCTCGTGGACTCGCATGGTTACCTCGAAAATACGTTGATAATCGACCCGCATGCCCTGCATCATCAGAGGGGGCGTGATGTTGATCATATGGCCGTGGCGGGCGCCGGCAGGATTGGCCTGCATAACCGCGGGCATGTAGGCCATGCGAAATTTCAGTTCACCAGGCCGGCTGCTGGCCGTATAAAAGCTGACATTCGGCTGGAAACTCGCCAGAGCGGCCTGGAGTTTTTCGGGCATCGCCGTTATTGGGCGGGCGCCGAGCGACTCCAGAGTGAGCGTCTCTACGTCGGCGGCGATTGGACTTGCAGCATCGGCCAGTGCCTGGCTGATAAGCGACGAGCCTTCGTCGCCCAGAATGAGGACGCGTTCGCCCGGCTGCACAGCCATGCAGGTTCTCACTGCGGCCTCGGCGCCAGCCTGCATATCTGCAAGTGTGTAAGTTTCGGTTTCACTCATAGGGTTACATTCCTCCTGGACTGTGAAAAGCTAGATGGCAATTTCTTATTCAACGAGAGTTCAAACTGTAGTGGTAACTCTACTAAGCCATATACAGTGCCTGTCTTGACCAGCCCTTTATCCCTGCCGCCATTCAGGCTATCTGATTGCGTATTCGGTTGGCGGCAGCCAGGTTGCTGGAGCCGCACGGCTGGAATGAGGACACAAGGTCGGTGAGCGAGGGTTTTGTAGGGGGGCGTTCCGGGGGCCCACCCCCTGCACAAGGGAGGGCCGAAGGCCCGACCGCCCATATGCAAAGAGAGAGTATAGAGGAGTGAGTAGAATGAGAACATCGATGCGAATTGGCGATGGCTGAGTAGTTTCCTGTAGAGGATACCATTAACCCAGTATAACCGGCTCTTCGGGGTACTGGAGCAAGGAGGGGCGCTCGCGCTGCGCCAGAGCAATGACTATGGTTAATGGCCCCAGTCTGCCCCAAAACATGGTAAAGGCAATCAGTGCCTGTCCCCATGCGTTGAGCTTGTGCGTGAAGCCAAGGGAGTAGCCGGCATTCGCAAAAGCGCTTACCACCTCGAAGCCAAGCTCAAAGATGTCGCCCTGGTTCAATAGAGACAAGACGATCGTAACGGCCCCAACCAGGAGCGTGCTGACCGTCATAATTGCAACCGCTTTGTTCAGCGTCTCTCTGGGCACGGACCGGCCAAACGCCACAGCCTGGTTGTCTCCCCCCTTGGCGGTAGCCAGGGCGGAGATGAGCAACACACCAACGGTGCTGCTGGTAACGCCGCCGGCCATACTTGCCGGGGCGCCGCCTATGAACATCCAGAACAGAAGCATGAGCTGCGTACTTTGACTAAGTTGATCGATGGGAAGGATAGTCAGACCGGCAGTACGCGCGGAAATCACTGTGAAAACGCTGATTGCAAGTTGCTCGCCGAGGGAGTGGGCGGCCAAGGTGGCTTCATATAGAGGGCGATCAAGTAACATCACGGCCAGCCCAACGAGAAGGAGAACCGCGGTCAGCCCTAATGTGATGCGCGTGTTCAGGGCGAGCAATCGATTCCTGAAGTAGCTGACCACATCGTACAGAACGGCAACGCCAAAGCCGCCCAGGATAATCAAGGCGGACATCACTGCGAGCGTAAAATAGTCGGCGCCGAACCCGAACAATGGCGGGTGGCCGCTGCCGGCGAAGAGGTCGAAACCTGCATTGCAGTAGCTGCTTACGGCGTGGAATAGCGCCAGCCACAGCGCCTCGCCCGCGGGGAATTCTGTCCGCCAGCGCAGCCACAACAGCAGCGTACCAACTGCTTCGATCGACACTGTTATGATGAGGACATACAGCGCAAGATTGGCAACGCTGCCGAGCCGCCCCCAGTTGCGCGTGATGGTGAACTGCTTGTCGGCGCCGAGCGACTGCTGGATTACAAAACGTTCATTCAGAGTAACCTGCCTCCCTACCAGACGGAAGAGGAGTACGCTGAAGGCGATAAAGCCTACGCCGCCCACCTGAAGCAGGATCAGGATCACAATCTGTCCAAAACGACTGAAATCTGTGGCAGTGGTGCGAACGCCCAGCCCCGTGACTGTAACTGCGCTCGTCGATGTGAACAGTGCCTCGATCCATGAGATCGACACGCCCGGCGTCGCGGCGGCGGGCAGTTTCAGTAATAGCGTTCCCAGAAAGACAATGCCGGCAAAGCCTAAAATGAGCAGGCGCGGCGCTTGCGCTCTTGCCAGTCGGTGGTCTTCGGCGGCATTGCGGGGTTGCCCTGGCCGGTTTGCGGGCGGCGCCTGGTGGGGCTCCGGTCCGAGCTTAAGCAGGATTTCGCCGGAATCACTACTCTCGGTGTGGAGTGTGTTTCCGGGTTTCGGCTCTTCGGATTCGTTATTCATTATCTATGCAAAGAGGCAGATGCCTTGCGGTCCTCGCCGGACCGGGTGGGAACAGGATCTGCGGGTTAGCTAAATGGTAATGTACACGCGAGCCAGAATCCTTCCAAAATGGAGTGCTTGCATTCGGGTGAACATGCCGGGGGCACGAAACTGCCTGAGAATTCCTCAGAAACGAGCGACTTCGATCGGAGAACAGCCAAGGAACTCCTGTACAGCAACATCGGTGGGCGGTCCCGTGGAAGGTGAGCACTTCGGCCAAGCCGGCCCCCTCCCCCGGTATTTTACTTGGTATAAAACTTATTATACGGAATAAAGAGCGCTCTCCCGGGCCGGCAGCATGAAAGAGGGATACCCCTCTCAAACTCTCCCTTTGGCAGGGGGGCTGCCCTCCACACCCCCCGGCAGCGTTTCGCGGCTGCACCACGACCAGCGCCCGGTGCTGGACCCGATGAAACACCACACCGACCACACCAGCTCACAGGCACCGTCACCCAGACCTGGACCTACGCGACGCCCTATTACAGCACCCTGCATAGCCCACACGCGCCCGTCTTTCCCGACCCCACCTTCGCCACCTGCCACATGAGCGGGTTCGGCAGCGCCGGCACGACCCATGACATCGGGGACCGGCCGATCTGGTTCCTCTTCGCCCCGATCAGTAGCCGCCGTCCCGCCTGGCAGGACAACAGAGTGCGTATACAGGGCGTCTGCCGCGAATGTCACAACCAGAACTTTAACACCGAGTCTTACGCTGCCGCCGACGCCTCCACCGAGCAAGTCAACTCCTGGGTCAATGGAAGTAACGAGCTGATAGCTCCCCTTAAAGAGCACGACCTACTGTCCGCGGCGCCCTCTGACGAGCCGATCGACTTAACCTGGCCCCCAAAAACTGGTCCAGGTAATATGCTAGAATTGGGCCGTAGAAAGGGGGATAGATGGCCAAGAGGAGACATACGCCGGAGCAGGTGATCAACGAGCTGAGAGAGGCCGAGGTAGCGATAGCCGAATTATGGCGCAGGGACGCTGGAAGACGGCGCGCATGGTCGAGGTCTATACGCGGTCGGAGGAGGCAGGACGCGCCGCCAAGTGGCTGGCGTAGGAGGAAATACCATGACTCACATTGACGTCGCTCAGAACGGCTCCTGCAGCGTCGAATTTTGTCGAATCAGTCCAAAACACTGTTATCGGCTATCCAGCCATTCATGAGGAGGATTGGTGTGACAGACGCCGCCCTGATGATGTACGGACTCTATGCGGATAAAATGAACGCGATGCTCGCCGCCCAGCGGAAGGCGCCCGGCGACACTTTCTACGTGCAGCCTCACAGTTCCGGTCCAATCGCGGGATTCCTCTCCCGTGGTCCACTGGTCGACCCGCCGACCGTTATGTACGCATCGACCAAGGAAGAACTTGCCGTAGTCTCGTATCGCGCCGATATCGTCGGCTGGCGGGATAAGACGCTGATGGATCCAGACGGTGAAGAGTTCAAGCGGATCGACGCGTCGATCCGAAAATGGAAATATAATCCCGGTATTTTCGGTGTCGAGGAGGGCTTTGTCAACCTTATCTTCATTCGCAACGTAGTCCGACTGCTCCCACCGTTCAGCGTGGACAAGCTGATCAAGATCAGAGACCGCCGACCGCTGTCGACCAATAAGCAGATGGCCGGCGGCTGGGCTTACGTCTATCGAAAGGATTGATCTGTTTTGTGTATAGTTTTGTTTTGATTGGATTATGGTGTGTTTGTCTGTATATGACTACGCGAAAGGTCCTGTACTCAATCGACTTCAATGTTAGGACTGTCGACACCATTCATCTCGCACCTCGGCAGCGTCCGCACACAGACACAGCTTTTCCAGAGAAGAGCAGAATAGGCGGGCATGGTCCGGCACAGCTGGCGCGGCGCGTTTTGGTCGCGCCTGGCGGGTGTCGGTGCGAAGCGCCATATGCCCAACCTGCGCACTGCCCGACCGCACTTGGAATCACACAGTCATGGGACATCTGATGCCTGCCGTTGTGTAAGAGCCACCACAGTGACGACCTGGCAGTCGTGTATCCAGCAAAGGTAATTAGAAACGCCTGGAGGGACGTGTTTTTTCCGGGCGTTCTTTTTTGCCTACTTTATCGAGAGGATCAATGGTAAGTTGACGAATCTGCTGTGAAGTTTGCAGTAGCAACCTGGCCATGTATGCGGGTCGGCGTTTTCACGTTCGGCGCGTTCGAGGAACGGGGCGTGGATGGCGCGGCCCGGGTTACGCGTTGTGTGGTGATGGTCTTGTCGTCCTGCCGGCGATGCCTGTGAGCTGGTCTTGCGGCGTCATGGTGGTCCTGTGTTGCCGGCCTAGCGTGCTGCTGGTCTTGCGGAGTCAAGGTGGCTGTGTCGGGGGGTTTGCCTCATGGAATCGGGGCGAGTTTGCGAGGGGGCGTGCCCCTTCTAAAGTCGCTGGCTGGACGAGCGGGCTGCCTAGGGATACGCGGGGCGGTCGGCATGTTGTGAAGGACGGGTGTGCAGTCAGTACCGCGAGTCCAGACAGATGCATTCCGGATTACATGTATGCCAGCATGAACCAACAACATGTTATTTTTATGCCAATTTGTTATATTTTGTGTCAAAATCGTGTCAATTGGAGATCATTTCATCTATTTGGGGAACTTTCTTCGTTTCTGCAATGTCTGAGTGACAACTGGCAGCAAAGATATTCCAATGTCTCTTATGGGAAGAAGCTGTGCCATGGCTACTGTCACTCGACGAATCGAGCCCAAAGCTTATGCCGCTGATCGCTCCAAACTGCGACAGCTGCACCGGCAGATCCTGCCGTTCCTACAGATATCTGCGTTGACAGTCGCGATAATGGGACTCTGGATGTTCTGGAACTGGACAGCATCCAGCGTAGTAATCGAAGTGGACGGTGTTTCTGACACTGTCCAGACTCATCGCCGTGTTTTAAGCGGCTTTCTCACCGATGCCGGCTTGCTGCTCGGACCGGAGGCAAGCATCCAAGAAGTGACGACCGAGGATTCACGCGTTCCCGTTCGTTTGACACTGCCTCCCGAGCTGGCCGGCGACTCAACGGCCGGCACGGGAGGCGATGCAGGAGCCGGATTGAGCGTTGCCGAAGCTCTGGCGGCGCCCCGAGAGAATTTGCGACTGTCCCACAGCGGGGACACGAGAATTTCAGAAGGATTGCGAATCTCGGTGCAGCGACCGCGACCGTTTCGTATCATTGCGGACGGACGCGAGAAGCAGGTCTCGAGTTGGGCGGAATCGCCTGCCGAGCTACTGGCCGATGCAGGAATCCCCTTCAGTCCATACGACCAAGTATCTATTAGCGGTGAGCTCTATGGATGGGATGACACGCTGCCGTTGCGGTCAAGCCACGAAAGAGAGGCCGACGCCGACAGCGGGCCCGCTTGGGAACGGGATGAGGGAGAGCCGCTCCGATTGGAGATCAACCGCTCGGTCCGGCTCACTGTCTATGAAGGAGCAATGCCCTATACGATTCACACGCTGGTCGAGACGGTGGGCGAGGCTCTCCACGATGCGGGTATCACAATCTATCTTGGTGATCATGTCCAGCCGGCGCTGGGTACACCGGTCAGTTCCGGACTACGGGTAATCATCCGACGTAGTATACCGGTCAGCCTGGTGGCAGATGGCCGTCTCTTTAAAACGCGTACACAGAGCCGAAAGGTTGGTGACTTTCTGACGGAGTTGGGCATCGGCCTCAACGGACTCGACCGTATTTCCTTTCCTCTGAATGCCAGGCTATACCCGGACATGCAGATTCAGATCGTTCGCGTGCGGGAGGAGACTGAAATCGAAGATAAGATCGTCCCCTACGACATGGTGTGGGTGGGAGATCGAGAGCTGCCCATCGACTCTCGCGAGGTGCGGGCGGGCGCAGATGGAACCACGCGCTGGCGCTATCGGGTTCGGTATGAAGACAACCGGGAGGTCGCGCGCGCGCTGGAGGACGTATGGACAGCGCAGGAGCCGCAGAACCATGTAATCGTGTACGGCCAAAAGATCGTTCCCCAGACTTTCGTCGACGATAACGGCCGAGACATTACCTACTGGCGCAAGATCCGAATGCGGGCAACCAGCTACAGCGCGTCTACCGCCGGTGTTTCGCCTAGCTCTCCCTGGTACGGGTACGCTCGCACCGGGGACATGATGCGGAAGGGAATCGTGGCCGTCGACCCGTCTATCATTCCGCTGCACAGTAAAGTTTATGTGCCCGGTTACGGCTTCGGGGACGCACTGGATACGGGCGGTGCCATCAAGTTGCGACGCATTGACCTGGGCTACGACGACCATAATCTCGTATTGTGGAACCGCTGGGTCGACGTCTACCTGCTTTGGCCGCCGCCGCCGGAACATCAGATTACGTGGACAGTGCCCGATTGGCCGGTTGAACCCAAGTAGCCGCGGTCCCCTTCCTCTGTTGTTCTGCCCCTGCCCGGACATCCATACCGCCGGTGGGCCGAATTGCCAGGTGTGTAAGACATGAAGGGGTGGAAACGGCGCTCTACGGGCCTGCAGCGGCGTCGGTTTCGCGGGAATCAGGTTGAAAATGGCCGGCTCAGGTGGTTCTGGGCTGTTTCCTCATCCCTTAGGGATTTGTGCTGGCCGTGTTTCTCTCATAGCGCGTTACGTGCATCCAACATGCGACCGCCCGCAGCTGCGCGTCCTCGAGATAGACCTCGCCGGCCTGATGGCTGTGGACCTCGGCATAGACACAACCTTCCGGGTCCGGCTGCCAATCCAGATCGTTGATGCGTACATGTATGTTAAACCCCCGGGAAGATCTGGGTTGGCGTATTGGGGTCTGCCGCCCTGTAGTTGCGCTTCTTTGATTTGGTCCTGGTGTGGTCTGTCTGTAGGTGCGAGATGATTGTTATAGGTGATGGGGATTTGGACCTTTGAAGACTATACGAAAAATACGTGTTTTCAACCTCTTTGATCTCGTGCCTCGGCGATGTCCGCACGCGGACACAGTTTCCCCAGAGAAAAGCAGGAACAGGATAGGCGGGCATTCCCTATAACTACTGTTTTGCGGCCAGGGCGCCGGCGCCGTCTGCGGCCTTCGTTCAGGTGGGGGAGGCCATATAAAATGCACAGCAATCTGTGGTCCCAAAAATCTGGGCTACTGTGACTAACGGCCTGTGCCCTGACCAACAGTACCAATTCGTGAACAATGTGATGGGTAGAATATCGCCAGACACAATGTTCACGAATTGTTGTAGAATTTACAAGGAGGTGTCGGTATGATTAAGCAGAAAGGATGGATCTTGTTTGCATTAATCGCAGGAGCGTCCATTAGCCTCCTTCTGATCATTTGGCTTGACATTTATCTTCTTGACTCTAGTTGGTACTCTTTGATTTTCTGGCTTCCATTTTCGTTGTTTTGCTTTTGGCTATCATCCCTTTTGTGGTCATACCTGATTGATGTGGTGAACAGGTGGGTGGTCCCTTATATAGTCCAACTCCTAGACAAAAGGTCGAAACCTAACCAAGATCAAGGTACGTAAGGCCCCTTGTTCATCCACCCTCACCGCAAGTCTCCCAGCCGCCAACCGGCCTCCGTCGCCGACGACTTGCCCGGGCTCGAAAAGTCCACTTGCCATGACAGCGCGTCGAAACTCGCGCCTGTCAACGGAAACGCCTCGTCTCCTACCAGCACCCGTCGCCCGATAAACGCGCCCAGGTTCGCGCCGCCCTGCGTATAGATCACCGGTTCCGCGTCCGCCACGTCCGCCGACCAGAATCGCAGCAGCCGCTGGGCGTTGATGCTGCAGCACAGCCGGTCCGCATAGCTCAGCTGGTCCACCGACTGCCGCCACGTCGAATCGCCCTCCCCGTACAGCGCCACCTGCGCGGGGTACACGCCTTCCGCCCTCATTCAACGGGTGCGTGCCGATATTACTATGCTCACTCGCCAGCCGTCGCGTCAGCCCCTCGGCCGTCACGCGCGTAAAGAAATCGAAACTCAGCCCCGTATTGTGCTCGCGTCACACCCCGCCCGACGCGCCGCCCCCGTTTCCAAACTCCAGCCGCAGCAGCAGCGAGCGGCCAATCGCAGTCGGATCCCGCATCTGCGGGTCCTCGATCGGGTTGAACTGCGCGCCCACGCCCTGCACATTGGAGCGGCTGGAAACGATGCCAAAGTACCAACCGCCCGCCAGCAGCCCAGTCAACGGCGCCACATCTGCCACCCAGTCGATCTCCAGCGTCGCCGATCCCGTCCCACCTTACTCTCCTTTCATCACGCGTAAATCACTATTTCAACCATTCGCCGAGTTGTGCATCGCGGAGCTTTTCAAGAACGGCGATGCAACTCCCGGCCCTGAGATGGCGACAACTCATAGGCACTTGATGCGACACGTGGGCAAGGGGCTGCTAGTCCAACTTGCAAGCCGGCAGATCGCCAGCGTGGTCGTCGAGTGGTGTTGCGGCGGTCTGCCGCCGCCCGGTAAAGGACCCTCCCCGGCAGTTTGGGGAGAGGGCTTTTACCGGCCTTCCATGAATGCCGGCCTGGGTATGCGGTTTGGTTGGTCAAATGTGGGTCTGTGGAGAAGAGCAGATCCGGTTTTCTGATGAACGCGGCGTCGGTGGCTTCCGCGGCGTTCCCTTTACGCTGGTGTACAGTGCAGATGCCGGTCGAGGTCGGGTCGTGGTGCATGAAGGCGAAGAGTTGACTTCGTTGTGGTCTGCTCCTGGATTCAGCTTGGGCCAGAGTAGCCTGCGTGCAAGGCGGGCCTGCCGCTACGAATTGTAAGGTCCTGTAGGACCTAAAGGGTCAGAAGAACCGCTCTACGGGCCTCCTGTGCGGCTTTTTGGATCGGGGCATCCCGGGGAAATGGCGGTTTGGGTCGTATGGCGACGCAATTGGGATTGTGCGATGATGACGCCTGGCTGCCGGCGGCGCTCACACAAAGGGGAACGACAAATGAAGAACCCGGCCCTCTTCATTCTAACCATTCTCTTGCTGACTCTGAGGTCGACTCCCGCGCTACGGTTCTGCAATCGCGGTTGCGGAAGAAGCGTTATTCTGGGTAGGAGGCGCTGGTGTTCGGGTTCGGTTTACTTCGCAAGAGTGCTCTGACAGGCAGGCGTTTGCTGAAGTTTTGGGAGTATCCGGCGGGAATATCCGCATTACGGAGCCGTTCGAAAGCAGGGGACCCCTTGTGGGTGCCCCTGCTGCTTCGCTGCTGCGGCATCGAGTCGATGAACCGCATGTGGAAGGCGTCAACGCGGCTGCGCAACGGTCACAGACGGATACTCGTTCGTCTTCCTACCCAGCCATTCGCTTGTCTCACCGGCCGCGTTGACGGCACGGATGGTGTAGAAGTATTTTCTTCCGGCCGTAAGCCCGCTGTGCGTGTAGGATGTGTCAGTCACTGCTGCTATCGGTTGCCAGTCTGCCAGCGGATCCCACCACACCTTCAGTTCGTAGCGCACCGCACCCGGCACAGTTCCCCAACGCAACGCCACGCCGCCCTCTGTCGCCGTCGCCGTCAGCGCCGGTGTCGAAAGCCTGGCTGCAGTTGCGGTCGGCGTCGGTGTGACCGTAGACGTCCCGCCACCAGCCGGTACCCCTTGAGATACGGTCACAGACGGATACTCTTTCGTCTTCTCACCCAGCCATTCACTCTTTCGGCCGGCCGCGTTGACGGTACGGATGGTGTAGAAGTATCTTGTTCCGGGGGTCAGGCCGGTGTGCCTGTACGACGTGCGGGTCAGATCGGCTCCGCCTATCGGTTGCCAGACGGGTAGCGGATCCCACCACACCATCAGTTCGTAGCGCACCGCACCCGACACGGCGTTCCAACGCAACTCGACTGCGGACGCGCCCGCCTGCGCGGTCAACGTTGCCGCAGATGTCGCCGAGCGCGATTCGTCCGCGCCCGCAACCGCCTGCCCGGATTCCGCAGTAGCTGTCGGCGTCGGCGTAGACGGAGAGGAGCATTCTCCCAGCGTGCCTGAGGGATAGCTGACGCTGCTTACGTCGTTATTAGAAGAAGGATTGGACGGGACGAATGCATGCAACTGCGGCGGTATCGGTCCGCATAAGGCGTTGTCGGTAGCGAGCCACACCGCCGACAAGCTACCGCTCGGGGGAACCAGACTATCCAGCGAGGAGGGAATACTACCGGTCAGTTGATTGTCATGGAGGAGCAGTTTCTGCAGCGCCGTCAGACTGCCCAACGAGGAGGGAATACTACCCGTCAGTTGATTTTTTTCGAGGATCAGAATCTGCAGCGCCGTCAGATTGCCCAGCGAGGAGGGAATACTCCCCGTCAACCCGTTGGAGGACAGGTCCAACACCGCCAGCGCCGCCAGGCTGCCCAGCGAAGACGGTACGCCTCCCGTCAGCCCACTGTTGGCGAGGGACAATGCGGCTACACGCTCACTCTCGACTGAGATGCCCTCCCAGTTATCTATGAGACGATCCACACGCCAGTTCAGCGCAGCAGAGCCGGCCAACTCCTCCTTGAGACCCAAAAGCGTCTCACAGTCCGCCACCAGTCCGGCTGCTTCCGGGTCCGGAATCGCGGCACTGTTGGCGCATGAGAATGTCAGCGTCGAAGTTGCTGTTGGTGTCGCTGTTGGAAAGCCTGGCAGGGTATTCGTGGGCGTCGGTGTTGGTGTCGTTGTTGGCGCAGGCAGCGAGGAGCAGTCTCCCAGCGTGCCTGAGGGATAGACGGCACGTTTTACGTCGCTATGTTCAAAGGCATGCAGTTTCGGCGGGATGGGACCACACAAGTCGTTGCCGGCGGCGAGGTGCACAACGACCAACGGGCCACCCGGGCGAACCAAATTGTCCAACGAGGACGGAATCGTACCCGTCAGTCGGTTGTGGTTGAGCAACAACTTTTCCAAGTTGGTCAGCCTGCCCAACGAGGAGGGAATACTACCGGTCAGTCGGTTGTGGTGGAGGGACAACACTTCCAGTTTGGTCAGCCTGCCCAACGAGGACGGAATCGTACCCGTCAATTGGTTGCGGCCGAGGGACAACACCTTCAACTCCGTCAAGTTGCCCAACGAGGAGGGAAGTGTACCATTCATACCGGAGCTCAGGGTCAAGTGCGTCACACGACCATTGCTGACGCCAACACCTGACCAGAAAAAGATTCCCGTATTCACACTCCAATTCCGTGTGGTGTCGCCGAGCAATTGGTCCTTAAGAGCGAGGAGCGTCTCGCAATCGGCGACCAGACCGTTCGAAGCCGGTGCCGGGACCGCCGTGCTGTTGGCGCAGGAGGGCGCGGAGGCCGGTGTCGCTGTTGGAAGGCCGGGCGGGGTACTCGTGGGCGATGCTGTAGGTGCCGGTGTTGCCGTAGGTGTCGGTGTTGGAAAGCCGGGCGGGTAATTCGTGGGCGTAGCTGTCAGCGTTGCCGTAGGTGCCGGTGTACCGGTCGGTGTAGCCGTCGACGGAACAGGCGTGCCGGTTGCGGGGGGGATTGCGCTCGCCGGCACGACGACAGTCAAGGTGCTCCAGCCCCCAGGCAGGTCGCCGCGGAATGCCCGTATTCTGTACTTGTAATTGCCAGCGACGACGACGTCGCTATCGGTATAACTCGTAGAGCTGCCGGGAACGAGATAGAGGAGGTTGGGGCCATAGGTGCTGTGGTACGGCCATAAGCGATGAATATCATAGCCGTTCGCCCCGCCCGCGGGCGCAGACCAACTCAAGGCGATGCCGTTGGCCGTCACCTTGCCAGCGAAATTACCCGGGACTGCCGGCGGCGCAGGCGTCGCTGTGGGCGTCGCTGTTGGAAAGGCGAGCGGGGTACTCGTTGCCGTGGGCGTCGCTGTCAGCGCTTGCTGTGCCTGGGCGTGTCCACCCGGCAGGAGCGGTGCGATGAGGATGGCGAAAAGGGCCAAGAGCAGGAAAGGCATCATACGGCTAATGGACTGCGGATGCATGATCGGTCCTCGCGAGTGATGGGGTCAGGTAAAACATCTCACGGATCTGCACGCCGCGCAGACTGCCCGGATTCACCGCGACGCCAAACCATCCGCCCTAGCAGGCTGAAACGCATTGCCAGGATACATGGACTATGCGTCTATGCAATGCCTTTCCACTATACACTATTGTTATGTCACCCAAATGTCATTTCCATTTTTTTTGTGCCAGTATCGTGTCAATTTAGGTTCGGTCGGCGTCAAGGATGCCCGGCGGAGCCGTTCCCCTTGCATCAGCTCCCCCATCCCAGCCGGTCACAGAGAGAGTCGACCCCGCCGGAAGGGGAATTCTGAGGCCTGTAACCGTAAGGGGAAGTCTTGCTGGTGGCTATCAAAGGAGGAGGGTGCCGCGCCGGCGCCGGTCAGCGGCGAAACGCTGCCGTTGCGCGGGGAGGCAGGCCTCGGCAATGGAGAGAGTTTGACTGGGGAACCCTTCTCAGGTCGCCGACGCCGGCCGCAAGCGTGGCAGTCTTTCACAGCATTGTGGTGGTCGAGCACGTACCGGCTCTGTATGAATGCCGGCTTCCACTGGATGCCTGGACCGGTACCAGACGCCGCCGCGTGCAAGCGCTGCTTCTTCTGTATCTGTTCGTAGGCGTGGAGCTGTGCGTGAACGGTGAAGCTCGTTTTGCCGCTACTCGTACCGCAAGGCTTCTGCCGGATAGATGCGCGACGCCTGCCATGCGGGTAGAATGGTTGTCAGCAGCGAGAACAGCCAGGCCGCCAGCAACATTCCGGCGCAGGATTCGGAGTCTTCGTTTAACTCGGCGCCGCAGGTCCGGGTTCCGCTTACTTCGCAAGAGAGCTCTGACAGACAGGGGTTTGCTGAAGCTCCGGGCATATCCGGGGGAATATCCGTATGGCGGAGCCGCGTACGAAAGCAGGGGCACCCACAAGGGGTGCCCTGCTGTTACGATGCTGCGGCACCGAGTCGATGAACCGCATGTGGAAGGCGTCAACGCGGCTGCCCAACGGTCACAGACGGATACTCTTGCGTCTTCCTACCCAGCCATTCACTCTTTCGGCCGGCCGCGTTGACGGTACGGATGGTGTAGAAGTATCTTGTTCCGGGGTTCAGGCCGGTGTGCCTGTACGACGTGCCGGTCAGATCGTCTCCGCCTATCGGTCGCCAGGCGGGCAGCGGATCCCACCACACCATCAGTTCGTAGCGCACCGCACCCGACACAGTTCCCCAACTCAACGCCGCGCCGCCTTCGGTCGCCTGCACGGTCAGCGTTGGAACAGACAGCCCGGAGGCCGCAGTGGCAGTCGGCGCCGGTGTCGAAAGGCTGGCTGCAGTTGCGGTCGGCGTCGGTGTGACCGTTGACGTCCCGCCAGCCGGTACCTCTTGAGATACGGTCACAGACGGATACTCTTTCGTCTTCTCACCCAGCCATTCACTCTTTCGGCCGGCCGCGTTGACGGTGCGGATGGTGTAGAAGTATCGTGTTCCGGGGGTCAGGCCGGTGTGCCTGTACGACGTGCCGGTCAGATCGTCTCCGCCTATCGGTAGCCAGGCAGGAAGCGGATCCCACCACACCATCAGTTCGTAGCGCATCGCACCCTGTACGATCCCCCAACTCAGCTCCACGCCGCCTTCGATCGCCTGCACGGTCAGCGTTGGAACAGACAGCCCGGAGGCCGCAGTGGCCGTCGGCGTCGGTGTGACCGTTGACGTCCCGCCACCATCCGATACCTCTTGAGATACGGTCACAGACGGATACTCGTTCGTCTTCCTACCCAGCCAGTCGCTTGTCTCGCCGGCCGCGTTGACGGTACGGATGGTGTAGTAGTATCTTGTTCCGGGGGTCAGGCCGGTATGCCTGTACGACGTGCCGGTCAGATTGTCTCCGCCTATCGGTCGCCAGGCGGGCAGCGGATCCCACCACACCTTCAGTTCGTAGCGCACCGCACCCGACACAGTTCCCCAGCTCAGCTCCACGCCGCCTTCGATCGCCTGCGCGGTCAGCGTTGGAACAGACTGCCCGGAGCCCACAGCGGCAGTCGGCGTCTCAGTAGCAGGCGGCGTCAGTGTCTCAGTAGCAGTCGGCGTGGCAGTTGGAATACGCTGCTGGCGTGCTGCCTCACACGCAGCCAGCGTGTTGAACGGACCACGGGCATTGCCTTCACCACTTACGTTGAAACGCCACGCCCCACTGGCCTGGTAACAGGACCCGACAGGCCCGGCAGGCGGCCTCGGCGTAGAATCCAGACCAGGTGTCGCTGTGGCAGGCGGCGTGCTAGTCGGCGGGATAGTCGGAGTCGGCGTGGCAGTCGCTGTGGCAGTCGGCGTCGGCGTCTCAGTAGCAGTCGGCGTGGCAGTTGGAATAAGCTGCTGGCGTGCTGCCTCACACGCAGCCAGCGTGTTGAACGGACCACGGGCATTGCCTTCACCACTTACGTTGAAACGCCACACCCCACTGGCCTGGTAACAGGACCCGACAGGCCCGTCAGGCGGTCTCGGCGTGGAATCCAGACCAGGTGTCGCAGTGGCAGTCGGCGTGATAGTCGGCGTCGGCGTCGCAGTCAGAGTTGGAGTGGCAGTCAGAGTCGGCGTGGCAGTCGGCGTCGGCGTGATAGTCGGCGTCAGCGTGATAGTCGGAGTCGGCGTCGGCGGGATAGTTGAAATATGCTGGTTGCGTGCTGCCTCACACGCAGCCAGCGATTTGAACGGACCACTGGCAGTATGTTCACCACTTACGTTGAAATACCAGTTCCCTCCTGGGTCTAGGTAACAGGACCCGACAGGCCCGACAGGCGGTCTCGGCGCGGCAGTCGGCGTGATAGTCGGCGTCGGCGTGATAGTCAGAGTCGGCGTCGCAGTCAGAGTCGGCGTGGCAGTCAGCGTGATAGTCGGCGTGGCAGTTGGAATACGCTGGTTGCGTGCTGCCTCACACGCAGCCAGCGATTTGAACGGACCACCGGCAGTATGTTCACCACTTACGTTGAAATACCAGTTCCCTCCTGGGTCTAGGTAACAGGACCCGACAGGCCCGACAGGCGGTCTCGGCCCGATAGTCGCTGTGGCAGTCGGCGTCGGCGTCGCAGTCAGAGTCGGCGTGGCGTTTGGAATAAGCTGCAGGCGTGCTGCCTCACACGCAACCTGCGTGTTGAACGGACCACGGTCACCGCCACCACTTACGGGGAAATACCAACTCCCTCCTGAGAGGTAACAGGACCCGATAGTCACCGTCGGCGTGGCAGTCACTGTGGGGGTCGGTGTGGCAGTCGCTGTGGCAGTCGGCGTGGCAGTTGGAATAAGCTGCTGGGTGCGTGCTGCCTCACACGCAACCAGCGTTTCGAACGGACCACGGGCAGTAAATTCACCACTTACGTTGAAATACCAATTCCCTGATGGTTCTACGTAACAGGACCCGACATTCCCGACAGCCGGTCTCGACGTGGCAGTCGGCGTGGCAGTTTCTTGTTGAGCCGCAGCGGGCGCGCTGGTGAGTGTGGCGGCAGTCACGCAGCAAGCCAGAATGACCATGAAAATTGCAACTGTCTTTATCCGTTTCATACGCGGTTACCTCCTTGGTGCAAGCGTACACGGACTTCATCCTGCTTCTGCCTCTCTTCGGGTGCGGCCGGGGATGAAGAAACGGCGCATGGGCAGAGTCCTCCACAGTTATCAATTATACAACATTGGTGTAAATTTGAGGTGAGAAAAACGGCCAATTTGGACCAATTGTTGTGAATATTATGTAAAGGTAGTATTATAGTCCCCAAAACGGTCCAATTCAGACCTGTTGGCCGAGGACGCTGAAGCGACTACGACGCGGCTCCTGCGGCCAGATGAGGAGGGAAGATGGCGCGAGTGAACGAGAAGGGAGAGAGCGAGAGGCTGCGAGAGCGCCTGTCCATCCTGTCGGAGGCCTGTCTCCGCATCAACGAGACCCTCGACCTGGAGACGGTGCTACAGGATGTCGTGGATAGCGCCCGCATCATCACCGGGTCTCGCTACGCAGGCATCAGCACCTTCGACAGCCGGGGGCAGGGCCTGGAGTTCCTGACCTCCGGCATGAGTCCGGAGGCGAAGACATGGCTGGCGGACATGCCGGAGGGCCCGGCCTTCTTCGAGTATCTCCTGTCGCTGACCGAGCCGTTACGGATAGGAGACTTCCAGAGTCATATCAGAGAGCTGGGTATGCCCTATTTCAACCCGCCTGTGCCGGTGACCTCCGTCCTGGCGACGTCGCTGCGCGCACGGGGCGAGACGGTCGGCGTCATCTACCTTTCCAAGGGTGAAGGCGGCCAGGAGTTCACCCCCGAGGACGAAGAAACACTGGTCATGTTCGCCTCCCAGGCCGCGCTGGTCATCGCCAACGCCCGCAGGCACCGGGAGGAACAGCGGGTCAGGGCCGACCTGGAGACGCTGGTAAACACCGTTCCTGTGGGCGTGGCGGTGTTCGACGCGACGACCGGGGGCGTGGTGTCTATCAACCGGGAAATGAGAAGGATCGCCAGCGGCCTGCACGGGCCGGAGGGCTCCATGGAGGAGCTCCTCGACGGAGTGACATTCCGGCGGGGCGACGGCAGGGAGATTTCACTGATAGAGTCCTCGCTGCCGGAGTTGCTGCGCATCGGGGAGACGGTGCGGGCCGAGGAGATCATCCTGCGGGCCCCCAACGGACGGTCCATCACCACTCTTATGAACTCCACCCCCATAAGGTCGGAAGAGGGAGAAGTGGAGTCGGTGGTGGTCACCCTGCAGGACATGACGCCGCTGGAAGACCTGGAGCGGCTGCGAGCCGAGTTCCTGGCCATGGTGAGCCACGAGCTCCGTACCCCGCTGACCGCTATCAGGGGCTCTGCCACCGCCCTGATGGACGACTCTTCCGGGCTGCATCCCGTCGAGATGCGCCAGTTCTTCCAGATCATCCTGGACCAGACCGACCGGATGCGAGGACTGATCGCCGACCTTCTGGATGTGGCGCGCATCGAGACGGGCACGCTGTCGGTATCCCCCGAACCCACCGACTTGACGGCTCTGATGGATGACGCCAGGACCACGTTCCTGAGCGGCGGACACAAGCACAGTCTGCAGGTCGACCTCGTGTCGGGTCTGCCCTGGGTCATGGCGGACCGTTTTCGCATTGTCCAGGTTCTGGGAAATCTGCTCGCCAATGCGGCCAAGCGCTCGCCGGAATCCTCGTCCATCAGGGTGACCGCGGCGTTGGGGGAATTTCAGGTCGCGGTTGCCGTATCCGATGACGGCCAGGGAATCCCGGCGGAAAGTCTGCCGAACCTGTTCCGGAAATTCTTCCGCATCGCCACCGAGGAACAGGGCGGCGACACCGGCCTGGGCCTTGCCGTCTGCAAGGGCATCGTCGAGGCGCACGGGGGGCGCATCTGGGCCGAGAGCGACGGTCCAGGGCTTGGCGCGCGCTTCACCTTCACGCTTCCGCTTGTCGAGGACTCCGGTTTCGTGTCTCCCTTCGTGTCACGACGGCCACAGGCCGCCACCGGCATCACCCACCAGTATACGGGTGAGCAGGTGCGGATCCTGGCGGTGGACGATGAACCCCAGGCGCTCAAGTACATCAAAGACGTCCTTGTCAAGGCCGGCTACGTCGCCATTGCCACAAGCGACCCCAAGGAGGTCCCCTGGCTCCTGGAGGAACACAAGCCACATCTCGTCCTGTTGGACTTGATGCTGCCGGGGGTCAGCGGCATCGATCTGATGAGTGACATCGTGGAGAAGAGAGACGTGCCGGTGATCTTCGTTTCGGCGTACGGCCAGGACCAGTTGATCGCACAGGCCTTCGACATGGGGGCGACGGACTACGTCGTCAAGCCCTTCTCAAACACCGAGCTCGTGGCCAGGATCAAGGCAGCCCTCCGCAGGCGGGAGACCGCTGAGCCGACAGCGCCCTATGCCGTCGGCGACCTCGTCATCGATTATGCAGAACGCCTCGTGACCCTGGCAGGCAAGCAGGTGGCGGTGACCGCCATTCAGTACAATTTGCTGCTGGCGCTTTCGACGAACGCGGGGCGTGTGCGAACCTATGCGCAACTGCTGCAGCAGGTCTGGGACGATGACGCAGACGGGGACGTGAGGCCGATGCGTACCGCAATAAGCGCCCTCCGGCGCATGCTGGGGGACGACGCCACTAACCCTACCTACATCTTCACCGAGCCCCGTGTCGGCTACAAGATGCCCGGACCTGAAGGGTTGGGCCCGGGTTTGACCGGGAGCCGCTGAGCCTTCACAGGGTGTGGCGGTTCTTGTTGTTATGCGGTTGTTCGGAGGTGTCGGGTTGCACCGGTCTGTTTATGAGCGCGTTGTGGGCCCTGTACGCGGCAGTGCTGATTGTCCTGGGTATGGTGCGCCGCAGTCGCTGGCCGCGGCTGGCCGGATTGGGGTTGCTGGCAGTGCCAGTCGCCAAGCTCTTCCTCTACGACGCCTTCAGCCTGGGACAGGTATACCGGGTGACCGCGTTTATCGGTCTTGGCGTGCTGCTTGTCATCGGCGGGTTTCTGTACCAGCGCCACGGCAGAGTAATTCGAGGATTTCTGTTGGAGTGAGTCCGGATCGTGCCAATCCGTCCGGACTGCGCTCGACAGAATTCGCCAGTCACAAAAACACACAGACCTTTCAACACCAGCGTGCCGGGACAGGTCGACAGAGGAAAGTCGTCACGGACTCGCTCCAGGTCCATGTCCAGCTGACCTCCATAGGGCCGGGAGCAAGCCAGTGGCGCAGCCATGCCGGCCGCGTCCTGTACCCCAAGGCGTCCCTGAATGTTCACAGGGTACGCTGCGACCGGCTTCGCGGGCTTGTGGCGGCATCGCCTCTTATCACTCATTTTGATAGACCTCATTTTGTCCTTCTTGTCCCCAGTTCCGGAGGATGCCGTGCAAGCAGCTCTCGATGATGCTGCGGGCGGCGTGCTGGTGGCGTTGCAGCACGCGCCGGCCGGTGTGCTCGTTCCCGGCGATGCGGAGTACGCGGAGGGGCGAGGAGACCATAAAGGGGTATCGAATTTTCCTTGGGCATCTGTGCGCCCCTGCGCTGATAAGCAGTTTGCTTCCGCAAAATCGCTGTTCAGACCCACGTCAACAAGCCTGGTAAATTGATCAAGGGACTTTGTCATCCATTCTCACAATGGAACAATGCAAACGTGGCGCCCTATCTGGGGCGCCACGTCTGATCTTAGCTGCCTGATAGTGCAACGCCTGCTCGTTCCCAATCTGAGGGCGTCACATGGGCTTGCGGTCTTTAGCCGCCGCCACCTTCACTGCCACCTTCACCGCTGCTGCCATGCTCGCCGCCGCTTTCGCCGCCGCCTTCACCGCCGCCGCCTTCACTCGCGCCGACCTCGGCATGGGGCGTCCAGCCGTCGAAGGGCTGCGCCGATGCGGGCAGAATCACGTTCATGGCCGCGCCTGCCGCCAGATCGACCGGCGTTGTCGGGCCGAGTTCGATACCGTTGGACAGGTGGACCTCGATGCGTACGCTTGTCAAGGTCGCGCCGGTCGTGTTCACAACGCTGCCGAAAAAGGCGT
>MPML01000027.1 GCA_002238445.1 Caldilineaceae bacterium bin5
TTTGGAGGGGGGCGTTGCGGGGGCGCAGCCCCTGCACAAGGGAGGGCCGAAGGCCTGACCGCCCATATGAAAGGAGAGAGGAGAGAGGCGTCAGCTCAGTTTTCGGACAGGGAATTCACCAGCCGCGGGGAACGGGGAAGCAGCGGAACTGCTGGGCCTGGGCGAATACATCCCAGATCTGGGCCATTTTTTCGACTATACGGGTGGGGCGGCTTGCCATTTCGAAGCCGCGGTGCTGACCGCGTACCACGTTGCGAGGCTCCCAACCGGTGCCTTTGCAGTAGTCGTAGTAGTCCTGGAAGCGGGTGAATTGCACTTTCATGCCGAAGCTGTCGGGCTGGCGGCTCATGGGCGACATGGGGTCGAGCGTGTGGCAGGGATTGAGCATGCGCAGCAGGTGATGGGGATAGGTCTTGCCGATCTGTTCGGCCAGATGGAGCGTTTTCTTGAAGGTCTGCGGTGTTTCGCCGGGCAGATTCAGGCTGAAGTAGATAAATATCGGCACTTCATGTTTCTTGAGCGTTTCCAGCATGCGCAGGAAGCGTTCATTTGTATAGAATTTGCCATTTTGGCGCCTTACTTCCTCGTCGCCGGAGAGGGGCGAGATGGCGACTTCGGTGTGGGCAAGGTCGGCGGTGATACACATCTGGTCGATAAAGTCGTTGGAGGGAAGCTGGAAAAACTCGTTGTAGATGCCGATGCGAATCTCATCCTGGCGGAGCTGGTGGAAGAAGGCGCGCCACCACTTGGCGGGATAGGTGGCGATGTCGAGGGAGAGATTGACCTGTTGGAAGCCTTCTCTGGCCAGGCGGGCAACGTCTTCGACCACTGCTTCGGGTGAGCGCATCACATAGCCGTTGCGGCCGGCGAGCTCGCTGTGGGACTCTTTGCCGCCGCCGCAGTAGATGCAGTCGAAGACGCAGCCGCGGCCCACGGTGAGCCAGTGGCTGGCCAGATTCGGTTTCTGCAGCGAGACGAGGCCGGCGCCGGAGTATTGGAGCGCGGCATAGGCGCGCTGGTTGGAGAGCCAGTCCATTGATACAAAGTCGAGGTTGTCCAATTCGGTGGCGTTGGCGAAATAGAAGCCGAGATTCTGCTCCGGCTTTTGACCGCTGCCGGGGCGGCGAATCAGATTGGGTACGTCGTCGAGCTGCGACGAACCCTTGCCAACGATCTGGGCCGCGATTTGACGCAAGGGTTCTTCGGCGTCGCCGCGGACGGCGTAGTCGACGTAGGGAAAGTCGGCCAGGATCTCCTCGCCATAGTAGGAGGTTGTCAGGCCGCCGATGACGACGGTGGCGTCGGCCAGCGTTTCTTTGACGGCTTGGGCGACGGCGAGGGCGCCGAAGGAGTGTTCATACCAGTGGAGATCGATCAGAACGAGTTTGGGCTGGATGCGCTGGCTGCGCAACCACTGGCGCAGGCTGAAAGTAGGGCGCTGCAGCAGTTCGACCGGGAGGTTGAGGCCGCGGACGTTATAGCCTTCGGCGCGCAGCATGTTGACGAATCCGATGACGCCCACCGGGATGAAGGGGTAGGGTGGGCAGGAGCGGAATTTGTCATAGCGGGCTTCGACTTCCTGTTTGGCGGGGTGAATGTAGAGGATATCCATTATGGGAACTGTTGTGAACTGCGGTTAGCAGCACAACAGCCTCTAACCAACGCCAACCGGAGTCAGCATCCTGCCGCGCGGCGCCACCGGCTCGAGAATCTGACGGCGCTCCGGTGTCAGGCGGGCGGCGAACTCAGGTGACAACTGGTAGTTGAAGCGGGTGCGCAGGTAGCGCGGAGAATAGCGGTAGATGACCGAGCGGCGGAATCCCGGATTGGTGCGCTCGGCTGAGCCGTGGGTGATGGCGTCGGTGAAGAAGACGACGTCGCCGGCCTCCAGGTAGATTTCCTTCATGCCGAGGGCGGTGCCGGCGGCCTCGCGCTCAAAGTGGGCGGCTACGATGCCTTTGCCATCCAATTCCAGGCGGGGATGGACCTCGGTCGCTTTGTGGCTGCCGGGCACGAGGACGGTAGGGCCGTCACCGGGGCCGATGTCTTCGAGGGCCATCAGGACGTTGATCTGGCCCACCATCCATGCGCCGGTATTGTGCTGGCGGAATGTCAGGTAAAAGAGGGGTGTGTGTCCTCCGCAGTGGATATAGAGGAAGCCGCCGGGGCCGCGAATATTGAGCAGGTTCTCGTGAATCGAGACGCCGTTGACTTCATTTATGTAGCGGGCTGCGAGTGGGTACCAGGAGGGGTGGTCGATAAGCCGCTCGAATACATCGCCGCCTTCGACGATGTTCTGAAAGTTTACGCCATCGTCCTGGCCGTAGCTGTGGATCTCGACATTGCCGATCCAGTATTCCGGGTCTGGGTTGACGCCGAGCTGTGCTTCGCCCAGAATCGGCGGGTTTTCGACGTGGGCCCAATTGTCGTCCACCCAACTGTTCATTTCATCGAGGTCATCTTTGGAGATGGCGTCTTTGAGGACGAGATAACCTTGCAGGTCGAACAGGTAATCCAGTTGCTTTAGCTCTTCTTTGGAACGCAATTTGCTATACCTCTCGTTCTGGCAGGGGCCAGATATGGGTGGCCGGACAGGGCAGCGGCGGCCGGCGGCTAAGGCTGAAGATTACCCTTTGACACCTGAGACGACGATCCCCTGGACAAAGTAGCGCTGGGCAAAGAAGAAGAGAATAATCGTCGGGAGGACGCCGAGAATGGAAGCTGCCATGAGCGCCTGCATATTGTTGGTCATATGGCCTTCAAACAGGCGAAGGCCGAGGGCGACCGTATAGTTGGGCACGCCCTGGATGTAGATGAGCGGGTGGAGGAAGTCGTTCCACTGGGCGGTGACCATGAAGATAAGGACGACACCGAGCGCGGGCAGGCTCAACGGTAGATGGATACGCCAGAACAGGCCGATGGGGTTGCAGCCGTCGATCATGGCGGAGTCATCCAGTTCTCTGGGGATGGTCATAAAGAACTGGCGCATGAGAAAGACATAGAAGGCGGGCGCAAACCAGTTGGGGATGATGAGAGGGCGATAGGTGCCGATCCAGTCCAGCTCCACAAAGAGAAGGTAGGTGGGTACGAGACGGACATGCTCGGGCAACATCATGGTCGCGAGGACGATGACGAAAATTTTATCGCGAAAGGGAAAACGAAGGCGGGCAAAACTGAAGCCGACTACGGAGGACGAGAGGGCTGTACCGATTGCGCTGCCGGCAGCGATAAAAGTGCTATTGAGGAAGAATCTGGCGAAAGGGAAGACGGCAAACGGTGTCTTGAAGTGGTGCCACTCGAACTTGTCAGGCCACCATTCGGGCGGGAACAGGTAGACCTGCGTTGTCGGCATGACCGACGTGCGCAACATCCAATAGAAGGGGATAGCGAAGATTACGCCGCCCAGAATGACTGCGCCGTAGAGGAGAAGGCGATAGAGCGTTTCGGAGACTTTGCTGTTGCCGTGCTGCCCGGCTTGGTGAACAGCAGCGCCCGTTTGGACCGTGGTTGCCATACAATGTGCTCCTGCCGCTTAGAAAACTGTGTTCGCTACCTAGACCCGGTCGTAATGCACCCAGGAAGACGCGCTGCGCAAGGCGAGAATGACGAAGCCAAGAACGATGATAAAAAGTAACCAGGCCTGGGCAGAGGCGTAGCCGAAATAGAAGTTTTGAAAGCCGGTATTGTAGATGTGCAAGACCATGGTGAGGGTGGCGTTATTGGGGCCGCCGCGCGTCATGACCATTGCCTGGGTAAAGACCTGCCAGGACCCGATGATATTAAGGACAACGTTGAAGAAGATTGTTGGCGTGAGCAGCGGCAGCGTGACCGCGAAGAAGCGGCGGAAAGAGTTGGCGCCGTCGATCTCGGCAGCTTCGTATAGAGAGGTCGGAATCCCCCGCAGTCCGGCCAGATAGATCAGCATAGCGCCGCCAGCGCCCCAGAAGGCCATAATGATGAGTGACGGCAGCGCCCACTCGGTGCTGAAAATCCAGCGGGGCGGGTCGATGCCGAGGGGACGCAGCAAGGGACCGAGGATCGAATTGAGCAGACCGATGTCGGGCTGGTAGAGCCACTTCCACAGCAGCGAAACTGCGACGCCGGACACGACGGAGGGGAGGTAGTATAGGGTACGCCAGAAGCTTTGCAAGCGGATGCCCTGATTGAGCATCACGGCGATCAGCAGCGCAAGCGCGGTGTTGATCGGCACCACGGTAAAGCAGAAGATGGCGGTGTTGAACAGGGCCTTGCGCACGAGGCTGTCGCTCAGGACATTCTGATACCATCTCAGGCCGACGAATGTCATCTCAGTCAGAAAGTCGGTGCGAAACAGGCCGATGATAAGTGATGCCAGCATCGGTCCAAAGGTAAAGACGATGAATCCGATGATCCACGGGGACGCGAGCAGATAGCCGTACCACGCCTCGCGTGTGGACGGTTTCATTGGTTTGCCGTCCCGCCTTAGCCAAGAGAAAGGACCCCGTTGTGCCTGGCTTTCGGTTATGCTGGCCATCTGTACCCCCGCCTAACATTGCACGCTGCCGTCGGTGGGACACTACACCGGCCGGCGGCCACCGTTTGCTAGCGATTGCGGTTTTCTTTTGGTCCGTCGGACAAAGGCGTGGGAGTATCTCCTCCCACGCCTTTGTGATTGACGGATTAGCTAAGCTTGTCCAGTTCTGCGCCGAGATCTTCGATGTTGATTTCGCCGCGATTGAAGCGGGTAGCCACTTCACCGTGCTGAACGATGAGGTCAACCGGCTTTTCTCCGAGCAACATAACCTGGTCGAAGGCCGGCGTCAGGATCTGTTGTTTACAGACCAGATCCTCGGCGAACATTTCTTCGGGCCCGCCAATGTCCTGTCCGACTGAGTCGGTGAACACATCGAGGTTGATGTCCTCAAACTTCTCATTGGCGGCGCGCATGATGGAAGCGTATTCAGGCAGCAGGCTCTTGCGTGAAGGCTGCTTCTGCGCCCAGGTGATGTAGAGGCGACCGTACAGAGGGCTGGTCAGCCACTTCATCAGATCCCAGGATTCGTCCGGGTATGCGGTTCCCTTCCAGACCATTGTGCCATCGACGGACTGGTGGGTTGTGGGGCCGGCAGGGCCGTCAGGCATGGGAGCTACGTCCCAGCGGAAGGTGGCGCCGTCGGCCTGTACACCGAGGTTCCAGGGGCCAATTTCCATCAGAGCGACGCGCTGGCCGAGGAAGAGTTCAACGACACCCATGCCAATGTCGGCGCCGTAGGCAAACAGAGGCTCATCGTGGATGATGCTGCGCATCCACTCGAGGGCATCGTAGGCCTCGGGTGAGTCCAAACCGCAATGCGTGTTGTCTTCGGGATTGACCATGTTGGCGCCGAAGCCGCGAATCCAGTACTGGGACAGCCAGTTGGCGTTCAGGCCATAGTTGGATGTGCCCCAGAGCTGCGGCTGGGCATCGGCATCGGCAAACTGGCGCAGGAGGTTGGTGTAGTCCTCCCAGTTCCAGGCGCCCCACTCCTGGGACGGGTAGTCTATGCCTTTTTCGTCGAACATGTCCTTGTTGAAGTAGATCACCTGCGTGCCGGTGAAGCGGGGCATCAAGTGAATATCTCCATCCAGAGTCCACGGATCGAACTGGGCCTCGTAGTAGTCGTCAAGGTCTACTTCCTCGGCATCGCGGTCGATGTAGGGCTGCAAGCTGAGCGTCTCGCCCTTCTGCATGAAGAAGGTGGAGCTGGAGCAGCACCACTCGGTCAGATCGGGGGCGTTGCCGGCGACCATGGCGCTCAGAGCACCTTCGCGACGGTTGGCACCACCGGGGTCGGGCAGGAATTCTACCTCGACATTGGGATTGGCTTCCTGGAACTGTGGATAGAACTCTTTCCACAGTTCTGCGATGCCGGCGGCGCGCTCCGGTTCGCGTGATTGGTAGCGCAGCGAGATCATTTCAGCCATCGCCTCGCCATCACCGCCGTCTGAAGCGGCCGGCGCTGCGGGCGCGGCACAGGCCGCCAGAAATGCGGTGGCGCCCACACCAGAAGTCAGTCGCAAGAACTGGCGTCGGGTTACGTTTTGCCTCTTTTGCATGGTGTGCATTCTCCTTTTACGTCTTGAGTGAATGGTGTCTACGACTAAAGATAAATTCAACTTCGGCGGCCGTTTGTCGGTTAAGTAAATTGCCCGCAGGCCGCGGGGTCTCTGACTAGATTTGGTCGAGCGCACTCACGCTAAAAGTGTCTGAAGAGGTGACTTTGGCGGGGAAACCCGCCCAATTCGCTCGACGGCAGCCGCAATACATGCGAGGGGGAAATCACTTGGTCTGCCTTCTTGATGCAAATTTGCCAAGAGTATAGCAAAGAACGCAGTAATATCCCAAAGTCTAACAATAGATGTTTCCCGCCGGGGATTCCTGCAACTGTCCGCAAGCAGGAGGAGGGGTCTGACAGTGCTTCCTAAGACAGCAAGAACCGTTCCATGGCCACGGCCGCGCCGTCCTCTTCAAGCGTGGGCGCGACCCAGTCAGCCTCCGCCTGTACGACCGGGGTAGCCTGGCCCATGCACACTGCGAGGCCGGCTTTTCTGAGCATGGGGATGTCGTTCTCGTTGTCGCCGATGGCCATCACGCGGTCTGGGTTTATACCGAGCCGTTCCGCCAGGAACAGAAGACCGTGGCCTTTGTTAGCCGTCGGTGCTGTGCCCTCCACCAGTAGGGGGTGGGAGCGGCAGATGGTCACGCTGTTGCCAAATTCTTGCTGAAGCGCGGCTGTTTGATCGGGTTCCAGCGAATGGTCGTTGACGGTGATGAATTTCAGGGGACGGGCGCCGGGGGCGCAGACTATGTCCGAAATGCTTTCACGCAGTTCTCTGGGACTGCCGAACCAGTGGTCATAGGTTGCGCTTTCCCAACCCTCCCAACCGCTGCTCTGGTTGGGTGCGCTCGGCGCGCGTTGCACCAGCCGGGTGTGTCCTCCAGACCTGTTGAGATAGAAGACCGTCGTGCGTTTCTCAAGGTCAGCCCAGGCTGCCACGCGGCGTGCGGCCTCTTCCGGTATCAACGCTTCGTATAGCACTTCACCGCTTACGGGATCGCCAATCACGGCGCCTTGGGCCGTTATCACAGGCAGGGTAATGCCCAAGTCGGGCGCGACGGCGCGTACAAAGTCGAAAATGCGGCCGGTGGCGATTGTTACCGGCGTTCCCGCGGCTTGTACGGCGGCAATCGCCTTGCGCACGCGCGGCGAGAATCCACCTGCGAATTGTCCATAAATGGTGCCGTCCATATCGAGGACGACCAACTCGATTTTGGGTCGCATGTCAGTTTCGTCAGCGCAGAAGGCGCGTCGTTAATGCAGATTGAAAGGTTTAAATGTTGAGGTAATGTCGGGAGATGCTCTCAGTGGCCGTGCGGGCAAAGGATATCAGCGGGCAATGCGCGCCGTTCTGAAGCCGGCGGCGCGATCTGCCTGCTCGGGAACCTGGCTTTGGTCAAGGTCAGAATTCCAAGGTTACCATTCTCACAAGGCCGCTGTAGTCGCGGCGCAGCCCGACGTAGGAAGGTTTGGGGCGCAACTGTTGTGCCATCTCCTGTACGACCTCTCCCTGGCGGGGGGAGATTTCCAGCAGGACGGCGCCGCCTGACTGGACTTTGGACGAGAGCTGCTGCAGAAGGCGTTCGATCAGGTCCAGGCCTTCGGCGCCCGCTTTCAAGGCAAGGCGCGGCTCGTAATCGCGCACGTCCGATTGCAGGCCGGAATACTCTTCATCGGCTATGTAGGGAAGGTTGGCCACGATGATATCGGCTGGTTCAGGCAGGGGGCTCAACAGGTCTCCTTCCAGAAACAGAGGCCCGCCATCCGGTGTGAGACGCCTTTTGTTTTCTTCGGCAACGTCGAGCGCGTCGCGACTGACGTCTGTTCCATATACCTTAACTTCGGGTGCATGTACGGCAACGGTTATTGCGATGGCGCCGCTGCCGGTGCCGACATCGGCCACCACGACGGGCCGACCGGTCCGGTCGCCGATCTGTGCAAGCACCAGGTCAATGAGCAGCTCAGTTTCGGGGCGGGGAATCAAAACGCGGCGGTCGACGGCAAATTCGAGCCCGTAGAACTCCTTGCGGCCGAGCAGATAGGCCACGGGTTCGCGCCGCCGGCGCCGCGTGATCAGGTCTGCATAGCGGCGGCAGTCGCGGTCGCTGAGTTCATGTTCGTGATGGGCGAAGAGCCAGCTGCGATTCTGTTTTAGCACGTGTGCCAGCAGCACCTGGGAATCCAGCCGAGCCGAGTCGCTGCCGGAATCACTCAGCCGCTGCGCGGCAGAAATCAGGGCGCGGCCGACGGGTGTGCCTTGGGTAAGACTCCAGTGGAAGGGGTCGTTGGGGGCATGGCTATGGGGCGGTGAATCGGCCGCTGCCGGGTTATTGCCGGCTGGGAGCCCATTACTTTTGCCCGCGGCGTCTGATGTTCCGTCCCGGTGGTTTGAGGCGAAATAGGGTGAGGGCAGGCCTCTTTTTGGGAGCCTGTCATTGTGCTCTAACATGCTTCAGGCTTCCTCGGCCATGGCCTGCAACTGTTGCGTCTGGTCAAAAGCGGCCAGATCAACGATCAATTCATCGATATCGCCGTCCAGGACCTGTTCCAAGCGGAATAGGGTCTTGTTGATGCGGTGATCGGTCACGCGTCCTTGCGGGAAGTTGTAGGTGCGGATTTTTTCGCTACGATCGCCCGAGCCGACCTGGCTGCGCCGGGCCGCGCCCAAATCGTCCATCTGCTTCTGCATTTCGATGTCGTAGAGCTTGGTCCTGAGGATGCGGACGGCCTTCAGCCGGTTCTGGAGCTGGCTCTTTTCGTCCTGGCAGGTAATGACCATGCCGGTAGGGAGATGGGTAACGCGGACGGCTGAGTCGGTGGTATTGACGCTCTGGCCGCCGGGGCCGCTGCTGCGGAAGACGTCGACCTTCATTTCATTGGCACTGATTTCGATTTCGACTTCTTCGGCCTCGGGGAGGACGGCCACGGTGGCGGCACTGGTATGGACGCGGCCCTGGCTTTCGGTGGTGGGCACGCGTTGCACGCGGTGAACACCGGACTCGTATTTCAACCTGCTGTAGGCGCCTTTGCCGCGCACTTCGAGGATTGCTTCCTTAATGCCGCCGACGCCGGTTTCACTGACGCTCATTATTTCGGCCTTGAACTTATGGTCGTTAGCCCAGCGTGTATACATGCGCATGAGGTCGGCTGCAAATATCCCGGCCTCATCGCCGCCGGCGCCGGCGCGAATTTCGACGATCACATTTTTGTCGTCGTTGCGGTCTTTGGGCAGGAGCATGCGGCGCAGATCGTCTTCGAGGGCGGCAATTTGCTCGGTCAGTTCGGCGATTTCCAACTCGGCCAGTTCGGCCAGCTCCGGGTCATCGTTTTCCGCCAGCAGTTCGCGGTTGTCGTCCAGTTGATTCTGAATGTCCTGGTATTGGCGGTAGGCGCCGACCAGCTCTTCCAGACCGCTGCGTTCTTGCGCCAACTCCTGTACGCGCGCGTAGTCGGACAGCACGTCGGGGTCGGCCATCAATTGGTCCAATTCTACGAAACGCTCTTCGACTCGAGACAGCTGTTCAGTCAGAATCATAGGTCAGTTTCAGGCTGCTACCCGCAGGAATGCAGAAGCGGGTCAATCGGTGAAAATGGGCAGATTTCCGAGGGCAGTAATATGTTCCCAGGCGCCGGAATCGCCTTCGGTAAAGACGGCCATTTCGCCTGCAATGGTTCCGCCGACAGTTTGGATCAGTGAACGGAGGCCCTTCAATGTACTGCCGGTGCTGACAACGTCATCTACCAGAAGCGCCTGTTTCGCTTTGATCAGGGGCAGGTCTTTGCCGTCAATGAATAGGGTCTGCGGCTGACCGGAAGTGATGCTGACGACTTCGGCTTCCAGGCAGTCTACCATGTAAGGCTTGCGGACTTTGCGCACGATCACAAGGGGCAGCCCGGTGGCGACGGACAAGGCGTGTCCCAGGGGTACAGCCTTCACTTCGGGCGCAAGGATGACGTCCGCGTTCGAGGGCACGCTTTGCGCCAACATCTGGGCGGCGGTTTCGACGATTTCGGTGTCGCCCAGCATGTTGAAGATGGCGATTTTTATGCCGGGAGCCACCTGGAATATCGGAAGCTCGCGTTCACATTTGCCAATTGTTACCCGATAGAAACGTCCATCGTAGCTCATAGTAGTGGTTCCTCTGGGCGGGCTGCCGTGCCTGGGCCGGCAACGCGTGTTCGACCCGGTGTACGAAATGTTGCTCCCCAAGGGTCTACCAAAATCAGACGTGACAGTACATTCTATCATAGGATTCAGCCCTTATCAAGAATTCTGGGAGGCGGGGTCTGTCCTGAATTATTGGGTATACTTTGTCTGAATCAGGATTTCCAGGATTTGGAGTTTTTCGGGATCGCAGGCGAGCGGTTTAAGGCTGGTGAGGGAAACCATTAGCGTCGGCTGAAAGGGCAGATTGCAGAGGGACCATAATATGAGATGCACCCGGAAGGCGCAGACAGGGCAAACGCGTCTGCAGTTGTGCGTTGGAACAGGGGGCGGCGGGCGCCCACGCGGGTTGGCTATGTCAGATTCAGGCTAGCTGACGCGTTTTGCGGTCGGCTGCAGTCAGGATGGTAAAGCCGCGCTGCCGGAATGAGGGCGTAAGGTCGGTGAGGCATGTTTTTGTAGGGGGGCGTTGCGGGGGCGCAGCCCCTGCACAAGGGAGGGCCGAAGGCCCGACCGCCCAAACTAAAGTGGTCAGAGGTTAGTGGTCAGTAGTCAGTGGCGAGGGGAGAGGGCGGCGAATCAGTTGCGGCTGAGTAGATGCTGTCTTGTGATGGGCTGTCAACTCTGCAACCTGAGGACGATTAGTACTGACCGGCTTTGCGGCGGATGTGGGGGGCGGACAGGACGGCTGTCAGCAGGCAGACGACGAAAATGATGAGCAAGCCGGCAATGCCCATGGGATGCAGCGCGGCCATTTCGCCTTCGAAGTAGGCGATTAAGAGACTGAAGGCGATGGCGCTGTTGCATATCACGGTGGCGAATAGCGGCGCCGGGGGCAAATCGGCTGTCGCGGCGGCGGACAACTGGCCAATGCCCAGGCCAATCAAGGCACTGCCGCCGATGCGGGCGGTCCAGGCGGAGCCGAGGGTGATGCCGGCTGTCACGAAGAGATCGCTGGGATAGATGAGGAGCAGCAACCCCAATCCGAGGCCGATGAGGACCGCGTTTATCCGCAGACAGAGGCGGGCGGCGCGGTAGTGGTCGGTAAAGGTGTAAGCCATCGCGGGAAGAGCGCTTTCTATGCTGCGCGGGCTGGCGCGCGGCCAAAGTGAGGCGGCGCCCGGACCGGGCTTCGGAAAGAGACTGCTTGGGCAGTATAGCAAATGCTGGCAAGCCTGTCAGGCGAACGAGAGGCGCGACGGTCTCGTGTCAAGTTTGGGGCGATACCGAATTGACGCCTTCACTTTCGCCCAGGGCCTTTCCGCTATGATATACTGTTACGGTTTATTTGCGCCGGAACCGGGGTGGTGGGAGTTAGCGGACCGGCGGGCGTAGGAGCGCCGCGGTAAATTCGTGTAGCCAAGGGGAGCCAAAGGGGAGTCGAACTGTGAGCCAGAAAATATGGATTGTCAGGCACGGCAATCGGGAGGATTTCCAGAACCCCGGATGGGCCAAGACTGCGCAGC
Source organism: Caldilineaceae bacterium bin5 (assembly GCA_002238445.1). Classification (GTDB taxonomy): domain Bacteria; phylum Chloroflexota; class Anaerolineae; order Caldilineales; family Caldilineaceae; genus Bin5. The sequence continues at coordinate 11,709 of MPML01000027.1, forward strand.
GGCCTTATGATCCGGCGCTTTCGGCGGATGGTGAGACGCAGGCGAAAGAGGTGGGGGGCAGCTTGCAGGATGAGCCAGTTGACTGCATTTTCGCATCGCCTTTTCTGCGTACAATTCAGACGGCCTCGCACATCGCGGATGCGCTGGACGCGCCGGTCTGCCTGGAGCCAGGAATCGGTGAGATTCTGCCGGACGTAAAGAGTATGCCGGCTATGATAACTGAGGAGGAACGCAGGCAGCGGTTTCCCCGCGTCGATAGTTCATATTGCGCTGTCAGGGGCCTCGCCTATCCGGAGAGCTCGGATGCGGGCCATGAGCGGGCGGCGGCAACGGCGAGGGCGCTGACCGAACGCTATCCTGACAAGAATCTGCTGATGGTAACGCACGGGGCGCCGGTGGTCGGCATTGTGCGCGGGCTGACGGGCGTTTCGGACCGGCTCACTGTGCCGCTGTGCTGCATCTTTACACTGCAAAGGAACGGCAGCGGTTGGCAGGTTGTGCAGCGGTCAGAGATTTCTCACTTGAGCAACCAGGAGTCAAGCAAGCGTTACGCCCATTCCGGTTAGGATTTCCAACTGAGGGGTACCAGACGCCCTTCGGCGCGGGCCGCGTAGATGTCCGCGGCATGGTCGGCGGTGTGGGCAGACATTGAAACGAGCAGATTGACGAGGTTTCCGCGCTCGCCCCAGTCGTATTCCACTTCTGTACGCAACTCATCTTCGCTGAGCCTCTGGCAACGGCTGACAATCCGTCGGTGACAGGTTGCCAAGTCGTCCAACACTTCGATCATCGATAGACCGGCCCTGGCATCGTGGAGACGTGCATTTCTTGTTTCATCGTCTCCGGAGATCCATTGGGCGAGAGGGTCGGCGCTGGCGCTTTCCGGGCTTGCCGATGCCGGTGACTGGCGGGCGGGCAAGGAGATATCGGGCCAGCGCTTGACGAGTTCCACCACGTACTCATCCCAGGCGAGGATGTGGGCGAGAAGGTCGCGGACGGTCCAGTCACCGCAAACGGGGACGGTGGTGCAGCTTGTTTCGGTGAGGCCGGTGATGGCATCCAGCAGACTGTTGAAGTGGCGGCGGTAGAAGGTGAACAGACGATCGCGGCCCCAGCGATCAAGAGAGAAGCAGTAGCTGTGCACGTCCTCGGCATGCTCATTCACATGTTCGGGCATTCGCTGCAGCAGGTTTTTCACTATGGGGGCGCGATTGCCGCGGTCGGTGTATTCGGCCTCTATTTGCTCCGATGTAAGTGACAGCGCGAAATCAATCAGATCCTGGCGCGCCTCGTCAGCTTCGTTCACTACTGTTTCCCAGCTGCGGTCCTCGTTGGCCGCCATTTCGTCATTTGTTGCTACGGACTGGACGATTGGTGGATTCGGGCGGTGGCCGAGCGCAGCTTGCATGCGTTGCAGCTGGAAGCGGTCCCAGAAGGCGATATGGGCCACGGAGGCAATGGGAGTCCAGCCGTTTTCGAGACAGGGCCTGGTGTGCTCATCGGGTTCGAGCAGGAAGAGAGGCCAGCGAAAGTTGAGATAACTGCGGCGGAGTTTTTCGGCGTATTCGGCGCCGGCAGCGACGGCAGGAACGGGCTGTTGTTGCGTCATGGTTAGCTTTCCTTACGTTCTGAGTGCGCGCAGGCGGTTGAAGGCTGCGGCCAGTTCGTGGCGGCGGAAGCGGGCGAAGTCGCCGGAGCGGCGGCGGTCGAGCACGTCCAGCCCTTCCTTTTCGATATCGGACATGGTCAGGTCCAGAATCTCCGACAGGGTACGATTGCCGTCGATGTAGCGGCGGCGGGCATGGTCGAGCGCGGCGCTGATGGCGCGTGTCTGGGCCCGGTGGACGATCTGTTCCACCGCGGACAGGTCAAGCGTTTCGGCGCCGAACTGAATAGTGTGCAGGTCTCTGGTCTTGATACTCGATTCGCGGCGCCCTTTGGCGGGGTTGACTGATCCGGGACGGGGCCGGCGATGGGAAGTGAGGGTGAGGGGGCCGGTCTCTTCGCTGATGCGGCCGGTGGGATGGGCCGCGGCGACCGCTTTTGCACGGGCGGTAAGGTCGTGCGGTCGGAAGGTCTCCATCGCGATTACGGTATCGGCTACATCGAGGTAGTCGCCGCTGCCGCCGACGACGAGAACAGTGCTGACGCCGCATTGGGTGTGCAGGCGGGTGACGCGGTCGATAAAGGGAGTAATCGGCTCGTGTTGCTTTGGCACCAGCGCTTGCATGCGGGCATCGCGGATCAGGAAATTGGTGGCGGCGGTGTCTTCGTCGATGAGGAGACCGGCGGCGCCCGATTCAAGGGCTTCGACGATGGCGGCGGCCTGGCTGGTGGAGCCGCTGGCATTGGCGGTGGAGAAGCTTTGGGTGGACTGTCCCAGCGGCAGGTCTCCGATGAAGGGGGAGATGTCGACGCCGCTGACCGAGCGTCCGTCTTCGGCCCGAACTTTGGCCAGATTGGCCGTGCTGACGACCTGTTCACGGCCATCGCCGGGCCGGTGGTTGTAGACGCCGCGTTCAATTGCGCGCAACAGGGTCGATTTGCCATGATAGCCGCCGCCGACGATGAGGGTTACGCCGGCAGGGATGCCCATGCCGTGTACTGTGCCCGCGTGGGGCAAAGCAAAGGAGACGCCCAGGCTTGGCGGCGTGTTGAAGGGAACGACGGCGTCGTCATTCAAGGGGCGATCGTCGACGCCGCTGGACCTGGGCAGGATCGCGCCGTTGGCGACAAAGGCGATCAGCCCGCGATCTGCCAGCATGGCACGCAATGCGTCAGCGTCCTCGTTCACTGCGGCGTGGCGCCACAGATCGTCGGCGGCATGGCTGCGGGCGTAAAGACTGTTGGTGATGATTCTGGGCAGGTCTTCCAGGAGCAGGTCGCACGCCTGGCGGCCCAGAACTCTTCGGCCTTGGGCGGGCAGGCCAGCTGTAAATCGCGCTTCGACCGTTCCGTCATCATGGATCTGCACGGCTGTGTTTGCCAGCACCTGCTGGCCCGGGGCTTCTATACGGATTTCGCCGCTTTTGCCGCTGCCTCGCCGCGAGGAGAGATTGGACGCATGGCGAGCGAACTCTCTGGCAAGATAGCAGCTGACGCCAGTGCTGCGGCTCTCGTTGGCATACAGCCGTTCGGGCAGCTCGGCAACCAGGGGTTGGACGCGAACACGCAGGCGGCTGGGCGCGGCAAATGGGTCCGGTTGCACATGGTCGATGGCGAGGGTGAAGCCGCTGAATTTGTAGGAGCCGATTATGTCTTTGTAGGCCTTGTAGCCCTTGCCGTCGATGCGGAGGAGGGTATGGCGCAATGCTTCGAATGTCGTGATGTCGGACATGGTTCCCAACTTGCTTGCCTGGCAGCCGGAGCGGGCAACGCTGTCGGCAGACCCGGTATGCCTTTTGTTAGAGGATGTATGCAACGCGTGCATGGTGCATTCAGCGCCTAGCCGGCAGGACGCTTTGCGCATCTTGCCATTGCCTTGGCGCGTTACGTTTCTGGTAACTACTCAGCCAATGCCACCCCTGACTCAAGCGTGGCAGGTGTCTTACTCACTTCTCGATACTTTCTCTTTGCATATGGGCGGTCGGGCCTTCGGCCCTCCCTTGTGCTGGGGCTGCGCCCCCGCAACGCCCCCCTCCAAAACCATCCCTCATCCACCGTTCGGCGTCATTCCAGCTGTGCGGCTCATCCAAAGTGGCGGCTGCCAGCAAATACGCGACGAGAGGGCCTGAACGGCGGCGGGGATGAAGGGCTGGGCAAAACAGGTTGGTCAAGACAGGCTCTGCATACGGCTTAGTAGTTACCGTTTCTGGCAATTCCCTCATTGGCAAAGGATTTTACATCGCTTAAAAACACTTGTACACTGTAGGCCAACTCGGATTTCGAAGGTAATCACGAACCAACGCGTCAAAAACAGTTCCCCAATCTGAAAAGGATTCGTAGATGGAGTACCGAGATTTCGGTCGAACCGGTATGAAGGTCAGCCCGCTTTGCCTGGGCTGTTGGAACTTTGGAGAGCGTACAACACCGCAAGACTCATATGCAATTGTAGACAGGGCATTGGACGCCGGCCTGAATTTCCTGGATACGGCAAACGTGTATGGTCGCGGCCGCAGCGAGGAGATAACTGGCGAGGCTTTGAAGCGTAACGGAAGCCGCAGCCGCATTGTTCTGGCGACAAAGTTTCATGGCAGGATGAATGACGAAGATCCCAACGCAGCTGGCAGCAGTCGCCGCCATATTATTGAGCAGTGTGAGGCCAGCCTGCGGAGATTGCAGACGGATTACATTGACATCTATCAGATACACAGGCCCCGCCCTGACGTTGCAATTGACGAGACGCTGCGAGCGCTCGACGACCTGGTGCGGGCGGGAAAGGTTCGCTATCTCGGCAGCAGCACATTCGCGGCATGGCAGGTGGTGGAGTCGCTCTGGGTTGCGAAGGAGTTGGGCCTGAACCGCTTTGTTTCGGAGCAGCCCCCCTATCATATCCTGGACCGGCGCATCGAGCGTGGGTTGGTGCCGATGGCTCTGACTTACGGCATCGGTCTGATCCCGTGGAGCCCGCTCGCCGGTGGTCTACTGACGGGCAAGTACAAGCGAGGGCAAGCGGCGCCGGAAGGGGCGCGATTCGCCCGACCGGAAGATGAGCCGCGCGAGTCACGCCGTTTGAACGACAGCGTTTATAGGGTGAATGAGGGTCTGCTGCCCCTGGCCGAGGCCAAGGGATGTACGATTTCTCAACTGGCGCTGGCCTGGTGTGCTCAGCAGCCGGGGATCACCAGTCCAATACTTGGCCCTCGCACAGTCGGGCAGTTGGAGGACAATCTCGGCGCACTTGAAGTAACTGTCACGGATGAGGACCGCCGGCGAATCGACGAGCTGGTCCCGCCGGGGCGGATGGTTAGCCCGTTCTACGAGGCCGATTTCGGACCGAGTCGCCATCGTGCGTTTGTCTGATCGGGGTGGGTGGCAAGGACTGGCCTGAAGGACACTCAATCGGCGTTCGGGACCGGACGCTGGCAAAACATAAAAGGATTTCTGAATGGAATACCGCGATTTCGGAAGAACCGGCATGAAGGTGAGCCCGCTCTGTCTGGGCTGTATGAATTTTGGGCGGAGGACAACGCCGGAAGAATCTTATCCAATTATAGACAGTGCGCTGGATGCCGGCATTAACTTTCTGGATACCGCCAACGTCTACGACCGCGGCGGCAGCGAGGAGATCACGGGCGAGGCGTTGAAGCGCAACGGCAAGCGCAGCCAGGTCGTATTGGCGACGAAGGTCCACGGCAGGATGGATGACGATGATCCAAACGCGGCCGGCAGCAGCCGCCGCCATATTATTGAACAGTGTGAAGCCAGCCTTAAGCGGCTGCAGACAGATTACATCGACATCTATCAGATGCACCGGCCGCGACCGGAAATCGCGATCGACGAGACATTGCGGGCGCTCGACGACCTGGTGAGGTCGGGCAAGGTGCGTTATCTCGGCACCAGTACATTTGCGGCATGGCAGGTAGTGGAGTCGCTGTGGGTGGCGAAAGAGTTGGGGCTGAACCGTTTTGTCTCTGAGCAGCCTCCCTATAATATTCTGGACCGGCGGATCGAACGTGAGCTGATTCCGATGGCCCGCACTTTTGGAATCGGCCTGATCCCCTGGAGTCCGCTGGCAGGAGGGCTGCTGACAGGCAAGTATACCCGTGAAGAGCCATCGCCAGCGGGCGCGCGCTACGCCAACGCTGAGAATGAGCCGCGGTTGGCCCGCCGCAAGTCTGGCGATTTTTATGCGGTGACTGAGGGCCTGCAGCCTCTGGCTGACGGGAAGGGCTGCACGCTGTCTCAATTGGCGCTGGCCTGGAGCATGCACCAGCCTGGAATCACGAGCCCAATCATTGGGCCGCGTACGATGGAGCAGCTGGAGGACAATCTCGGTGCATTCGAGGTAACTGTCACCGATGGGGACCGGCGGCAAATCGATGCACTGGTGCCGCCGGGGCGGATGGTCAGCCCGTTCTACGAGGCCGACTTCGGTCCCAACCTCCATCGCAGCTTTGTATAGGCCATGTGCGGGACCCAGCTGCTGCCGCAGATCGTCTGCCAGACGCGAAGAGCGGGGCTTGCCGGAGGAAACAGGCCATACTCCTTCGAATTGGCATGGGGTCAATTCACGGTTATTGACAGACATGTTCCCAGATGAATGAAACACAGTTGGCTGCCCTATTGACCGACGTGGCTGGCGGTACGTTGTCGGTAGACGCAGCTTTGACCCGGCTGCGGACACTGCCATTTGAGACGCTGGAAGGTGTGGCGACGCTGGACCATCACCGGCCGCTGCGGACCGGCTTCCCGGAAGTGATCTATTGCGAAGGGAAGACGGCGGAACAGGTGGGATTGATCGCGGAGCGGCTGGCAGCGCGGTCGGGCCGTGTTCTGGGGACGAGGGCGACTGAAGAACAGTACAGAGCGGCCCGGCAACGGGTGCCCGAATTGGAGTGGCATGCGCTGGCGCGGTGTCTGTGGATGGACCGGGAACCGGCGACGGACTTGAAGCAGGGCGTTGTGGTAGTTTGCGCCGGGACAAGTGATCTACCTGTGCTGGAAGAGGCGGCCTTGACGTTGCGCCTGATGGGGCATGAACCGCGTCAAGTTACCGACGTGGGCGTTGCAGGTCTACACCGGCTCCTTCCCCACATTCCGACGCTGCAGGAGGCGAATGTGGTGATCGTAATCGCCGGCATGGAAGGGGCGTTAGCTTCGGTGGCGGCCGGTCTGACGCAGGCGCCGGTAATCGCGGTGCCGACCAGCGTCGGATACGGCGCCAGTTTTGGCGGAATTGCTGCTTTGCTTGCCATGCTCAACAGCTGCGCGTCCGGACTGGCGGTGGTGAACATCGACAACGGCTTTGGCGCAGGTCACATGGCGGCTATGATAAACAACAAGATTGAGGGCGGTTCCAGCGGTTCGAGCAATGGCAATACCCATCCCAGCTATGCGTCGCAATCAATGGCCGGTTCACAGGCAGGGCAACGGTGTGAAAATGAGAGAATCTGAGACCCAAGCGCCGCCGTCGGCGCTCACAGTGGAAACCGCCGCCAAGCTGGATGGAATGCGGACGACTCTGCAATCCTTTGGCTCGGTCATCGTGGCCTACTCCGGCGGCGTGGACAGTGCCGTGGTAATGGCGGTCGCCTACGATGCGTTGGGCGGCAGGTCGGCGACAACAGCGGAAGGGCAAGGCGCGCTGGCCTGCATTGGTGTTTCGCCCAGCTACCCGGCGCGCGAGATGCGGGACGCGGTCGCGCTGGCCGAAGAGATTGGGGTGCCCTACAGGCTGGTGGAGACCGAGGAGTATCTGGATCCCAATTACGCTGCGAATCCCAACAACCGCTGCTACTTCTGTAAGTCGGAGTTGCACAACCGGCTGCACGAGATTCTGCAGCAAGAGGATTGGGGGATAGTCTGCGACGGGACCAATGCCAGCGACATGGGCGATGACCGTCCGGGTGTGACGGCGGCGCGTGAGCGGGGCGTGCGATCGCCCTTGCTGGAGGCGGGCATCACGAAACCTGAGGTGCGCGCCATTGCCCGACATTTGGGTCTGCCGGTCTGGGACAAGCCGGCGATGGCCTGTCTTTCTTCACGCGTGCCCCATGGTACGGCGATCAGTCCAGAGCTGTTGCGGCAGATCGAGGCGGCGGAGGACGTTCTGGTTGGTCTGGGTCTGCGCCAGTTCCGCGTGCGCCACCATGATGAGATCGCCCGACTTGAACTGCCGCCGGAAGAGTTTCCGACGATCATCGCCCACTATCAGGAGATAGTTGAAGGTATAAAGGCTGCCGGTTACCGCTTCGTCACCCTCGACCTGGCTGGATTCCGCAGCGGCGGCCTCAATGCGACTGCGAATGGGAGCGCGGATGGCGCGCTCGTTTCCGTGGAAGAGTTGATGTCGTTCGGCCAATGACCGGCGCCGGCCAGGATAGCGGGACCAGCCCTGGCTTGTAGCAACCACAACCATGCCTCTCGCCTATCTCGACACTCCTTCCGGAATTTCCGGTGATATTTTTCTTGGCTGCCTGGTGGATGCAGGCTGGCCGTTGGCATCACTGCAAGACACTGCGGCCAGCCTGAACTTGCCGGACGGCAGTTGGCGCATCGCGGCGGAGCCTGTGATGCAAGGGGGGCTGCGTGCGACGCGCCTCGATGTGGAGGTACGCGAGGACAGGACCGAGCGTCATCTGGCGGACGTGCAGGAGATTATAGAGGCGGCCAACCTGGCGGCGGAGGTCAAGCGGCGCGCATGTGCCGTTTTCGTGCGACTGGCGGAGGCAGAGGCACGCATTCACGGCACGACGCCAGAGGCTGTCCACTTTCATGAGGTGGGCGCGCTGGATGCGATTGTCGATATCGTGGGTGTTTGTGCCGGGCTGCATGAACTGGCGATCGATACGCTGTGCGCGTCGGCACTGCCGCTCGGCCCGGGGTGGAGCAGTTCGATGCACGGGCGGATACCGCTGCCGGCGCCGGCGACACTCGAGTTGCTGGCTGGGGTGGGCGCGCCGACCGCGGCCGCGCCGGGACCGGGAGAACTGGTTACGCCGACCGGCGCGGCGTTGCTGGCAGAGCTGGCGCAGTTTCGTCAGCCGTCGATGCGTCTGCACAGGATTGGTTACGGCGCCGGACAGAAGGTTTTTGACTGGCCCAATGTGGCCCGGCTGTGGCTGGGTGACGAGGTAGTTGAGGCGCCGAGCGAGACGGCTAGCGGTCCCTCCGAGTCATTGGTGGTGATCGAGACAAACATTGATGACATGAATCCGGAGTTGTACGAACCGGTGCAGAGCCATCTGTTTGAGGCTGGAGCGCTTGACGTCTGGACGACGGCAATCGGGATGAAGAAGGCGCGGCCGGGTACGCTGCTCAGAGTCCTGGCTACGGCTGCTGATGAGTCCAAGCTGGCCGCGCTGCTTCTGCGCGAAACGACCACGCTGGGTGTGCGGGTAAACGCGGTTCGCCGCCACGTCGCCGAGCGAAATGTCGAGACGCTCGAGACGTCCTATGGGCCGGTGCGGGTAAAGGTGAAGCGGTTGGACGGGCAGGCTGTCGGGGCAAAGCCGGAGTTCGAGGACTGCCAAGCCCTGGCCGAAGCCACCGGCTCGCCGTTGCCGGCGGTGTACGCGGCGGCGCTGGCAGCCGCGGCGCCTTTGGTCAGTACGCCATCCCAATTTCAGATGCAGGTGGAAGAAAGCGAGGAAGGGCCGGATGGCGAAGATGGTGCATAAGGTTGTTCCCATCGTTCTGCGTCGGCGTGAACGGCTGGAGATCCTGGCCTTTCGTCATCCGCAAGCCGGAACACAGCTGGTCAAAGGAACGCTGGAGACTGGTGAAAATGTGGAAGATGCCACGCTGCGTGAACTGGCGGAGGAGTCCGGCATCGAGAACGCTGTTATAGTACGGCCTCTTGGCGAGTTAACTCATCGGGGAATAGCGCAGCACTGGCGTCTGTTCTTGTGTAAAGTGCCGGGTGATCTGCCGGACCAGTGGTCTTTTTTCACCCAAGATGATGGGGGCCACCTGTTTGCTTTTTTCTGGCACGAACTTGACAGGCCGGCGGATGACAGCTGGCACCCAGACTTTCACAGGGCCTTGAATTTGGTCCGCGGTCTGTTTCAGGAAGACAAAGCAAGTATCTAAACTGCCTAAGTTTGATTTACGAGGAGATTTCGCAATGATTCCGCAACGACTTTTCGGCCGCACAGGCCACAGTAGCACGGTTACCCTTTTTGGTGCAGCCGCGATAGGACGTGTTTCACAGGCGGACGCCGACCGCACGGTGGAGCTGCTGCTCGACTACGGCGTCAATCACATTGACACGGCAGCCAGCTACGGCGATGCCGAGCTGTTGCTCGGCCCATGGCTTGAGAAATACCGAGACCGATTCTTTCTGGCGACCAAGACGAATGAACGTGACTATGCAGGCGCCAAGGCGCAGATCCGCAGTTCGCTGGAGCGGATGCGGGTGGACCAGATCGACCTGATCCAATTCCACAATCTTGGACATCCCGATGAATGGGATATGGCGATGGGCGAGAACGGCGCGCTCGAAGCGGCTAAGGAGGCTCGTGACGAGGGGCTGGTGAAACACATCGGCGTTACCGGCCACGGCCTCAAAATTGCGGCGTTTCATTATCGGAGTTTGCAGGCGTTCGATTTCGATTCAATTCTGCTTCCCTGGAACATTCAGCTGAAGCAGAACAGCCAGTACGCGACTGACTTTGAAAGGGTAGTCGGTCTGGCGCGCGAGCGGGGCCTGGCGGTGCAGGCGATAAAGTCGCTGGTGCGCGGGCCCTGGGGCACGACGCCTAAGAATCGTACCACCTGGTACCAGCCCCTGGAGGAGCAGGCTGACATCGATCGGGCCATCCATTGGATGCTGGCGCAAGGAGATCTGTTCCTGAATACGGCGGGCGACATAAAACTGCTACCCAAGGTTCTTGACGCGGCAAGCCGATTCAAGGGCGAGGGCCCGAGCGACGAAGAGATGTTGGCGATGGTGGCGGAACAGAGTATGACGCCACTGTTCGCATAGCCAAGCGGTCGACGCTCTGCAGGCGTCGACCGGCGCGGCGGTTCGATGCGTTCGATCTACCTGTTACTTTACCGGCTGCTCTACAATGAGCTGGCCTGGGCCTATGATGCGGTGAGTTGGGCTGTCAGCCTCGGGCGGTGGGATGCCTGGCGGCGGGCAGCTCTGCCTTTTGTGCGCGGGGAGCGGGTGCTTGAGGTTGGGTTTGGCACGGGGGCGTTGCTGCCGGTTTTGCAGAGAGGGCGGCGCGGCGTAATTGGCATCGAACCGTCGGCGGCGATGCAGCGCATCGCCCGGCAAAAGCTGCGCCGACGGGGTGTGACAGTTCCATGTGTACAAGGCACTGGGCAGAAACTGCCCTTTTGCGACACAGCCTTCGATACGATCGTCTGTGCGTTTCCCTCGTCCTATATCCTCGACCCAAGTACACACCAGGAGTTTGCCCGCTGTCTGCGACCGGGAGGGCGGATTCTGATCGTTGAGGTTGTCCTGGCAGATGCTGGTCCGCTGCTGAGTATGCTGTTCCATATGGTCTTTCCGGCAACTGAAGGCGCCTTCGAAAAGCTTGATAATGGTGTACAGAGGTCGGGGCTGGCTATTGAGGAGCATGTGGTCGGGCAGGGAGCGGTTCGGCCGGTGGTGATCGTGGTGGAAGCGCAGGGCGGCCAATGAGCCCGCCCTCGGTCCATGATCGATTTTCTGGCGGGCTGTCCCCGCACTGGCTCCAAACGACGAGCGGGGCCGGTTTCGTGGGCCACGGCAGTTCCAGCCTCCTGTTGGGAAACAGCGAAGCAACTGACCAGGTCTATACAAACGCGCAGATTGACGACTATCAGGGCTTACCCCGCGCAGACTTTCTGTGGCGGCCTCCTTTACGCCTGACTGTGCGCGCTCGATTTTCCCACAACAGCGGGCAACTTACCGGAACAGCCGGCTTTGGCTTCTGGAACGAACCTGTGCGCATGCGCGGATTTCGGCGGCTGGCGTTGCCGCAGGCCCTGTGGTTTTTCTATGCAGGACCGGATGCCGACATGCGTCTGGCGCTGGACAAGCCGGGCTGGGGATGGAAGGCCGCTGTTATCGATACGCGCACGCGCCGGTTCCAGGCGATGGCGCCTTTTCTGGCTGCGACAGCGCCGCTGATGCGGGTGCCGCTGTTGTATCGCTGGCTGTGGCGATCGGGTCAAAGGGCGGCGGGCATTGCCGAACGGCTGGTCCCCGCGGCGATGCAGGACTGGCACATCTACTGCATTGACTGGGGGCGGGAAAGGGTGGGCTTTTTTCTGGATGGGCGTATGCTGCTGGAAGCGTCGCATGCGCCGGCCGGTCCGCTTGGGCTTGTCATTTGGCTGGACAACCAGTTCCTGCAGGTGGCACCCTGGGGGTTATTCCGCTGGGGACTGGTGGGGAAGGACGAGGCCCAATGGTTGGAGATCGACTGGCTGGCGGCTGAAAGCGGAGCAGGCATGGAATGAGCAGGGTTATTCAGGCGGCAACCAAGCTCTGGCATCGACTGCCCAGGTCCTTTCGGCAGCTAGCCGAACCTCACCTTTGATGAGTCGGCGCTACTGGCGCCAGTCAGGCGGTACTTTTCTACAATTTCGGGGTTGAGTCTATGTCCCGATCCAGGCTCCTGTGACAATACAAGGTGTCCTTCTTCTATTCGCTCCGGTGGTGACAGCAGATCGGCGCGCCAGTCGACCTCGCCCCAGGCATATTCGAGGATGTAGAAGTTGGTCCAGGCGGCGGCGGCCTGGGCGGTGAATGCGGTCGAGAGCGGGCCGGCGGGGTTGTGTGGGGCGACCAGGATTTGGTTCATACGGGCGGCTGCGGCGATTTCGTTCAGCTCCAGGATGCCGCCGCAATGTTTCACGTCCGGCATAATGACGTCGACGCAGCGCTGGGCTGTGAATGGGCGAAAGCCTTCGATGCCGAAGACACTCTCTGCCGAGGCGATCGGTTGGGGGACGCGGGCGGCGACGGCAGCCAAGCCAGCGGTATCGGTATGCGCGACAGGCTCCTCGTACCAGAACAAGTTTACGTCTGCCAGCTCCTGCCCGACGGTAACCGCTTCCGAAACCTCCATACGGCTGTGACAGTCGACCGCCAGCTCGACGGAGTCTCCGATCGCCTTGCGCACGGCTCGAACGCGCTCGACGCCGGGGCGCCAGTCTGCCAGGGGGCCGGTTCGGTAGCGATAGGGATGGCGCAGCTCGTCGAAAGGCGCCATTTTGATGGCGGTGAAGCCTTCGTCGACGGCCTGGCTGGCGGCCACGGCAAAGCCGGCGGGCGAGCGATCGGTGACGTGGCGGTTGATGTTGGCGTAGAGCCGCAGGCGGTCGCGGACGGCGCCGCCGAAGAGGACATGCAGCGGTACGTTCAAAGATTGCGCCAGGACATCCCACAGCGCTTGTTCCAGACCGCTCAGGGCCGTGTTGTAGACGCGGCCGCCGTCTTTGCGGCGCAGCATCTGCCGGATGCGGGCGATATGGCGGGGGTCTTCGCCTGCCAGCGTCTGATCGAACTGCTCAATTGCGGCGACGCAGAGGGCGTCGTTGCCGTTGTGGCTGGCCTCGCCGACGCCTGTGATGCCGGCGTCGGTTGCGACGACAACGTGCAGCCAGTCGCCGCGGTGATTGACGTGGACAACGAGAGTGGAAATCGACTCAATCTTCACGGATCGTACTCCCTTGATGAGAAGCCTTCTGAAGAGGGTCAACTGTTCGTCTTACGGCACACTTCCAGACGCTTTATGGAGACTTGGATAGAGGTAACCCCTGTCTTATGAAAGTGTTAGGAATCTCTATGAAGGTGTCGATTCAGGCCAAGTCCAGCGAAGGCAGGTTTCTCAACCAAACGGCGCGTAATCTCAATTGTCGAAAACAGGCCTCAGACGAAGCCCGGCTGAAAACACTTTCTTTGTGCACACATTGCGCACACTTACCATTAAGGTCATGCTCTAATATTGCAAGGTATGGCAGGGCTGTCAAGCTTTGACAATAGAGGCACTGACGGAACGACCAGCTGTCCGGCTGACACCATTAACAGGTCGGACAGCTGTTCCGGCGTAATGTAATCCCGCGCGCGTGGAGTGCTGGGCTGGGACGGTGAAGCGAGGAGAGGGTGAAGCGAAGAGAGGAAAGAGCAAGGAGCAAGGAGCAAGGAGTGAAGCGTGTCAGCTCTTCACTCCTTTGCGTCGAATTACCAAGCCAGGTGTGTCACAGTGCCGTATTGGTCGATGGTGAATATGTAGGGCTTATTGGCGGCGTAGATTGTGTCGGCGTAGTAGGTGGAGACGTGTAGCCTGCCGTTGTCGGTCAGGAAGCGGACGATGACTTTCTTACCAGTGCCTGTGCTCGTTCCGTTGTACAGCTCGACTGCGGACGGCGTATGGCCGAGCGGGTAGTCGGAGATCAGTTCAGCGACCGATGCAAATATCGGGCCACTGAAAACTTCCTTTCGGCCGACGAAATGGAAGTGCAACGCGCCGGAATCAATGTCACGGCAGACCTGCACGGGCGTTGCAGGATGGGCTACGATGCAAGTTGTGGGCGGCGGCGAGTCAGGCTTTTCGGATTCAGACGTCGGCGTGTTGACCGGTGGCGTGGAAGTCGGCAAAACCGTGGTAATGACCATCACCTGGTCCAAAGGCACTACTGGCGCGCTGGTTGGCTGGGACAGCGGTTCCACTGGCGGTGGCCCGGAATCAGATCCTGTGGTGTGCTGTAATTCCGTCGGTGTCGGCGTCGGTGTGAAGGTCGGTGTTGACGTTGGTATGGGAGTCGGCCTACTGGTGGGACTCTGTGTTGGCCGAACGGGCGGATTCACCACAGTGTTGCAAGGCGTCTCGGTGGCAGTTGGGGTGACGGTGGGAGGCACGTCTTTGACGGTGAAGTCGATAGCTCTGTTCGCTACAACAGTGTCGATACCGTCTATTCTTGCTATCACATCGGCCCTAATAGAGTACCTTGGCTCTCCCCCAGTTGGGCAAGACCCAGATATTCTGAAGTTGATAACCATTCGATTGCCGTCGCTGACTGGGGTGATTGATCTGCTACTGGGCCAGCCGCTCCCATGGCAACTCTGCGTGTCTGTTAACACGGAGTCATTTCTATACACCCAGGCTTTCAGGGCAAAACCTGTAGCGCTTGAACTGTAGGTCTCAAATATGTAGTCGTCATGAATACTGACCTTGACCGATGTTCCTGTTCCTGATGGGACTGGGTTTTTCCCTAGTGAAATGTCTACTATATAGCTCTTGGCGTGTGCGACTGAGGGTTCAATTGCGTTGTTCGCCAGGAGTGTCGACAACACGATTACGAGGCAGAGTGTTGTCGTAAGGCCCAAACCGTGCAATGAACGAATGGGGCGTTTCATAAAGCGGCTCCGGATTACAAGTGGAAGCAGTACCGCTTCAAGACAGACAACAAATGCTCTGGAAGATGTGGGCCAGGCATCGGTTTGACTTCTGCTTGCGATGCAAGGCGCCGCTCTCTTGCAACAAACAGTGCTATCTAGAATCATATGACGGTCGCACGTGCGCGGCGTGTAATCCTGATCCCTCTTCTGGGCGGCATTTGTGTCCCGGAATTGGGAGATCTGGTGCAATGTGGAGAAAGTTCGCCCCGGAACAGGTCCTGTTAGCAACTGCTGCGACAGAGGCGAATCTGTGACTGAGATTTAGAGTCAGGGGCCTTATGCAGGGTTCGTACTCGATTTGGAGTAGGAAGAGTCTAGTGGGGAGATTTTGCCGGCGGTGGCAGGAATCAGTTACCGTCTATTGGAGAGACGCGGGGCATGCAAAGGGCCTGGCCATATCGGGCGGTCCGTTAATTGGGTGGGCACAGGGCAGGCACAAGGCCTGCCCCTACCGGACCGAATGAGGTGGAATACTGTTGGCTAGGGACGTTGCTGGAGAAGATTGAGCACGGCCGCTAGCCAGGGCGGAGAACTGCAGGGGAACTGCGGGGGAATTGCGGGGAACGGCGGGGAACGGCAGTGGGCGGTGGCATGAGGGGGCAAGTAGGGGAGGAGACACTGTTGGCAAGACACGTTGCCGGGGAAGAGTGAACAAGGTGGCTAGCCAGGGCGGGGCGTTGCGGGGGCGCAGCCCCTGCACAAGGGAGGGCCGACGGCCCGTCCGCCCAAAGATGAGCAGAGAGTGAAGAGGAGAGAGGATTTAGTCACGGCTTTCACGGACTGGACTCACTAACTGACAGTTGACCGAAGTCTGTGGTTGGAATCGCGGCGGGCGGCCATATGCTCTCAGCCAGTTAAACCCGAGATCTCTGGAAGTTAGGTCGCTGCTCGAGAATCAGTGCGCGGTCCATCCTCCGTCGACGGTGATACCGGCGCCGGTAACAAAGCTGGAGGCATCGCTGGCCAGGAAAACGGCCAGTCCGCCAATTTCGTCGAGGTTTCCCCAGCGACCAAGGGGGATCCGGGCGATGAACTCCCGGTATTTCTCCGGATCCTCCTCGAGAGCGAGGTTCATCTCGGTGGAAAAGGGGCCGGGCAGCATTGCGTTGACTGTAATGCCATGTTGCGCCCATTCCAGGGCCAACACCTTGGTCATCTGCCATACTGCACCCTTGCTGGATGCGTAAGGCGTTCGCTCGGGCAGGGCGATGATGGATAGGGTGGAGCCGACGTTGATGACACGCCCGTATTTCTGCGCTTTCAAGTGACCGGCGGCGGCCCGGCAGAAATTCCAGACTCCATTGACGTTTGTGTCGATTACCCGCTGGAATTCTTCGGGCTCCAGCTCGTCAATGGGGCCGCGGATGTTGATGCCGGCGTTGTTGACCACGATGTGAAGGCCACCGAAGTCTTCAATGACCTGTTGGACAACCTGGGCTGCCTGCGCGTACTCGCTTACTTCGCAGGTGTAGCCGCGTACTTTGGCAACTGGCTCTTGGGAGGGAACGCCTCTGGCTTCGTTTGCGGCGCGTGCGTCGACGAGTGACTGGGTGATCTCCTCTGCGGCCTGATCGGCGCGGCCTTGATCTCTACTGGTCAGGGCGACCGAGGCGCCGGCCTCCGCCAGTGCCAGGGCCATCTGCTTGCCCAGCCCGCGATTGCCGCCGGTGACGAGAGCAATTCGGTTGGTAAGTTTGAATTTGTCGAGAACGGACATGGGTATTCTCCGGTTGTCTATAGAGGTGTGGCTCCTGCAGCTTACTTTTCACAATCCGCCAGAAAGAAGCTATCATAGGTTACGGATAACTACTAAGCCTTATGCAGTGTCTTTCTTGACCATCTCTTCATGTCTGCTGCCATTCGGGCAATCTGATTGCGTATGCGGTTGCCAGCCGGCGCGCCAGATGAGTCGAATCGCCGGAATGAAGGCGCCCGGTCGGTGAGGCATGGTTTTGGAGGGGGGCGTTGCGGGGGCGCAGCCCCTGCACAAGGGAGGCCGCTTGCGGCCGACCGCCCATATGAAAGTAATGCGGGTAGAGTTGCCGATTTCGCTTGCCTCGTCCAGGGTTGCCAATGAATGGGGCCAGGTAGTTACGATTTCAGTTCCTTCAAAGCGCGGGCGTGTCAAGCGGCACGCGCCTTCCACAAGCCACTATACACTACCAGCAGGTGTAATTCCATGCCCAAAGCAGCCCTGTCCTCAGCGGACAAAAGCGCCCTATTTGATTTCATTCGCCTTCTGGCCGATGAGAGCGGTGCGATTATCCGCCGGTATTTTCGCGGCGGATATGTTGTAGACAGCAAGACGGACGAAACGCCGGTAACGGTTGCCGACCGGGAGGCGGAGGAGCGGATGCGGGCGTTGATCGTCGAGCGCTACCCCTCGCACGGCATTCTGGGCGAAGAATACGGCCACCATCAGCCGGATGCTCCTTTTCAGTGGGTGCTGGACCCGATCGACGGCACCAAGAACTTTATCAGTCACGGCTACCTGTTCGGTACGCTGATAGCGCTGGTGCACGAGGAGCAGGCTCTGTTGGGGGCGATCCATCAGCCGATTGTACAGGACCTGCTTGTCGGCGACGGCGACACAGCGTGGCTGAACGGAGAACCTGTAAGGGTGAGGGATTGCGCGTCTGTCGAGGACGCGGTCTTTCTGACGACCAGCCACTACAATGTGGCGAATTTTCAGAATGGGCCGGCGTTTGAAGAGGTGGCGCAGCGGGCGGCGCGCTACCACACCTGGGGCGATTGCCACGGCTACTATCTGGTGGCGGTTGGCGGCGCTGATGTGATGACAGATCCGGTTATGAATTTCTGGGACCGGGCTGCGCTTGTTCCGATCATTGAGGGCGCGGGCGGGCGCATCACCGACTGGCAGGGGGGCGATCCTCTGTATGGCAATGGTGTCATCGCCAGCGGCGGCAGCATACACGACGAGCTGGTGCGGTTGCTGAATCCATAGGCGGAAGCGGGGTCTTGAAGTAGAGGCTGACACACCATGCGGCCGAGGCCAACCGGATCTGGACCAAGAGGAGGAGGCTGATCCATGCTCTTGAAGAACAAAGTGGCCCTGATGACTGGAGCGGCTTCCGGCATTGGTCGGGCGACGGCCGAGCTCTTTGCCCGGGAGGGGGCCAGCGTCGTTGTCGTCGATGTCAACGAGCAGGGCGGCCGCGAGACTGTCAGGACCATTCAAGAGGCCGCGGGCGAAGCGGTTTTCATTCGAGGCGACGTGGGCTTACTTGGCGATGTGGAAACGATGGTTCAGGCTGCAGTTGATCGTTATGGCCGATTGGACATCGTCTTCAGCAATGCGGCTGCCTTTGCCACGGGCCCGGCAACAGCGATCAGCGAGGAGGATTGGGATCGCACGCTCAGTGTTTGTCTGAAGGCGACCTGGATGCTGGCCCGCAGTGCCTTTCCGCACATGATGGCCCAGGGCGCGGGTGCGATGGTGATCACCGGCTCGGTCCACGCTCAGCGGGGATTCGCTGATCATACGGCTTACCAGGCAGCCAAGGGCGGCCTGCTGGCACTGACGCGGGCCCTGGCGGCAGACTATGCGCCTGAAATCAGAGTTAACACGGTTCTGCCGGGCGCGATTGACACCGGCATCGGTCCCTTTCGCAGCAATGATGTTGGCGCCAAAGCCGAACTTCCTTGTCCCTTGGGCCGAAATGGACGCCCCGAGGAGATCGCGCAAGCTGTGCTTTTTCTTGCCTCTGACATGTCCAGCTATATGACGGGGAGCCACGTGGTGGTCGATGGCGGACTGACTTCGGTGATTCTGATGGAGGATGCGAATTAGGTTTGGCTGATCTCAGCGAGGTTGGGATTGCTGTAGGGGGGAACAGGGGCGAAGTCTATGCCGGGTGCATCCCAGATTTGAGGCGAAAGAGTCAGGCGTGGAATGCGCGGCGACGGTGGGTGATGTTGTGTTCCGGCTTATTGGGGGGCACAGGGCAGGCACAAGGCCTGCCCCTACCGGAGCGTTTGGGGGGAATACTGTTGTCTAGACACGTTGCTGGGGAAGAGTGAACAAGGTGGCTAGCCAGGGCGGGGCGTTGCGGAGAACTGCGGGGGAACTGCGGGAGAACTGCGGGGGAACTGCAGGGGAACTGCGGGGAACGGCAGTGGGCGGTGGCATGAGGGGGCAAGTAGGGGAAGAGACACTGTTGGCTAGACACGTTGCGAAGAATGCACACGGTCGGTGAGGGATGGTTGGGTAGGGGGGCGTGGCGGGGGCGCAGCCCCGGCACAAGGGAGGGCCGAAGGCCCGACCGCCCAAATGCAACGAGAGAGTATAAAGGAGTGAGGAGAGAGTAAGCAGATCAGCTCGCCTCCTTCAGGTTCGCAAATTAGTTGTTGCTGAGTAGTTTCGTACTGTCTATGGTATCATTCCGGACAGGAGTGAATCCAACCTTAGACTTCGCTCAATCTCCAACGCCGCCTGGCCGAATCGATCAACCGCCCCGCCCGGGGCATTTTTGAAACCACACGACAAAGCGAGACCTGACAATGAACGAAAAGACCGTCCTCAACGCCGCCGACGCAACCGTCCAGGAGTTTGATTGGGGTGAGCTGGTCTGGTATGCCAGCGGCAAGTTGGGCAACAGCGCCACGATGACTTTGGGGCGTGCTGTGCTCAAAGCCGGGCACGAAAACTTCCGCCATTCTCATCCTAACTGTGAAGAGATTCTGCATGTCCTCAGCGGGCGAATTGTTCACTCGCTTGGAGACGAACTATTCCCGATGGGGCCTGGGGACACTATTGTGATTCCGGCCAATGTCGTTCACAACGCCAGCAATGACGGCGACGACCCTGCGATAATGTCGATCCTCTTCTCCACGCCGGATCGCCAGACTGATGTAGCTGACGAATGATCGGATGACGGATGGACATCGTCCTGCGACGATGAAGGAGGAACAAAATGCCTGCTGCCGAACGGACGCGGAAAGATCGAGATCCTTTGAAGATCGCCTGGTATCGAGTTCCCGTGGCGCGCGCTGAGCTCAACGCGCTCAATCAGCGGGATGACTGGAAGGGTACGTTACAGGTGGCCGGCCATCTGGGCTTGATCGTAATCACCGGCCTGGCGGCGTGGTATGCGGCCGCCAACCTGCCTTTGTTTGCGCTGCTTTTGGTCCTGTTTTTGCACGGCACCATTTACGTCTTTCTCTACAACGGCTCGCACGAGCTCATCCACAATACAGTTTTCAAGACAAGGAGGCTGAACGTTCTGTTCACACGCATTTTCAGCTTCCTTGTCTGGCGAAATCATCTGATGTTTTCCACAAGCCACGTCGAGCATCACAAGTACACGCTGCATCCGCCCGACGATTTGGAAGTGGAGCTACCGATGGAGTTGACCGTGTCAGGATTCCTGAAGAACGCGGTTGTGATGCCATGGAATCTCTATGACGCCCTCCAGGAGACTGTTCGGCTCAGCCTTGGCCGCTTGGAGGGTGAATGGGAGCACTCTCTTTTCCCGCCAGAGGCGACGCAAAAGCGGCGGCAGCTCTTTGCCTGGGCGCGCCTGCTGCTGGCTGGCCACGGGCTGATTCTGGCCGTGTCACTCTATTTTGGCTGGTGGCTGTTGCCGGTTCTGATATCCCTGGCTCCCTTCTACGGCGGGTGGCTGCGCTACCTGTGCAACAATCTTCAGCACGCGGGCCTGCAGGATAATGTGCCTGATTTCCGACTCTGCTGCCGCACGGTCTACCTCAATCCCTTCACTAGCTTTCTATACTGGCAGATGAACTATCATACCGAACATCATATGTATGCCGGTGTGCCCTGCTACAATCTGCCTAAACTGCACCGGCTGATCAAGTATCAGATGCCGGAATGCAAACGGGGACTGCTGCCGGCGTGGATTGAGATCATCGGGATCATGCGTAAGCAGAAGTCCGACCCGGCCTATCAGCATGTTCCAGAGTTGCCCACGCCGGCGCCGGTTTGAGTGCCTGGGCAGCCCCGAAATCACCGTCCGCCGCGCTTGCCGAGCGTCTATATATCGCTGCAGCAAAACGTGTTACATAATGGCACTGACTTAGACCTGACCCACCCGAACTCACCAGGAGACCTGTAATGTCGGAACGCACGTTATATGCAGGAACATACACACAGAAAGACAGCGAAGGCATCTACATTTATCGCTTTAATACGGAGAACGGCGCTTTGCGCCAGCAGGCCGTCGTCGCCGGACACGAGAATCCCTCCTTTCTGACGTTTCACCCACAGGGCCACATTCTTTACGCCGTCAACGAGGATGTTGATGCCGGGCAGGTCAGCAGCTTCGCCATTGACCCTGATACGGGCGGACTGACCCACCTGAACACACAGCCCACATACGGCACTGCGCCCTGCCACCTGGTTGTTGAACCCGGGGCAGGCACGCTGGTGGTGGCCAACTATTACAGCGGCAATGTTGCGGTCTATCCTCTGAATGCAGACGGAACAATTGGTGATCCTGTGCAGAACATACAGCACCACGGCAGCGGCCCCAACCAGGAGCGGCAGGAAGCGGCCCATGCCCACTCCGCAACGATGAGCCCTGACGGCAGCCGCGTCTATGTTGCCGACCTGGGGATGGACAAGGTGATGATTTATCGCCTTGTGGATGGGCGGCTGGAAGCCAATCAACCGGACAGTGTTGGCGTGCAAGGCGGAGCCGGGCCGCGCCATTTTGACTTCCATCCCAACGGGCGGTTCGCCTACATTATCAACGAACTGGATTTGACGGTGACGGTTTGCGGGTTCGATGCCGACACGGGCGCGCTGAACCCCAAACAGACGATTTCAACGCTGCCCGAAGGTGTCGACGACCGCAGCGGTTTCAGTTGCGCGGACATTCATGTTTCGGCGGATGGCCGCTTCGTCTACGGGTCGAACCGTGGTCATCATACAATTGCGATATTCGCGGTTGACCAGGAGAGCGGACTTCTGACGGCGGCAGGCCATGCTTCGACGCGAGGAGAGACGCCCCGTAACTTTACGCTCGACCCGAGCGGCGCGTGGCTGCTGGCCGCGAACCAGGACACGGACGACATCAGTGTATTCAGCCGCGATGCCGATAGCGGCCAGTTGACGCCGGTTGGCGACATGGTCTGGGCGCCGATGCCGGTCTGTCTGAAGTTTGGCCCGTAGTCATTACCGAAGGAGCAGCTCTTGCAATTCGGCATTTTTTACGAACACCAACTGCCGCGGCCTTGGGAAGAGGATAGCGAGCACCGTTTATTGAAAGAGGCGTTGGACCAGGTGGAGCTGGCGGACCGGCTTGGGATCGACTACGCCTGGGAGGTCGAGCATCATTTCCTGGAGGAGTACTCCCACTCATCGGCGCCGGAGGTATTTCTGGCCGCGTGCAGCCAGCGGACTCGGCAGATCCGGTTGGGGCATGGCATCGTACTTATGCCGAGCGCCTTCAATCATCCGGCGAGGGTGGCCGAGCGGATCGCGACCCTGGACCTGATCAGCGATGGACGGGTGGAGTGGGGGACCGGCGCATCCAGCAGCCGCAGCGAGCTGGAGGGGTTTGGCATCGACCCGGCGCAGAAGCATGTGATGTGGGAGGAATCGGTGCGGGAGGCGGCGAAGATGATGGTGATGGAGCCGTATGGTGGCTTCGAGGGCCAGAGCTTTGCGATGCCGGCGCGCAATGTTGTGCCGAAGCCGCTGCAGAAGCCTCATCCGCCGCTGTGGCTGGCCTGTTCGAGCCGGGAGACGATCAAGATCGCGGCGCGCTATGGTATGGGTGCGCTGACCTTTGCTTTCATCGATCCTGGCAGTGCTTCCCACTGGGTGGAGGAGTACTACGAGACGTTTGAGAAGGAGTGCAATCCGATCGGCAGGACGGTCAATCCAAACCTTGCGGTCGTGGCCGGGTTTATGCTTCATGAGGATGGCGACGAGGCGAAACGGCGGGGGGCGCGCAACTTCCAGTTCTTCGGCTATGCGTTGAGCCACTTCTATATTACAGGTAGCCATGTGCCCGGCCATTTCGACCTGTGGCAGGACTTTCAGCGCAATATGCCGGACAAATATGAACCGGCCGCCGGAATCGGCAGCCCGTCGCGGGTGGCACAGAACCTGGAGGCGCTGGAGGAGGCGGGTGTGGACCAGGTCGTGTTTGTGCAGCAGGCCGGCAACAACCGGCACGAGCACATCTGTGAGTCGCTGGAGCTATTTGCCGAGCAGGTGATGCCTTCTTTCAAAGAGCGGCACGAGGCGCGGCAACAGCAGAAGGCGGCACGGCTGGCGCCGGCGATTGAACGGGCGATGCAGCAGGTTGCTGTGTTGCCGAGGGTGGATGGTTTGCCTGAGCTGGACGCTTACCCGGTTATGGCGGCCAAGGCCGGGCTGTCGGAACAACCGCAACGACCGACGGAGGGGGACAACATAGTCACCGCGATTTCGGGCCGCGGGTGAAGTTGACCTGGCGAAACTTAACTGTGGTCCTGTCAAAGTCGTGGACCGGGGGTCGGAGCAAGAAGAAGGAGGCGATTGCTATTGGAAATCGCCTCCTTTTTGCGTTTACGTAGAGCAGTTGAGGTTAGAGTAGTGTCACTCCTCAGCTGCTTGATTCTATTGCTGCCGGCCTCTTCTGTGCCGACCGAATCCTTTCCATGTCGAATTTCAGCGAGCGGTCGAAGCCGTAGATTCCATTCTGTTCCTGGTAGATATCGGTTAGTTGCGTGTAGCAATAGCCGAAATGGGATGGGTCGTCAAGCAGGATTTCACATAGGCGGGTGAAGCGCGCGTAGAACTCTTCGATAGACTGCGGCCTCTCGCCGTAGCCCCAGGAATCTTCCCCGGCCTTTACCTCCGGGTTCCACCAGATGCCCCCGAACTCGCTGACAAAGAACGGCTGTCCTCGGTAGGGGATCGACCAGGTTTGTCCATCACGACTGTTGTAGTAGGGGTTGCCGGCGGCAACATGGGCGTGGCGCGCGGCGAAGATTTCGACATCCTGCGTGTAGTCATGACTATCGTAGACGTCGGCCTCGGGAACGCGGTGGGCGTAGCCGGACGTATCGAGCACCGGCCGCGTCCGGTCCATTGCCTTTGTTGCCAGGAACAGCCCGCGCGTGACGGCGTCAAGGGTTGTAATGCGGTCGTGCAGCGGCTGCCAGGTCTCGTTCAGGGGGCACCAACCGATGATCGAAGGATGGGAGTAGTCCCGCTCCAGGATTTCGAGCCATTCGGTGATGTATGAAGAAGTCGGTTGTTGATGGTCCTCGACCGGGCCGTAGCCGCGGCAGCCCCAGTCGCCGAATTCACCCCAGACGAGATAGCCGAGACGGTCGGCATGGTAGAGGAAGCGTTCCTCGAAGACTTTCTGGTGCAGGCGAGCGCCGTTGAAACCGGCCTCTATGCTCAGTTCGATGTCGCGGCGCAGGGCTTCGTCGCTGGGCGCGGTCATGATGCCGTCCGGGTAGTAGCCCTGATCGAGGACCAGCCGTTGGAAGACCGGCTGGCCGTTCAGAGTGATCGCTTTTCCGTTGATGGCAACGCTGCGCAGGCCGGTGTAGCTGCTGGCCTCGTCGACAACTGTACCTTGATCATCTGTCAGACGCAGAGTGACGTCGTAGAGATGGGGGTCTTCAATCGACCAGAGCCGGCGGCGGTCAACGGGAATCCTCAGCTCCAGCTGCGGGCAGAGATCCAGGTCGGCGGAGCACTCGGCCGCGGCGACGACGCCTTGCTCGTCGAGAAGTTGGGCCTGCAAGCGCAGTCCCTTTCGCTCTGCAGCTGGAGAATGATCCGCTGCTGACGGACGATGCACGAGCGGTTGCTCAAGCCGGATCACGCTGTTGGCGACATCGGGAGTGAGGCGGGGGCGGCCCAGATGGATCTCCGGGACAGGTTCCAGCCAAACGCTCTGCCAGATGCCGGTTGTGCGCACGTAGATCGCTCCGCGGGGCCCGAAAGTCTGGGCCTGTTTGCCGCGTGGCTGGGGATCGCGGTGATTGTCGCGGGCGCGCACGACGATGGTCACGCGTTCTCCCGGCTGGGCGGCGTCGCTCAAATCGCATGTGAAGGGGCTGAATCCGCCCCTGTGGCGGCCGACCTCCTGCCCATTCACCCATACGGTACAGTCATAATCCACTGCCTGGAAGTGGAGAAGGACGCGGCGGCCCTGCCACTGGCTGGGAATATCCACCTCGCGGCGGTACCAGACTGCCTCGAGGAAGTCGTGGTTTTCGACGCCGGACAGTTTCGATTCCGGGCAGAAGGGGACGGTAATCTGGTCTGTGAGAGGGCGCGTCAGGAGTCCTCTTTCCAGGCCGCTGTCGCCCTGGTCGATTTCGAACTGCCATGTGCCGTTGAGGCAGTGCCACTCCTTGCGGGCAAACTGCGGGCGCGGGTACTCGGGGCGGGGAACTGACATGGGTTGACTCCAAGAGAGATTGTGAGTGAAGTGTATGGGGTAGGAAGGGCGATGAAGTAAATTCGGTCAAAACAACTGGTTCGCTTAGAAGGAAGGAGTTCAATAAGGAACTGATCCCAATGGGCCAATGTTCAAGACTCAGGTCAACGGAGTTCCGGCAGGGCGCGGATTTTCTTTCTGACCGGTGAGTCGGCCGAATCACGATGTAGTTTTTCGTACTCTCTAAGGCTTTCTTCTATTCTTGCGTCAAACGATTCTTTGTGAGCCAGGTAATACGAAATCGCCGCTTGAATCTGGCCCTTCGTCAACATCGGATGCTGCCTCTGAATTTCAGCGACGTCATCTCCAAACTGCAAATAGTCCAGAGCAATCTGTTGAACTTTGAAGTTGGCTTCGGCAATAGTTGGCACGCCCTTTTCATTGAAGGATATAGCGGCCAATTCGTTGGGGTCAGTACTTTCAGGTTCGGCTGTGTAGTTTGAAGGCTTGTCCGTCATACTCTGTCGGGCACCAGCAGTACTTTGGAAACGTTGCCGGGGTTGCGGATCAGGCGTTGGAACCAGTCGCCGCCTTCGGCGAGTGGGGCTTCTACAATCCAGGGATCCAGGCGGTAGTGGCCGGCGTGCAACTCCTCCAGGCCGTCGGCAAAGTCGGCGGCGCCGTAGGCAAAGCTGCCGCGTACGGTCAGTTCCTGGCGGATGATCGCCGCGGCGGGCATGGGGCTGGTCTCCTCGTGCAGGCCGGAGAGGATCAGGGTTCCGGCGTTGCGGGTGGCGGCTACGCACTGGGTGCGGGTACCGCCGGTCCCGACGGCGTCAATTGAGACCGCGACACCGTCGCCGGCGGTGGCGTCCTTCACGACCTCGACCACGTCGGCGCCCTGGTCGGTGGCTGAAGGCGAAATTGTGATGCCGCCAAGCTCACCGCCCATCGCCAGCCTTTCGGGATCGAGGTCGGCGATGAAGATGCGCTCGGCGCCGGCTAGCTGGAGTGCCTGCAAGGCCAGCAGACCGATGGGCCCGGCGCCGATGATGAGGGCGGACTCGCCAGCCACGTCGCCGGCCAGCCTGCCGATGCGGACGCCGACCCCGACCGGTTCGGTCAGCGCGCCGCTGCGCAGTGACATTCCGTCGGGCAGTTTGTGGGTTACGAAGGCCGGCGTGCTGACGTACTCGGCGAAGGCGCCGGGCCTGTGTGCACCGACCAGCCGCCTTTCCGGACAGAGTTGGGTAAGCCCCATGCGGCAGGTGCGGCACTGGCTGCAGAACGTAAGTGGGTTGACCGTCACGGCGTCGCCGACACTGAAATTGGTCACGTCGCGTCCAACCTCCACGATCTCGCCGGCAAACTCATGGCCCATAACCAGAGGCGGCGTGCGCAGGGCGTTGTGGCCGAGGAACCCGCTCAACTCCGAGCCGCAGATGCCGGCAAAGGCGACGCGGATCACCACTTCATCGGCCGTGGGCGAGGGATCCGGCTGCTCCTGCAATTCCATCTTTTCGGGGGCGGTCCAGACAAGCGCTTGCATAGTACTCCTCCACAAATGTCCTGCGTCGGTGTTTAGCCCCATCATACGGAAAGCTGGCATGATCTGCAATATGACGCGCCTCTTCAGCGCACAGCGAGGCGGGCATTGAACATGCTCCTGGCTACAGCATTCCGCGAGGGCGATCAGCTTGCGAAGATCGCGAGTCGCGTGTAGGCTTTTCAGGACGTGGTGACGGCAGGCAAACCCTTTTTACACGCCAGCAGTTCATCTTTCCCCTTGCGATCCTGATGTCGATGGGCAATCAGTTCTTCGAACCAAGTTTGCGAGTTCCAAGCCGGTCCTCCCGGGTCAGCGGGGAAATCGTATTCTTCAACATCTCTTAGGAGCACCAAATGAAGATCACTGACATTACCGCGTATCCGGTTTGGGCCGGCCATCGCAACTTTCTTTTCGTCGTCGTCGATACCGATGAAGGAATTTACGGCGTGGGCGAGGCCGGTTTGACGAGCCGGGAGCAGGCGGTGATTGGCGCGTTCAATGATTTCAAGGAAGTGCTGGTGGGCCAGGACCCGTTTCGAATTGAACACATCTGGCAGGTGCTGTTCAGGGGCGGCTTTTTCCCAGCGCAGCGCGTGCTGAGCTCTGCCATCTCTGCGATTGATATTGCGCTGTGGGACATTAAGGGCAAGGCGTTGGGGGTGCCCATCTATGAGCTGCTGGGCGGACGTGTGCGCGACAAGGTCGTCTGCTATCCTCACAATCACAGCCATGCGATGGAGGTGGAGCCGCTGGTCGAAAGCTGCCTTGAGACAAAGGAAGCAGGCTGGAAGTTTGTGCGCTGGGGCTTGCCGCAGGACGGCGACATTCTGGAACCGCGCGACGCGGTGCGAACGGCCATACGCCAGTTTGAGGCCGTGCGGGAGGCGGTCGGCGACGAGATCGATATCTGTTTCGATGTACACACGCGGCTGGATCTTCCCGACGTCGTCTGGCTCTTCCGCGAGGTGGAGCAGTATGCGCCATTCTTTATCGAGGATCCGCTGCGCTGTGAGAATCCAGACTCTTTCAAGACGTTGCGTCCGCGTACACATGTGCCCATTGCGGCGGGGGAACAGTTCTCGTCGAAGTGGGAGTTTCGGCAGTTGATAGAGGAGGAGTGGATCGACTATGCGCGCGTTGATATGTGTATTGCCGGCGGTTTCACGGAAGCCCGCAAGATTGCCGGGTGGTGTGAAACGCACTATATCAAACTGGTAGTGCACAACCCGCTAGGCCCGGTTTCGTCGGCGGCCTGTCTGCAGATGAATCTGGCGACATCCAATTTTGGTGTGCAGGAGCAGCCGCGCAAACCGGGGGAAACGCTGCCTGAGGTCGTGCCGGTCCATCACCACTGGGAGGATGGTTATATGCTGCCGACGGATCTGCCCGGGTTAGGGATTGAGTTTGATAGAGAGGCGGCGGCCCGCCATCCGTCTCAGAAGCGGGAGTTGCCACAGTTGCGGCGCCTGGACGGCTCGTTTACCAATTGGTAGTAGAGGAACGCACTGTACTTGACGACACTGCAAGCGATCAGGCCAGGAAGAAACGACTGGGAAGTCGGGCAATCGAGAAGGGATTAAAGCCATGAAGACAGCAGCGGTATTCGGAGAGAAGCAGGGCGGCGTGGTGGACGCGCCGAACCCAAAGGCCGGGGAAAACTGGGTCGTTGTCAAGATTCATACGGCTCCCATGTGTACGGAGTTCAAGACTTATGTTGGCGGAAATGAGGCCCCCTACCTGGGCCATGAAGCGGCGGGCGAAGTCGTGGAAGTCGCGCAGCCGTGCCGCGTAGAGGTGGGTGATCGGGTGGTGGTGATGCCGCAGACACCTTGCGGGCAGTGCGAACTGTGTCTTGACGGCGAGTACATCCACTGCCTGGATTCGGAGACGCCGCCCCCGCAGCCTGAAGGCGGCGAAGGCAGGGCGACCATGTCCCAATTCATGCTCAAACAGGACTGGATGCTGGTGCCGATTCCCGATGGGATATCATACGATCACGCGTCGATGGCCTGCTGTGGGTTAGGGCCGACGTTTGGGGCGGTGCAGCGCGCCAAGTTAGGTCCCGACGACACGCTGATGATCACCGGTCTGGGGCCGGTGGGGCTGGGCGGCGTTGTCAATGGTACGCATCGCGGGGCTAACGTGATTGGCGTCGATGTTAATCAGTACCGGGCCGCGAAAGCGCTCGAGCTGGGGGCGACGGCGGTTATCGACCCGACCGACCCCGACGCGCTGGAGAAAACGCTGGCGTTGACACGCGACGGCCGCGGCGTCGATCACAGCATTGATTGTTCGGGCGTGGTGGCGGCCCATCGTTTCTGCATCGACGCCACGCGGCGCAAAGGTTCGGTCAGTTTTGTGGGTGAGAGCGGACAGGATGAGACGCCGATCCGGATAAGCACTGACATGCTGCGCAAGGGGTTGAGCCTGCACGGCTCGTGGCACTATAACATGGCGGATACGCCGCAGATTCTGCGCGTGATTGCGGCCAATGGCGACAAGCTCGACAGGCTCATTTCCCATAGCTTTCCCCTGGAGCGCGTGGAAGAGGCCTGGGACCTGCAGGCCAGCGGGCAGTGCGCGAAGGTGGTGTTAAAGCCTTGGGAGTAGTCGAATGGTCTCAGGGCTAGCATCTGAGTCCGAATTTCTGTACCTATTGCGCCATTACCTGTTTTCAGTGGACCCGCTCGATTCACGGGAGTTAGTGATTCCGCAAAGCGTTTACTTACACGTCTCCAAAAATACTGCGTCTGGCCTATGAGGGATCTGCTAAAAGACTATTTTGGGCATGACAACTTTCTTCCAATGCAGGAAGAAATCATCTCTATCGTTTTGGACGGTGACGACGCTCTGGTAGTCATGCCGACAGGAGGGGGAAAGTCATTGTGCTATCAATTGCCCGCCTTGCGGTTCAGTGGGCTGACGCTAGTGGTCGCGCCACTGATGGCCCTAATGCAGGATCAGGTAGAGTCTCTCCTGAGCAAGGGCATCTCTGCCGCATTCGTCAACAGTTCGCTCAGCCGTGCTGAGTCACAAAGCGTTCAGAAGAGGGCGCTCGATGGCGAACTCAACCTCCTCTACGTCACACCTGAAAGATTGCTTACGACGAGTTTCAGAAGGTTTCTCAACAGACTCGAGGTCAGTCTTGTTGCAGTGGACGAGGCCCACTGCATCTCGATGTGGGGCCACGATTTCCGCAAGGAATATCGCAAGTTGGGCACCTTGAGGCGCGAGCTGCCAGGTGTCCCGTTTCTCGCTCTGACAGCAACAGCCTCAGAGCACGTGCGAAGGGACATCATCAGTGAGCTTCAGCAAACTAACCCTAGGCAGTTTATAGAAAGCTTCAATCGCCCAAACCTCAAGTATTGGGTGTTACCAAAGAAAGATGAGCGTAACGACTTCGCTAGGCTCAAGGAACTGCTTCAGAGACGCAAAGGCGAGACCGCAATCATTTACCGCTCTACGAAGAGATCTGTAGAGAAATTGGCCTTGAGCCTGAACCAGGATGGTTTCGAAGCGCTTCCCTACCACGGCGGTCTTGACTGGCATAGACGCAGTACTACTCAGCACTCGTTCATGTCCGGAAGCGTCCCTGTAATAGTGGCCACCAATGCCTTTGGCATGGGTATTGACAAGCCTGACATCCGCTTGCTAGTCCATTATGACTTTCCCATGTCGTTGGAAGGCTATTATCAGGAAACGGGCCGGGCCGGACGGGACGGCAGTGTCGCCGACTGCGTACTCTTCTATTCCCGCAGTGACAGAAAAACTCCAGACCATTTCATAAGGGAAATGAAAGACGCGTCGCAGCGTCGAAATGCCTCAAGAATGTTAGAGCAAGTTCTTGAATTCTGTGAACTCCGGGAGTGTCGAAGAAATTATTTGCTCCATTACTTTGATGAGCCTTGGAACGAGGATAATTGTGGATCCTGTGACAACTGTATAAAGGAAATGCGGCAAACCTCTTCGTTGCCTATCCATAAGGCACTCGCTGGCTTGTCTGGTGATTTGGCTGTACTCCTAGGGTTAAGAGACGCGTTGGCCGGCGACTACCCGCTGAATTGGAAGGAGGAAGTTGAGGTTCATGAATGGGAAGGGGTGAGATTAGATACGTCAACACATCCGCCTACTATCGTAGAGTTGAATCTTGATTGCTTGGGTTTAACAGGCGTCATTCCAGCCGAATTGGGTAGTCTTACAGCGCTGAAAGTGCTGGACTTGATGGAAAACAAGCTGAGGGGACAAATTCCTTTTCAACTGGGCAATCTTGTTGAATTAGAGACACTGTTCTTGTCATCAAACAAGCTGAGCGGCTCGATACCTGAGGCACTGGGAAATCTCGCTAACTTGGAAGACCTGTTGCTTGGTGACAACGATCTCAGTGGGGAAATCCCTTTGGAGTTAGGGAAACTCAAGAAGCTGAAAGCATTAATGCTTGACGGCAATAGGTTTTGCGGGTCGATTCCCTCAGAGATGGGGAATCTCACAGGACTGGAAACACTTATCCTTGAAAATAACCTGCTGAGTGGTTCGATTCCCGCAGAGCTAGGAAAGTTAACCAATCTTGAAGTTCTTTACATCGCGGAAAACCAGTTCCGCGGATGTATACCAGACTCCTTAGCAAAGGCAAAAGACAACGATCTGGACAGGCTTAGTCTTCCCTTTTGCAGCAATGTACACCAGTCGGTCAAAAACCTTGGCCTCTCAAGTGACTGCACTATTCTTCTGGAGATCAAAGATGTACTGGCAAGAAGCAGCACCTTGAACTGGAACGAGAGAGTCCCCGTACGGGATTGGGAAGGCATAAGAGTAGACAAATCGACACATGAAACGCGAGTGACCGAGATCCGTCTTGGTCGCAAAGGACTGACTGGAACAATTCCAGGCGCTTTGGGCCAGTTGACCGACTTGAACTTGCTCTACCTCAGAGACAACGAGCTAAGAGGAGAGATTCCAGCCGAATTGGGAAGGCTACCTAATCTGAAGTGGTTGTCTCTTTCGGGAAACCAATTGACCGGACCGATTCCAAACGAGCTTGGCAAACTTGTAAACCTCGAACGACTTTTTCTGCAAGACAATGAACTGAGTGGCCCCATTCCCCCGGAATTGGGAAATCTCGGCAACTTAGGATGGCTATACCTGTCACACAACGCGCTGTATGGTTCGATCCCTTCGGAATTTGGCGACCTACTTAGATTGGAATGGCTATATCTTTCGCACAACAAGCTGAGTGGGGCGATTCCATCGGAGTTGGAGGGTCTTAAGAGACTGAAGTCGATGACTCTCTCCCAGAACAGGTTGACGGGTTGTGTTCCACAGGGGTTGCAAGGGATTAATGAAAACGACTTTGCGCAGCTTCGACTGCCGATATGCGGCCGCTCAGCACCGACTCTTCAGAGAGGTCCTTCCACTGAGGAGGAATCGCAGCGAACCGGCACGCTGAAGCGACTAATTGAGAAACTTCAGTCTTGGGGTCCTGACGACTAACTGAGTTGCAAAGGAAACACTCTGGAGGCTGAAAAAAGCTCGGTGAACTTGAGACCCTTGAAATTCAAATGCTCAGTCCTCGGCGCGGGCGGTAGATTCGTCGATGCCTGGGACCTGCAGGCCAGCGGGCAGTGCGCGAAGGTGGTGTTAAAGCCTTGGGCGTAGGACACGGTAACTGACGGCGCTACCGGTCCACGGGGCCGTCGACCGCAGTGACCGTTTACAGTAAGACAACTTCATAGGCCCTATGCGGGCCACCATTCAAAGGACGAACATTCCCCCATGCGAGACCTTCTAAAGCAGTACTTCGGTTATGACGAGTTTTTGCCCCTTCAGGAAGAGATCATCTCCAGCACGCTGGACGCAAGAGATGGGCTGGTCCTGATGCCGACAGGTGGAGGCAAGTCGCTCTGCTATCAGTTGCCCGCGTTACGGCTTGACGGTCTGACGCTGGTGGTCTCCCCGCTGATAGCGCTGATGAAAGACCAGGTAGACGGACTGAAGTCCAACGGCATCCCGGCGGCGTTTCTGAACAGCTCGCTCACATACGCGGAGATGCGTCGCGTTCAGGAGCAGGCGCTGCGGGGCGTTCTGAAAATATTGTATGTCGCGCCGGAGAGGTTATCGAATTCGGCCTTCCAGGGTTTTCTTGCCAGGCTCAAGGTCAGCCTGGTGGCAGTAGACGAGGCGCACTGCATATCAGTGTGGGGACATGATTTTCGCCCCGACTACCGCAGGCTGGGCGAGCTGCGCCAGAGCCTGCCGGGTGTGCCCTTTCTGGCACTGACTGCCACGGCCACTGAACGGGTGCGCGGCGATATTGTCGGGCAATTGCATCTGAGCCAACCGAAGGAGTATATTGCCAGTTTCAATCGCGCCAATCTCAACTACAGCGTTGTGCCCAAGAGAGGGGATAGCTTTGACATTCTTGTGGAGTCGCTGCAGAAGCACAAGGGTGCATCGGCGATCATCTATTGCACGTCCCGCAGGGAGACCGAAAGCATGGCCGCGCGCCTGCGCGGAAAGGGATATGACGCTCAGCCCTACCACGCCGGTTTAGATGACGAGGTGCGGCGGCAAACTCAGGAGCGCTTCATACGTGACCAAGTCTCCATCATCGTAGCTACAATTGCCTTTGGCATGGGCATCGACAAGCCCGACATTCGCCTGCTCGTTCACTACTCAATTCCCAAGTCGCTCGAGGGCTACTACCAGGAGACCGGTCGCGCGGGACGCGATGGCCTGCCCAGCGACTGCGTTCTACTTTACACCTATGGAGACGCGGCCAAGCAGGAGTACTTTTTCGACGAGATTGAGGATGAGGCGGAGCTGCGTAGCGCCCGCGAAAAGTTGGCGCAGGTTGTTGAATTCTGCCAGCTTCATACGTGCCGGCGCAAGTACATTCTGGGCTATTTTGGAGAGGAGTGGCCAGGGGAAAACTGCGGCGGCTGCGATATCTGTCTGACGCCGAGGGAGGAGTTTGACGCCACCATCATCGCGCAGAAGATACTGTCGGCGGTGATTCGGACTGGCGAGCGATTCGGCTTTGGCCACATAAGCGGTGTCCTACGGGGAGCGAACACCAAAGCAATCCGGCAGTGGGACCACGCCAAACTGAGCGTTTATGGCATTGAAAGAGAGAATTCTGACGCCGAAATCAGGGAGATTGCGAGCCTTCTGGTCGCAGTAGGTCTGCTTTACAAGAACAGCAGCGAGTACGCCACTTTCGGCGTAACAGAGGCGGGAAGGCGCTTCCTCAGGAACCGCGAGGCTTTGACTCTTTCCAAACCCAAGCGCGAGGAAGAGAGAAAGTCCTCCGCCAGCCGCAAGGCGTTGGACTATGACCAGGTGCTTTTCAACGCGTTACGCGATCTTCGAAGCCGGGTGGCCGCGGAAAGGGGTGTTCCGCCCTACATGATTTTCGGCGATGTAACGTTGCAGCAGATGGCCTACTACTTTCCGCAAAGCCGCGAGAGCCTTTCACGCATTTCAGGGATTGGTGCTGTGAAATTGGAAGAGCTCGGCGATATCTTCCTGTCAGAAATTGTCGGACATGCCCGTCTGCATAACCTGGAGGAAAAGAACATCCGTGTAAGGCGTGGCGGGAAAGAGAAGGGCGACGGACCCTCCTACAATGTGGAGGAAATACAGCAGTCTCATCCCAAAGCCTACGAACCTTGGACTTCCGAAGAGGACGAACGCTTGAAGGAAATGCAGAGCGAGGGACACAGCATTTCAGAGTTGGCGACGAACTTTGGGCGCCGCCCTGGTGCAATTCGGTCCCGCCTAAAAAAGCTAGACATGAGTCTTGAGATTCTAGATGGATCCACTTACGATCAGACCAGGCAGTTGCTCAAACAAGGGATGACAGTTGAGGAGGCGGCGCAACACCGCGGAATATCAAAGAGCACGATCACCAGTCACATCGAGCGACTGATCAAGTCGGGAGAACAGATGGACCTCCGCTCGTTAATGCCACCGCAAGAGAGGTTCGACACCATCCGGGGCGCCTTTAGCGAATCCGGTGGCACATTCTTCTCGCCTGTCAAAGAGATTCTCGGGGACGACTTCTCTTACGACGAAATCAGACTTGTCTGGCTCTATATGGATCAGCAGGAAAAGGGGTCGGGCGGCCCTACAGGGGAATAGCAACTCTATTAAGATACCGGAGACTTGAACAACCATGACCTATAAGTGCGGAATCGTTGGCGTAAGTGGGGGACGCGCCAACGGGCACGCGGACGCCTATATTCACATTCCCCGCGGCAGGCTGGCCTGTATCGCCACGCGTACCCGCGCTAACCTGGACGCATTTGGCGAGCGGTGGAATGTAGACTCCCGCTATACCGATTATCGCGAGATGTTTGAACGGGAGAAGCCGGACCTGGTGCACGTCAACACGCCGCCGGATGTGCGGCTGGAGGTGATGGAGGCGGCTGATGGAGCAGGTGTCGGCGCGCTGATTATTGAGAAGCCGCTGGCCATTCAGGCCGAGGACTATGCGGCGATACGGGAATTTGCCAATGGGGCCAAGGTGAAGGTGGCGATCAATCACCAGCTTCAGTTTCATCCACGCCGCCGGCAGCTGCAGACGCTGGTCCACGAAGGCGCTATCGGCGCTGTCCGGCTGGTGGACGCCAGCGCGCGTATGAATATGGCTTACCAGGGTACGCACGTCCTGCAATCGATGGCCGGGTTCTATCCGCAAGGGGAGCCAGAGAGCATCTTTGCTCAAGTCTCAGGCGGCGAGGCCCTGATGGAAGGCCGCAAGCAGCACTATGCGCCCGACGCAACCATGGTCACCATTCGCTACAAGGACGGCGCCAGCGGGCTGCTGCGCTGCGGCACCAACGCGCCCTATGTGCTGGCCGGCGATGCGCGTACGAATGTGCACAAGCAGATTACCGTTTACGGCACGGAAGGTTTCGTACACTGGAGCATGTGGGGCTGGGAGAGCTTCATCCGCGGCCAGCATGCGGGCGGCAGCCACAACTATCCGGACGAGGACATACTGGGCCAGGCGGCAATGACCGAAGCGGCATTCGACTGGCTCGAAGATGACGATCAACTTCATCCCCTCAATCTCGACGCCGCCCTGCTCGACTTTCACATCCTGCTGAAAGCGTATATGAGCGGGCTCCACCGGCGCGAGGAGACTTTGGCGAGTGAACTGCAACCCGGCCTGATCGACGCTCTGCGCCAAGCGCTGGCGGGCTAATCTCGACCTTTCAGTTTTCAGCCCAGCAGGGAACGACGTTAGCGGCGACTGTGCCCCTTAACGCGAGTGCTGGCATATCTGGGGGCCAGTTCGGGCTCGGCGCGCTGCATGCGTTGCGGCGGCAGGCCTTTGCCGATGGCTTCCAGATCGTCCAAAACCATCTCGCCGATCTCCCAGAGGGCCTCTCTGACGCTGCCGGCGCGGTGCGCGGAGAGGAGGACATTGGGCGCGCTGCGGATAGGATGCGACGGGTCGAGCGGCTCCTGTGGGAAGACGTCGATTGCGGCGCGGAAGCGGCCGGCGTGCAGGAGGTCTGTCAGGGCGTCGAAATCGACGAGGTGGGCGCGGCTGATCAGGATAAGTGCGGCGTCCGGCCGGATGCGTTCCAGCAAGGCGCGGTCGAGCAGGGCGCGATTCTCATCTGATGGAACTGCCAGCACGAAAATGAACTGCGACGTCGCCATCAACTCTTCCAGGGGTAGAGGCGTAACGCCTTGGCCGCGCAAGTAGCGTTCGCCCAGCCAGGCATCGTAGGCTGAGATGCGGCAGCCAAACGGCTTGAGCAATGGATGCAAATTGCGGGCCAACCCTCCGTACCCGATCAGCCCGACTCTCTTGCCGTAGAGATTGAAAGCCCCAGCGTTGCCGGCGTGCAGATATTTTTCGGTATTGCTCTGCATAGCCTGGTGACCTTCCACTAGCCCACGGGCGCAAGCGATCGCCATGCCCAGCGCCATCTCGGCCACCTGGCGGCCGAAGGCGGGCGCAGCTGAAAGGACGCGGATGTTGTTGGCGAAGCAGTGGTCGTAGTCCAGGTCAATAGGGAATGCGCCCGAGACCGACAGGATGGCGCGCAGATTCTGCGCCTGGTACAGGACATCGCCGTAGCGCCAGCTGGAGCAGACTACGGCGTCTGCAACCTTCAAGACCTCGGCTGCATCCTCGATTGGCATTGGCTCCGACTTGCCCCACTTGACGTTGACAGTTTCGGGCAGTCGGCGCAGGTCCTCGTCCGAGAATATTTCGTCCATCTTTCTGAAGGAGGGATCTACCAGCACGGTGGGTCTGCTTGTCATTGGAATCCCCTTGTCTGAACGATGTGTAATATGTATTCGGTTGCGTCTTGCCGAGAGTACTGCGGCTGCACTCTCGGGGATACCGGAAAACCAGTCAGGCGGTTAGAAAATGAATCTCCGGCCGCATGATAACACAGTGAAGGCTGTGGGAGCCCTATGGTGGAAAAATGACAGCCGGGAGGGTTGCTACCAGGCGGGCGGGAGAGATGCGAACGGGCGAAGGCAGTGCGGCGAATCACAAACCACGGCCTGGAATTGAACGGGCCAAATTTGACAGACCTTAGTCCCTTGGCTAGAATCGAACCCAATATCCAAAATATACCCATGACTCAGGCAATGTCTTTCCCAAGCAGCCCGTCTGAGGCTGAGCAGACACCTGGTTTTGGCCGCCTGGCAAAGCCTGAGACACCCTTACTCTCCAACCGGCGCCCAGTACACGAACTTCTAGCAGACAGCTTGCGGCTGACCATGATGGCCGGCTATCACCTTCCTGGGGTGCGGCTGAATCAGGAAGATCCGGCTTCAGATTACGGTGTCAGCGGTATGCGGGTCCGTGAAGCCCTGCTGAATTTGCAGAGTGAAGGACGTGTCATCTAGAGTCCCCACAAGGGATCTGCGGCGGCGGCACTCACGGCAAAGGACGTCGAGCCTTTGTCTCCACAGGCATATTTTCAGACGGGCTGGCCTCCGCTCGCGTAGTGCCAAGAGTGACGTCACAGTGTCTTGTACGAATTGCCGAGATTCTCCTATGGCAGTAGTCGAACGGCTCCGACACTGACGCAGGTTTCGAACCTGGAATCGGGTCCCAAAGATTAGTCTCCCAGGCGGAGAGGCCTCCCTGCCTGGGACAATCGCTTGATGCTTGAGGACGGCTTGGTCATCAGCATCGAGGGCTGTCTCGACGCACAGCTTTCGCGAGACTGTCTGCGATTCCTTGTGACTACCAGGCCGCAGGCAGTGTGTGTCTTGACCAGTTCTTTGTCTTCGCCGCCAGTCGGGCTCTGGACGGCGTATCCCGTTGGCAACCGCCTGGTTGGTTGGGGAGCACTGCCGCCATGCCGCGATGGTGGGGAAGCGCCAGTACGGTGGGTAGCCCGAGGGGGGCGTTGCGGGGGCGCAGCCCCTGCACAAGGGAGGCCGCTTGCGGCCGACCGCCCATAATACATAGCTGGGAGAAAGCGCATTCTTGCCCGCCTCGTTCAGGATTGCGAACTGGTTGCGGCCGAGTCGTTACTTTTCTTCGAAGAAGTGGAGGCCTTCCGCTTTGGACATGCCGGGTCGGTTAGAGATCGCGGATCACTTTTGAACGTGGTCGGCATGGATTACGGGAGCCTGGAGGACACGGTCATGGATTCCAGCGGCTGCAACATCTTCTGGCTGGATTGCAGAGACAGTGATGCCTTGCCGCACTGGGACTTCGGTTGCCTCAATCGCGACAGGTGTGTAGACAGTCAGGTCATGGTGGAGAACGGCATTATCGTTCCGGAGAACCTCAAGTAATGAGACTGCTGCAATACGTAGCGAAGCGGCTGCTCCAACTGATCCCGGTTCTCTTAGGGGTCTCCATCATCATCTTCACCATTTCGCATGTCCTGCCCGGCAATCCCGTTTATGTATTTGTCGGGCTTGAAACAACACAAGAGCAGATCGAGGAAATCACGAAGCGCCTAGGTCTGGACAAGCCGCTGCATGAGCAGTACTTCATTTGGCTGGGGAACGTGCTGCGCGGGGACTTGGGGGAATCCTGGTTCACGTCTGAACCTGTCGCCCAGGACCTGATCAGGCGTTTTCCCGCCACCTTTGAATTGACGACTGCGGCACTTGTTCTGGCTATCGCGATTGGCGTTCCGCTGGGCGTCCTGTCGGCTGTATACAGGAACAGTTGGATCGACAATTTCAGTCGCGGCATTACGCTAGTGGGCGTTTCGGTGCCATCGTTCTGGCTGGGCCTCATACTCATTTACGTTTTGTTTTATCTTTTGCGGATTTTTCCGCCGCCTAGCGGCCGCATCGGGCTGCTGGTTTCGCCGCCGGACCGAATCACGGGGCTCTATCTTGTAGACAGTATATTGACCGGAAACTGGAAGGCCTTCAGTTCGAGTGCGCAACACCTGGCGCTGCCCGTTATGACGGAGGCGCTGGTTGCGCTGGCGCCGATTACACGTCTGATGCGGTCGTCGATGCTCGAGGTTCTGGGGTCGGAGTATATTCAGGCTGCGCGGGCGAATGGTGTACCTGAACGCCAGATTTACTTCCGCGATGCTCTGCGCAATGCGCTGCTGGCGCCGCTGACGTTCGTGGCGCTGGTCTACGGCAATCTGCTGGGCGGCAGTGTGGTTATCGAGAGGATATTTTCCTGGCCCGGGATAGGGCGATACGCGCTTGAATCGATCGTCGTTAAGGACTATAACGCGGTGCAGGGCTTTGTCTTAATGGCGGCTGTTCTCTACGTCCTTGTATTTCTGATAGTGGATATACTTTACTTTGTGATCGATCCGAGAATTACCGCTTAGCGTTTCTGCAGATCGCGTTCATGGCGGCCAAATCGCCGCCCGGCTGCGGCGGTCCGAGCAAGCGGAACTGACCTGGGAGAGCAGGGACTGAGAAATGAGGACCAGAGCCACGTCCTTTCAACTGGGGTTGAATACGGAAATGCCTGCGGGGCTGCAGCGTTTTCTCTATCAATTGCGGCGCAACTGGTCGACGCTGTTTGGTTTAGGCATTATCCTTTTCTTCGTCCTTGTTGCCATCTTCGCGCCTTTGCTGGCGACGCATGATCCGGTCGCGACCAACCTGGATGAGCAGTTCCAGCCTCCCAGCCTGCGGCACTTCTTCGGTACTGACGAGGTGGGTTGGGACATTTACTCTCGGGTCATCTACGCGACGCGCGTCAACTTTTTCATCGCGATGGCATCGGTGCTGACGGCAATAGCTGTCGGCGTACCGCTGGGAGGGCTGACCGGTTATTTCAGCGGTCGATTCGACGACATTATGATGCGCATTCTCGACGCCTTCCAGGCGTTTCCGCCCCTCATTCTGGCCATGGCAGTGATTGCCGCTTTGGGGAGAAGCATCTGGCTGGTTATCGCGGTGATTGCTTTCCTATACTTCCCCTCTTACCTGCGTGTGGTTCGCGCCGAAATGAAGAGCAAGAAGGAGAGCTTTTACGCCGAGGCTGCGCGGTCGGTTGGCAACCCTTCCTACCGTCTCATATTTCGACATCTTCTCCCCAACTGTCTTGATCCCGTTCTTGCCCAGGCTCCGCTCAACGCCGGATGGGCAATCCTGGTTGCTGCCAGCCTGAGCTTTATTGGACTGGGTGTGCCTATTCCGACACCTGAGTGGGGCTCGATGATCAACGATGGTGTTGGCGGGATTGTCAGCGGCGAATGGTGGATCTCCTTTTTCCCCGGACTCACCGCTATGCTCGCCGTGCTCGGCTTCAATCTCCTGTCTGAGGGATTGAGAGACATCTTCGATCCCAAACGAATGGAATCCTGAGAGATGCTTACCGAACGGAGGCTGGAATCACTACTCGAAGTAAGAGGGCTGCATACTTACTTTTACACGTATGAGGGTGTGGTCAAGGCTGTAAACAGCGTTTCCTTTGTGCTGAATCGAGGAGAGATTACCGGACTGGTTGGGGAGAGCGGCTCTGGAAAATCCGTTACCGCACAGTCGATTGTTCGGCTTGTGAAAGCCCCTGGCAAAATCGTTGAGGGCGAGGTCTGGCTGGACGGGCAGGACCTGATGTCATGCAGCGAACATGAAATGCAATCAGTTCGCGGCCGCATGATCTCAACAATTTTTCAGGAACCGAGGGCTGCTCTCAATCCCCTTTTCACTGTCGGTGACCAGATTGGCCGCGTTATTCAGCTGCGAGAAGGCTGTTCACGTAAGGCTGCCGAGGGCCTCGCCATTGAAGTGATGCGCGCGGTTGAAATCGCTGATCCGGAACGGCGGGCCGGCGCTTATCCGCATGAGCTCTCCGGCGGTATGTGCCAGCGTATTATGGTTGCGATTGCGCTGAGCGCGAATCCGCTGCTTCTGATTGCAGATGAGCCGACCACGGGGCTTGACGTTACCGTGCAGGCCCAGGTACTTGACTTGATCCGGCTGCGGGTGAAGTCGGCCGGCTCCGCGTGTCTGTTCATTACGCACGATCTGGGCGTCGTGGCCGAGCTGTGCGAACGGGTGATTGTCATGTACGCCGGCCGCGTTGTTGAACAGGGCCCGGTGGCTGAGATTTTCTCCAATCCCCGCCATCCATATACGCAGGGGCTGATCGCGTCCACCCTGCGTGTGGACATCAATAAGCCGATTTCCACGATACCAGGCACGGTGCCGGATGCCGTTCTCTTGCCAAGCGGATGCACGTTCCATCCGCGATGCCCCTTTGCGGAGGAGCTCTGCGAACAGGAAGAACCCAGTATGGCCGCAGCTGGAATGCAGCATAGAGCGCGCTGCCACATAGTCTCCGGGCGCATTGAAGGGGAGATGCGCGAAGATGCCTGGGAACTGGCGGTGGCACAGGCCGGCGGAACCGACTCTTTTCTCCAGTCTGTCCAGGGGGACACTACTGACCCAGAGGTCGGCATTGAGTAATGTAAACGACGAATCATTCGTGCAGATCCGGAATCTAAGCAAGGATTTCCTGATTCGCGCCGGCATGTTTTCCCATGTCCGTCTGCGCGCAGTTGACGACATTTCATTCGACATCCCCAAGGGCGCAACGATGGGACTGGTTGGTGAGAGCGGCTGCGGCAAAACTACGGCGGGCCGCTGTCTCTTACGACTGATCGAGCCCACCGCCGGTGAAATACGGATGGGGGAGCACAACCTCACCAGTCTGAAACGGGATCAGGTCGCGCAGATTCGGGGACGGATGCAGATGGTCTTTCAGGATCCGGGCGGGGCGTTAACGCCTCGCATGACGATCGGCGCCATTCTGCGAGAACCGCTGGACCTGCACACGAATCTGAACGCACACGAAAAGGACCAACGCGTTCGCCAGCTTCTTTTCCAGGTCGGCCTACAGCCCGACCATCTGTCGAGGTATCCTCATCAGTTCAGCGGGGGCCAGCAGCAGCGAATCGGCGTGGCCCGCGCGATAGCCACGCACCCCGATTTCATCGTGCTGGACGAACCTACTTCGGCGCTGGACGTGTCGGTTCGGGGCCAGATTCTGCGTCTGCTTACGCAGTTGCAGGAGGAAATGGGCCTGACCTACTTGTTTATTTCGCACGATCTGAGCGTCATTAAGCATACGTGCAGTCAAGTGGCGGTGATGTACCTGGGACGTATTGTAGAGACAGGCAGCACGGCGGAGATATTTAACTCCCCTGTTCATCCGTATACCCAGGCATTGCTCTCGGCAGTCCCGATTCCCGACCCAGGGCAACGGGGCAAGGAGCGTTTGAGGCTGCCAGGTGAAGTACCCAGCCCAATCGACCTCCCGCCGGGGTGCCGGTTGTATTCACGCTGTCCGTACCGGCGAGATGCCTGCCTGGAACCCGGACCGCCGCTCTTGCAGGTGGCCGATACGCACAGGGCAGCCTGCATACTGGTCGATGACAGATTTCGACTTGGCGGAGGAAATGTCGCTGCTGCGCTATCGCCGCCTGCTCAGGAGACCATTCGTATGTAGCAGCGCAACGTCCTCCACAGGCTTGAGGTCGAACAGTTAGCGGTGCATGCGCGCCGCACAAA
Source organism: Caldilineaceae bacterium bin5 (assembly GCA_002238445.1). Taxonomy (GTDB): domain Bacteria; phylum Chloroflexota; class Anaerolineae; order Caldilineales; family Caldilineaceae; genus Bin5. Next base: position 54,628 of record MPML01000027.1, read on the forward strand.
AGCAGTTTCCTGATCCAGCTGTCAGGGCTCAATAGATCGTCCGACAGACAATGCCGACAGCGAGCTGGCGCTAATAACAGCAATCTTTCCGAAAGGAGTTTGCAGACATGCTAAGAAAAAAGATGCCACACCGCGCCATGATGGTGACAGTTGTCAGCCTTCTTGCCGCGATGGTGTTGGCAGGCTGCGCGTTAATTGGGGGCAACAGGGATAGTTCGTCACAGTCAGACGCGGGAGAGGCGGCAGCCGAAACGTCCGCTCAGTCCGGCCGTGAAGATGCAATGGCCGGTGCTTCTGAGGAAGACCGGACGCTCATCGTCGCGGTCAGTCAGGATCTTGCTACGCTGGACTGGGATGCATCCGGCGCCTTCCCGCGGATGACCGAAACACAGGTGAATGTTCTGGGCAGCTGGGCGCAGCCGGCCATAATCGAGCACGAAGATGGGAGCATGACCGGTGATGCACTGAATTTCGAGCCGATGTTGGCTGAGAGGATGGTAATCTCGTTAGATGGGACACAGTGGACCTTCAGATTGCCAAGCGGCATGAAACACTATCCTTCCGGCAACGAGATCACGGCGCGCGATTACCTGTACTATAAGGACCGCCGCGGCAACATGAGCGTGCCGCCGTCACTAGACCGGCTGGTGCGTCTGGCTACGGAGGAGGAGCCGCTCAAGGGTTTTGAGGTGCTCGACGATTACACGTTCCGCTTCAACGCATCGGACTGGACGCCGATTTTGCGGCCGTTTATGAGTTGCTGCCAGTTTGGCTACATTATTGACAGCAAGGCGTACATGGAGGCCGGCGAAGCGGATGGCGACAGGTGGGGCAAGGATTTCGCCAAGACAAACATGCCGAGCAGCGGCCCCTACTATATCCATAATCGCATCCCCAACGAGTTGATGGAGTTCCGCACCAATCCGAACTGGCAGGGTAAGGAGCCGTTTTTCAACCGTATCCTTTTTGCTGTCGTGCCCGAGTCGGCTGACCGTGTGCTGCTGCTCAAGGCCGGCGAGGTGGACATGGCGCAGGACCTTTCGGCTAAGGAGATAAACGATCTTCGCAGCGACGCGAACGTACAGATCAAGCAGGTACGCATCGGCGACATGATCGTGATGCCGATCAACCACAACACGGAACCGTTCAACGATAAGCGAGTGCGACAGGCCCTGGCATATCTCATTCCCTATGACGACATTGTAGGGAAGGTATGGTACGACAGCGCGGAGCGCAGTTATGGGCCGGTGCCTTCGATGGTGCCCGGCTATGACCACAGTTACTGGCCATACGATCTGCCTGAAGAAGAGGCACTCGCCAAGGCTAAGCAGCTGCTGGCGGAAGCCGGTTATGCGGAGGGTCTGGCGTTTGACCTGAACATTGATCTGGGCACGCCCGAACAGGAGAGCATGGCAAAGATCATTCAAGGCGAGCTGGCCAAGGCGGGCATCTCGGTGACGATCAACCCCATGCCCCGGGCTGCCTACCAGGAAGGCAAGAATAACGGGACCCACACTTCAGCGCTCGACACGTTATTCCCCTGGGTGGCCGAACCTGGCTATTTCATGGACATTTTGTTGGGTTGCGCGTCCTACGGTAATCGCTACAGCGGGGTTTGCCTGGAGGAGGCCGACGAGCTGATCAGGCAGGCGGGCACGACGGTCGACGAGGACGAGCGGTTCCGACTGTACAGCGAGGCGCAGCGGCTGCATATCGATAACGCTTCCTGGATCTGGCTTGGGGCCCGCTACTTCAACCTGGCCATCGGATCCGATATTGCCGGTTATGTTTCCTTCCCGGACACGCGCACGCGCTACTGGCATCTTTATCGCGACCTTGAGGAGTGATCAAAGGGCCAACCGTCGGTCGTGCATGGTTACGCTCCACCTCTGGCGGTTGCGCTTCATGGTTCGTCTGCCGAATCCGATGACCTTGTTGTGCGGGAACTATATACATAATTAGAGGCCGATTTCGGGATAATGACCGGAATTGGTTTCATTGAACGGTTAGAAGTGTTCTGTCTAAGTACCAGTGCCCTGGCACCCAGGGAACGCGGAGATCAAAACTGTTAGAGCACAATCGAGGTACGAAGTAACTGTACTTGTTAGCACTTGGGAAGTTGCGATATTTATGTCCATAAGCACGTCCTTTTGGTTCTCAGGTCGCTTTGCGGACGGGCAGAGCGATGCAATCACTAGAACTACAAGTCCGAGGATGCAGGAACCCAGTGTTTCAGGGCACTGGTACTTAGACAGAACATCAGTTTGTCGGTAAGTTGGGCAGTCGGCCACCAGACCCGTTGAAGTAGTTACAACGGGAAGTGGAACACTTAAAGCCGACTTCCCCAGTCTACATTAGTTTCCCAGAGGGAAGATTCATAGTGTTATGCCTTTCCGCCTTTATGTATTAACCGGCTCTGCGGGTTGTATGGTGAGCCTGCGTGGATACATTCAGACATAGTATCGTCCACCAATTCACAGCATATTCAAGTGGCGCTTGTGATTCCCCCATCGCCCAAGTTCGCACCAGTTGCGGCTGCGGTTGCGCCTACGAAAACACCAGTGCCAGCATTGCCTAATGTTATTCCCGTTTCTTCTGAGAAACGGGATGATGGACGGTGCTCGTTTGCTGGTACTGAGCCGAGAGTTCCCGATCCGGTCGGGCTGGCTGTCTACGACTGTGAAGCGTGGGCACTTGCCTATGCTCTGGTCATTCTTGACATGCCGGGGTTCATGTTTGCGAGTGCCGATGACCAAGAGAGGATTGACGTAACGCATCTTGTGTTTATGGCTTTACGACAGTCCGCTTCAAACTGTGACACCGATATTTATCAGATAGCCGGTATAGTAACAGTCGCTGGCGGTATGATAGAGAGTCACGGCAATCCCAAAGATGCCAGCCTTCTTAATGGGCCTAGAGTTGCGGCAATCGGTGGTCTGAATTCGATAAAGGGAACTATTGAGGAATGCAGAGCAATTACTGCACTATGGTTACAGGATCAGCTAAACTAAAAAAATGAATCCAAAAAACAACAAAGTAGACTGCCAGAGTGGGCAAGAGGACAGTGAAGTGAACTACGATGAAAAAATCAGCATTGACGCAACGCCGCAAGAAGTCTTGGACGCTCTGTTTTCACAGGCCGACAACGTGGAATCTTCAGACGAAGAACAGAGCTAAAAAGGAAAAAAGATGATCGTCAGGAATTGCTCGCAATTCCCGATTATCAGGAAATACTCACCCGTGATTGTATACTTATTTCTATGGGGAATACTCGCCAGTTCCTGCACCATCGAGTGGCATGACGGCCCAGGGCCTGGGGGAACATCTGAGTCGATGTTTCCTCGACCAGTGGAAACTAGAACACCTACACCAACACCGACCTCTACACCTACGGTCACAGCTACGGGTACTGGATTACATCCAGACCCAACGCCAGAGGTTGACGAAGAATAGTAAAAACCCCGCCGGAAACCCGGCGGGGTTTTTGGCACTGAAAGGACAGGTGGTGACCTGCCCCCGACGTTTGTACCACTTGTTATGTTAGTCCGACAAGCACGGGGATAGGGTCGGCAGGCAAGAGGGCCTCAGGCGCCGGCGGCCGGTAGCCCAGGGAGCTGTGCGGTCTGACCTGGT
>MPML01000028.1 GCA_002238445.1 Caldilineaceae bacterium bin5
AGCCCCTGCACAAGGGAGGGCCGAAGGCCCGACCGCCCAAAAAACAGAGAATGAGGAGAGAGTAAACACCTTTACTCGCTTCATTCAGTTCGCAAATCAGTTGTGGCTGAGTAGTTACGTATATCAGATCAACAGTTTGTAGTCCGGCTACATTTACCTCCTAAAAGTCCAAGCAGGCAGGCGAGAAACGCCTCTTGGAGACAGAGCGCGGCAGGAGAAAAGAAGGTTGCTCCTGCTATAGTCTCTTTCTTGGCATACGACGATCCGCAGCTAAGACACACCGGGGGCATTGACAGCGCGGCCGAGCATTTCCCTCGCGGTATAAGAGTTCAGAGTCTCAGCCCTGGATGCAATGATGGACGATGCCGATGAAATCGGACAGGAGCCGCGTTCATTCCGACTCTTCGATTTCAACGGATATGAGCAGTTCGCCTGGAGAGTCCGACGCCCCCGCCGCAGGATCCCTGAGTTCAAGCGAGAACAGCACGTCCATGCCCTCGACGACCTCGCCGAAGATTGTATGGTTTCCGTTGAGCCAGGGCGTTTCGGCAAAGGTGATAAAGAACTGGCTGCCGTTGGTGCCTGGCCCTGCGTTTGCCATGGCCAGAAGACCGGCGCGATCGAATTGGAGGCTGGCGACGATTTCATCTTGGAACTGATAGCCTGGACCGCCGGCACCGGTTCCGCTGGGATCTCCGCCCTGGGCCATAAAGTTTGCCAGCACTCTGTGGAAGTGGGTGTCGTTATAGAATCCGTCACGGGCGAGAAAGACGAAGTTGTTGACCGTAAGGGGCGCGTCTTCGGCAAAGAGCAGGATGCGCATATCACCCTTCTCGGTCTTGAGTATAGCGTGGTACTCCTTTTCCGAATCGATGACCATTTCCGGGACGGCGTCGTACATTCCGGTGCGGTCCGCCGGTTCAAGGGCGGCCGCGGTACCTTCTTCAGCTTCTTGTGGCTCTTCAGTTGGCTGGGGCGGGGGCGTACATGCCGACATGACGAGCGTGCAAAGCAGTAGGAGGCTAGTAGCCCAGTTAAGAGGACGCTGGCGGAGGCGTGGCAATAGAATCAAGCGAACATGGCCCTTGCCGGGCACACGTCTTTCTGCCAATTCTAGTCTCATTGAACCTTGTTTGCTGAAACGTAGTTGAGCAAATGAAAGAACAGAGTTTTTTCCAGAGTTCAAGATTGACTCCTTGTCGGATTGGTTACATCAGAGCGAGCAGGCAACAGTAGCCCGGTTCATTTTTCTCGAAACTCGAGTTTCCAAAGGGCGAACAGGGCCAGTACCAGTGCGGCCAGCCCGACGATGGCGGCCTCCTGCAAGTTGGCCTGTGTTAGAAATATGGATGCGAGCCCGGTTGCTCCTGTTACAAGATAACACAAAAGGACCGCTTCGCGCTGACTTCCGGTCAGGCTGGCAAGCCGGTGACTGAGGTGATCTTTACCCGGCGTTGTAAGTGGATTCTTGCCGCGGCGAAGACGGCTTAAGAAAACAAGCGACGTGTCGAAAATGGGGAGCGCCAATATGAGAACTGGAATCATCCAGGTTATGCTGGCGCTATTCGCTGGGAAACGCAGCTTAATACCCACGGCGGCAAGAAGAAAACCGAGAAACAGGCTGCCCGTGTCCCCCATAAAGACGCGGGCCGGATTCCAGTTGTACACCAGGAATCCGACGCAGGCGCCGCCTAAGGCAGCAGCCAATGTCCCCACCAGGTATTGACCGCTCATAGCGGCCAAGAGCGTGAAGAAGGCCGATGCTACTGTCGCCACGCCGGCGGACAGTCCGTCCATATTGTCCAGCAGATTGAATGCGTTGGTAATTCCGACTACCCAGAGAAGGGTGAGGACGATGTCCAAAAACCCATTGAATAGACGGACTTGCACGCCGCTGAGGATCAAGATGCAGGCGGCGGCAATCTGAAAGGCGAGCTTGAGGTAGCTGCCCACGCCGCGGCTGTCGTCAAGCGCGCCTATGAGACTGACAAGCGTGGCGCCGACGAAGATTCCCACTACCTCATTGACGTAGCTGCGTTCACCCCAGACGGCGAGAGCGGCGATGAAAGCAAGATAGATTGCGGCGCCGCCCATTAGCGGCACAGGAGCGCGGTGCACCTTGCGCTCGGATGGCTGGTCCAGGATACCCAGTTGCATAGCGGCGTACCGTACCAGGGGAGTGCCGCCAATTGCGATGACTAAAGCGCTGGCCGCCATCAAGAGAAAAGGGCTCATTTGCCCACCGGTTCATGCGCGTAATTCATACTATTCCAGGGAGTCTATGAAGGACTTGATGCCAGGTTTATCGCTTTCAGGCGCCAGAGTCAAAGCAGTTTCACCAGACTGGCGGGCCTGGACGTAATCGCCCAATTCAGCGTGTACGCGAGCCAGTTGGAAAGGAATACGGAAGTCGTCGGGGACGAGGTTGGTCAGGCGCTGCAATATATCGACTGCCTCTTGAAGCCACTCATATTGGAGGTTCATTTCGACTATCTGTCGATACACTGCAACGGCTTCATCCTTGCCACCATGGCCGCTCTCAATGATGGAGACGGCGCGATCGGCCCACTGGACTGCCTCTTCGGGGCGTTCAAGGAGCCGTGAGAGGACTATCAGATTGCGGACGGCATTTAAGTCGGTCGGATGGTTCTCGAAGGCCTCGGTAATTGTTGCCAGAGCACCTTCCAGATCGCCTGCGCGAGACTGGGCTGCCCCTTTCTGGCTGAGCAAGGGCAGGCTAGTCGGCAGTTTTTCGAGGCCGCGATCCAGTACCAGGTTGAGCTGCTCAGTGTCGCCAGTCCGGACATAGAGTTGTACCAAGTGAGAATATGTGTTTTCAAATCTGTCGTCGATGGTCAGACTGTGCAGCAGTGCCGATTCGGCTTCGTCCAGCCTTTCCATTGAGGCCAGAATCTCTGCTTGTTCATTCCACAAGTGGGCGACATTGGGACTGAGTGACACCGCAGCGGTGTAGTAGTGTAAACTCTTTTCCAACGACGGCAACCTTTGCTGTGGATCGGGGGTAAGTATTGACCAGCGCCGGTATAGACGGGCCAAGTTGGCGGTGTGATCCGTGTTCAGCGGATTTGCTGCTTGCGCCCGAATGAGGACGGTCCTCGCCACGCGTAGCAGCTCGTCTTTCCCCAGGAGCGCAATTGCCCCTCCATCCAGGCTCAAGACTTCCTCAAGAGTTGGTTCGGCAGGCACTGCCAGACTGCTTGTTTCCTGGGAATGGGTCGCTCTTTCCAGCAGGCTGCGCCCCAGAAAGAGCATATAGTGATCCTCTGTGGGGCGAACTGTCAGGGCACGCCTGTACAGGTCTGCGCTTTCAGCCCATGCGCCTGCATTGTCGAAGTTCTGTCCTTGCTTATAGAATGTATCCGCCTTCACTTGTGCGATATTAACACTGCCGATGATAAAGAAGACTGCAATTGAGAGTAGGACTCCTGCGCCCGCGGTGAGCAGATGACGGCTAAGCCAGGGCTTTTGCGGTTCGCGCAGCGGGCGCCACGCCAGAAGCAGACCTGCAATCAGACACCAGAACACGACGATCCATGTATAAAGGCTGTAGTGTCCGGCAATTTGTTCAAGCTGCTCGGCGACGCTGCCCGATCTTGCGCCAGGCAGTAGCCTGCCGGCTTGGATGAGGCCATAGAGCAACCAACCTGCTAAGAGAGTCAGCCCGTACAGTACAACGAAATAGGTTAGATTGAAGGAGATCCTTTGGCCCCAACCTGAAGTGGACCTCCTTTTTCGCCGATTATCTTTGGCAGGCCTGTTCTCTGAACTTCTCGCAGAAGCGAATCTGGGCAGGTGCAAGATAGCCGTTGACAGGCCCAAAACTGTTGCGACCGCCCAGGTAAATAGTACAAGCCACAAAATGTCGGACCCGTTGCCCCGCGCTTGATCCTGAGCTGAGCTGGCCATACCGCGCACTAATGCCATGAACGGATTCGACAGACCGGCGTAATTTGTAGTGAAGAGAAAGACCAAGGTTAACATTACAAGCAGGTCTGACAGAATCGTAGCCGGAAACATTTCAGCCCACCCGATTCGGCCAGTTTCGGTTTGGCGACGGCCGCGGCCAGACTTGGCATGCGCTGCTGTACGGGAAGGTCTTCCACTCGGGCTCCCCTCGCCCTGTGCATCGCCTGAACCGGTGGGCGCCGATTCCAATGCAAACGGGTCCGGAACCAGCAAGCGCATACCGAGTACAAGCAGCACTGTGCCGATTGTCCAGAAGTAGATACGGGTGGCTGCGATGGCAATCCCGAGATGGATTTCGACATAATGGGCAATGACGGCTGACAAGGAAGCGACCAGGAGGAGTTGTCGACGGCGGTCCCCGACCGGTGATTCTGTTTTCGGCTGGAGGAAGACCGCCAGCGTGACGAAAACGATAAGCCCAAGTATCAATCCGGTCGGCCAGTTTACGCCAATAAAGCCGACACTAACACCGCGCAGCAGGAACAGTGCACTGAGGAGAACTCCTCCCCCTATCAGCAGTGCGAAGAACAGTGCGATGTCGCGGCGTGAACGAATCAGCCCGAGCCAGCGCAGCGCCCAGAAGAAAATCGACAGATAGAGGATGGAACTGGCAAGAAAACCGAGGACTCCGGTGATGGCCAGACTGTCCCAGGTTTCGTTGTGGGCGCGGTCGGGGCTGGCGTTGCGCGATTCCAGTTGGGCCAACTCTGAGGGATAGAAGCGGTTAAAGGCCATCCACGTAGTCTCGGGGCCATAGCCGATCAGTGGACGCAAGAAGTTGAAAGGGTCCCGGCTTCCATCGGGATAGTATAAGGGTTCGTGGGGGGAAATCATCTCCGAAGTTCCCTCCCAGATTAGAACGCGAACCCTTCCTGTGCCGCCGGAGCTGTCCAGCATCGTAGTCAGGCGCCCCCAGATGGGAACCGGACGAATGGATTGCCCCAGCGCGGTCGTATTCAGTAGAACAAGAAGCGTGACGCCGGCCACGCCCAGCCCGACCCAGGCAGCCGTCCAGATGCGGTAGTTGCGATGCCGCGTCCCGGCCAGAATCAGCAGGACGAAAATGTACAAACCGCTGGCGAGGCCAAGCCAGGGGCCGCGGCTCTGGGTCCAGAAGATGGCGAGAAGCTGGACCGCAAGCACAAACAGGTAGGAACCGCCGGCCAACACGCTTGCCAGACTTCTGTCAGGGCCGGGGGTTGGCCCGTCCGCTTCATGTTCTTGCGCCGCGGTTGGGGAGGACTCTTCTGTCAGCAGAAAAGAAAAGCTGGCGACTACGCGTTCCAGGGTCAGGAAGAAGGCCATGATCAGGTGCGCGGCGAGAAAGATGGGATTGCCGGCGTTCGCTGCGATACGGGTTGAAACGTCTTGTCCCCAGGGAAGAGGATCCTTGCCAAAGTGCTGGAATACGCCATAGATGGCAATGGGCAGGCTGGTGATGATTACCGCATGTTGGAGACGCCGCAACTGGGCCGGTTGCCTCAGGTGGGCGGCAGTGAGGAGAGCGATACACAGATAGCTAAGAAAGGTGTAGGTGCCCTGTAAGCGGTGATATGAACCCCACCAGCTCAAGGAGGGCGAAATGCTCAGGAGTGTGCTGAGCGTGTAGGAGGCTGCCAGGAGCAGTACAGGCAGCAAGAATGGCAGCTTCCACAGGCTGGCGGGGCTCCAGTCGATACCTGGCTGCAGGTCATCATCGGGTGCGGGACTGCGGTTGCTGGGTGCGGGTACTCTTCCACCTGCTGGAAGCCAGAGTTGACCGCCATCAATTATCTTGACCAGATATGCCAGCAGCATGACCAGGGCAATGGAACGAATGAGGCTGATTTTATCCGGCTCAAAGACGCGACTGGAGTAGGTATTGAAAAAGAGCGGCGCGACAATCAGAGCCGCCAGCCAGCCGGCCTCAATGATTCCTTCGCAATAGTGCTGAATTTTCGCGTGGCGCATGGTTTCGTCTCAAAAGTAAGCCTATGTCTGAGTCTACTTTGAGATCTGCTTACACATTTCCCTATAATCGTTGACCAGATTACTTCCGTTTCCCCGCTGGCAGAAATTCCGTAGGCACAGGTCAGAGTGGAGAAAGACCTCCCATTTTGAGCAGTGTGTTCAGAAGCAATCTTAGTTCTCGGCATTCCTGCGCCGCGATACTCAAGTCCTGCCGCTCCAAAATAGCTGTCATCTCTAATGGTTTCTTGTATTTTCTCTTTGCAATTCGGTAGAGTTCTTCCAGACGCCTAGATGGCGGAGAAAAGTGGTTTACTTGCTCCGGATTTGACCCGGGGCGCGAACGCGTTACTCCGATCCGACGACAAATGAATTCCCAGTATGGGAGGAGCCAAGCTTCCACATCATATTGAGCGGCATGGGCAAAGAAACGTTCGTCAAAGCCGGCGGCCTTGCGCATGAATTCCTTTGCTTCATCTGCCGAATCGAAATTTGGGTAAACGTCTAGAAGGCCAACGACGGCCTTTACTCCTTTTGCACCCAACTCTAACCTCACACGTTTCTCAAACTGAACCGCGTTCGGGACAGTCCTGAAAGGCTTGGTTCGCAGAGCCATCTTAGGTTGGTTTTCGCTCATTGCTCGATGATCGAGGAAGCGTTTAAGATGCCTCTTCAGGGCTGTTTCGGTGGCCCCTTCTACCAGCAAGATTACCGTCACGGACGCCCTCCCAAAGTTCCCATTAGCCACAGTTGATCCAATGTGTATTCCTGAAGCCACTCGCGCAAGTCTAGTGAGTCTGCCCAATAAAAACTGGACCGGCCTTCTTCCTTGTCCATTACAAGGACTTCCTCCGGTTTCAGCCATCGTATCAGTTCAGCAGAGTGCGTAGCCACAATATACTGACCTCTTACTGAGGCATCCTGTAGAAGTCCCGCCAGCAGTTTTAGTAACTCCGGGTGAAGGCTGACTTCCGGCTCGTCGATACAGGTAATTGGCGCGGCTGACGGCGTGAGCAGAACCGTCGAGAGCCATAAGAAGCGAAGAGTGCCCTCGGAAAGTTCATTTGGATAGAGGGGGCCTTCGATTCCATCTTGATACCAGCCTAGAGTTACTTGTCCGGATCCTACAACCGGAAACTCCAAACGTTGGAAGCCAGGAAAACCTGTCCTGAGAACATCCTCAAGAGATCGATACAGGTTTTCGTGAGACGCTCTAAGATTGTACAAGGCTGAGAAAAGATTTTCACCGTTCGGTCCTGGGCGAACCGTCGGCGTAAGTGACTGGGGCAAGCGAACAACAGACCGAGGCTGCACATCCAAGAAACTGTAAAAGCGAGCTTGTGCTAGTGCACTTCGTAACCTTTCAGGATCTTTGTACATTCTTGGAATTTGCGCCAAAGCTAGTTCATTGTTGTGGTAGTTCCAAGTAGGGGAAACAAAGCCTGTTTCTCCAGGTTCGGCGTATTGAACTCTCTCATTCTGTGCGTCTATGTAGCGATAAGGGAATTGCGCTGTTGGATTAAATCGTCTTTCCAGTTGCTCAAGACGGATAGGTTGTTCTCTCAAGTTGGCACTCAAATGTACCCGATAGACCATTTCCTCGTCGCCTTGGAATTCCAAGGTATGATAGGCCAACTCGATTTCCATCTGGCTCGGGGCAGATTTCAGACGCGAGGCGATTGAGTTGATCCCGCCCTGCTGTTCAATCGCTTTCGTAAGATCTTCCTGCATTGCCTGATTAAAGAGCCATAACAGCTCCAACAGCGAAGTCTTGCCGCAGCCATTTGGACCGATCATGACCGCGAGCGGGCGTAGAGCCAGTTCAACGTCAACGAAGCTCTTGTAACCAGACACTCTAATCTTTGTGAATCTCTGCATTGTTTCACTCCTCAAGCCATTCTCAATTTCTACCTGTCCTCCCACCGCAGACGTAACGACTCGAAGGCCAACGCCGGTTGGTTTGGACTTTTTTCGTGCAACATTCCTGTATTATAGGTCAGGATCAGTTCTTGGCGGGCGCGAGTTATGCCAACATACAGGAGCCGTAGGCGCTCGGCGGCGAATTCCAGGCGAGCGTTGCGTGATGCTTGTCCTGGGACGTATTCGTCCAGCGTGCCCATGTGCAGTTGTGAAGTCTGTTCCAGAGCCTCCTCGGTCAGATTAAGATTGTCGCGTATGAACCAGCGCTCCCCTCGGTAACTGTCCTCGTCTCCGCCACTGGGAAAGCTATAGTTGCTGACCGATGCCAGGTGGACGCGGTCCCATTCCAGCCCTTTGGCCGTATGAATGGTGGCGATGGTCACTTTGCCTGGCGGCGGCTCGAAGCCGCGGGCTTCCTCACTGAAGCCGAGGATACGGCGACGATTGCGTGCAAGAACTTCCAATTCACTGGTCAACTCCGGTAGCCGCATTTCGGGCCGCTCTTTGGCCTGTTTTGCCAGTAGAATGGCAACGCTGTGGGCCAGTGCCAGCTCTGAAGCTTCGGTGAAGAGATCCTGTCCCAGAGTCAGGATCAGTTCGTCGATAGGAAGGATGGCGGCCGCGCAAAAGCGTTTAAGATCTGTTCGGAACCTTTCGACGATCAGCCGAAAGCCTTCAAAGTCGTCGAGCCAGCCGAGTCCTTCCAGCCAGTCGTCGCCGGCGGCAGGGAAGACGAAACGCTCGGTGTGACGCAACCGGGCAAGTGCTTTGCCAAAGAGCAACGCCGGCTGGGGCAGAACATCGCCCGAGGCGCTTTGGTCGGTCACAGATCGCGCAGGTAGCCAAGGGGGATTGGCTTCCTCAGAGACGGCTGCGCCCTCGTCGCTGCCATTGTCTACCTTGTTGCATGGAAGCCCCCGCCGCGTCCACCAGACATCGGACCAAAATGGACTTATATGAGAGGGGTTGTGCGGTTGGCTTATGTAACGCAACGCCTTCACGAGCGCGTCAACGGCTACGCGGGTCGTGCTGGTGGACTGAAGCAGGGAATCGTCGAATGGAAGCGAGGCGTTCTCAAGAGCTATGCTGAATTGAGCGCCGCGGCGGTTGTCGGGAATGAGTACAGCAACCGTTTTCTTAGCGTTATTTGGCAGCCAGCGCTGCAGACTCTTGACCAGAGTCCGGATCTCTTCGTCGGGCGTTAGGGGACGGTCATAGAAGAACACGGCCGGGTCGCCCGGCGGCGGGTTTGGCTGTGGATCGCCATCCTCGGTGCTAAGAATGTAGGGAAGGGAAAGCGCGCTGTCTGGGGCGAGGAGCGGATGCTCCTGGCGGCTCCAGTCGATAAAGAGGTTGGCGAGCTCAATGATCGGCTCGGCACTGCGGCCTGAGTTGGGTAAAGGAAGGGCCTCTGCAGTCTCGCTGTCCACAAAAGCCCTTAGGAATCTGGGATCAGCGCTGGTAAAGGTCGTGTTGATGGCCTGGTTGGGGTCCCCAACCCGAACCCAGTTGCCGTGGGCGGCGGTCAGAAGGGACAGCATCCGTTCCTGGAGGGCGCTGCTGTCCTGAGCCTCGTCTTCGAGCACATAGGGCCAGCGCTGTTGCAGGCGGGCCAGGAGATTTTCGTCTGACTCGAGCGCCTGTAGCGCGAGTAGAATCAGGTCATCGAAGTCGACGCCTCCTCGAACGTTCAGCCCGCGCTGGTAGTCTTTGTAGATCTGCAGTCCGTAGGATAGTAGCGGCCAGACGCCGGACTGCTGCGCAATCGTATTTTCGAGTGTGACGGGATCGGCGCGCAGTTCCTTTATGCGCCTAATAACAGCATCGGCAATCTCCTGGCCTGTATCGAGGAGATGGCGTTCCAGCCGACGGGGATTGCTTGTGTGTTCTGGCCTGATGAACGCGCCCAAGAAGTCGGGATTGGCCTGAAAGTAGTTGTTGACGGACTGCCGTTTGATGTCCAGGCCGGCGCGTTCGTCAATGATGCCAAAGTCTTCACTCAGCCCTACCAGCCCCGGTCGTTCTCGAACGATGTCAGAGGCCAGGCTGTGGAGAGTTCGGACGCGATAGCCACCTGGCAGCAGGCGCCCACTCTGAATGAATTTACCGATACTGTTACGGAAATTCTCAACTGCGGCATTGGTGAAGGTGACGACGAGCACTTCGCGGTCGTCCATGGGGCCGGAGCCTGCCAGTTTTTTCACAAGATTGGCGGCCAGGCAGCTCAGTGTAAAGGTTTTGCCGCTGCCGGGCACCGCGCTAATGCCGAGGCGTCCCCCGTCATAGCGGAGGACCTCCTCTTGTGCTGGACGCAGGTGTTGATCAGCGACCATGTAACTATTGCGCTTTATGTAGAATTGGAGCCGGAAGCGGGCAAGAAGTGCAGTTCTCTCCGCGGCCGAACGGAGCCGAGAGGAGAGCAGGCGTGGATTGGATGCTCACGTTGATCTCAGGCCAGTGGTCCGAGCACTCTTAAGACGCCGGCAAATTGGCCTTTTGCATCGAGACTTTGGTGCGTTATCAAGGCGGGGGCAGAACGGCCGTCCTCCAGTTTCACCGTCATCTTGCGATCACGGTGAAGTTCGACCATAGTCTTTGTCGCATTCAGGTTTCTGGTATTGAAATAGATTCGGACTCGGTCGTTTTCGGGGTGATTGTCACTGCTGAACTCGACAACCTTCACGTCGTCCAGCACAGCAACGGGGTCGACTATTTGGTCCAGATAGAGCATCGCTTTCATGTAGAGCCTTCCGCGTTCCAAGTTCGAAATGATGTGAACTGCCTGTTAGCGCGGACCCAGTGACTGTCTTCAGAAAGGGTCTTGGGTCTGAACAGTCGGCGGTGACAGTTTACCCGCACGTTGCAACTAACAGATTGGACGATAGCTCTGGACATTCTATCAGACTGCGGAACGCCGGAGCAAACCGACACCAGGGCATACGCATCTTATTGGGAGAGAATTCTCGGGAGGTAGTCAGTTTTCCAACCGGCTTGTTTGCGTTTGGCAGCGATACCGATTTGGGCGCTGTTCTCGCTGGGTAAGGGGTTGAAAGCCATGCGGCGCAAGACGGCCAGGTTGTGCTGCGCATGGCCGTGACGGGTGCGACTGTCGTCCCCATCAAAGAGCCAGTAGACTGAATTCTCGATGCTCCTGTGGCTGCGGGTGGAAGACAGGAGCTGTTTGGCATCGGATGAAAAGATGGAATTCAGATCAGATGCAAATGCTTTGGGGGCAGACTTGGACACTTTATTTATTGTGGGCCGTTTTTGTCAGATTCATCTTGATGGTGGGACTCAGGCATTCTCATCTGTGTGTTGGACGAGAGTTTACGAGAGTTCATGAGCGTTTACGAGCGTTTTCGGGTTGTCTGAGCAGCAGTTCACGTGATTTGCTTGTTGTGGTGTGACCTGGGCCTTGCCACTGCAGGTTGTCTCGTATGCGCGTTAGACGAGAGTTTACGAGAGATCATGAGCGTTTACGAGCGTTTTCGGGTTGTCTGCGCTGCAGTTTACGGGATTTGCCCGATGTGCTGTGACTGGGGCCCTACCGATGCAGGATGTCTCGTGTGCGCGTTGGACGAGAGTTTCTGCCAGGGATTTTTCTCGCTTGCGTTTTGCAGTAGACAAAACCAATCGATCGGCGAAGTCATGCGAAGGGCGGCGAAGAACACCAAAGGCGTAACGGATTTTTTATGCGCGGCCCTTGGCGGAAGAGCACTTTGCTCCCGCCGATCGCTTTGGTGACAAACGTCAACGGGTACTCGTCATTGATGGATTCACTTGCCCGTGTTCTGGCCGCGAAATGTCTACAAATGTCGCGTTATGTATACAAATGTATACGTATGTCGCGCCAATTTCAGTTTTTTGGGGCGCTATTTTTCGTCTTACCGAACAGGTCCTCGCCGTCCCTGATGGAATCCGAGGCGACGTTTTGGGGGCATTTCACAGCGTTTCTGCTGACCGATTTCACCTGCAAGTTCTTCTTGGGCGAGAGCAGTGGCTTCTCAATTAATGCGCCTCGAAAGTGCACGATGCGGGCCCGCCAAGAGTACTTTTTCGATTCAGGCAGCCTCACGAGGCCTTGTCCCAAGTCGATGCAACTATCCTGGTTTGGTCGATCTAAGTCGATCCAGGTCGATCCAGGTCGATCCAAGTCGACGGAATTCTTTTTTCTTGGACTATTTTCATGATTTCGCAGACGGTTCCTCCAGCCAATTCAGGCAGCCTCACGAGGCCTTGTCTCAAGTCGATGCAATTGTCCTGGTTTGGTCGACCCAAGTCGACCCAAGTCGACGTAAGTCGACGTAAGTCGACCTAAGTCGACGGGTTTTCTTTTTTTTGGGACTTTTTTCTTGATTTCGCAGACGTTACCTCCGGCCGATTCAGGCAGCCTCACGAGGTCTTTTCCCATACGTTGCAAGTGCCTTGGGTTGGGACGGATTATGTCGGCGTTCTTCCTTCTTATGTAGGCCCTTACGTGCTTGCGTTCGCAAGCGTTTCCTCGCCGACTTCTAAAGGTATCGGAAGATGAAGAATGGGCAACTCACAGACGTGCAGCGGCCCTCCTTCGGCTTCAGATATTTTTTTGGCGGGAGTCGTGGCTTCTCAGGGACAGAGGAAACGCAACTCATTTCCGACTCTATTATAACACACGATTTGGGCCCACAAGGGGCACCCCTAACCCGAATCTGCAGGGCATACGCATCTCCTGGGGAGAGAACTATCGAGAGGCAGTCAGTTTTCCAACCAGCGCGTTTGCGTTTGGCGGCTGAAAGGGCGATTGTGGTTTCTTAGGGTTCTACCCGGTTGGCACCCATGCGCGCGGCGCGATGCCTTCGACGTGTGTTTTGACGTCAACAACTGCCGGTCGGCCTGAGGCGAAGGCCTGGTCGAGAGTGCCGGCAAGCTCGCTCGGTTTGTGTACTGTAATGCCGAGTGCGCCGAAGGACTCGGCCATTCTGGCAAAATCTGCGTCTTCGAAGAGCCAGAGCTCATCGGAACCGGTGGTTCGTCCGCCGTAGGTCTGCTCGACGCCGCCCTGCTCCTGATTGAGAGAGTGGTTGTTGTTGACGACGGTGACGGTGTTGATGCCGCAGCGCACGGCCGTTTCCAATTCGGTCAGGTGATACCAGATGCCGCCATCGCCTGTAAAGCAAAGTACGGGGCGGTCGGGCGCCGCGCACTTCGCTCCCATCGCGGCGGGCAACCCCCAACCAAGGGAGCCGGAGCAGCGAATGAAGCTCTGGTCGGCATGTTTCAGGTCGATCATGGTGCCGGTCCAGATTCCGGCATGGCCGGTATCGGAGACAAGAATAGCATCGGATGGGAGGTAGTCGGTCAGCTCGCGGCAGAGGCGCTCGGGGCGCATGGGCAGAATCTCGGCGTCAACGTGTTGCGAAACACTCGCTCGCCACGCTTGCACCAGTTCCTGGACACGACCGATCCATGAATTGCGGGGGGAGCCGGGCGCGGCACGGTCGATCATGTGCCTGAGGCTGCTCTTGACATCCCCTTGCATGCCTACCTTGACCGGGTAGTTGCGTCCGATCTCCTCGGGGTTGATATCCAGTTGGATGACTGGCGTCCCTTGAGGGGGGATTTGATAGGCGTTTGTCACTTGGCCGCCGGTGTGGCTGCCGATGAAAAAGACGAGGTCGGCTTCGCACAGGGCCTGGTTGGCGCAGGCGCGTGAGTATGAGCCGGGCACGCCGACGGCCAGCGCGTGGTCGAAGGGGAACATGGTTTTGGCATTGAGCGATGTCGCTACCGGGATAGAGAGTTTTTCGGCCAGCTCTATCAGTTCGTCGCGGGCATCGGAAGCGGCGACGCCGCCGCCGGCGACAATGACCGGTCGTTCGGCGCCGGCGAGGAGCTGGAGCGCGGCATCGATCTTCGAGGGCTCTGCCGAAGGCCGAAAAGGCGGCAACTGGGCGAACATTTCCTCGGCATAGACTTCCAGGTCGGCTTCCTGATCGACGACTCCCTGACCGGCAATGCCTTCCAAGTCGAGATGGGTTGGGCCGGGCGTGCCTGTAGTGGCGGCTCGAAAGGCTTGGCGCAGGTAGACTGGCAGGTGTTCGGGAGTGGGGACGTAGGCGCTGTATTTGGAGACAGCAGAGAATGGATTGACGTGATCGACCTCCTGGTAGGCGTGACGCTTCTGGTTGATGAGAAGCTCACGGCCTGTCAGAGCAACCACCGGCGAACAGGCCAGGTAAGCGTCCTGGAGCCCGGCGGCGAGGTTGACTGCACCGACGGATTGGGCCATGCACAGGCCAGGGGCTCGCTTGACGCGGGCGTAGGCGTCGGCCATGTATGCGGCAGCTTTTTCGCCGTGTGTCTGCACGCGCTTGATCCCCAGTTTTTCCATTTCCATGAGGGCCCTTGGGCCGATGTAGGGCATGAAGAAAACGTGCGTGATTCCATAACCATGAACTGTTTCGGCGATAAAGCGGCCGCCGGTCATGCTAGGCATATCAGGTTCTCCTGGTGGTGTCGTTGTAGGCGCGGAGATTTATTGGGTAGATTTGATCTATTCATAGCATCAGTTGGGCAACTTTGCAATCCGTCAGGATCGGTTGGCTCAGGTGCGCTCGTACGAGCGTTGACGAGAGATCACGAGAGTTTACGAGTGTTTAGGGGTGGTGGGCGGAATGGAGACACCGTTGGGTAGAGGCGGTGCGGGGGACTGCGGGGGAACTGCGGGGGAACTGCGGGGGAACTGCGGGGAAACTGCAGGGAAACTGCAGGGAAACTGCAGGGAAACTGCGGGGAACGGCAGGGGGCGGTGGAATGAGACGGCAAGTGGTGGAGGCGACACTGTTGGCTAGACACGTAGATGGGGAAGCGTGAACAGGGTGGCTAGCCAGGGCGGGGCGTTGCGGGGGCGCGGAAACGCAGTTTTCAGTTTTTGGTTTTTGGTGAACTGCGAACGGCCCCGGTCAGTGGCATGAGACGGCGAGTGGGGGAGGAGACACTGTTGGCTAGACACGTTGCTGGGGAAGAGTGAGCAAGGTGGCTAGCCTAGGGGGGCGTTGCGGGGGCGCAGCCCCTGCACAAGGGAGGCCGCTTGCGGCCGACCGCCCATATGCAAGCAGAGAGAGACACTGCCTGGTCTGCCGGAGATTGGAACAGGAACTGACCCTGGCATGGTTGCGGAAAGAGGTATATGAGAGTTCAATTCCGTTTTGGGATGCACACTGCGGCAGAGTGCGATTGAATCAGCAGTGAATACGTGCTATGATCTGCGGTGATGTCCATTTCTCTCCAGGATAGTCGAGTGATGGTTGCACTTTCGGGTGCGATAGAATCGGTGGCGAGCGGACGATTTTCCAGGCGGTGGTCGCGCTTGAAAAGCGTCTTCAACTCAGTCAACAGTTCACGTGATTTCAAGCATTGACGTTCCAACCTCTACCAGTTGCAAGGCGTCAGTAAGCGAAGATTGAAAGGAAGGCGTAGTGTCGAAAATTCTGAAAGTTGGGGTCGTGGGAGTCGGCGGCATCGCCAAGGCACACATGCCGGGTTGGGCCGCTTCAGATCAGGCGGAGGTCGTGGCGGGCAGCGACATCTCGGCGGAAGCTTTGAAAACGTGGGGGACGCTCCACGGCGTAAAGAAACTGGAAAGCGACCCGGCAGCATTGTTCAGCGACCCGGACATCGACATTATCGATGTCTGCACGCCGAACCGGTACCATGCTCCAATAGCGATAGCGGCGCTGGAAGCGGGCAAACACGTACTATGCGAAAAACCGCTTGCGCCGACGCCTGGGGAAATTCGCCAGATGATAGCGGCCCGCGATCAGTCGGGCACGCTGCTGATGACGGCTCAGCACTTTCGTTTCAGGGGGGATTCGCAGGCGCTGAAGGCTGAGATTTCTACGGGCGCGCTGGGTGAAGTCTATCATGCACGCAGTTGGATGCTACGACGGGGTTGGCTGCCTGTGCGGCCCGGCTTCATCTATAAGAAGCATAGCGGAGGGGGTCCAACGATTGACGTTGGGGTCCACATTCTGGACCTGACCTTGTGGCTGATGGACAACCCGCGGCCGGTGGCGGTGTCCGGGGTGGCGAAGGCTCCTCTGGCGAAGAGGGAAGGCGCGTTCAGCCAGTGGAGGCTGGACATGGTGCCCCAGGACATGGACGTGGAGGATTTTGCGGCCGCATTTGTGCGCTTCGAGAATGGCGCGACGTTGGTGCTAGAGACAAGCTGGCTGTTGCATCATGACACGCCGGGAGAGGACACACAGATTTGGCTCTACGGTACTGAAGGCGGGTGTCACTGGCCGACCACGAAGATTCTCGAAACGAATTACGAGACTAAACAGTTTTACAACCGATTCTTGCAGTTGACGCAGGACAAGATGGAACCGCATGCGCTGGAATGCGTTGCCTTCGCCAAGGCAGTTGCCGAAGGTGCGCCGTCGCCGGTGGCGGCGGAAGAGTCACTGCAGGTACAGGCGATATTGGACGGAATCTACCGCAGCCAGGAAGAGGGTCGAGAGGTGCGGATAGAGGCTTGAGCGCGGCCGCCCCATCCGGCGCGGGGCATTGTATGGTTGGCTATGTCAGGGTTGATTCTGATTGCTTTGGGCTCTGTGAGCAAGAATCGCGTCTCCAACGGTTTGGTACGGTTGGAGACGCGAAACTTTAGTACGGGGTTTGCGTAAGGTGTAGTGAGAAGGTATCGCTTTGCAAATATGGCGAATCCACCGCTACCTAGCGCTTAAGGAGTCAGCTATGAATGAAAATACGCCAACGCAGCCTGAGCAGACGACCGAACCTGAAATTCAGGAAGGCTCAGTCTCTGCGGCCCAGCCCTCCATGGAGGAGATCGCCATTCCCGTAGAGACGGTTGAGAGCGAGCAGGCTGCAGGTGGTGAGGAAAAGAAGGTAACTTATCTCTTCCGTCACCCTGAAGATAAGATGATCGGCGGAATCTGCGGCGGTTTGGGCGACTATTTCGGGATCGACCCGATTCTGGTGCGGATCATGTGGGTTGTACTGACGCTTGGAACTGCCGGCGCGGGCCTGTTTGCCTACGCTGCGCTGTGGCTGCTGCTCCCTGTAGGTACGGCCAAAGCCGGTCAGCATGCTCCGGCGGCGCTGGAGCTGAACGAGCGCAACGTAGAACGGGCCGGGCTGCTGCTGGTCATCTGCGGCGCGGTATGGCTGCTTGCGAATCTTGGCATTCTGCCGGCACTGTGGAGCGTGTTCTGGCGGTTGATGGGGCTGCTATTCTGGCCGGTGTTGTTGATAGGCGCGGGTTTCCTGATGCTCAAGAATCAGAAGGCATGGCGCAGTCGAATTGCAGGTGCGCGGGACAAGATGCGGAGCGGGAAAACTAGGGCGACGTCCAGCATGAACCGCGAATCTGTCAAGGCAAGTCTGCGCCGCGCCAAGTCCAACATCCCGCTAAAGCGCAGCCGGGAAGACCGTATGATGTTCGGCGTGTGCGGGGGCATTGGGAAGGCGATTGGCCTGGACGCCAACCTGGTACGGCTGATTTGGGTTGCTTTCGCGATTGGGAGTGTAGGGACGGGGGTATTGGTATACGTGCTGATCGGCTGGCTCCTGCCGCAAGACAAACAGGTGCTGGAACCGATCTCGGTACAAGAGGCACAAGACGTGACGGTGATAGACGGCACGGTGGGCTGAAGCAGGCGTTGGCAGTTCACAGCCTTATTTGAAGGCCTGGTTTCGTGCGGGCGATGGACGGTCTTGAACGAGGCGGGGAGGCATTCAGTTGGGAAAATCTGAGAATCTCTTCATCGGCCTGATTTTGGGCGCAGCGATAGGCGCGGCAGTTGCGTACATTTTCGGGCCGTCGCGGGCTACCACGTTTGACGCGAGATATCAGTCGCGCTGGGACCGGGCGGTGGCTGAGGGGAAAGAGGCTGAATCGGAGCGTAAGGCGGCCCTGGAGAAGGAGTTGGAAGAGGCCAAACGGCGAAATACGCCGGGACGGGGCGCCTGATTCAGGTGAGAGAGGCCGGTATTTCCTCGGAACAACGGCTGTTCCATGGCGACTTTTATTGCGTTCCCCTTTGACTCTGGCTCTGCTTATTTCTGACAGGTGGTACAGAAGTGGGTACTGCGTTGGCCGAGAACAATACGGCTGATGGGCGTAACACAACGGAAGCAGGGCTCGCCGCCACGGCGGAAGACCCGGAACTGCTCCTGAAAACCACCTTTGCCGCCAGTTGGAGGCGCATAGTTCTGCAGAGAACTGCCCTGGGCCTCGATCCCCGCCTGTAGTACCTCCCGCAAAGCACGGTGAAGACGCGTAATTTCAGAGATGTTGAGGCCGCCGCCTGGCCGCCTTGGATCAATGCCGGCGTGAAACAGGGATTCGTCGGCGTAGATGTTGCCCACTCCCGCCACCACAGTCTGATTGAGCAGCAGGGCCTTGATGTTTGCTTTACGCCCCTCCAGAGCTTGCATCAGGATTCGGGGCACAAACGCTTCGCTCAACGGCTCGGGACCGAGCTTTCCCACAACTTCTGCCACATCCTCGACCAACCAGATTCGCCCGAACTTACGGGTGTCTCGGTAATGCAGCTCTTCGCCGGTGTCCAGTACAAAGAGGACGTGGGTATGTTTGTCTACGGGAATGGCGGCTGGCACTGAGTCTGGGTCGGAGGGGGCATGAATCCTCAGTTCGCCGGTCATGCGCAGGTGCACAATCAGGGTTTCGCCGGTGTGCAGACCGAAGAGCATGTATTTTCCACGCCGCTCAAATGAAACAAAACGCCGTCCCCGGATCAGGTCCGGAAACAGCGCAGAATCAGGAGAAGCGATTGTGCGGGGCCAGTATACGTCCGCCGATTGGATTGTTTTTCCGGTCAGCAGAGGTTCAAGCGCCCGAACGTAGGTCTCAACCTCCGGCAGTTCAGGCACGGCTGCCCCGGGACCTGACCCGGCTGAACAGCCAGAGGGCTATGACCGCCAGGACGAGCAGGATACGGGCGTACCTGAAGACAGTGAGCAGGACCTGATTGGAGTTGTCTACATTTTCGCTGCCGGACTGCTGGGTGTCCGCTGAAGCGGCTGGGGCGGCGGCGGCAGATTCAGGTTTCACTTCGGCTGCTGCAACTGGCTGCTTGGCGGAATCCCCGGTTTGCTGGTCCTGTTCTCCGACACTCATCACGCCGAATTCGGCCTCGTCGTCATCCTGGCCGGCATTGCCTTCGGTGTCCGCTGTTTGACTGTCACCAGAGGAAGGTTCGACGGCTACTGCGCCGTCGGACTGTGACAGATCTCCGCCGACGGCAGTAACCTGTGCTTGGGGAGCTGAGGGAGCCTGCGAGAGCTGTTCGCCGGCCCCGTCAGGCGTTCCGGTCTGGTTCTGTTGCAACTGAACCTCGGCGACGTAGAAGAGGACGAGCAGAACAGCCGCAAGCGCGGCCGCGTTGCGGAGTGCCAAGTCGCCGCCGTTCAGAAATCTCAAGAAGCGCTGCCAGGGGGAATCAGCCGGTTCCTGGGGTGGCGGCGTTTGCGCGGCGGGGGTGGGAGCCCGACTGCGCCGCTCGAGCAGTACATCAGCAACCTGGTCTTCAGTCAATACAAAGGAGCGGGGCAGCGGCACGGCTGGCAAATCCTGCAGCAGCTCAACCGTCTGGCGCATTGTATTTACTTCCCAGGCGACCTGTTCATCTGTCGCCATGGCAGCCTCGACGCGCTGTCGTTCTTCGGTAGTCACGTCACCGTCGATATATGCCGCTACCAACTCTTCATCGACCGAATGCAGGTTTTGTGGATTCATAGTCGTTTGCTCTGGAGTGCCGATGCGCTGGCTTTACGTACCCGGTGACCTTCAATGGCCCGGCCAACGTCAGCCTCGACGTTGGTGTAATGTCTCAACCGTACAGACAGAGTGTGGGGAAAATAGATCTTCCCCTACTTCAAAGAATGACGATAGACAGAGGGCAAAAGTTCCGCGTTCTTGCCAAGGTAGTCGCGTACTCGACCGCGGGCGCGGTTGATGCGAGATTTTACCGTTCCCACGGCCGCACTGGTGATTTCTGCGATTTCCTCGTAAGCGTAGCCTTCGACATCGCGCAGGACGATGGCAGTGCGCAGGACTTCAGGCAAGGAAGAGATCGCGGATATTATCAATTCCTGGAGCTCGCGCCTTTCGGCGAATTCGTGGGGCGATTCGCTGCGGTCGGTGAGTTGGACAACGTACTCCTCATCGACGGGCATATCATCGAGGCTTTCGGTGCGCTTTCGCTGGCGGCTTCGCAGATGGTCGTAACAGGTGTTTACGACAATTCGCATCAGCCAACTTTTGAAGCTACCACCTCGGTAATTCTCCAAGGCGCGAAAGGCCTTAATGAAACTGTCCTGCAGGGCATCGGCGGCAGAATCCGGATCATCAAGCAGGCGGTAGGCGACTCCATAGCCAAGGCCTTGGTATTCGATAACCAATTGGTTGAACGCTTCCAAGTCGCCTTGAAGCGAGAGTTCTATTAATTTGTCCTGATCCATGCACAGCCCGCTTTGGCACCTTGTCAGTGAACCGACTTACAGGGAGGCGAGCGAAAAACGGGACTTCGTTCGCAACACGGCGTTTCGATTCGTCTTATGTACCGCCGGTTGGAATATAACCATAGAGGCGGCTGCTAGCGCAATTGCCGGATATTTGACTGAAACTTGCGCCAACGGCTATAATTTTTGCAAGCCGAAGTGGCGGAATAGGCAGACGCGCACGACTCAAACTCGTGTGGGGAAACCCGTGTGGGTTCGACTCCCACCTTCGGCACCAGATTGAGGAATAGATTCCCCCACCTGCAGAGCAGGATTCAGCCAGAAGGTCCCCCGGCAACCCGGTCAGGGAGCGGGCCAGAGGTGTGGAGAGCTTTTTTCCTCCGACGGTCTGCAACAGTTGCAGGCCGTTTTTCGTCTCGCGGTTTCCTGTTTTTTGAATCCTGTATTCTTACATTATATCAGGAGCGCGGCTGATTCTCCATTATGCATTTAACATCCTATCACTCTCATTGAGAAATCTTCAAGACTGGTGTTAACTCCTTGGACAGTGGGGAAAGATTGAGGAGTCGCGGGGCGGCGCGCTGGTGTTTCGCCAGGAAAGCCAAGGCTCGTTCGGGTATTGGTTGCTGACAGAATTACGCCAGATTCAGGATGTTTAGCTAATTAGCTGGCGACCATCTGCGGTAAAGATATACAATAACTACTAAGCCACAGTACTTGACCAGCCAGTCATCCTTGGAATCCCTTGGAATCATTCAGGCTCTTAGTGACGCAACTGGTGTACAGCCGCCATGCTCGCCAGCCGACACGTTGCGAAGAAGGCACACGGTCGGTGAGGCATGGTTTTGTAGGGGGGCGTTGCGGGGGCGCAGCCCCTGCACAAGGGAGGCCGCTTGCGGCCGACCGCCCATAATACACTAGTGAGGGGAGAAAGAACACCTTTGCTCGCCTCATTCAGGTTTGCAAATTAATCGTGGCTGAGTAGTTGCGATATACATTAGTTTGCAAGGACGCGCATTAACCTATGCGGGGCCAGAGGAAAAGTGTTGACGTTTCATCAACAGAATCAGGCCTGCGAGAGAATGGCACGCATAGGGGGTCTCTGGGGATAGGATGGATGGATTTGAATTGTTGATAGCCCGTGGAAGCTGCATTTGTCTTAGTGACTCTCAGCACATTTTGCAACCCCGATGAATTTACAGGCGACGCCTCCTTGCTCAAACAGGCGGCGTTGTCGCTAGTTTTAAACACGCATTGGGGATAGTCTACTCGTTCTGGCACAATATAAGTTGACTTTATAGGTTGACTTTGGCACAGAATATCGTGTCCGAAAGGAGTTTTCATGTCTGTTGAATTTCTACGCGCAACGCCTCTTTTTCACGATTTGTCAGATGGGGAGTTGGGACAAGTCGTTTCGATCCTTCGCGAGGAGAGTCAGCCGGGCGGCGCTACCATCTTCCGAAGTGATGAGACCTGCAGTGAGCTCTATTTGGTAAGGAGCGGTTATGTGCGCTTATTTGACTCCTACGGCTCGGTTCTGGCGACGCTTGGGCCTGGAAGCCTGTTAGGGGAAGCGGAGTTTTTGCGGGGCCTGGCTCACAATACAAGTGCGGTCGCGGCTTCTGATGTACACGTTTGGGTATTGCCCGATACCGACCTGCGCCAACTGCTTCAGAGTCATTATGGGATCGGCATAAAACTTAGCCAGAACTTTGGTGAACAGATTTCGCAGCTGGAAGACTACCTTGTGGAACAGCTCGTCAAGACCGAGGCGCTGGGAAGTCTGCCCAAGCAGGTGACAGGTCCGATGGCGCGTAGCATGCAGCCCCACCAGCTGCTGCGCGGCGGCTTCCTTTATAAGAGCGGTCAGAAGGCAGAGGCGCTCTACCTGTTGGAAATTGGGGCGCTGGAGTTGCAGCCCGCTCCCACGCCGGAGGAGCCGGGCCCAACTGCGAGACTTGTCGAACCGGGAAATCTGTTCGGTGTGCTGCCTTTGTTGACGAATAAGCCGTATAATTCCAGCGCATTTGCGGTAGACGACTGCGTGATCTGGATGCTGCCCGCGGCAACTTTTTACAGTTTGAGCAGCCAGTATCCTGTGCTGCGCCGAACATTGGGCCGACACAGCCGGAGCAGCCTGAGTGTGACAGACCAGACGCAGGCGGTGGTGCGGTTGGCGCAGACGCCCCTGTTTGGGCATTTGGAACCGGTCAATCTGCACGCCATCGTGCAGAAGCTCGTTCTCCAGCATGTTCCTTCGGGGGAATCGATTTACCGGCTGGGTGAAGGCAGCGATGCACTCTTTCTGGTAGATCAGGGCGAGGTTGAGCTGACGGCGGAAAACGAGAGCGGCGTACTGCAGGAGTTGGCCCGGGAAGGTGTTGGCAGCTATTTTGGGGCGATGGGCCTGCTGACCGGTGAGGACCGCAAGGAAAACGCCACTGCTGTAAGAAACACGAATCTGTGGGTGCTTTACAGATCGGATCTCGAAGAACTGGCTGGACGGGTCCCAGCGATTGGGGAGGCACTGGACCAGGCGATGGCCTCCCAGACTTCCCCTCGGCGGGAGTCAGTTAATGAGGAAAGATTGCGCCGCATTCCATTGCTTACGGATCTCAGGGTCGATGAATTGCGGGAGGTCGCCCGTCATCTGCGCCATGCCCGCGTTGACAGAGGAGAGCAGGTATTCCGGGCGGGGGCACCCAGCGATGCTCTTTACTTCATCGAGAAAGGAGTCGTCCGTCTGCAGACACTGAATGGGGCAGGCAGTTGGACACGCGGCGAGGGGGCAATCTTTGGGGAAAAGGCGATTCTGTCGGACGAGCCGTATGGTCAGAGCGCGTTCGCGGAGACCGACGTGGAGCTGCTATATATTGAACAACCGGGGTTGGATTTTCTGAAGTCGAGGCTGCCCTCGGTTGCCACGGAACTGCATCGAATATTAAGTCAGCCTGCTGGCGGACAGGAAGCCATTGCGGGGGCTCTTCCGCAACGGTCGGACGTTGAACAGGATTTTGTGGCCCCGGCGGGGCCAGCGCAACGCCGGCGCGATGCAGCCTTTGGAGAGGAAGTTCCGCCGCCTGGCGGCAGTGGCGGGGGCTGGTTTAACAATCTCAGCCTGTGGGGAAAGATACGTTTGGTGCTTGTAGTGTTGCTGCTGGCCTACCTCGGCTTTGTCGCCTTACCTGGAATGCTTGGAAACCTATTCTGAGCAGCGGCGCCTCCTACTGCGGCACAACTGTCGAAGGCTGAGTCTCTTTCAATTGTGACGCGCAACGCGGAACTCTATCACCAGCCTTTAGCGAGGACCGGCCACTCCAATTCGACCTCGCCGCTTCTGTGGCCGACGATGCGCGGGAAAAGGTTGTTTGAGACGCAGCAGTGATTGACCAGGACGCTGACCCTTTCACCGATCTCCGGCTTGCGGTCACAGCGGGAAACATCCACGTGGCCGTGTTCCTCTGAGAGCTTAAAGATTTCAGCCTGCGGATACTCGACAATCAGACCGTGTCCCGGCGTCTGGCGGGCGCTGTCCGCGGCCAGTGATTTGCTGCCTGAATCGAGCACAACCCTGTCCTCGGTCGGCCGGCTGACGACGGTCGCGAGCACAAAGTATGAGCAGTCGTCGAGCGCCATGACACCGGCATCGACCAGGTTGCGGTCGCCGTAGACGTACATGCCGGCGCGGTGTTCGGTGAACTCGGTAAATTCGTGTGCCTGCCACATAACGAACGAACTGCCACCGCTCACGCGCTCTACGGCCAGCCCGTCCTGGGCAAGCAGCATCTTTGCCTCACCCATGAACGCGTTGGACTCCGGGTTAGAGGGGTATACCATGAGACCGCCAAAATGGAGATTGGGCGCGCTGTCGATTTTGCGGGCCAGTTCGCGAACGCCTTCGGGTGTGGTCACGCCGCAACGCTCATAGCCGCCATCCATCTCAATAAGGACCGGCAGGACGGTGCCTTCGGCTGCAGCCGCCTCGGCGTAACCGGAGACGGTGCGGGCGGAGTCTGCGGTTACGCTCATTTTGGCGCGGCGGGCCAAGTGCATCAGCCGTTTCAGTTTCGCATCGCTGAGCAGATTGTAAGGCAGAAAGATATCTCGAATGCCTGTGCTGCACATTACCTCTGCTTCGCTCAGGGTCTGGCAGGTGATGCCGACGGCGCCGGCTTCCAGCTGCATATGTGCAATTGCCGGGATGCGATGCGTCTTGATATGGGGCCGGTTATCGATGTCGTGGCTGGCCAGGTATTTCTGCAGATGGTCGATGTTGACGGACAGGCGGTCCAGATCGACGACGGCGACGGGGGTCTCAAGTTCCTCGATGCGCATGACATTACCTCGTTTGCAAGTAGAGCAACACGATCAGGATCACTTCAACGGCCTTCGTAAGCAAGCCTATGCCGCTGTCCAATGCATTCTGATTTACGACAAAATATGCGATTATCGTAACCGCGGTATAGGCGACCAAGGCCCAGCGGATGTGCGTCCGCCAGTTGGCAAGTTGTGGGAGCAGGTAGAGCCCAACGACAAGTGCGATAAAGCCAAGACCGTTGAGAATGAAGATAAAGATTCCACCCTGGACACCCAGGAATAGATGGATCAAGGCGGTCAGAAGCGCGAGCCCAGTTATACGAAACGACTGTGAATCCAATGAACGCAACTCGTTCATGATCTTCTGTCTCCTTGTATAAGGCCAACATTGGCGTTCCGCCGCGTGGGGGAGGACAGACTTCACTATGATTGCATAAACCTGGAATTCTTACAACGCTGATTTTGAGGGGGCGCGGAACTGCAGTTTTAAGTTTTCAGTTTTTTGTTTTCAGTGGAACATCAGTCGTCAGGGGAACACCGGAGATTAGTGGTCGGTGGTCGGTGGGTTGAAGCGGCGAGAGGGGGAGTAGACTCCGTACGCCAGACAGGATGCTGGGGAAGAGTAAACACGGTCGGTGAGCGATGGTTTTGTAGGGGGGCGTTGCGGGGGCGCGGAACTGCAGTTCTTAGTTTTCAGTTTTTTGTTTTCAGTGGAACATCAGTCGTCAGGGGAACACCGGAGGTTAGTGGTCGGTGGTCGGTGGGTTGAAGCGGCGAGAGGGGGAGTAGACTCCGTACGCCAGACAGGATGCTGGGGAAGAGTAAACACGGTCGGTGAGGCATGTTTTTGTAGGGGGGCGTTGCGGGGGCGCAGCCCCTGCACAAGGGAGGCCGCTTGCGGCCGACCGCACAAATGCAGGGGTCAGTGGTCAGGGGTCAGTGATCAGTAACTTCTGCGGTTGGAGGTCGGGTTGCGAGTCTATTGCGGCTGGGTAGTTACCTTGCAACAGGTATGCGTTGGTAACGACCTGTATTTGAATGGGCGGGCTGGCGGCAGTTACATCTCGGCGGCGCCGACTCGCAGCCAGCGCTCTTCCGGGACCCAGAGTGTGTAATGGCCGCTGCCGAGAATGAGCAGGAGGGAAGCCAGGACGAGCAAGGTCAGGCCGAGCCATGGATGACCGCCAAAGTTGAAGAAGACGAAGGCGGCGGCATGTACGAGCCCAGCCGCGGTCCGGGCACCGAACCCGGCCAAGGCTGCCAAGCCGCCGACGGCGCCAACAATAACGACGGGCCAAATCCACGCTGCTGGCAGAGCAGGCTCGCCGGCGAGGACTCCGGAGGCCAAGAGGGAAACCAGGGCGGCGATAGCTATTCGCAAGCCGATGGGCATCCAGGCGAAGGCCCACATTTTGAGGCGGGCGCGCCAGTGGATGTAGAGGGTGCTGTCAGGCAGCAGCCAGCCGATGGTTACGAGCCAGTCGCGTGCAAAACTGAGGGTAACCGCGACGCCGAAAACGGCACCAACGGCATACGTGACGGGCGGCTCAAAGATCGGCCAGAGCACGGTACACAGAAAGATCATGAGGAGACCGGCGATGATGCGGCGCTGGTCACTGTTGGTCATCTGGTGGTTGGGTAATGTCATCCGTGTTCGCCACTTCATTCCCCAGACAAACAGGGGACGAGCGCCCGCCACCAGGAGGAAAAGCAGGGGCAACTGCCCGTACTGGACGGCCAGCGCGCAGGCCACGAGGACTCCCAGGCCGTCAAACTCCATGTCGAGCGTTTCGCCCAGCCGCGTTACGCGCTTGGATCTGCGTGCCAGGTAGCCGTCAAACACGTCTGCAATGCTGGCCCCTATGTAGAGCAGAGCGGGCAGCCAGTCCATCAGGCCGCCGGGCCGGGGCATTAGCAGAAAGCCTGCCATCCAGGCGTAGGCGATGCCGCGAATGATGGTCAGGCGGTTGGCCGGTCCCAGATCGGGGTAGAGATCCTCGTTGTCGGGGGAGTGGTTCTGGTCGACGACGCGTCGCAGAAACCAGAAGACGCCGGCGACGAAGAGGGCGGAGATCATAAGCCAGCGGCGGGTGCTGAAATCCGGATTCTGGGCTGTCAGGCGCAGCAGCAGCACACCGAACAGCAGCGTCAGGCTGCAAAACAGAGTAAGCCGCCGGATCTGTTTCTGAAGCTGCAAGACTTTTTCGTCAGCCATTCGTGTTCCTTTTCCGCCTCTAAGTTGCGCGTACGCAGGCCACCATAGCACAGTTTTGCAGGTCGCTCAATGAAAGAGGGACCAGGCGGCAGGACAGCTGCAGATGATTTCGGGCACCCCATTAGACTGCGAAGGGCGCCCCTTGTGGGCGCCCCTACCCGAAACGGGCGGCCTCAGCTAGCTTTTTCTGTTTGGATGCAGTTGCTTTGGACCGGGCCGGTGGTTTCGGACCGATTCGTTCGGTCTCATTCTCTTGTGCTATGATTGGGCAGATTTACATTCGTAAATGGAGAATCAGGTGTCAAAAACCATCCCGCTTGTGATCCATGCCACTCATGAAGCCGGCGCGAAAGTCGGCGGTATCGGCTCCGTTCTGGACGGAATACTGAGCACAAAGTCATATAACGAGCAGGTTGAGCGGACGATACTGGTCGGCCCCATGTTCGGCGGGGATTCTCTGCAGATGGACCGGTTGAATGACCCGTTGGGTGGAGTTGAGGTCCTCTACAGCAGCTTGCATGGCATTTTCTATGGTGTCAGCGAGGAGATCCAGCTGGGTCTGAGAGCGGTTGAGCAGACGTTTCAGGTGGCGCTGCTTTATGGGCGGCGACAGTTTGGTGATGTAGAGCACGAGATTCTGCTGGTTGATGCCAGCAACCCGCATATGGATCACGTTACGAGTTTCTGCTACTTTCTGTGGGAAAACTACGGCATCGAAAGCCATCGTTACGACTATGATAACGAGTACAATCTCTATATCACTATTGCCCAGCCGCTGTTTTCAGGTCTCAAGGCGTTAGGGGTTGCCGAAGGGCTGGCGCCACACGAGCGGGTAATTGTCGCGCACGAATGGCTGGGACTGCCGGTGGTCTTCGCGGCGCAGATTAACGAGCCGGAACAGTGGCGCGCGGTGTTCTATGCGCATGAGGCGGCGACGGCTCGCCTGTTGGTGGAAAGCCATGGCGGCCACGATACCCGATTTTACAACGCCCTCTTGCGCGCCAGGGAGTCCCATTTGCCGCTGGATACTGTTTTTGGGGACCAGGGCGCCTATTACAAGCACGCAATTGTTCGACAGGCGGTTCACTGCGATGCGATATTCGCGGTCGGCGACTCAGTCCGAGAAGAGCTGCGGTTCATGGGCGGTTATTTTACCAACTACGACATCGATCTTGTCTATAACGGGATAGGTTCAGAGGACATCTCGGTTGCGGACCGGTTGGACTCGAAGCGCCGCCTGCAAGATTACTGCCGCACGTTGCTCGGCTACAAACCGGATTACATTTTTACTCACGTGGCCAGGATGGTCGTCTCAAAAGCATTGTGGCGCGACGTGAGGGTGATGAACCACCTGGACAGGCTGCTGCGATCAGCGGGAAAGAAGGCAGTGCTGTTCGTGCTCGCGACCAGTGAGCCGGCCGGCCGCCAACCCGAGTTGGTGGAGAGCTGGGAAAAACAGTATGACTGGCCCGTGGGTCATCGCGCAGATAATGGCGATCTGATTGGAGAGGAATCACACTTCTTCTTTGCCGACGTCGAACCATTCAACCACTCTGCTCACAACAGCCGGATCGTGTTGGTTAACCAGTTTGGATGGAGCAGGGGACGATGCGGCACACGCATGCCGGAAGCGATGGCGTTCAGCGACATTCGTCGCGGCAGCGATCTTGAGTTCGGGCAGAGCATCTACGAACCGTTCGGAATTGCGCAGATTGAAGCGCTCAGTTATGGGGCAATTTCCTGTGTCAGCAACGTGTGCGGCTGCATCGGCTTTGTGCAGCAGGCGGCGGCGGAGCTAGTTCAACAGGGCCTTCTGCCGGCGGGAGGGCGGGTAGACCAACTCGCGCCGGCTGACGATCGCATCATTCTGCCTAACGGCAGTGCGGCCAGTTCTGTCCTTGGCGACGAGGCTTTTCCGTTTGTGATTGCCGACTACATAGGCCTGCCGGATGGGCAGAAGCCGGGTTCCCCACAGGAAGCACTCGACATTGGCGGGGAGACCCGGTTGCGTATCGAGGAGCACAGCTCGGAAAGCACGGCGGGAAGGATTTTCGAGCGGCTGCCCAAGAGCCGCGAACAAATGGCCGAGATGATCCGAATCGGCAGTGCCCTGGCGGGTAGCATGAGCTGGGATACGGTGGTGGAGGACAGCTTTCTGCCAGGACTGAAGAGGATCTGCAAGCAGTAGCCCCACACCCCTACCAGTAGAACGCGCTGCAATATGCCAGATGGCTGAACTTCCTGCCATTCTTTGTCAGCTTTTTGCCTCCATCCCGCCTTGCAAGAATTTTGTTGTCGGTCGCTTTGCAACTATGGTGGGACAGCGGTTGCCGGGCGGGACGGCCGCGGGAACTGCGGTGGTCAGGGGTCGGTTATCAGTGGGCGTAAAAAGGGGTGCGTCGCGAGAAGATCTTTCGCTTGCTCAGAACACTGTCTCAGATTGCCTGCTGGTGGATACGACCCTTGTATAGCCATAAAGCGGACCATTTTACGGACGGATGGATAAGGAATTAATGTGTTGACGGGATCATGGTTTACGGATGACGAGGCGTACCTGTTTGGCGAAGGGAACTTTCACTATTCCTACAACAGATTCGGCGCCCACTTCCGCACGGTGGACGGCGTAAACGGTGTTCAGTTTGCGGTTTGGGCGCCAAATGCCCAGGGCGTAAGTGTAATCGGCCCTTTCAACGACTGGAACCCGCATGTCCACCCCATGCATACACATCGCGAGGGAATCTGGGAGATTTTCATTCCCGGCCGGCCTGTGCGGGGGGCAGACGGTGCGCCCTGGGCAAGCCTGGCTGAAGGTGACGAGTACAAATACTCGATACAGCTGCCGCTGGTAGATTACCGTATCGACAAAGCTGATCCATATGGTTTCTATGCGGAGGTGCTGCCGGGAACGGCTTCTCGGATCTGGTCTCCGGACAGCTATCCCTGGGGGGATGGACAGTGGGTGGCAGATCGTCCCAGGACCCAAGCCCTGGACCAGCCCTTAAACATTTACGAAGTCCATCTTGGCAGTTGGCGGCGGAACCCGGAAGCGAATCGAGTACTGGGCTACCGGGAGATGGCGCACGAGCTGGTGGCATACGTGACGGAGATGGGCTACACACATATCGAGCTCTTGCCGATAACTGAACACCCCTTTGACGGCTCCTGGGGGTACCAGAGCACTGGATATTTTGCGCCAACCAGCCGGTTTGGCACGCCCGACGATTTCAAGTATTTCGTCGATCACTGTCATCAGAACAGTATAGGCGTGATTCTGGACTGGGTACCGGCCCACTTTCCGAAGGACGCGCACGGGCTGGCCTATTTTGATGGCGCGGCGCTGTATGAGTATGAAGATCCCCGCCGCGGCGATCATCCCGACTGGGGCACGAAGATTTTCGACTACGGTCGCAACGAGGTATGCAACTTCCTGGTAGCCAGCGCCCTTTTCTGGGCGGAGGAGTACCATATAGATGGGTTGCGGGTTGACGCGGTTGCCTCGATGCTCTATTTGAACTACAGCCGAGAGGGAGCTGAGTGGATTCCGAACAAGCATGGAGGCCACGAGAATCTCGACGCGATCGCGTTCATGCGGAAGACGAACGAGGTGTTGCATGAACGGGTGCCGGGCGTGCTGACTATTGCAGAAGAAAGCAGTATCTGGCCGATGGTCTCGCGCCCCACCTACACGGGCGGGCTGGGGTTCGATTACAAGTGGAATATGGGCTGGATGCACGACACGCTTAATTTCTTTGAAATGGACCCGTTGTTCCGCAGATACAACCATCATTTGATCACGTACAGCTTGAGCTACGCTTTCAGCGAGAATTTCATCCTGGCGCTGGGGCATGACGAGGTTGTTCACCTGAAGAAGTCGATGCTGGACAAGATGCCCGGCGACCTCTGGCAGAAGTTTGCGCATCTGCGGCTGCTATACGGTCTGATGAACGCTCATCCGGGCAAGAAGCTGCTTTTTATGGGTGGGGAGTTCGGCCAGTGGCGCGAGTGGTCGGAGATTACGAGTCTGGACTGGCATCTGCTGGAGCGGGAAGAACATCGTACGTTGCAGCGTTTTGTGCGGGACAGCAACCGGCTCTATTGCTGGGAGAAGGCTTTGCACCAGGCCGATGCCAGCGTGGAGGGGTTTCAGTGGATCGATTACCAGGACGTGGATCATTCGGTGACCAGTTTTGTGCGCCGCGATGCCGAGGATGATAGCTGCATCGTGGTTGTCTGCAACTTTACACCGGTTCCGCGCCACGGATACAGGGTGGGTTTGCCAGGGCCGGGAAGCTATCAGCAGATCCTGAATAGTGACTGGAAGATTTACGGAGGGAGCGGAATTGACAACCCGTTCCCCGTGGAGGCGGAGGAGATTGCCTGGCAGAACGCCTCGTGGTCTACGCTGATGGAGTTGCCGCCGCTGGGCGTGTTGTATTGGAGAAAGAGGTCAGGAGCGACGAAAACGGAGTAGATCGTGCAAGGAAACGGGAAGGAAGTGGAGGGGTCGCGGAATGGTGGTTCACCGTCAATTGGCGGTATACGGGGCCTGACTGCGCGGACAGTATTCGGAACTGCGGCAGCTCCACCAGGTCACAGTTTTTCTCTCACGTGCCAGGGTGAAGCGCTTGGCCCGTGGAAGAACGAGGGCGCCCCACTGGAAGCGCCTTTTCTTGACGGCAGTGACTGCACATTGCTGCCCGGCTTTATCGACGTACACATACACGGCAGCGGCGGGGCCGAAATGATGGATGCCAGGCCGGAAAGTCTGGCGACGATGAGCCGGTTCCTGGCGCAGCACGGCGTCACTGGTTTCTATGCTACGACCGTCTCCGCTTCGCATTCGGCTACCCTGGCAGCGGTCGAAAATGTGGCTCGATATGTTGACCAGGCCCAGTCCGGGAACGATGGTGCCCAGGTTTCAGGCGCCCGCATTATGGGTGTGCACCTGGAAGGGCCGTATCTCAACCCGCAGTTTCCCGGCGCCCAGAATCCCGACTATTTGCGACCGCCATCGGTAGAGGAGTTTGAAGAGCTGCTGGCGGCCGGCCCGGTGCGCATGATAACGCTTGCGCCTGAGGTGCCTGGCGCTGAGGCTCTCATCGGAGCGGCGCTTGCGGCCGGTGTTCGGGTTGTGCTGGGGCATACGGCGGCCACATTTGAAGAGGCAAGCGCGGCGATCGGGGCGGGTGTTTCACAGGCCACGCACACGTTCAATGCCATGACTGGTCTTCATCACAGAGCACCGGGCACGGTGGGCGCGACACTGAGCGACGACAGGATCTACGCCCAGCTGATCGCAGACGGGATCCACGTTCATCCGGCGGCGATGCGGATTCTGGGGCGCTGCAAGGGGCCGAGCCGCACACTCCTGATCAGTGATGCGAATCGGGCGGCGGGCATGCCTCCAGGGCGGTATGAAATGGGCAGGCTGCCGGTCATCGTGAAGGATGGCGCGTGCAGGTTGGAGGACGGCACGCTTGCCGGGTCGGTGCTGGCTTTGGATGCGGCTCTGCGAAACTTCATGTCTGCGACGGGCTGGCCGCTGGTGCAGGCGTGGCCTTCGACAAGCCTGTCGCAGGCGCAGGCGATGGGGATCGAAGGTGAGGTTGGCCGCATTCGAAGCGGCGCACGCGCAGACCTGACACTGCTGGACGCGGATGCAGAGGTGGTTGCTACTGTCGTTGGAGGCAGGCTCGTTTTTCTGCGGGACAGCTGGCGACTTAAGGATGGAGCGGCTTAGCCCTACGCACCCACTTCGGTTACAACTACCCCGGCGGCGCCGCCCGCCAAAAGCGCTTGTGTTACTTCCTCAAGGTTTTCTGTCTCCACAACAGCAATGAGATTGCCGCCACGGCCAGCGCCGCTGAGCTTGGCACCGCTCGCGCCTGCCTCTTCAGCGATTGCTATCAGGTGATCAAGTTGGTGGGCACTGACGTTCAGTTGGCGGAGCAGGCGCTGGTTTTGCTGCATCAACGGACCAAGCGCATCCACGTTGCCGGCTGCGATGGCCCGCCGCGCGGCTTCGGCAGTCGCGGCGATGCCATCGAAAATTGCCTCATACTTGTCAGTATTCTGCTGCCAGGCCCGGCGCACGTCCGACACAACTTCGCCGGTTGAACTGGCAACCCCGGTGTCGGCGATAACGAGGTGGAAGGGGCGGGCGATATCGAAAACCCGCGGCGGTTGGCCGCGTACGAACCAGACGGGCTGCTCGTAGACGACGACGGTATTGTCGATGCCACTGGGGTTGGCGTGATGGAGTTTCTCGGTGGCATAGACGATGCGGTTAACGGTGTCTGGGTCGGGCGTGTGCCGGGAGGGCCGCGCACTGTGGGCGAGGACGGCGCGGGCAAGAGCAGCACTTACCGCCGCGCCGCTGCCCATACCGCCGGCGATGGGGATGCTGCTGCTGACTGCGAGTTGCCAGTCCGGTTCGGATTCGATTCCCGTCTCTGCCAGGGCCAAGCTCACTGCTACGGCTAGTGGATCGGTTGGCGAGTCGGAAAGGCGGACACAGGCGTCGATGTCCGGGGCCGAGATTGTGCAGCCTGCGCGGGGCGGCGCGTCCTTGACGGTGGCGGTGGCCTTCACTTTTGTCACTGGAACGGCAATGGCTGCCCTTCCGTAGACGACGGCGTGCTCGCCGAAGAGTATTACTTTACCCGGAGCGGTTGCGGTGGTAATTGTCATGGGGCTGCCCTCGCCGGGCGAATCATTTGACCCGGACGCGTTTCGGTGGGCTTGTTTTTCGAGTCAGGATGGCGGGGCGCCGGCCGTCGAGGAAGCGGATGACAGCTCCTGGCGAATCTTGTCGGGCAGATCGGTGATGATGGCGTTTACGCCCAGGCGGGCCAGCCGGTGGGCCTCCGGGCCGGTGTTGACGGTCCAGGCGTTGACGAGTTGGCCGCGGCTGCGCGCCTGTTCGACGAGGTGAGCGTCGATGGAGGTATAGTAGGGGTGGAGGGCTTCGGCAGCGATGCTCGGGCTGAACAAGGCGCGTGACTGCTGGAGGAGAAGAAACTTGAGCGGCAGGCGGCGTATCCTCTGAAAGAAACTCCCTGTGACTCCGGTCGGGCGGGGAGGCTTGTTGAAGTAGAGCAGGCCCAAGGGGATCGAGGGATCAATTTGGCGCATTTTGCGAAGGGCGACCGGATTGAAGCTGGAGACGATGACCTGGTCATGCAGCTGGCGTTGTTGGATGATGCGTGCCAGCGGCTCGGCTTCGCGGCCGCCGTTCCAGTCCTCGTTCTTTATTTCGACGTTTACTACGCAGCTATCGCCCACCAGGTCGAATACCTGCTCCAGGGTGGGAATGGGAGTGCCCTTGTATGCGTCATCGAAGCGGATGCCGGCGTCGATTGCGGCGAGCTGTTGGAGAGTGAATGTACGCAGTTGGCCGGTACCAGTGGTGGTACGGCCCAGGTTATAGTCGTGGAGAACCACCAGAGCGCCGTCGGCAGTCGCCTGTACGTCAAGTTCGATACCATCGGCGCCAATCTCCAATGCTTTCTCGAAAGCTGGCAGTGTGTTCTCCGGCGCGACCGTGCTGGCACCGCGATGGGCGAATATTTTGGGAATCGTATTCACGACCTACCTTCTGCCGGCGTGCTCTGAAAGGCGATCACGGCTGGGCTGACTCTGCGCTTACGTGGGGAAAAGGGGGGAGGCGCGACGGCGGCGCGTTTCCCCATTGGCGAACGCAGTACCGTCGCCGTGAATGGGTGGGCGGCCACGCTCACCCTTGCAAAATGAACATCCACTCTTCCAAGCCGTCGTCGTTGGGTTGGTGCTCGACGTGGCAGATGCGGAAGTTGTGGCGTTCGACGATGGTAAGAATGTCGATAAGTGATCGGCGCTCGGCTTTGGCCGGGTGATATTCGAGCTCGCCGATAGAAACCTTGACGTCCTCTTTGATGAGGCTGTCGCCCAGCACTTCGATACGCCAGGTCTTGCCCGTGGATGATTGACGGGCTTTGGTCTGCAGAATGATGGTGTGCATGTTTCCTCTTGCTGTATGATTGGCCCGTTTTGCTACGCTGGCCAGGCGGGCCGATTCATTGGTTAACTGATATGGTGACGAACAGGCGGCGGCTCAAGAGTTCTTAGCAATGGGAGGATGCCCGTATTCACGGCTCCCATAGGCCGCAAGTCTACCGGATTTTCGATGATTCAGCGAATTTTGAGACGCCGTTTGACGGCGGAAATCACCTTGTCGGCAGCCTGCGGGCGCTCTTCGACGGCGCCAAATGGGTCGCTGCTTCCCGCCGGGCTCCGGCTGAGCAGGCGCAGCGTGGAAAGTATGCAGTGGGGAAGGGCATTCAGATCGTAGCCGCCCTCGAGCGTGCTGATGAGCCGCCCGCCGCAGAGTTCGTCAGCGAGCGCCAACAGTTCCTCAATTATTGCGGCGTAGCCGCTGACGCTCAGGCGATGACCGCTGAGGGGGTCCATCCAGTGGCCGTCATATCCGGCGGACACGAAAATTGTGTCCGGGGCGAATTCTTGCGCAAGGGGCGCCACCAGTTGACGAATGGCGGCGAGGTAACCGGCGTCGCCAACGTCGGTGGGAAAAGGAACGTTTACGGTAGCGTCTTTGCCTGAGTCGCGCCCGATCTCGTCGATGCCGCCGCTGAAGGGGTAGTGCGGGTATTGGTGAATGCTGATGAAGAGCACGGTTGGATCGTCGTAGAACATCTCGGCGGTGCCGTTGCCGTGATGGACGTCGAAGTCGACGATCAGGACCCGCTCGGCGCCGTGCTCTTGCTGGGCATGGCGCGCCGCGATGGCCACATTACCGAAAAGGCAGAATCCTTTGGCGGTATGGGGGCGGGCGTGATGGCCTGGCGGACGCACCATGGCAAAACCATTGGCGGCCGCGCCGGTCATTACCGCGTCGGTTATGTTCAACAGCCCGCCCGCGGCCCGCAAAGCTGCCTCCCAGGTGCTGCTAAGCGCGTACGTGTCCTGGTCGAGCCAAACTGCTGCTGCGTTCGGGTTGCTTGAGGCAACTTGGGGGCTGGCGTCGGAATTGCCGATGTCGCGGCAGATGGCTTGGAGATGTTCTACGTAGCGGGCGCTGTGTACGGCCGTTATTGGTTCGAGAGGGGCAGGCGCATTGGGAAGACATTCCAAGGTTTCGAGAATGCCGTCGGCCTCCAACAGAGCCAAGGTGCTTTCCATACGCTGGAGACATTCCGGGTGGCCGGGGAAACTATGGTTGCGCTCGAACGGGTCGTAAACGAAGGCGGTGGTCATGGCGTATCTCGGTGACAAGGTGGTGCGTGATTTTTCCTGAAGCCAGCCAAGTCGAGCTTCCAACAAACGAGGGCGCTTTATATGGGGCAATACTTAGCACCGTGAGGCTGGTGACCGTTCTCAGAGCCAATTCCGTGACAGGCGGAGGGTGAGGGACGGGCAGGGCGAGTGTTGGTTTCCCACAATCTGAAGTCTGAGTGAGATCTGCCTTCAACCAGGCGCACGCATGTCCCCTGCATTTGCTTCATAGTCAATCCAGAAGGAGCTGTAAGTCTTAACGGGCTTCCTTTTCGAAAGCAGGAATGTACAATTCGGTGCCCAGACGGAAGCGAAGGTCAAAGCTGTGTTCGTCCGAGCCGAAGGGCTGGACTTGACTTTGTAGCGCGAGCGGGCCGTCAAAGGTTACCTGACGGGTCGAGTGCAAGGTTTGGCCGTCCCAGAGCAGGCTGATTTCGTCGTTTTTGTCCTGACCAGCAAAAGGTAGTCGAAGGAGCGCCCACCAGTCCCAATGGGGAGGCCAGTTCTTTCGAATAGTCAGAACACCGTTTTCAACTGTGATCCCCAATAGTTTCCAGATCGTGTTTTCAGCTGCCGGGGGCCGGGGGGCTGGAGATGCGTCATCGTCACTGCCGCCGCGTGCAGCTGCGTGCGCCCAGCGCACGGCGTCCTCAGTCTGCTCCGTCATCCGGGCGAGTGCGGACGCCGCGATAAGTGCACGGACGGCGGCGCCTTGGGAACCGCCCCTGGAACCGGTGGGAACTTCGGAATCTCGGGAAAGAGTGGCCAGCTCGTTGGCGATGGTGGATATTGTAGTCTGGTGCGTGGAAAGCCATTCCGGATCGGGTAGGCGCTGCAGATGCGCGTGCAGTGACTCCAGGTAGGAAGCAGACGCGAAAGGTATGTCTGCATCGTGCGCGTCGACCGGCCCACGGGGGAGCGTTGGCAGCTGGCGGGGAAGTGCGCCGCCGGTGCGATCGGCGACCCGGCGCAGGGTGTCCAGCATGGCGCGGCTGCGTTCGGGCGCGAAGGTGTCGAACAGGTCGACGAGTGCTGGTACTGAGTCGGTGGCGCGGTCGGCGGGGGCATAGCCGGAGCGGAAGCGGGCAAGGTTTTGCACGGCCTCTATTTTGGTGTCTTGCACGGCGCGGTTGGCCTGGGCGTCGGGTGACCAGAGACGGCCCCGGTGGGTGATGTCGTGCCAGCTGTTGAGGCTGCGCTTGAAGGCCCTGGAAATGTCACGTTGAACAAGGAAACCGTTCCACGCCACCTGTTCGCCGACGTCGCTTAGCGACAGGATCAGCGGCAGGTCGACCTGGCCGGCGACGAGTACATGATAGAGGAGCACGGCCTGCGAGTCCGTGGGGAAGTGGACCCGATCGGGCCGTCCTTCGGCGGCGCCGAAGACGCGTGTGCTTTCGGCGTTGCGCTGGTTGTGGGCGCCGCTGGCTTCACCGGGGTCAGATTGTGCGACCAGAAGCCCGTCCACCATGCGCTGCTCCAAGGGTTCGCCCCAGTCGATCTCGACGCGAATCTGGATGAGACGATCGCCCTCGGCCTGGGCTTCCATCATCCAGAGGAGCGACCGATCGTAGTAGCTGTCGAGTGGTGCGAAGATGCGTTTGCTGACGATCACACCTTCGACGCCGTAGATTGTTTCCTGATAGCCGGGATAGAGCTGAACGGCCAGGGGCAGGACATCGTCGAGCTGCTCGCTACTGATGCCGCTGCTGGTGTACATGGGGGCGTCAAATCGGATGCGGATGGAGCGCGCATAGGCGCGCTGGTGCCAATGCCAGCGCAGATCGTAGAGATCGCTGTCCTTGTCGGCAACGAAGTACAGTTCGCCGTTGTTATGTGGAAAGCGAGCTTCGTCGTTTATGTCGTCGTAGTCTTCAAGTTGGGGCTGGTCGAGGGCGGGATCTGTCATCGGGTCATTTTTCTCGTTGCAATGTACTTTGGATGAACAGTTGGGAGCTTCTTCCGTTTAGGCGAGAAACTGCAGAGGCGCGTGCTAGCGGACTTTCCCTGGCCACCTAGTCATCGGCACGAACACCGGCCATCAGAAGCCCGATCTTTTCGCGGGTGGCGTCGGACCGCGGGAGCACCGCGCTGATCTGGCCGTGGAACATTACAGCAATTCGATCCGAAAGGGCCATTATCTCATCCAATTCATTGCTGACCAACAGTACTGCGACGCCTTCGTCGCGTTTGGCGACGATCTGGCTGTGGATAAATTCGATCGAGCCGACGTCGATTCCGCGCGTCGGCTGCGCGGCGACCAATAGGCTGATAGGGCGGCCGAATTCGCGGGCGACGACCATCTTCTGCTGGTTGCCGCCGGAGAGGCTGGCGCCGGAGGTATTGACGGAAGGCGTGCGCACGTCGAAGCGGGCTACAAGCTCTTCGGCATGCTGGGCGATTTCCGCTTGATTCATGGTCAGGCCGGAGGAGAAGGGCGGTTTATAGTATGAATTGAGGACGAGATTGTCGGCAACGGAGTATGCGCCCACCATACCGTACATATGCCGGTCTTCGGGCACATGGCAGATGGCTCCTTCCTCGGTGATGCGGCGGGGCGGGGCATTGGTCATATTACGGCCGTTGATCAGGACGGAACCGGCGGTTGCTGGGCGCAGACCGGTGATCACTTCTACGAGCTCGGTCTGGCCATTGCCCTGCACGCCGGCAACGCCCACTATCTCGCCGGCACAGACGTCCAGCGAGACGCCGCGCAGGGCTTGCTCTCCGCGATCCGTGAAGGCTTCGATGGCGCGCAGTTCCAGCAGCACATCGCCGGCGCTGGCAGGCTCTTTCTCCACTTCCAGCGTCACTTTACGCCCTACCATCAGTGTGGCGAGGTTCTCTTGCGAGGCAGTTTTTGGATCGGCCTCGCCCACCATTTCGCCGCGGCGCAGGACCGCGATTCGGTCGGCGATGCGCAGCACTTCTTTGAGCTTGTGGGTGATGAATATGATCGATTTACCCTGGCTGCGCAGCAGCTCCATGACTGCGAACAGGCCCTCGATCTCCTGCGGCGTCAGCACCGATGTAGGCTCATCGAGGATCAGGATATCGGCATTTCTGTAGAGCGCTTTGAGGATTTCGACTCGCTGCTGTACGCCCACCGGCAGGTCTTCGATGATCGCGTTGGGGTCAACGGGCATGTTGTAGCGGTCGGCCAACTCCTGGATTTGGGCGGCGACGCGCTCGCGATTCAGAAGGCCGCGGTCGACGCTCTCGCTGCCGAGCATGATATTGTCGACAACGCTCATAACCGGCACAAGCTGGAAGTGCTGGTGGACCATGCCGATGCCCAAATCGATGGCATCGCGGGGGGAGTGAAATTCCACGACATTGCCATCGACCAGAATCTGGCCTTCGGTGGGCTGGTACAACCCGTAGATGATATTCATCAGGGTTGACTTACCGGCGCCGTTTTCGCCGAGGAGAGCGAGGATTTCGCCCTTGTGCAGGGCCAGGTCTATCTCTTTATTGGCGACGACACCGGGGAAGAGCTTTGTGATACCTTGTGCTTCGAGTTTCGGGGAATCCGGTTCGTGCCGGTCGTTCGGGGACGGTTGCGACTGGGTCATTCGCTGCCCTCCGTCTCGTAGACTTTGCCCTCGGCGGCGGGAGGCCGCACGCGCCCCACAAGGCCGGAAACGGCGACGATCGTGACAACGTAGGGGAGCATTGAGATAAATTGACGGGGGACCTGGGTGACGCCGGCCAGAAGCAGCTCGTTCTGCAGAGCCTGGGTATAGCCAAAAAGGGTGGCCGCGC
Organism: Caldilineaceae bacterium bin5; assembly: GCA_002238445.1. GTDB lineage: Bacteria > Chloroflexota > Anaerolineae > Caldilineales > Caldilineaceae > Bin5. The sequence continues at coordinate 39,908 of MPML01000028.1, forward strand.
CAAGCGCGCCAAAGGGAGTCCAGTTACCGAAGATCATCGCGGCCAGCGAGATGAATCCCCGGCCTGCGGTCATGCCCTCTTGAAACTGGCCGACTGCCTCCAATACCAGGAAAGCGCCGGCCAGACCTGCCAACATGCCGCCGAGCGTTGTATTCACGTAGCGGTAAAGGTTGACGTTTATGCCGACGGTATCGGCCGCGCGTGGATGTTCTCCGACCGCGCGCGTACGCAGTCCCCAGCGAGTATAGAACAGGCCGACGTGTACGACCACCACCAGAATCAATGCCAGATAGGTAATGGGAGGATTGTCGAAAAGGACCGGACCGACCACGGGAATCTGGGCCAGTCCCGGAATTGGGATCGAGGAGAACTTGCCTTCGGCGATGGCGTCGCGATTGTACAGATAGGATGTTGCCCCCAGCGCCAGGATAATGATCACGGTACCTGAGATGATCTGGTCCATGCGAAAGCGGATGGAGAAGAGCGCGTGGATGGCACCCATCAAGCCGCCGATAGCCATGGCCACGACCACGCTGAAAACGAGGCTGGCGACCAGGGGCCAATGGTTGGTGCTGGTCTTGGCGACGAACCCGCCGAAGGCGCCGGCAAGCATCATGCCCTCGATGCCTATGTTGATGATCCCGGATCTTTCGCAGAGGATTCCGCTGAGCGCGCCCAGCACCAGAGGCACTGTCGCCCGCAAGGTGAAGTTTAGGGCGCTGACTCCGAACAGCACGCGGAGCCAGGTCTGCTCCTTGAGGGGCGTCATATTGACAATTATCGACATAACGACCAGCGCCAGCGCCACGAGTAAGGCGGTGCCGTAGCGACTGCGGATGCGTTGGAGCACGGCAACAGGAGGCGAATTTTTCACGAGCCGCCCCAGCTTGTGCTGACTGCGGAAGCCGCTTCTTCCTGCGTTTGCTGGCGCAGGCGGAAAATCATGCGGATGATCAGGGGTGCGGCTACGAAGGCAAGCACGAGAGCCTGAATGATCTGAATGATGTCGGCGGGGACCCCTGACTCGAATTGCATTGTTGCTGCGCCGCCATCGAGCGCGCCGAACATGAAGGCGGCGAGTAGAACGCCAAAGGGGTGGGTCTGGCCCAACAGAGCCACGGTGATGCCATCAAAGCCGACCGCCCCGCCGAATTCCGGGGCGAACTTGTGGTTCAGACCCAGGGTTTCGATGCCGCCGGCCAGGCCGGCCAGGCCACCGGCGAGCGCCATCGTCAGGATTATGGTGAAATTGACGCGTATGCCGGCGTAACTCGCGGCCCGCATGTTGTGGCCGACGGTACGCATTTCGAAGCCGAGGGGCGTCTTGAAGATCAACCACCAAATGAGAATTGCGGCGGCGAGGGCGATGAAAATACCGTAATGGACGCGGTAAGGGGGGCCAAAAAGCCAGGGGATTTGGGCGGAAGCCAGTACGTCCTGCGTCTCGGAAATGGCGCCGGCGGTACGGTCCCAAAGGGGTCCTGGCGTCTGGCCCTGGGTGCCGCCGGCGTAGACGGTCCAGCCGGCGAAGAGGGAGGCGACATAGTTGAGCATGATGGTAACGATGACTTCATGGGCGCCGGTATAGACTTTGAGAAATCCGGGGATGGCGCCCCAGAGCATGCCGCCGACGATGCCGGCGATTAGAGCCAGAGGCAGATGGATGAAGGCCGGCAGACCCTCGAAATTGACGCCCACGGCGACAGCGAAAACTGAGCCGATAACGAACTGGCCCGATGCGCCGATGTTGAACAGGCTGACCTTAAAGGCGAGGGCGACAGAGAGACCGGTCAGGATGAAGGGAACGGTCTTACGAATCGTCCTGGCCCAGCCTTTGCCATCACCGAAGGCGCCTTGGAAGAGGCCACTGTAGGCGGCGAGGGGGTCGTCGCCCGACAGGATCATGACGATCGCACCGGCCAGAAGCGCGGCCAGCAGGGCCAGCGCTGGGATGAAGAGCGCTCGCAGGACTCGTTGCAGGCTGGCTATAGGGAAGGCGGTCGCCACTGCGGGCCTCCGTCTGAAGGCGAAGTTCCAGGTATGGCAGATTTTTCGGGGTCAGCAATCTGCCGGATGCGGCGGTAAGGAGGACTGCGGGGACGTCGGGGGCCAGCGTCTGGCACGTCTACAGATGAACCGGGAGGCCCCGCTGCAGATGCCTCCCGGTTCAGTGGGATTTTCGCCGATCGCTTTGGGAGCACGTGCGACGGAAATCCATTTTACTGCTTCATTTGCAGGTTATGTCAGTTGCCATATCCGGTGTCGATCGAGCCATCGATAAGGCCGGCTTTGGTCTCCTCAAGCAGATCCTTCAGTTCCTGAGGGATCATGTCGTCGAAGTCATGGAAGGGGGCAAGGTCGGCTTTGCCGAAATAGTTTCCGCCAGGGAAAGCGCCGTCGTTGGCCATGTTTACCAGCTCGACTACTCCTGGCGTGATAAGCTTCATGGCACTGGAGACGAGGCAGGGATGGGCGGCGGGCACGGTATTCCACTGGTCGGTATCGACGCCGATGCAGAATACGGTTTCGCCGGCGCCATCAGCGGTGGCAATTTCCTGTAGGGCGCCATTACCGGTGATACCGCCAGCGCCGAAGATAACGTCTGCGCCCTGGTCAAGGGCCTGCTTGGCGGTGGCGGCGCCCCATTCGGGGTCGACGAAGGCTTGGGAAATTTCGCCGGGATGGTAGGTTGAGATCACGTTGATGTCAGCGTTCACAGATTTGGCGCCGGCGACGTAGCCTTCATTGAAGGCCACGACAGGCGGCACGAGATCGGTGCCCAATACAGCGGCGATGGTACCGGTCTTTGAGAGGCTGCCTGCCAGGACACCGGCCAGATAGCCGGAGTGATCCTCGTTGAAGATCAGGCCGGCCACGTTGGGAAGTGTCTCGCCCTGGAACTGGTCTACGCCGATGAAGAATACGTCGGGGTTTTCCTTGGCGGCGACATTGGTAGCGTCTCCAAGAGCGAAGCCGACAGTTACGATGACATTGTAACCGGCGTCTACAAACTGTTGGATGTTGTCGGCGTAGTCTTTGGCATCCTGCGTCTCGATGTACTTGATGTCATCTTCGGCCAAGCCCAGCCCTTCGGCAGAGGCCGTCACACCTTCCCAGGCAGACTGGTTGAAGCTGCGGTCGTTCACACGGCCGACGTCGGTGACCAGGCCAACCTTGAATTCTCCCGCTGCGCCGGAATCGGCAGCACCGGCATCGGTGTCGGCTGCGGGCACTGCAGCCGGCGCGGGGCAGGCTGCGAGGAGTAGTGCCAGCGTTGTCAGGAAAATTACGAGAGTGGTGATTCGGGATAATTTCATTCGGTTTCTCCTTTGCTGATGTGACAATGGGCTCACCAAGCTGCATGGGTCGACTTATTCGGAGATTTTGGGCAAGGCTACTCGACCCGTAAGTCTTTGAAAAAAGGACGTGCTGCTGTTGGAGGAAATGCTGGCCTGCGTGTTTTGCGACGACGTCGCGCCTCCAAGTAACTCTGCAACATTATATGCGGATTCGAGGGCGTAAGCAAGGCAGGGAATCCGCAACCGGGGTGAAAACCGCAGGAACTGGAGTGTGTGTATCAGAGGGGCCGGGGGGATTCGGACCGGATATTTTTTGTATCCTACAGCTGTCATGCCCGGAGGCTTACCGAGGCGGGGAAGGGTCGATGTCACTTATGTTGGAGAGGCAGCTGGTCAGCCATATACAATGTATGCCTTGGCCAGCCAGTGGTCTCCGCCGCCGTCCAGGCTTTCCAGCTGCGTATGTGGTTGGCAGCCGTCGGTTTGGTCGGGCCGCACTGTCGGCATGGCACAATGCTGGGGAAGAGTAAACACGGTCGGTGAGGCATGTTTTTGTAGGGGGGCGGTGCGGGGGCGCAGCCCCTGCACAAGGGAGGGCCGAAGGCCCGACCGCACAACTGCAGTGGTCAGTGATCAGTGATCAGTAACTTCTGCGGTTGGAGGTCGGCGGGTCGTGGGTTGAAGCGGCAAGTGGGTGAGTAGACTCCGTTCGCCAGACACGATGCTGGGGAAGAGTAAGCACGGTCGGTGAGGCATGATTTTGTAGGGGGGCGTTGCGGGGGCGCAGACCCTGCACAAGGGAGGGCCGAACGCCCGACCGCCCATATGCAAAGCGAGGGGAGAGCGGAGTGGCGAGATTGTAACAGGTTGGTTGCTCCATTCGGGTCGGCAGATTGAATGTGGATGGGCGGCTACCATTTGGGGAGGCATTTCACAGTTTCTGCCTGCGTTGGCGTTGGGAGGGGCACAGGAAGCGGCCTGGGACTGTGTTATACTGATAGACCGGTCCGAAGCCATTTACAGAGAGGGAGGCTCAACTGAACAGCAACCAACTGGCACGGAAGATCGTTGAGATCATTGAGGAGAAGCAGGCGGCCGACATCGTTTTGTTGGATGTGAGTGAACAGACCAGCATAGCTTCCTATTTTGTGCTGGGCAGTGTGAACAACGAGCGGCAGGCCAATGCGATCCGAGATGACTTGTGGGAGCAGCTGCAGATCGAAGAGAAGATGCGTCCGTTGAATGTCCATGACCTGCGGCAGGAGGGTGGGGGGTGGCTCCTGGCCGACTACGGCGATGTCATTTTGCACCTATTTACTGAGGAGACACGGGTACATTACGACCTGGAAGGGCTGTGGAACGATGCCCATGTCGTGTTGAAGATACTTTGACCCCCGCGGAGACGAGGCCGCAAGGTTAGAGGCAACCTAATATTGGATAGGGGCCAGTGTCATCCGGCGACGTTCGACCTGTACAAGGCAACGGCTGATGGGGTGTCCATGTGTTCGGTGGCGTCGAAGAGATCGGTCGCTTCGCCGGCGCCGTCATTGACATCAGGGTTCTCTTTGGCTTTGTAGGCGTTTTTCGGCGTAATACCGGCGGCCTGCATTTCATTGACAATTCTGGGCGGCGTTGCAGAGATATCTGACCCCAGGAGACTGCCGAAGAAGTTGTCGATTTCGAACATGGCCTCGAAGGGACCGGCAGAAAGATGGACGCCGTTGTTTGCAATGGTCACCTCTTCGAAACCGTAGCGGGCCGGGTTGGCGTGAAGTTCGCCGCGAATGGAGCCGGCAACTGCTCGTTCGGGGAAGGTATCGCCGATCATCTGGTCACGCAGGACGGCCCAACCGGTGTCCGAGTGCACGAGCATGAGAGCGATTCGGTGGGTGGGTTCGGTGAAGTGGGCCAACTGGGCGGGATGGAAACCGTTGACGAGAATGAATTTTTCGTTGGCTGTTTCGTATGCTTGGACGTAGAAGCCGGAACGGATTTTCTCGGCTTTTTTTGTAAACCAGAGCGTGTCGAGGCTGGCCGGCGTGATGGATTGATGGGCGGCAAGGAACTCGTGTCCGCCAAACAAGGGGTAGTCGGCAGGGGCGACGTCGAGAGCGTCATAGATGCTGCTGCGGTCAGCCGCGTTCAGGCCGGTAGACGCGGTCTTGGACAGGACATTTATGGCGCCGTAATGTTGGTCCATGCTTTGCTTGCGTTCAAGGGTCTGGCCGCCGACCAGAACGAGCCCATTTACAGAGGCGCCAAATTCTGCCAGTTTTCCCCAAATCAGGTCGATCGAATTGCCCTGGCAGGCCCGGTCTTCGACGCCCAGAATCTCCGGTTTGATGAACATGAGTAGTTCGTTCTGCCGCTCTGTCTGCCCGATGGCAGGCGGTTGAACAACGGCGATTTCTTCTGCACGCTGCATAGCTTGTAGCAGCGACTCTTTCAGTTGTTGCTGACTCTGCACAAAACGCCCCTTTCTGCGCCAATATAATCGAGGAAAATGATAGCTAAGCGTTTGCTTCGTCCAGATAAGGACGAGCAAGTTACGTACACATCCGTCCAGTCTTTGCAGCAGGTTACCGCAGAGCTTCCTTTTTTACAAAAAATCGTGTGATGAGGGTTGCGTTGGAATCTGGTCGGATTTTGGCGCGCCCGGCGTACTGCTACGGGGATTTCCTGACAGCGCTTAGAAGGGCTGCATCTTCGGGCGAGACGGAGATGTCGGTCGGAACGGCGAAGGTGTTTTTGTCGGCGAAGCGGGTGATGGCGTACTCGCCGTCGGGGTCCAGGGCCACTAGGGGAGCCTTTGCCAGGGCAACGTCGTCTTCATCGCCGATTCTGGCGGATACGACCCAGCCCAGCAGCAGGTCGGGATTGAGCGAGACCAGGTAACGCGCGAGGTGCAGCGCCTCCTCTTCGTGACCACAGTGCCAGGTGGCTTCTAGCAGGTTGCTCTGGAAGTCGAGCCGGCCCGGTTCTTCTTCGGTCAACTCGGCGTAGATACGAATTGCCCTTTCCCAGCGGCCACCCATTCGGTAAAGGGTTGCAAGCGCCGGACGCGTCAGCATCAGAGGTCGCTTTTGGCGCAGGAGGGTGCGGGACAGTCCCTGGCGGATTGGTCGATTGTAGGGCGCGTTTTCGAGGGCGAGCGTCCAGTATCGTTGGGCCCTGGCCAACTCGCCATCGGATTCTGAACATCTGGCCAGCACGGCCCAGGCCAGTTCGCTGCCGGGATCGGCGTGCAGCAGGCGGAGGGCCCAGTCGCGGCCTTCATGCCAGCGGCGCAACAGCCAGATGGCCTGGAGAAGGCGAAAGTAGGAGGGCAGGTGGCGGGGCAGGCACTTGAGGACGATTCGAATCAGCGGAAGGGCTTCTTCGGCGCGACTGGCGGCCAGGCGGCTGTCGATGAGGTCGTTCCAGTGGGAGAGTTGCGTTCGTATGGCAGGAGGTTGACCAAAGCGGGGTTGCGTCATTCGGGCCGATGCGCCTCGTCTTTCTGCAGTAGCTCGATCATGACGCCGTGTGCGGCCTGGGGATGAACGAAGGCTACGAGACCGTGAATGCCCCGTCGCGGAGTCTCGTCGATAAGGCGGACGCCGCGGGCGCGCAGGTCTTGCAGGGCTTGATCGATGTCGGTGACAGCAAGGCAGACGTGGTGCGTTCCTTCGCCTCGCCGCGCGAGGAAGCGGGCGGTACCGCTTTGGTCATCGGTGGGGGACAGAAGCTCAAGAGTGCCGGGGCCGGCGTCGAGGAAAGCGATTTCGACGCCGTGGGCAGGGGCATCGAGCCGCTCCAGAAGGCGGAAGCCGAGGATGCCGCAGTAGGTTGCGAGGGCATCGTCGAGGCTGTGGACGACGATGCCGACGTGGTCGATTTGGGCGTTGGTTAGTTGGATGGGGTCTGGGATATTCACTTTCTCTCGCTATCTGGAGTCCGTTGCAGACGGGTAAGAACTGGCATTGAGGCCTGCTTCCAATCGACCCAACCAGCTTCGAAAGTGCGGACACTCTCGGCGGATGGCATCGAGACCGATTTCCAACGCGGCCAGTGTTCCCAACAGTGGCTTGCTATAGCCCGGCACCAGGTTTTCGACGCGCTTAGAAGGGGCGGTTTGGGGCGAGTCGTCGATCTCTTCCGGGCTTCCAAAGGCATCCCTGACGGCCTGGAACTGGCCGGCCAAGGCGGGAGTGCCGATTCCCCGGCCAAAGGCGCGGCAGTCACTGAAGAGCATTGCCTCATACTCGTGCATCATCACGTACGGAACAAACCTTTCGCGGTTGAAGCTTTCCCCCATATGCTGAGTGATATCTTTCAGCAGAGCATTCTCGACAGTAGATGCTTTGACTGCGTAGCCGGAAGTGGCGGCTGCATGGCGTCCAGGCCATGCACTGGCGCCGCTTTGCGGGAGTCCATAAAAGTCAATCATCGTGCTGACCAGGCAACCGGCGTCTTGCCTCAGATGATTGAGTATGCCTTTTCTAACCGCTGGCCACGGCTTGATTCCGCCACGCCGGTCGCGCTGACGAGCGTTACCTACTATGCGAGCACTTACCAGTGTGAATCCTTTGGAATAGAGGTATGGCGCGAGAAGCTCATTTACAAAACTCTCCTCTGTTTGGCCCTCTACGTGGATGAGCAGCCTGGTCAAAGTTCGTGTCTCCAGCTACTCGTGCGCGGGGCGGCCACCAAGTTCGTTTTTCTCCCAGAGTTGGCCCAGGCTGTAGTCTTGGAGCCAGTTCTTGAGGCTGCCTGCATCGAGGCGACTGAACTGCGTTTGACCTTCTACGCGGTCTGCCACTAGCACATCTTCTGGTTCGAAATGATCGAGAAGTAGTGACGATTGTGTTGCGAGAATAACTTGCGTTTTGGTGGATGCCTGTTTTGCGAGTGAAGCAAACAGCGCAATGGCATAGGGGTGCAGCCCCAACTCTGGTTCGTCTATGATTACTATGGGAGGTCGTAGAGAATCCGGTTGGAGAAGTAGGGTGGCCAAGGCGATAAACCGCAAAGTGCCGTCGGAGAACGAAGCAGCGTCAAAATAAGCGTCCGTTCCTTTATGTTTCCACTCCATGCGGATTGTGTCTTTGTTCAGAGCCAGCGGTTGGAGGAGAAAGTCATCGAAAAATGGAGCGACGAGTCTGACGGTGCGACGGATCAGGTTGTATTCATTTTCGTGCTTCAGGCTTAAGAAATACAGAAATGCAGCCAAATTGGAAGCGTCTGGGCGGAGATAGCGGTTGTCATTGACGCTCGTGGTTTTCCGCATTCGGGAGGTGGAGCCTGCATCATGAAAGTGGTACAGACGCCAACTGTTCAAGAGACGTTGAACATTGTCAGCGTATCGAGGGATGTCGCTGAGGCTAATTCCGGCTTCGCCTCCTCGGCTCTTTAGTGGCTGCTCGTCAGGCCTTCCATAACAAGGCCTGTCGCGATAGTAAGCGGTTTCCTTGTAAGGCTGAAGCGCGTCATCATCGGTTGCCAGCAGCTGTAAGCGATACTGAAACCTTGCTTCTGCCAGGGAAACGTGTAAGGTCATCCCTTTGGTTGCCTGGGAACCAAAGTGAAGGATCCTGTCGGCCCCACCGGCGCGCTTAACGTACTCCTGGAGTCTTCCGAATCGGATCTCATGCAAAAACGAAAACACGTCCAAGAAATTTGACTTGCCTGACCCGTTTGGACCAATCAAGACGTTCATCGGACCAAGTTGCAACTCGCTAATTGACCCTATGCTCTTGAAACCCTCCACAGTTATGCTGTCAAGCACAATTCACTCCTCCTCCGCGTACAACCGCCAACCTGGCAGTTCCACTTCCGGGCCGGAAATGGCGCTGAGGGGCAGCTTCAGGAACTTGCCTGCGGCGCGCACGGCGACTGTGCCGTCGGGGAGATAGATTTCGCCGCTGCCGGTGAACATGCGCCGGTTTTGGGTCAGGACACGGCCGCGGGCGCTGATTTCCGCTTCGAGCGGAACGGGCTGCAAGAACCGTGTATTCAGCTCGGCGGTGATGCCCCATCTCTCTACGTCGACGCCTGAACCGTAGTTGATGGCGCGGGCGATGGTTTCGTCGAGGACGCCGGTGAGGACGCCACCGTGCATGCGCCCCGGGTAGCCCTGGTGGCAGTGCTGCCCAGCGAAGCGGGCCAGGATTTCAGCGTCTCCTTGGGCGGTTACAGTCTCATAGAATCGCACTTTCACGCCGGCAATGTTCTTCAGGCCGCAGACAAAACAGTAGGAGCTATTGGGTTGCTTCTGCATTATACCCAGCTTGTCGGTTGATATTCGCCGAAGACTGCCCTGAGCGTGTCGCAAATTTCGCCTACGGTGGCATCGTTTTCGACGGCTTCCACGAAGAGGGGCATCAGCGGCTCGTCGGCAGCGCGGGCGGCTTGTTCTATGCGCTGCAGTACTGCGGATACGTTGGCCTGATCGCGAGTAGCGCGCAGAGAGGCCAGCGCGGCGATCTGCTCGTTTTGCACGGCCTCGTCGACGTTCAGGGTTTCTTCGGGGATGCCAGTTCCACCCTGGTAGCTGTTGACGCCGACAACTGTTTGTGCGCCGCTTTCGACAGCTCGCATTGTGGCATAGGCCGACTCCTGTATTTCCCGCTGGATGAAACCGTCGGCAACAGCCTGCATTGCGCCGCCCAATTCGTCGATACGTTCGAGGTAGTCGCAGGCCTGGCGTTCGATTTCGTCGGTCAGCCATTCGATGTAGTAGCTGCCCCCAAGCGGGTCAACGACGTCGGCGACGCCGCTTTCGCCGGCCAGGATCTGCTGGGTGCGCAAAGCGATTTCGACGGCCTTCTCGGTTGGCAATGCGAGGGCCTCATCCTTGGAATTGGTATGCAAGCTCTGGGTGCCGCCGAGAATGGCGGCCAGGGCCTGAACCGTTACGCGGACAATGTTGTTGTCAGGCTGTTGCGTCGTCAAGGTGCTGCCACCGGTCTGGGTGTGGAATCGCAGACGCCAGCTCTTTGGGTCTTTGGCGCGGAATCGTTGCCGCATCAGCTTTGCCCACAGGCGACGGGCGGCGCGGAACTTGGCTACCTCCTCGAGGAAGTCGTTATGCGCATTGAAGAAGAAACTGATTTGGGACGAGAAACGGTCGACGTCGAGACCGACTTTGATCGCCTGTTGCACGTATTCGACGGCATTTGCCAACGTGAAAGCCACTTCCTGGACGGCGCTGCTGCCGGCTTCACGGATATGGTAGCCGCTGACTGAAATGGTATTCCATCTAGGCACGTGGACGGCACAGTAGCGGAACAGGTCGGTCATGAGGCGCATTGAAGGCAGGGGTGGGAAGATGTAGGTGCCGCGGGCGATGTACTCCTTCAGAATGTCGTTCTGGACAGTGCCCCGAAGCTGCGACAGCGGTACGCCCTGCTCCTTGGCGACTGCAACAACCATGGCCAGGAGGATGGCCGCCGGCGCGTTTATCGTCATGCTGACGCTAACTTTGTCGAGAGGGATACCTTGCAGAAGGGTGCGCATGTCCTGCAGGCAGCTGATAGAGACACCTACTTTGCCTACTTCGCCCAGGGCGAGATCGTGGTCGGCGTCGTAGCCGATCTGGGTGGGGAGATCGAATGCTACGGAAAGACCGGTCTGGCCTTGTTCGATCAGGTAGTGGTAGCGCTGGTTGCTTTCTGAAGCCGAGCCGAAGCCGGCGTACTGGCGCATGGTCCAGAGGCGGCCGCGATACATATTGGGCTGGACGCCGCGGGTGAAGGGGAACTCGCCGGGGAAACCCAATTTCTGCAGGTATTCAGCGGCGACTTCCTCGGTGGTTGCCTTTTCGGAGGGTGTGTAGAGGGGTTGGACGACGATGGAGGGGCTGCTGGTCGTGAAACGCTCTTTGCGTTCGGGGAACCGCCGCACCACCGGGGTCAGCGTATTCTCCTGCCAGGCCTGTTTCAGGTTGGTCAGCTTGTTGGGGAACGGGGGTTTCTGCAAGCTTTTGGCTTGCGGCTTACTTTTGGGTTCAGCCATCTCGATACACCTTCTTGGCGGGCAGCACTGGCGGCGGCGGTTACATTTCCAGGCGGCCAGCCAGCGCGTTGCTAAGGGTCATTTCATCGGCATATTCGAGATCGCCGCCGGTGGGCAGGCCGCGCGCCAGACGGGTTACGCGTACGCCCAGTGGCTTAATGAGCCTGGCAATGTACATCGCCGTGGCTTCGCCTTCAAGGTTTGGGTTGGTGGCGACCAGGAGTTCCCGCGTCTCACCGACATCAACCGGGTCGCTGGAATGGCCGCTCTGCAGCCGAGAGAGTAGTTCCCGAAGCTTCAGGTCGTCAGGCCCAATTCCTTCCACTGGCGAGATCGCGCCGTGCAAGACGTGATAAAGTCCATGGAAGGTTCCCGTGCGCTCGATAGCCTGGACGTCGAGCGGCTCCTCAACCACACAGATGATCGAACTGTCGCGTTGTTCACTGTCGCAAATGGAGCAGGGGTCGCTGTCGGCGATGTTGTGGCAGACGCCGCAAAAGAGTGTATGCTTTTTTAACTCCTGTAGAGCGGCCGCCAAGGAGAGCGCTATTTCCTCATCGCTTCGGAGGAGGAAATAGGCGAGACGAGACGCGGACTTTGGCCCGATGCCCGGCAAGCGGCTGAAAGCGTCGATCAGATTTGTGACTGGCTGAGCAAGCGGCTGCATTGGGTGATCCTAGAATCCCAGGCCTGGGATATTGAGCCCATCGGTGAATCCGCCCATGCGGTCCTCGGTCAGGGATTTGACTTTTTCGGAGGCATCGCCGATGGCGGCCATCAGCATGTCTTCCAGCATTTCCACGTCTTCGGGATCGACGACCTCCGGCTTGATGCGCAGTGCTTGCACGGCTTGATGTCCGTCCATGTCCACTTCGACCATACCGCCGCCGGCGCTGCCGGTCACGATTTCCTCGGCGAGTTCTTCCTGGGCCTTTTCCATGTCGCCCTGCATTTTGCGCACGCGTGCAGCCAGATCGCCGCCCATGCCGCCGCCAAGCCCTCCGGCAGCGGGTGGACCAGCTGCGCCGCCTCCAAACGGATTGGCGCCGCTTCTGGTTCTGCGATTTCTTTTCTTTTTTGCCATAGAATTCACTCCCATTTCGAAATTATTAGATGTGCAAAGAGGTCCGGTCGTCAGCGACGGCCGTCACTGACCTCGGCGCCCAGCTCCGAGACCGCGTACTCTAACAGTGGGTCCTGCCCGTCTGCAGACGCTTCCTCTACTGCCCGTCCTGCGGCTGTGGGAATCGTAGCTTGTTCGCCGCTTTGGCAGATGATAGATACCTGCTGACCGAGGATTTCGGACAAGATGACGGCGACGGAATCCTTTGTTTTGGCCTCGGAAATCACGCCGAGCGTGAACGAATTATTGCCAAAAGCCATGGCGACGGAGTCACCCCCGATAGCAAGATCCCTGATGGAGCGCAGCGATGCCTGCTCTTTTGGTCCACACCGTTCGCGAACGGTATTCAAGAATCGGTCCCAGTTCTCTCTCAGCCGTTGGGTTGCCTGTTTGTCCAAGGGTGTGGTTTCTTTTTTTTCGGCAACGGGACTGCTGGAGGCCCCAGTCTTGGGCTGAGCGGTACTCTTTTCCTTGGCCGGCGGCTTGGGCGCGGCCGGTTGGGAAAGTGTTTGGGCAGGTGCTGGCGGGGCGAATTGCTGGGGTTCGCCCTCAATGACCTCGACCAGCGCCAATTCCAGGGGGAGTTGGGGCTGGAATCCGCCCTTGAGTTCAGACATGGCCTCGCTGAACCGTTTGATGGCCCAGAGCGTCTCCGACTTGGACAAATCCTTGGCCTGCCGCTGCAAAGTCTGCACAGTATCCGGTGCGGAATCTTCGAGGAGGGCGCTATCGCCGACCATCTGGACGAGCATCACGCCGCGAAGATGTTCAATGACCTGGGCGGCGAATTCATTCAGGCTGCCGCCCTGCAGAAGGAGGTCATGGATAAGTTGCAGTCCCGCGGATACATCCTTGGCTGCGAGAGCTTCAACAAATGCAGCCACGGTAGCGGTAGCAACACTGCCCAGCACCTGTTGGACTTGTTCCAAAGAGATTGCAGGGCTTTCCTCGGTTGAGGCGGTTGCACCGTAACTGGTCATCTGGTCCAGAAGGCTGACGGCATCGCGCATGCAGCCTTGCGCGCTGCGGGCGATGGCGAAGACAGCGGCCTCCTGTACTTGAAATCCCTCTTCTGCGGCGATGAAAGTCAGATGTGCGGCAATTTCGGCCACAGGGATGCGGCGGAAATCGAAGCGCTGGCAGCGGCTGAGGACGGTTGCTGGAATGCGGTGCGGTTCGGTAGTCGCCAAGACGAAACGCACGTATGGGGGAGGTTCTTCCAGTGTTTTGAGAAGGGCGTTGAATGCGCTGGCGCTGAGCATATGCACTTCGTCGATGATGTAGATCTTGTAACGAGACTCGCTGGGCTGGAAGCCGACCTTGTCGCGCAGTTCCCGCACATCGTCGACGCTGTTATTGCTGGCGGCGTCGATTTCGATCAGGTCCAACATGCGACCTTCGTTGATGGCGGTACAGTGGCTGCAGCGGTTGCAGGGCTGACTGTTTTCATCGGTGCAGTTCAGGGCCTTGGCGAGGATACGGGCGGTGGAAGTCTTGCCGGTGCCACGCGGTCCTGCAAACAGATAGGCGTGGGCCACGCGGCCATCGCGCAGGGCATTTAGCAGGGTGGTGGTTACGTGTTCCTGGCCCACCACTTGATCGAAAGTTTGGCTGCGCCACTTGCGATATAACGCCTGTGCCATGTTGGCTTGCTCCTGCGGAGCCGTAGGACCGGAGAGGATTCTCGGCCACAAAATACACTGTCTTGCGTCCCAAATCAGTCTACCATCTGGCAGAACCAGAAGCAAACGGACCTGTAATTTTTCACGTGGTATACTTGAATGATGAGCAATAAAATCATTAACTCATTTCAGGCGAGGCGGCTGGTCGAAGAGGCGGTCGCGGGGCTGGCTAATCTGTCTTCGGATGCGGAGCTGATGCAGGAGGTGGAGAAGATCGCACGCGATCACGCGCCTTCGATGGTCCTGCCGGCGATTCGCAGGCATTTGAACACTGGCAGCAGCCAGATGCGGGGCGGGTTGGGCCGTCTGGCGGCGTTGATATCGGGTCGGGAAGTCGTTGAGATGCTGCGGAAAGAGGCCGGCCGACGAGACAACCCCACACAGACTCGACTGACGGCTGCCATGATCCTGGAAAGGTTCCTTCAGGTTGAGGTTTCAGCGGGCCTGATGGGCGATCTCAGAGACCCGAACCTGATCGTGATGCAGAGCCTGCAGGAGGCGGTGGAGGAGGCGCGGACCAACCGGCATGTCCTGCTGGAATATGTGCGGCAGATGCGGCAGGAAAACCAGGATGTTGCCTTTCTGGTTCTTGATCTTATCGGCCAGTTGGCTGAAGCAGACCGGCCGGAGCTGCTGCGGCTGATCGCCTACGATGCCCGCACACCTGTGGCGGAGGCCGCCTTGGACCAGTTGGGGGCGCTGCGGGGCGGCGAGGTAGGGGCGCAGAGCGCGGCCGCGTTGCACACTCTCCAGGCCAGTTTGCGGCCGGAACTAGCGAAGGCGGCGTCGCGGCATTTGCGGAAGCTGAAAATGGCAGGGGTACGTTGGGATCCAGATCCGGCAGACGAATGGTGGGCGCTGCTTTCCCCCTGTGATTTTCAGGGAACTCAGCACCTTTGGTTTCTGAGGAACGGAAGCGGGCCTGATTGTGATTTGATCGGTCTGCGCATTAACAGGATGGCAGGTATTCTCGAAGGGTTCGGCGGCGAAAATGTGGACAGCGAGCATCTGCCGGCCAAGCGGCAGGTTGGCGAGATGCTGTCGATTTCACTGGCGCCTGGTGAGAGCGCCGTCTTTCTTACCATCCCTTACGGTTATGGACGCCAGTGCTTGCAACATTGTTTAGAGAGGCACTGGCGGGCGTCCTCCCGAACTTTACCAGAGGAGTTCACACTTTTTTGCCCGTCGATTCTTGCGCACAGTTTTGAAACGACTTTGCCTCAACTCTCTTCATTGCTCGCTTCAGGCCCGGAGCTGTGGGCCCAGGAAGATACGGATTTGTCGCAGGTAACGATGATGCTGCTTGGTCATCCGGCTATGGCTGGCTGGGTTTTTTCGACAGGAAATTTGGGTGAGGACCACAGTAGACCGGGTGGACGGGCGCCAGGGAGTGCGGGGGATCGAACAGGATTGCAGCCCTTGGCCAGTCTGCCAGTGGAGGAGTTGGAGAAGCTGGCGCGCTCGATTGTAACTGAAGAGATCCCGCAGGAACTAGCCGAGCAGTTGCGGGAGGCGTTGCTGGCCCAGGCGGGTTGGATGCACTTCGCCGGGCACCAGGGCTTTGCGCGCCACGCGGTATTGATCGCCGAGAGTCTGCGCCACGAGCCCTTTCACGGTCATCCTCTACTGCTGCGAATGATTGCACTCGGGTTTATTCGTAGCGAGGGCGAGGGCGGCGCGTCAGACTAGCCGGCGAAGGGAAGGCAGGGGATCCTACAAGTCCTGATGGGATCTCTGACTAGACTCGCTGGCTAGCGTCCGAGAGTGGCAGATCGTCAGACTCCCTTCTGCTTCGAACGACAGGACTTTTTCCCTGGGGCAACCAGTTTTCCCGAGCTGATCGGTTAGACAGTTCAGGCGCGGTACATTTTCTGTCTTCCTTGTGAAATGGCACATGAGATTCCTTTCTTGACGGGAGAAGGGTTTCACAGGTAAAATGAAGTCAAGTTCCGTTGCGCAGTAGATTCCTTGTTTGCCTCTAAGGCAGAGGCTGCCAGGACGTGATTGCTCGTAAGAGCGACAATAGCCAGATGCAGGCATACAACGCCGTATGAAGCATATTGGGCTCTTTGCATTACCTTCCTCGCCAGCTAGCGAGACGTATGTTGTTGCCTGGGTTCAGGTGGCGACACAGAATCCATTAGACTGCTATTCTATAAACCTCTGGCCAACTGCTCCAGGGGACGTACCGATCTAACCTGTCCTTAGTGACGGGTTTTTTGTCATGCTTTAGAGCCGTTGATTTGCGGTTCGTAAATGGATTTCGGAGAAACTGTGCGGATTTTCGCGAGAAGGCTGGTCTGGGCTTGGTTGTGGGAGGTTCCGAAAGGTACGGAAACCGGAGCGGGGGGAGGGCTCGTCTGCCAGATTCAATGAAGAACGTAGTTGGGCAAAACTTCTACAACGAAGGCGAAAGTTTGCCATTAATTGAGGGCTGAGTACAATAAGGATTTCGCATTTCCGGGAAGTGTGGAAGTTTATCTGTAACTACTAAGCCACAGTACCTGACCATCCAGTCATCCTTGGAACCATTCAGGCTCCAGGTGAGGCAACTGGTGTATAGTCGCCGCCATGCTCGCCAGCCGACACGTTGCGAAGAAGGCACCCGGTCGGTGGTCAGGGGTCAGTAACTTCTGCGGCTGGAGGTCGGTGGTCGGTGGGTTGAAGCGGCAAGTGGGGGAGTAGACTCCGTTCGCCAGACACGATGCTGGGGAAGTGTAAACACGGTCGGTGAGGCATGTTTTTGTAGGGGGGCGTTGCGGGGGCGCAGC